>JAABSH010000073.1 GCA_011390465.1 Desulfobacteraceae bacterium
GAGCCCAAAATTACCACGGTGGGTTCCCAGGATACCACCGGCCCCATGACCCGGGATGAAATCAAGGAACTGGCCTGTCTCAAATTTTCCGCGGGCCTGGTGATGCAGTCTTTCTGCCATACTGCGGCCTATCCCAAGGCCGTGGATATTGAAATGCAAAACAGCCTGCACGATTTTATCCAGGACCGGGGCGGGGTCTCCCTCCTGCCCGGGGACGGCATTATCCATGCCTGGCTCAACCGCATGCTGCTGCCGGACACCGTGGGCACGGGCGGGGACTCCCATACCCGGTTTCCCATTGGCATCAGTTTCCCGGCAGGTTCCGGGCTCATTGCCTTTGCCGCGGCCCTGGGGTTCATGCCGCTGGACATGCCGGAATCCGTGCGGGTCCGCTTCACCGGCACGCTTCAGCCGGGGATCACCCTGCGGGATGTGGTGAATGCCGTGCCCTATGCCGCGATCCAGCAGGGTCTTTTGACCGTGAAAAAAGAAGGCAAAAAAAATATTTTTTCCGGACGGATCATTGAATTTGAAGGCTTGCCCGATCTTTCCGCAGCCCAGGCCTATGAACTGACCAACGCGTCTGCGGAACGCTCCGCAGCGGCCGCCACCATTGCCCTGTCCACGGACGCCGTGGCAGACTATCTGCGGGAAAACATCGGCATTTTAACCCGCCTGATTGATGGGGGATATGGCGATGCCGACACGCTGCGCCAGCGCATTGACGAAATGAAAGCATGGCTTGAAAAACCCGAACTGCTAACCCGGGACGCGGATGCGGAATATGCCGCCACGGTTGAGGTCAATCTTTCCGAAATCCGGGAGCCCATTGTGGCCTGCCCCAATGATCCGGATGATGTGCGCCTCTTGAGCGCGGTGGCAGGCACGCCGGTTCAGGAGGTATTTATCGGCTCCTGCATGACCGGGCCGGCCCATTTTGAAGAAGCCGCTGAAATTCTGACCGGCCGGAAAAACCTGCCCGTACGGCTGTGGATGACGCCCCCCACCCGGATCGACGCCCTGGCCCTTAAAAACAAAGGGCTGTTCAGTATATTCGGCACTGCCGGCGCACGCATTGAAACACCGGGGTGCTCTCTCTGCATGGGCAATCAGGCACGCGTTGCCGACGGCACCACGGTCATGTCCACGTCCACCCGGAATTTTCCCCACCGCATGGGGGATAACACCCATGTGTATCTTGGATCGGCCCGGCTGGCGGCGGCATGTGCAGTGGGTGGAAAAATTCCAACAGTTGAAGAATATATGGGTTTGTAAAAGAAGCGCGAAGGTGAAAGCTGAAAGGGAATGTAAACAGGGACGTAAAATGATAAAACTGATGATTGCCGATGATCACGCCGTTGTCCGGGAAGGACTGAAACAGATTATCGCTGATACCAGAGATATGGTTGCAATTGATGAAGCCGGTGACGGCGAAGAACTGCTGCGGAAACTAAAAGCCGCTGACTGTGATGCGGTGGTGCTGGACATCACCATGCCCGGCCCGAATGTGCTGGATACATTAAAAAAAATTAAAAAATACCGGCCTGCTGTCCAGGTGCTGATTCTGAGCATGCATCCGGTTGAACAGTACGCGGTGCGGCTGATGAAAGCCGGGGCGGCAGGGTATCTGAACAAAGAAAGCGCGCCGGCGGAGTTGAAAAAAGCCATCCGTAAAATTGTCGGCGGCGGGAAATACATCAGCCTGGATATTGCGGAAAGCCTTGCCAATATAATGCTCTCTGGTGAAGACGCACCGGCCCATGCAGCCTTGTCTGACCGGGAATATCAGGTCTTGTGCATGCTGGGCACGGGCCAGACCATCAAAGAAATTGCGGAGAATCTGTTTTTAAGCGAAAAAACCATAAGCACGTACCGGTCCCGGGTCATGCAGAAAATGGGCCTGAAAAACAACGCGGAATTAATCCATTACGCCATTAAAAACATGCTGGTGCAATAGCCTTTCGCCAGCCGTCAACGACCGTTTGAAATCGGCACCTGCACAGACACCCGGGTGCCGCCGGCCGGCATTTTAAAAACACTGATTTTTCCCCCCAGGGCATGAACGCGTTCCCGCATGCCGATCAGGCCGAAGGATTCCTTTTTGGACAGCGCGTTTTCCGTAATGCCGATCCCGTTATCCGTTATCACCAGGGTGACGGCATCGCTTTTTCTTGATAATGCCACCCATGCCTCCGTGGCCTCTGAATGCCGGATCACATTGGTCAGCGATTCCTGAAATACCCGGAAAAGCGCGATGGAATAGGTGTCGTTAAGAATAATCTCTTCGGGTGTAACGCTCACATGAATATTGATATCGCTGCGCTTTTTATAGCTCGCGGCCAGCCATTCAATGGCTGCGGAAAGGCCAAGATCATCGATCAGACCGGGACGGAGTTCCGAGGATATGCGTCTCACCGTCTGAATAGCAGAATCCACCAGGCGGATGGCATCCTCGGTCCGGTCGATCAATTGCGTCCGGTCCCCGGGAATCTGGTTTTTCAGCCAACAGGCATTCATCTTTATCGCGGTCAGGGTCTGGCCCAGATCATCGTGGATTTCCCGGGCGATTCCCGCCCGTTCCTGCTCCCGGCTGGTGAGAAGATGCGTGGAAAGTTTCTGCAACTGCCGGCGGGATGCTCTTAATTTTTCTTCCGCGATTTTCCGGTCCGTCACATCCCGGCCGAGAAACTGAGCATGAGCAACGCGGCCCGCTTCATAAATGGGGGACCCCTCCCATTCAACAACTGCAAAGCTGCCGTCTTTTCTGCGAACCCGCACCTCGAAATTTCGAATCGCCTCGCCTTTCAGGGTTCGGGCGGCAATGGCCAGGGCGGCGTCGGCCTCTTCCGGCAATAAAAAATCCTCCGGCCGGGCGCCCAGCACTGTTTCCGGGGAAAATCCCATAATTTTTTCAACAGACGAGGATACATACCGGCAGATGCCGTCCGGATCAATCAACAGGATCATGCCCGGGCTGTTTTCCGCAAGGCTCCGGTATCTGGCTTCGCTGTGGCGCAGGGCGGCCTCAGCCACCTTTTGTTCCGTGATATCCCGGGCAAAGACCGCCACCCAGACCAGTTTGCCGGAAGCATCCGGCACCGGGCAGAGTTTGGAGTAATGCCAGATTCCTTCCCGCTCGTCTTCCATCTCAACGGTTTTGCCTGTGGCCAGCACCTGATCGAAGTGGTATTTCCGGTTGCTCCGGTTGGGTTCGGGAAAATAATCCCAGACACATTTTCCGATCATTGTCGATGCGGCGGTGTCAAACCGGTTTGCAAATTTTTCATTGGTGTTGACAATGGTGCCCGCGGGGTCCAGCAGCACGGCCAGATCATTGGTGCGGGCCAAAAGAACGGCCCGCTCCTGCTCACTCCGCGAGAGCGCGTCTTCGGCTTGCTTTCGTTCCGTGAGATCTTCCACCACCATCATGCCACCCACTATGGTTTCATTGGCGGAAAATACCGGCACAAAATTCGCCTTAATGTAACGGTTGCGCCCGCTGATCACCGAGGTATAGTGCCCTTCGAATTGCCCTGGCAATCCGGCAAGGGATTGCGCAACGGCACTTCTGATATCCGCATCACCGGCATTTTTCAAAAGATTAAATCCGACCAATTTCCCGATGGGTGCATTGTTGATGGCTGCGCCAGCCGGGTTGCACGTCAGGATAACGCCTTTGATATCATATTGAAAAATCCCGATGGGTGCGGCTTCAAAAATCTGGCGATAGCGGTCTTCGCTTTCTTTGAGAAATTTCCGGGTCAGGCGGCGGTCGGTGACATCCCGGGCAAATCCGCTGAAACCGGTAATTTTTCCGCCCCGGTCACAAAGCAACGCAACCGAGGCGTCCACATAGCGGCCGGCACCGTTTTTCCCTATGATTTTCCATTCAACCCCTTTTAACGGACTTCCAGTGGTATAGACCCGGGTAAACGTCTGAAACATCTCTTTAGCGGTTTCCGCGTCCATAAAGCGACGATAGTTCATGCCGGTCAATTCCGCGGACGGATACTCAAGAATAATGGCAAGGGCGTTGTTGAAGAACGTCAGGTTGCCGCTAATGTCCACTTCAAAATACCCGTCTTCGAGGCTTTCCAGAATACGCTGGTATTTTTCATTCATTTTTTCATCGCTAAACAACGCGCGCAAATCGTTTCCCGTCATCCATCACCTTTACTGATTTTATTTCCATACGGATTTCAAAATATTCATCACCTGCTCACCTCCCGTGGACTCGGTAAAGGAAAGAATCACCGGCACAAACTGGGAAACCCTATCCGTATTCAGGCCCAGTTGCTTGAACTGGTCATTCACCGCGGCAAACGTGTTGGCACTTTCCACCGCCTTGGTAACGGCCCCCAACCCGCCGGTCAGACCGGACAGCTTATCGGACTTCTCAGCAGTGGCTTCAGACACGGCAGGAGCTGCGCCGATAAGATCTTTCACGCCCGGAATTGCGGACGCCACCTGGGTCCAGTCAGATTCCGGAAGTGCCCCTTTGGCCATGTCAAACAACGATCCCGCCCCGCCCTTGGCCTGGGGCTCGGTCACGCCCAGCTGGCTGATCAGCATCCCCACCAGATCCATGGCCCCTGCGCCCTCTGCTGTTTCGGCACCCGCACTGACGACAAAAAAAGGTGCCAGCAAAAACACCATCACGGAAACGGCAACCTGCATTTTTTTTGTTTTCATAATCGTTTACTCCTTTTACGCCAAGTCCATCATTTATAAAATGCGGCATTGTGAAATTGCTTGGCCGCAGGAACTACCGGTTTTTATCATTTTAACAGATTTCCACCGCATTACGGGATTTCAAATATCCGGCACCATCTCCGGATAAACCCGGCCGGTGGCGCTGATCTTAAACACATAAATCAGTCCGGGCCGCAATTTTTTATACACCGCATTGCCATAAACCGCTTTGATGCCGTGCTGTTTCAGAAAATCCGGGTCATCCGCAAGTTCCCACACAGCTTCCCAGAACATTTCCCGGTCCGGCCCGGTCACTCCCCATGGAAAATCCCCATACCGCCGGGGCGGACGGGAGGGGGTTTCAATGGGAAAGCCCTGGGACGGCGCCATGGTTTCGCCGTACACCCGCCGCCACAGATACAGGGCCTTTTTTTCACCGGTCATGATCTGATCATTGTGAAAACTCACAATCAGGGCGTCAAAAAAAACCACATCCCCGGGAATGGTGTATTCCCGTTCCAGCACGGTTTCGAGCGGATTGCCCCGGGCGGTTTCCACAAATTTCAATGTGGTGTAAAGCGTTTTGTCAATTTTTTCCTGATAAACGACTTTTGCATACCCGATCTGCTCCTCCCGGGTGAGATTGGCAATGGCCTGCTTTAATTTTTGGTTATTTTCAAACAGGTCATAGATGGATTTGGACCCGTACAACACCAGCCCGCCGAACCCGGCGATTAAAATCAAAAACAAAATAACCACGGCCCGGAAAACCACCCCGCCGGTTTGACTTTTTAGGTTATGCATCATGGGTTTCATACGTCATGATTTTTTTCTTTTTTTCGCAGCCAGGTTAAATGCGGTCTTTGAGCCAGCCCACCAGGTCCGGCCACACTTCCTTCTGCGCCGCTTTGCTCACCACCATGCCCACATGATCGTAATCTTTTGAAAAACCCGTGTCCCGGCCCAGGGTCATAAACATCTTATCCGCACTGCCCAGCAGCTTGTGAATCTTCCGGCACCCGGCCGGGGGATCATTTTTATCATCTGCTGCCGCGTATGTCATCACCGGCACGGTAATATCCGCCAGCCCGTCCCAGTAGGACCGGCCGTCTGAGGTTCTCCACTGGCCCCGGAACTTTTTCCAGCCGATAATTTCAATCATGGTGCCGGCTGCTTCCGGCTCCGGCCCCAGACCCAGCCAGGGGGCGGGAAATCGCCCGCTCATTCGCAGCGCAGCGGTCAGTGCCCATGCCAGGGGCGGAAACTTAAGATACCGGTCCCCATGGGTAATCTGAGAGCCAAAACTCACCACACTGCGCACCTTATCCTGGTCCAGCCATCCCATGGAAAGCGACGCAAGGATAAAAAGTCCGCCAAAAGAATGGCCGATCCAGAAGGCCGGTTTTGCGGTTGCCGCAAATACCGCTGCCTGAATGGCCGGAAGATCATACCGGATCTGCGCTTCGGCGGTAATTCTGGAAAAATCCGCTCCCTTGGGCGACTGGCCGTGGCCTCTGAGCTCCGGAATCCAGACATCAAAACCCTGGTCCGCCAAAAACACCCCCAGCCCCTGGCCTTTATCCGACCCCCAGAATCTTCGGGAGGAATACGACCCGTGGACCAGGATCACCGGTGTGTTCAACGGGGCGTCATTCCGGGGCTTGATGCGGCACAGGGCCAGCTGCGCGGCATCTTCTGTTTCAATGTTTCTCAGTTCCGCCTTCACCCGCCCCAGCAGCTGATACACCACATCCGCCGGGGGCTTCTCTTCTACCGCAACCTTCATCTTATAATAAAACTCCGCATACCGGGGCGCTGCCCGCAGTTTCTGTTTCCTTGACAAGTTTGACAACTCCTCTATAATATCCGGTAATGTATGCCGGTTCCCCAAGGCAGTCAATTTTTTTCATTCTTTTAAAAGGATTATCCGGGGTATAAGGAAAAATTCATGGAACATGATGAAAACTGTACCTGTTTTTTCTGCACAAACCGTGAACATGTGGGGTTTGTTTCAACCCGCATCGCCGGAACCGATGGGGTATCACTGGAAACCATCAAATGGGCCCGAATTTTTGAAAAAAAAAATTTCAAATGTTTTTATTTTGCCGGTGAACTGGACACCCCGCCGGAAGTCTCATTTTTATCCAAAAAATCCCATTTCAGCCATCCTGAAATCCATAAAATTTATAAAAACACCTTTGGCCACCGCACCCGGAAACGCTCCACCACCCGGAAAGCCCATGAAATCCGGGGCGAAATCAAAGACGACCTCTATGCATTCATCAGCCGGTTCCATATTGATATGCTGGTGGTGGAAAACGCCCTGACCATTCCCCTGAACATTCCCCTGGGGGTGGCCATCACGGAGATCATTGCCGAAACCGGCATGCCGGTGATTGCCCATCACCATGATTTCTACTGGGAGCGGACCCGTTTTCTGACCAACGCGGTCTGGGATTATCTGCACATGGCATTTCCGCCCCGGCTTTCCACCATTCATCATGTGGTCATCAACTCCGTGGCAGATGAACAGCTCGGCCTGCGCACCGGGGTTTCCTCGTCTATCGTGCCCAATGTCATGGATTTTGACAATCCCCCGCCGCCGGTAGACGATTACGCCGCCGATGTGCGCAAAAATCTGGGCATCGCGGATGATGAATATTTGATTCTCCAGCCCACCCGCGTGATCAAACGAAAAGGCATCGAACACGCCATTGAACTGGTGAGCCGTCTGGGAATGAAGGCCAAGCTGGTGATTTCCCATGCCTCCGGAGACGAAGGCTATGACTATCAAAACCGGATCAGGGAATATTCCCGACTCATGAATGTGGACACCATTTTCGTGTCCCGGTGCATTGGGGAAAAACGGGGCCTGACAAAAAAAGGCGAAAAAATCTATACCCTTTACGATATCTACCCCCACGCGGATCTGGTGACCTATCCCTCTGACATCGAAGGATTCGGCAATGCCTTTCTGGAAGCCATTTATTTTTCAAAACCCATTGTGGTCAATACCTATGCCATTTTTTCCCTGGACATCAAACCCAAGGGATTCGATGTGATTGAACTGGACGGATATGTTACCCGCAGGGCCGTGGAGGAGACCAAAAAAGTCCTCAAAGACCCGCTCCGGCGCAAAAACATGGTCTGCCACAATTATAACGTGGCCCGCCGGTTTTATTCCTATTCC
Source organism: Desulfobacteraceae bacterium (assembly GCA_011390465.1). Taxonomy (GTDB): domain Bacteria; phylum Desulfobacterota; class Desulfobacteria; order Desulfobacterales; family Desulfosalsimonadaceae; genus SURF-3. The sequence goes on from JAABSH010000073.1 coordinate 7,883, forward strand.
GTGCTGGAACGAAACCTCAGCGCTATTCTGGACACCATTGCACCCTGCATCCCCGCCCCTTCCGCTTCGGACTTCTGCCCCCTGCCGGCAACAGAAAACAACAAAAACAGCGCCCGCTTATGGCCGGATCATCATGATCACTGAACTGTCCATAAAAAATTTTGCCATTATTGACGATCTGAGGGTTCAGTTTGGAGACGGGCTCACCATTTTAAGCGGGGAAACCGGGGCTGGAAAATCCATCATCATCAATGCCATCAATCTGCTTCTGGGCAGCCGCGCCACCGCGAAAATGATCCGCACGGGCGCGGAAGCAGCTGAAATTGAAGCCCTGTTTCACCTTCCCCCGGCCAGCCCCGCCATCTTTCTGCTGGCGGACCAGGAAATTGAGACCGGCAGCGAGCTTCTGATCCGGCGGGTCATTTCAAATAATGACCGGCACCGCATCTACCTTAACGGCCGCCTCAGCACCATGCAGCTTTTGAACCAGGTCACGGAAAACCTGGCCGCCATTTCCGGCCAGCATGAACACCAGCAGTTGCTCAACACCGCCCGCCACCTTATGATTCTGGACCAGTTCGGCGATATTCTCCCCTTGCGGCAGCAGGTGCATGAGCGTTTTCATCAAATTCTGCCCCTTGTCCGGAAACTGAATCAGCTGACCACCGACCGCCAAAAAACCCTGGAGCAGATGGATCTGTTTGAATTTCAGAAAACTGAAATTGAACAGGCCGCGCTCACCCCCGGAGAAGATGAGCAGTTAAAAAAGGAGCAGACCCGGCTGAAAAATGCGGAAACCCTGTTTCAGAGTGTTGCCCGGATCACGGATGCCCTGTATACCGGAGACGGCGCCATTGCGGAAAGTTTAGGGGAAATGCGGCGGCAGCTGGAAACCGCTGCGCGCCTGGACGATACTCTGGACCCGGTGGCCGTGAATTTCAGCGACGCGTGCTTTCGCATAGAAGATATTGCCTTGGAACTGAACGCCTACCTGGAAACCCTGGCGGTTGATGAAAGCCGGCTGGAAGCGATTGAATCCCGCCTGGACCTGATCAACCGGCTCAAACGCAAATACGGCGGGTCCCTGGAGGCGGTTTTGGAACATGCGGAAACCCTGGAAGCCCGGCTCCGGGATCACACGGACCTGGACACAGCCATCGCAGACACCAAAGCCGAACTTTCCCGGCGGCACACGGAACTGATCCGGCTGACCCGGCAGTTGTCCGCGCGGCGGCGGGAACTGGCCGCAGGGTTTGCCGAAAAAATCGAAACGGAATTATCCGGGCTTAAAATGCCCCACACACGGTTTGACATTGCGTTTTCCGCCACCCCGGCACCGGCCGATGCTTCTGATTTTCTTAAAGACGGCGACACCCTGATTTCGGAAACCGGGGCGGAACAGGTCTGCTTCATGATCGCCCCCAACGTGGGGGAAGACTTAAAACCCCTGTCCCGGATCGCCTCCGGCGGCGAACTTTCCCGGGTGGTGCTGGCGCTCAAATCCATTCTGGCGGCGGACGCGTCCTCCGGCACCATGATCTTTGATGAAGTGGATGCCGGCATTGGCGGTGAAGTGGCCCTGGAAGTGGGCAAAAAACTTTGCCGTCTGGCCGCGGCCTCCCAGGTGATCTGCATCACCCACCTGGCGCAGATCGCGGCCTTTGGGGACCATCATTATCAAATTTCAAAACATGTTGAACAAAACCGGACCTTTACCCGGATCACGCCCCTGGATCCGGACCAGCGCCTGCTGGAAACGGCCCGCATGCTCGCAGGCGACGACATCTCCTCTGCCACTCGGACCCATGCCGCGGAAATGATCAACAAAGCCGGCATCTACCGGAAATCCCTTCTCAATTAATTCACAATAATCCTTCTTGACCCATATGGCCGATTGCCATATATTTGTTAATTTCCGGTTTATATAAAAACAACATGAAGGAAGGAACAATGAAAGAATATGCCAGACTGATCATTGGCGGAAAAGAGCTGAGACTGCCGGTCATCACGGGAACGGAAGGCGAAAAAGCCGTTGATATCCGGGCGCTTCGAAAAGAAACCGGCTACATTACCTATGATCCGGGATTTGCCAATACCGGCAGCTGCAAAAGCAAAATTACATTCATGGACGGTGAAAAAGGCATCCTGCGCCACCGGGGCATTCCCATAGAACAGCTGGCGGAAAAATCATCGTTTGTGGAAACTTCTTTTCTGCTCATCAACGGCCACCTGCCCCTTCGCAAGGAACTGACCCGGACCAGCATCATGCTCAACGACCAGTCCATGGTGCATGAAGACATGAAAATCTTTTTTTCCAATTTTCCCCGCCTGTCGCACCCCATGGGCATTCTGTCCGCCATGGTGAACGCCCTGCGGAGCTTTTACCCGGAAATCATCCACACGGAGGAAGATTTTGAAAAAGTGTTCATCCGCCTGCTCTCCAAAGTCCGGACCCTGGCGGCCCTGTCCTTTAAAATATCCCGGGGCCACAAAGTCATCTATCCCCGGGCGGATTACACCTACTGCGCCAACTTTCTGAACATGATGTTCGACAGCCCGGTCAATCCCTACCTGCTGGACAAGGATGTGGTCAAAGCCCTGAACACTTTCTGGATTCTGCACGCGGACCACGAACAGAACTGTTCCACATCCGCCGTGAAAACCGTGGGCAGCGCCCGGGCCAATATCTACGCCTCCATTTCCGCCGGCATTGCCGCGCTGTGGGGGCCGCTCCACGGCGGCGCCAATCAGGCGGTGATAGAAATGCTCACCCAGATTCATGAAAAAGGGGCCGGCATTAAAGAAGCAGTGGAAAAGGCCAAGAATAAACGCAGCTCCTTCCGGCTCATGGGATTCGGCCACCGGGTGTACAAGACCTATGATCCCCGGGCAAAAATCATGAAAAAAGTCTGCGACAAGGTGCTGCCCAAACTGAGAATCAACGATCCCCTGCTGGATATTGCCAAGGCCCTTGAAGAAGTGGCCTTGAGCGACAGCTATTTTGTGGAAAAAAATCTCTATCCCAACGTGGATTTTTACAGCGGCATTCTGCTCAGGGCCATGAACATTCCCACCAATATGTTTCCGGTGATGTTTGCCATCGGCCGGTTGCCGGGCTGGATCGCCCAGTGGAAAGAGCACATGGACGACAGAGAACAGAAAATCACCCGGCCCCGTCAGATTTACACGGGCCTGAACCAGTCCGCCTATGTTCCCATGGCCAAACGGGAAGCGCCGGCAGTTGAAGTACCCGAAGAATGACGGCTTCGTAACACGTTCAGATTCTTTGCCGTCTATATCTGACTTTTTACGGTTGCATCAAAAACAGACAGGGGCCGGTTATTTTCATTTCCGGCCCCGGTTTTTCCCATCTGGTTTTTTTCATCCGGTTTTTTTCATCTGGCAGCACATTGAATTTTCTTTCTGTACCGGGTATACCGTACCATGGCGGCCAGGGCCCGGGCGGCCCGGCCCGGGCTGGGCAGGACCGCCACGCCGCTGTCCTGAAGGTTTCGCACAAACCGGTTGTTCCGGGTATAATAGGAAAACCCGATATAAGGTTTGGCAAATTTTTTTATTCTGTCCGCGATCTGCCGGGTCTGCTCGTCAATAAAGGTCTCGGCCTGCGCTGCCGCTGTTTCTCCGGTAATGCCCATCCCTTCCATGACCCGTCGGATGGCGTGCCCGGGCATTAAAAAATAGGCCAGCATGGCATCGGAGGCCGTATCCTCAATCAGGATTTCCGGAATGGACATGTAATAATCCATGCTGTTTTTGGAATAGGTGATGTCCACGGGATTGCCGGTGCTGCCGGTGTGCGGCACATAGGCTTTTAATTTTTCCCGGGTCTCCGGTGATATGGGATTAAGCGCCAGCCCTTCCCGGCTGCACATATCCGCGGCCACTGCTCCGGGGCCGCCGGAATGGGTCTGAACCAGGGCCCGGTTTCCGGCAGGCAGGGGGCAAAGGCCCAGACAGAGGCTGAAATCAAACATCTCTTCAATGGAACCCGCCCGGATCACGCCGCTCTGACGAAACACGCCGTCATAGAGCCGGTCCGGCCCGGACAGGGCACCGGTATGGGAAAGGGTGGCTTTTTTCCCGCCTTCAGAGCCCCCCACATAATAGGCCACAATGGGTTTATGGGGCACAATGGACCGGGCCATGTCAATGAACGCCCGGCCCCGGCGAATGGTTTCAATATAAAGGCAGATCACTTTTGTATGGGGACAGGCCCCCAGATATTCCAGGCAGTCCACAAGATCAATGTCGGCCTCATTGCCCACACTGATGCCGGCGGAATATCCCAGTCCGGACCGGGCAAGATAATCAAACATATGGGTAATAAAACTGCCGCTCTGAGAGGCCATGCCGATAAACCCCGGCCCCTGCTGATACGGAAAATAGGTGGCATTGTACTGATGAGGGGGATTGACCACACCGATGCAGTTTGGCCCCACAAACCGGATGCCGTAGGTGTTTGCAATGTCGCAAATCTGTTGTTCCAGGGCGATCCCTTCCCCGCCCACCTCTTTGAATCCGCCGGACACAATAATCGCCTGCCGGATGCCTTTTTTTCCGCATGCCGCTAAAATTTCCGGCACCAGGCCGGTGGGCAGCACAATAAGGGCCAGATCCGGAATTTCCGGGAGATCCGCCACTGCCGGCCAGGCCTTCAGGCCGAGCACGGTTTTTTCTTTGGGATGCACCGGATAAAGGGTGCCGTTAAATCCAAGGGCCTGAATAGAGGACAGCAGATTGGTGCCCATGGCGGCATACCGGTTGGAAGCCCCGAAAACGGCAATGTGCCGGGGATGCATGATGGGATAAAGCACGGTCTGTTCGATATTTTTTTGCATAAAAAACCCTGTTTTTGTTCGTTAAAAAACC
>JAABSH010000074.1 GCA_011390465.1 Desulfobacteraceae bacterium
CTTTGACATGAAAGAAGTCATGACCACCCTTACCGGCACCACCCGGATTCTGACGGCCCTGCTGGCAGCGGTGGCCGCAGTAAGCCTGTTGGTAGGGGGCATCGGCATCATGAACATCATGCTGGTGTCCGTGACCGAGCGGACCCGGGAAATCGGCATCCGGCTGGCCATCGGCGCCCGGGGCCGGGACGTGCTGCTGCAGTTTCTCATTGAAGCGGTGGTGCTGTCTCTGTTCGGCGGCATTGTGGGAATTTTAATAGGACTGGGCGCGGCGGTTGCCGGATCCCGGATGATGAATGTCCCGTTTATCCCGAATCTGGAAATTATTCTTGTTGCGGTGCTGTTTTCCGGGGCCGTGGGCGTGGTGTTCGGCTATTTCCCGGCCCGGAAAGCGGCCCGCCTGGACCCCATTGATGCGTTAAGGCACGAATAAACTAAACCAGATTACCCTTCCCTTTTGCAGGGTAAATTTGTTCTACCCTCAAAGCCCATAACCATAGGTCTTTTGTCATATTACAGGACGGCACGGTGGCCGTCCCTACAACGCACGGAGGCTTTGACCGGTTCGTAGGGCAGGCCACTGCGCCTGCCTCAAAAAAAGACAGAACAAATTTACCGTGTTCCCTTTTGCCCCTTATTTGAAGTTTTGCCCCTGTTTTGGTATGGTGGAAAAAACAACGCATCTGTTTTCGCTCTGATGCTTAATTTTCAGCCGAAAGGGGGAAAAATGGACCAGACACAAACCTCGTCTCATTCGATTGACAACCTGCCGCTGCTGGATCAGATTCACGCTGATGCCCTGCGGGTGCTGGAAGAAATCGGCATGCGATGCAAATCCGAAGAAGTCCGGGCCCTGTTTGAAAATACGGGCCTGGCCGGCTTTGACGAGACCACCGGCCATATTTACGTGCTGCCGGATCTGGTGGCCCAGGCCCTGGAGACCGTTCCCAAGCGGGATCAGTACTGGATCGGGGAAAATTCTTTCGGCATCGGCGGCACGGCCCCGTTTGTGTATGATGACACCACCGGCGATCTGGTAAAACCCACTTTTGAGCATCTTGCGCGCATCTGCAAAATCGGACAGGCCGCAGATGAGGTCAGCTTCATGGCCCGGGGGGTGCTGATTCCCAAAGAAGAATCCAAGGTAATGGAGCTGATCACCACCCATTTTCACAAGCCCGTTTACGTTGCCGCCCTGACAGACGCGGGGCTTTCCCTTGCAAAAGAAATCCACAACTCCCGGGGCGGGCTCACCATCCAGTTTTCCATTATCAACAGTCCTCTGAATGTGATCGAAAGCATGATTCCGCCGTTTCTGAAATGCGTGCAGGCAGGCATCCCCACCTATGTGTCCACCATGCCCATGGCCGGGCTTTCCGCGCCCTATTCCATGTCCGGCCTGCTCACCCTCACCCACGCGGAGGCCCTGTTCGGCATTACCCTGGCCCAGATCGTCAATCCCGGCGTTGTCACCGTGCACGCGGGGCTTCCGTCCATTGCCAACATCAATAAAAACTATGCCGTGGACATGGGCATGGTCTCCCACAACGTGGCCAACCTGCTCCTGGACCATATCAATAAAAAGCTGGATCTGCCGTCCATTCACAGCGCCTGCACCACCAATGAAGACCATCCCGGAGAACGGGCCGAGGCAGACGCGGTGAACGGCTATGCGCTGATGAAAAAATACGGGTTTCACCAGATGCGGCACGCGTTTGGATTTTTAAAAGAACTGGTCTCTTTTTCCGAGGCCAAACTGAAACGCCATATTGAACTCTGCCGGGACACCACGCCGGATCAGGCCCCGGAGATCAGCTTTGACCCCTATGATCCGGAAGGATTTGACACCATCAGCCGAAACGGCAGCCAGCCCAACTACATGCGGGATGACCATACCCTGAAAAATACGGGAAAATATTTCACCCGCTGATTTCGGATTCTAAAATCGAAATCGCTATCGGGATCGGTATCGAAATCGATCCCGATCCCGATCCCGATAACGATCCCGAAAAACAGGTCAGATTGAGCAAACCATAGAATTATGTCCATTTTCTCATAACAGGGGGTGATTGTGACCGACGCGAACCCAACCAATACCGATAAACCCAATCAGGGCTCGGGCCTCAAAGAAATCAACTGGCTGAATGTAACGTTTCTTTCCCTGGGCGCCGGGGCCGTGTATCTGATTCCGTATCTGAGAAACACCTTTTACGATCCCATGCAGCAGGCACTGGATGTCACCCACACCCAGCTCGGGATTATTCAGGGATTTTTCGGGCTGCTCATGCTGGTCTGCTATTTTCCCGGGGGGCTCCTGGCGGACCGGTTTTCCGCATCCAGGCTCCTGTTTATCTCATTTTTCGGGGTGGGACTTGGTGGATTTTATTTTTCCACGTTTCCGTCATTTACCATGACCATTGTTCTACACATCTGGTTCGGCATCGCCACCACCCTGACCTTCTGGGCCGCGTTCATCAAAGCCCAGCGAGCCTCCGCGCCGCCGGACGCCCAGGCCAAGGTTTTCGGGTTCACCGAAGCGGGCCGGCGGGTGGTCTCCACTGCGGCATCCCTTACCGGCGCATGGCTCATCACCCTTTGGGCCGACACCACCCTGGGCCTCAAAGCCGTTATCTATTTCTACTCCACCCTCATGATTGTGGTGGCATTTCTGGTGCTGTTTTTCCTGAAAGAAGACAGACGGTATGCGGAAGCCGGAGAGAGCACAGCCGTGAAATTAAAGGACGTGGCAAAGGTCATGAAACTGCCTGCGGTGTGGCTGAACGCCCTGATTATCATGAGCATTTATTTTGCCTACCGGAACCAGGACATCATGACCCCGTACACCACCAACGTGTGCGGCCTTTCCGCGGCCATGGGGGCCACCATCGCCACCATCCGCTACTACGGGGTCGCCCCGGTGGGCGCAGTGTTTGGCGGTTTTATCGGAGACCGCATCAAGCCCAGCTCCGCCATGGTCCTGGGCGCGCTCACGGTGCTGGCGACGTCTCTTTTATTTATCATCGTGCCGGGCCGGCCCGCGGTCATTATTTTTGTAGTGGCCAATCTCATGGTTTTCATGACAGCCCATTACATGATGCGCAGCCTGTTCTACGCGCTCCTGGAAGAAGGCAAAGTGCCCCTCGGCTATACGGGTGTGGCCACCGGCATCATCGCCACCCTGGGCTATTCCGGGGATTTTATCGCGCCGGTTTATCAGGGCTATTTCCTGGACCGGTTTCCCGGCCAGACCGGATACAATTATATCTTTGCCACATCCGTTGTGGCGGCGGTGCTGTGCGTGATTTTCTGCCTGCTGTTTAAAAAAACCGCCATTGCCCGGCAAATGGATCAGGACGCGGCGATAAAATCCAAGATCAAATAAATTCATTATCTCGCGCAGAGCCGCAGAGCTCGCAGAGAAAAAATCTCAGCGCCTCTGCGTCTCTGCGGGATAAAAAATAAAACTGCCGTTGCAAAATATCACAAAACCATCAATTTTAAATTTACAACAAAGGATATGAATCATGCGTAAAAAGAACAAAATCCCATCAGGAAATCCGTTCAGAAATATTGTTTTTTTGCTGTTTGCCGGTGTTTTCATCGCAACCGCCGGATGCAGTAATTTCATCAACCCGCCCACGCCCCCGGCACTCCCAACGCCAGAAACCCCGGCAGCCGCCAAAACCGTAGAAACCGCAACACCATTTCTGGCAGCATCCGTGGAATTTAACCCCGCGCTGAATGAACTGGACAAAAACATTGACCGCCTGGCCGAAGAAGTGGAAAAAGCCCTGCAAAAAGGCGCCCGCCTGGTAGTCACCCCGGAAATGGCCACCACCGGGTACCAGTATCCGTCCCGGGCCGCCATCCGCCCCTATGTGGACACCATTCCAGGGGTCACCACGGACCGGTTCGGAAAGCTTGCCAAACAATACAATGCCTACATTGCTGTGGGCATGGCGGAACAAGACGCGGATACGGATATTTTTTACAACTCCGCCTTTCTTGTGGGGCCGGACGGCTACATCGGCAAATACCGCAAGCTGCATTTGTGGGAGGCCGAAGAACACTGGGCTGCCTGGGGCGATACGGGGGTGCCGGTGTTCGACACGGACCTGGGCCGCATGGCCATCAATATCTGCATGGATGCGGCCTATTATGAAAGCGCGCGCCTGGCCGCCCTGGGCGGGGCGGACATCCTGCTGTTTCTCACCAATTCATCGGCCCAGGCCGTGGCCGCACTGCCGGCCCGGGCCCAGCAGAACGGCATGTACATTGTATCGGCCAACCGGTCCGACACGGAGCTGGACTTTCACATGATCGGCTTAAGCGCCATCTGGTCGCCTATGGGCCGCAAACTGGCTGAATCCCCGTATTCCGGGAAAGATACCAAAACCGTGGCCGACACGGTAATCATTTACGCGGAAATCGACCCGGCCCGTTATCAGAACCGCAACCGGGCCAACCTTGATGAGCGGCAGCCGGAACTTTATAAAGATCTCATGCTCAAAATCGCGCCCTGGGACTACACCAAAAACACCACCAGCCATGACGTGACCGCGGCAGCCCTCCAGTACGAGCCGGTCATCGGCGATAAAGATGCCAATCTCGCAAACATCGAAACCCTGATCACCAACGCCAAAACCAAAAATCCCGCCCTTTCCCTGGTGGTGCTGCCGGAACTTTCCGTGACCGGGCCGGTGAGCCGTCTGCCCGTTTCCCTTATTACCACCCTGGCAGAACCTGCCGGCGGCAGCACCTTCAGCACCATGGCCCGCCTGGCCAAACAAAACGGCGTGGCCATTGTTTACGGGTTTGTGGAAAAAGCCGCAAACGGCCTCTACAACACGGCCGTGCTGCTGGACGCCAAAGGCAACCAGGCCGGCAAATACCAAAAAACCCATTTGAGCGCGGCAGACAAAATATGGGCGCAACCCGGCCGGGCCATTGAGGTGTTTTCCGCGGAAAACCTTGGCAACGTGGGACTTTTGATCGGCGAGGACGTCTGTTTTCCCGAGGCTGCCGGCGTACTTACCGTCAAACGGGCGGACATTATCTGCATCCCTTCCGCCTGGAACGGCCAGTACAGCGGGTATATGGAAATCCATCCAAAAGTATCGGGAAATCGCTATCCCGAGGGGTCGGTGGTGCTGTGGGATGCCGTGGCCATGGGATCAGAAGCCTACACCCTGGTTGCCAACTACGTGGGCACGGATCGGATGTTTCTGGGCCGCAGCAGCCTGTTCACCCTGGACCCCCTCTACCAGCTGGATCAGCCTGTGGTGGCCGGCGAGATGGCCGAAGAAACCCTGGTGGTAAAATTTACGACCCTGCAAAACGACTGGTGGGTCAACCAGGAAATGCTCATCTCCTCCCGGCGCACGGATTATTATATGGATCTGGTGCGGGAACTTACCGTCCACTAACAATCGTTTTTGATTAAAAAAATCCGGTTCGCTGTTACACTCAATGATCTGTATTCTTTTTCGGGATCGGGATCGGGATCGATTGCGATTTCAATCCCGATTTGGATTTCAGACCTGAGCTCGATAAACCGGTAAACTGAAAAAATTTTACCCGGGAACAAAAGTTAAGTAATTGTTAACCGAATATCATTGCGCTGACATTTCCGAAAACTTGACATTAAACTTCATTTCTGAAATAAATCAGGACATAGAACCTTTAAATTTCAATTTTACTTAAACTAAGAGGAGATTCAGGATGAAAAAATTGTACCTTGTCATTGGCTTCTTGTTCCTTTTGGCTGTAACCCCGGAGGCCATCGCCACCGTTACCGGTGATGCAGACAATGACGGAAAAGTAGGCGTTTCTGATGCAATTTATGCATTGCAAGCGGCTGTCAACATGACAACACCAGCTTCAACCTATGTCGATACATGGAAACTATTCAAAGTGGTGGAAGTTGAAAATGATCCTGATCAGAGATGGGATTGGATCACTTGTTTCTCATACTCAAATGGTATTCTTTCCAAAACCCTGGAATATAATAGAGATCGGACTACATCCCAGATACTTATGTTTGGTGATACGGTGACGGATTACATCTCTGATGCAAAAGGACGCATTCTTTATAGCAGGGACTTGGATGACCATCAGTTGAATCTTGTCGAATATGAATATGATGAAAACGGAAAATTGATCGGAATGCACGAAGATGAAGGCTACGATGGAACTATCGATTATTATTCTACTTTGATTTATAATGCAGCAGGACAGGTGACACGGGTTAATAATTATGACAGTGACGGAACTTTGGAGGAATATGGTATTGCCCTATACGATGGGGAACAGTTAAATCGATATGAAGAATATGATGCCGGTAATAATTTGCAAGAATATTGCGTTTATTCCTATGCAGCGGATGGACGGATGACACAGGAAACCGTTTATGATGCTGAAAATAATTTATTGGATACCTCTTACATCACCTGTAAAAAAATCGCCGCCCCCGCCAATGGATTAAATGATTATATTTACCAGTTGCTGTTATGGTAATCCAATTAAAATTCATCAAAGCGGATAATGTTTAAAGGGCAGTGATCGCATAAAGACATCTTCTCAAAAGCAAAAATCAGGGGCGCTGATTTTTCCCGTCTTACTGACAAAGGAGACAACACACCATGCAGGCAGGTCCGGACGAAACGCCCCGCTCCGCCGGGAACCCGGATTCCGGAAAAATCACGGGAAAACTCAAACAGCGGCTCTGGAACATGCTGTCCAACGGGATCTCTCCGGATGCGGACATTGAAACCCTGAGAAAAACGATTCTGCTCAACAGCATGATCTTTACGGGCGGATTTTTTCTGGTATTGTTGTCCACCGCGGAATTCATCATGGGCGACTATGGTCTGGGCCTGATGAATTCCGTCTTTTTTTTCTTTCTTGTCTGTCTTTTCCTGTATCTCAGAAAAACAAAAGACCTTCAGAAAAGCGGACTGATCGGTATCGGTATCGGCGGATTTTTCTTTTTTTCCCTCACTGCCTATGGCGGCATCGGCAAAACCACCTATCTATGGTCGTTCACCTATCCGCTGATTGCCATTTTTCAACTTGGCACCCGCAGGGGCAGCTTTTTTTCCCTGACCCTGATACTGGCCACCTGCGGGGTATTTGCCGTGGGCCCCCCGGTTTTTGCCGCCTATGATAAATTCATCAAAATCCGGTTTATTCCCGCCTATCTGACCGTCTATCTGATGGCCTTTATCATGGAAAAAACCCGGGAGAGCATTTATCTCCGCTTTAATAATGCCACGGCGGCCCTGAAAACCACCATCGCGACACTGCAAGCCACCAACAGGGCCCTGGCCGAAAGCGACAAGCAGTACCGGCAAATTTTCGAATCCATCCAGGATGTGTATTACCGTACAAAAATAAATGGAGAAATCCTGACCATCAGCCCATCGGTATGGGAAGTGGGCGGATATGATTTTCGGGAAATGATCGGCCGGTCCATCATGGAATTCTACGCCAATCCTGCCGAAAGGGATTCTCTTGTTCATGAAATGATAAAAACCGGCCGGGTGATCAATTATAAGCTGACCTTAAAGGCAAAAGACGGCCGCCATATCATCAGCAGCGTCACGGGCCGGCTGATTTATGACGATCAGGGGCAGCCCGAGGGGTTTGCCGGGGTCATGCGGGACATCACCGAACGTGAAAAGAACGCCGAAGCCCTCAGGCGGTCTGAAAAACGCTATCGCCTGCTGGCGGAAAACATTACCGACAATCTCTGGACATTCAATCTGGAAACCATGCAATACACCTATGTAAGCCCTTCCGTTAAAAGGATTTTGGGATATACGGCCGAAGAAACCAGCGGGTTTCAGTTACAAGATATTTTAACGCCTGATTCTTTAGAAATCGCAATGAAAGCACTGGCCGAAGAACTGGCCGAAGCCCGACAGGAATACGATCCCGCGCGATCCCGCACCCTGGAAGTGGAACAAATCCGTAAAGACGGCACCACGGTCTGGACCGAGGCGTCCGTCCGGTTCATCTACAACGACAACCACCAGCCGATCTCTCTGATCGGGGTCACCCGGGACATCAGCAAACGCAAAAAACTCCAGGACCAGCTTGAGAAATCCCGGAAAATGGAATCCCTGGGGCTTCTGGCCGGGGGCGTGGCCCACGATCTGAACAATGTCCTTTCCGGCATTGTCAGCTATCCGGAGCTCATCCTCATGAACCTTCCGCCGGACAGCAAACTGAAAAAACCCCTTGAAACCATGCGGGAATCCGGACTGCGGGCCGCTGCCATTGTTCAGGATCTCCTGACCATTGCCCGGGGGGTGGCCACGGCCAACGAGCCCCTCAATATCAATACGGTTGTCAAAGAATATTTGTGCTCTCCGGAATATCACATGATTCGGCAGTATTATCCTGATGTCGCGGTGGCATCCGATCTGGACAACACACTTTTGAACATCAGCGCCTCTCCGGTTCATATCCGGAAAGTGATAATGAACCTGGTATCCAATGCCGCAGAAGCCATCAAAAAAGCGGGCCGGGTGGTGATTGCCACGGAAAACCGCTACCTTGACAGACCGCGCATGGGATATGAGCCCCTGCAGCAGGGGGAATTTGCCGTTTTATCGATATCGGACGACGGGTCCGGCATATCAGCAAATGATCTTGAACGGATTTTTGAACCCTTTTACACAAAAAAGAAAATGGGCAGAAGCGGCACCGGCCTGGGGCTTTCCGTGGTCTGGAATGTGGTAAAGGATCACAAGGGGTATATTGACCTCCGCAGCAGCGATACCGGCACGACATTTGAGCTCTATTTTCCCGTCATCCGGGATGCGGTGCTCAAAAAAAATCCCCCGCTTTCCGTAAACGACTACAAAGGCAGCGGTGAAACCGTGCTGGTGGTGGATGATGTGGACAGCCAGCGGGAAATATCCTGTAAAATTCTTGATACCCTGGGCTATAATAGTGTTTCCGTGCCCGGCGGCGAGGCGGCCCTGGCATTTCTTGAAAAAAACACCGTGGATCTTGTGATCCTGGACATGATCATGGACCCGGGCATCAATGGATATGAGACATACCGCCGCATCCTCACCCTGCATCCCGGCCAGAAGGCCATTATCGCGAGCGGCTATTCTGAAACCGATGACGTGAAAAAAACCCAGGCCCTCGGGGCGGGCCAGTATATCAAAAAGCCCCTCACCATTGAAAAACTCGGCCTTGCCGTAAAAAAAGCCTTGAGCAGCCGCTGATCATCCAGCGCAGGGACTCCGCATCCCATGGGCCGGGTCTGTAATAATGATTTCAGGTTCCAGGTCAATGTCATTAACTTAGGCCAGAGGGGATAAACCCCTCCCCTACATTGAAACCTCTTAAGTTAATGACATTGGGTTGCAGGTGCCGGGTGTCAGCGTCGCATTTTCCCACCAATCACTGCCGTGCCAAAAGCCACTCCAGGACGGGTTTCCACACCTGTTCCATGCTGTTTTTCCCCACTATGATGTCCAGATGGCCGGCGGACGGAATCCCGACAAGATTGTCCGGATCATGAGGCGCAATCATCTCCCGGGCCAGAAACACGCTTTCCGGCGTGGCGACCACGTCACCGGTGCCGTAGAAAAACAAAAAGTTTTTCCGGGTTTTTCTCAGGCGGCGCAGCCGGTTCAGGTAATTGGTGATTTTTTCCTGGGACGAGTAGCCGGTCTGGATAAACCGGGAAAAAAATTTCTGAAGTTCCCGGGGCATGGGTTCAATAATATTGCCGAGCATGGTTTTAACGGTGGCGTTGCTGATATTCAGGGGATTGAACAGGTACGGGCTGATAAGGTTAAAACGGACGAACCAGTCCGGCAGCGCCCGAATACCGCGGGTAAGCGGCACCAGGTTCTGGGAAAGGTTGCCAAGCAGGGCGTCTTCCTCAAACCCCAGAATTCTGGACGCAAAATTAACAAACGGAATAAACCGGAACAATATCTGATTGAGGGCCATGGGGCTGGCAATGGTCACCAGATTTTTAACCGGATTGGCCGAATATTTTGCCAGGTAGGAATACGCCACCATTCCCCCCAGACTGTAGCCAATCCAGGATATGGCCCTGCAACCGCTGTGGGCACGGACAAAGTCTATGACCGCGGGCACTTCGACGTTGATAAGGTCCCCGTAGCTGTAAACGGGCGGCACCCGGTAGCGTTTTTGATAATAGATGCTTTCCGGACAATGGCGGCTCACATACCGGTTGTGTACCCGGTCGGAATAACCGGGATGATACAGGTACACATCAAATCCCCGGGAGGCCAGCAGATTGGCAAAAGACCGGTCATGATCCAGTGACAGGCAGCCGCCGCTGGTATCCACCCGAAAAAGATTGGCGTTGGTGCAGATGCCCGGGCTCATGATAACCGGTCCGAATCCTGGTGTTTCCTCGGAAACCGTGTAAATGCGTTTTAAATATATTTCTTTTTTCGCTTTTTGAACAAACAAATCCTCGGCCGCCAGAAAATGCGGTGGCTCCGGCGGTTTCCGGTCAATCAGTGTTTTTTTTCTTCCCAATCCCAGAATCATTTTTCAAGACCTTGCAGCGACGTAAAAACGCAGGTTACGGGTGACTGAATTCAACGTTAAACCAGAGCAGGGTTCATAGTTCAATAAAAAACTGTCCCGCCAAAGTTGGTTTTGTAATCCAATCGTTGGTTTATCTAAACACAATCGCCTTTTTCCCCTGGCATTATCCGTTTCAACTGTCGATGCACTTTACATCTCATTCAATGAAAAACTTACAGAAAAAGGAGAAAACCATGCTGGCGTTTAACAGAGAACGGAATACCGGAATGCGAATCAAAAAACTGACCACTCCGGGCCGATTCAACACCTACATCTGCGGATGGCTGATTGAAGACCGCAATTTTTTGAGCGTTATTGATGAAACCACCCTGGCCCAGATTTTTGACAAACTGATCTCCCTTGTCGATCTGATGGCCGATGAACTGGAATCCAGATTTCGGGAAAACGGGTTTGCGCCGGAACAGGAAAGAAAAATCCGGAAAAATGTCTATCACCTCAAACTGATTTGTCATAATTTATGCGGTTATGGATTGATGGATTGAAAAGCATAATGATAAGAATCAAAGCGTTTCAACATATCCTCAAGGGTCGAATCCCGGGACAACTGGTGGTTCAATATGCGGACCACTGCAATGCGGCATGCCCCCAATGCGACATGCGGATAACCCATCCCTATAAGCGTTCCCGCTTAACCACTGATTCGGTCAAGGAAATGATCGACCATGCCGCACAGCATCATTTCAAGGCTATCTCGTTTACCGGCGGGGAACCCCTGCTTTTTCTGAACGATATCGCCGAATTGATGCGCCATGCCGGAAAGGCGGGAATCAGCTATATCCGGACAGGCACCAACGGATTTATGTTCAGGGATTCCGATCATTCAAGTTTTGAGACAAAAGTACATGAGATCGCCCGAAAACTGGCGGATACGCCGATCAGAAACTTCTGGATCAGCATTGATTCCGCCATACCCGAAGTACATGAAAAAATGCGGGGCCTTGACGGTGTGTTTACAGGCATTGAAAAGGCCCTGCCCATTCTTCATTCCTATGGTATTTATCCATCCGCCAACCTGGGCATCAACCGAAATATCGGCGGGGAAGCCGCACTGGCGCCCCCGCTGCAAACAGTCAGCAAGCAATATTATCTGGAACGGTTTTACAAAAATTTCACTCATGGGCTCGAACAATTCTACGACCGGATGATCAGCATGGGGTTTTCCATGATCAATACCTGCTATCCCATGAGTGCCAAATACGACAATAACCCCGCAAATGGCACATCCGCGGTCTATGCGGCAGCGTCAGACAATTTTGTAGTGAATTTTTCGCCGGAAGAAAAAGCCATGATATTTAAAGGAAAGTATCCCCTTCTCCACCGCCTGCATTTACGGCGATCATTTTAACCGCCGGCCGAAAACCGCCAAACACTTATTCAATAAAAGTGATTCCAGAGCGCCGTCCACGCATTAACATCCCTGCGCCATGATTTCGCCCCTTTCCTGCCGTACATCCGGCACCCTCTCTGTTTTCGATTAAAAAACTTTTGGCAGCATTTTCGCCCCTTCAGACTTCTTCAAATAGCCTCATGAATCTTAAATTTCATTTGACACTTTCTCGTGGGGCTGGCCCGACGTCATATAAAAGGCGTTTCCCATTTTCCAGCCGGATCTCTTGCTCGTTGAGATACCTGCACAATTGTATTTGAGCTGCCTTAAACCTCGGCGTCTCAAGAGGCTCAAGCCTTATCATCATCGCCTCCTTTGTGCTTTTTATCCAGCCCCGGCTCTGTGTGATTGCATCCAAAACCGGTAACAAATCCCGCTCATTTGACAAGAATCCACGGAATATTTCAATTAATTTCTTTCGACTGTTCCAAAAAAGAGTTTCGGCCAAATTCCAATAATTTTTGCCTTCAACCGCTATTACCTTGAAATACTTGTCGTTGATTTCGTTT
>JAABSH010000075.1 GCA_011390465.1 Desulfobacteraceae bacterium
CATGTTCACAAACAAATTGTCAAACTGGTCCGGATATTTTTTCAATGCTTCGGCCAGGGTTTCCCCGCTTTCCACGGAGTCCTTGACATTTTTAAGCATTTTTTTGAAGGTCACATTTTCCTGCTGGGCTTGAAGAATATCCAGACACTGGATAATGGGCAGACCGGCATCAATCATGGTGGAAAACTGGCGGCAGAAAATAATGATGTCGTGCTGGGTCACCTTGGGCTGCAGAAACGCAACATTTTCAAACAGATCTTTGGGTTTTTTCTTGATTTTGTCCGGGGTGATTCCCTGCCTGGAAAGATTGGTGCGGACCTCCTGTTCACTGGCCGCTGTCATTTCTCCTTTGCGAATCTGGTTGTTCCTGCCCCGCCCTTCCCATATAAAAACCGGCATCTTCCCTCCTTTGCTGATTTTTCAGCATGATCAGCCCGAATCTGGAACAGATTCTGAATACAGCCCGGCATGTTCAGAGTATCCATAAATCAAGGCCCTGCCATTTAATTCATGCATCAGCCCCGCTGTATACCCACGAATCGAGCAGGCAGCAAGCGCAACGAACCCTACCCGGCAACAAAATCCAATAAATAACCCGCCAAATAAAATGATTCCAAATAAATGATTTTTGATACCGCAATGGCATCCCGTTGAATTCCATTAAACCAAACATCCGCCCTTCGGAATCCGTTTCCCGGATTATTACCTGAAAACATTAACATAGGAAAAAAAATAAGACAAATTCTTTTAGTCCTGTGAATAAAATTTTAAATCCACTGTCCTGACGATCTCCGCAAACTTGACGACTTCGTAAAAAGTCCAAATTCTTTGTTGCGCTGTATCCCCAGCTGCTTCAACGTACGCCAAGTACGCCTCATTGCTGGGGATTTGCGCGCCTCGAATTTGAAGCTTTTTACTTTGCCGTCTAAATCTAACTTTTTACGGCTGCATCAAACTTGTTTGCGCTGGGTTTTTTTTTCTGTTAACACATGAAACAATTATTTATCTACTTTTTTATAACCCATTTCATATGCAGGATAATTTATTTGGAACAGGCAGCCCCAGCCCCCGCGCCCCTCACCGTCATCACCACCCATGCCAATGCGGATTTCGACGCCATCGGCTCCATGCTGGCGGCCCATAAATTATATCCCGGGTCCCTTGTTATCTTCCCTGAATTCAACGAAAAAACCGCGAAAAATTTTTTTGTCAGCGCCATGGCTTATCTTTTCAATATGGTACACATCAATGAAATTGATATGTCGGCCATCCGCCGGCTGATTGTGGTGGACACCCGCCAGGCCCACCGTATTGGCGAAATGGCCGCCATTATTGATAATCCGGATGTGGAAATTCATATTTATGACCATCATCCCGCCACAAAAAACGATATCCGGGCCGATCGCCTCGTTACCAGCCCCACCGGCGCCAACGTCACCCTGCTCACCGAAATGATCAAAGATCGCAATATCCCCGTGACCCCGGAAGAAGCCACCATCATGTGCCTCGGAATTTATGAAGACACGGGATCCTTTACCTTTTCCTCCACCACGGAACGGGATTTCACGGCTGCCGCGTTTCTGGTTTCAAAGGGCGCGGACCTGTCCACCATCAGCAGCCTGATCACCAAAGAAATGGATCCCCGGCAGATCAGCCTGCTCAACGACATGATCAATGGGGCCGTATCCCACCACATCAACGGCCTGGAAGTCACGGTGGCCTGTGTTTCCTGTGACGACTATATCCACGATTTTGCCTTTCTGGTGCAGAAAATGATGCGGATTGAGTCACTGACCGCCCTGTTCGGCATTGCGCTCATGAAAAACAAAATCTACGTTTCCGCGCGCAGCCAGTCGCCGGAAATTGATGTGGGCGTCATTGTGTCGGAACTTGGGGGCGGCGGGCACAAATACGCGGCAGCCGCCACCATCAGGGGAAAAACCCTTGCCCAGGCAGAAACCGAACTCCTGGCCATTCTGCCCAGACATATCAAAGCCAAAAACCTGGCCGAAAGCATCATGTCGTCACCCGCCATTTCCACGGAACCGGACACCTCCTGCAAAAGCGCCAATGAACTGCTGACCCGCTACAATGTAAACGCCCTGCTGGTGGTGGACACCCGGGGGAGCAAAAACCAGCTTCTCGGATTCATTTCCCGCCAGGTGATTGAAAAAGCCCTGTATCACGGATTAACAGCGGTTCCCGTCCGGGAATACATGTCCTCGGAATTTGCCATTGTCGGTCCCCAGGCCAATCTGGACGAAATCCAGAGAAAAATCATTGACAATAAACAGCGGGTTCTGCCGGTGGTCAGCGGCGATAACATCATTGGCGTCATCACCCGCACGGATCTGCTCAACCTGCTGGTTCAGGAATCCGACGCCCAGAAGCAGCAGCGCACCATCGAAAAACAGGCCACGGCCCACCCCCGGACCCGGGACATTACCGCATTTATGAAAGAACGCCTTTCAAAACAAATTTTAAAGCTGTTGCGGCATATCGGGGAAGTGGCGGACCAGCGGGGGGTTTCCGCCTATGTAGTGGGCGGATTTGTGCGGGATCTGTTCCTGTACCGTCACAATGAAGATATTGATATTGTGATTGAAGGCGACGGCATCGGCTTTGCAAAACAATTTTCCGGATTGTACAATGCCCGCGTCAACAGTTATGAAAAATTCGGCACTGCCGTGATTATTTTTCCGGATAATTTTAAACCGGAGGGGTTTAAAATTGACGTGGCGTCCGCGCGCATGGAATATTATCATTCCCCCGCGGCCCTGCCCACAGTGGAAATGAGTTCCATTAAAATGGATCTTCTGCGGCGGGATTTTACCATCAACACCCTGGCGGTGGCCCTGAACAAATCCGCTTTTGGGTCGCTGATCGATTTTTTCAGCGCCCAGCGGGACATCAAGGAAAAAGTCATTCGGATTCTGCACAACCTGAGCTTTGTGGAAGATCCCACCCGTGTGTTCCGGGCCATCCGGTTTGAACAGCGCTTCGGGTTTACCATTGGCAAGCTCACCTCCGGGCTGATTGAAAATGCCGTAAAAATGGATTTTTTCAAAAATCTGGCCGGATGCCGGGTTTTTTCCGAATTGCGTCATATCCTGGAAGAGGAAAATCCCACCCCGTACCTGGTCCGGCTCAATGACTATAAACTCCTGAAACGGATTGATCCTTCTTTTGTCCTTAACCGAAAACTGATTTTCCATTTCAATGCCGCCAAAAAAGTCATTTCCTGGTTTGATCTTCTGTTTACCGGCGAACCCTGCATCCGGTGGCGGGTCTATTTTCTGGTGCTTCTGCGCCACCAGGACAAAAAATCGGCTGAATCCGTGTGCCGGCGCCTGGAACTGGCCCCCAAACACAAAAAATTTTTCGTAAAAGACCGACTGCTGGCTGAAGAGCGGCTTAACCGGCTCCACCAGAATCTGCCCACCGCCTTCAGCCACATCTACCGCGAACTCAAAGACCTTAAAATTGAACTGATTCTCTATATTATGGCCATCACCACCCACACCCAGCTGATCAAACATATTTCCTATTATGTGACCGACCTGCGGCACATGAAACTTTCCGTGAGCGGCAAGGATATTCAGGCCCTGGGGATTGACCCATCGCCGGTGTATGGAAAAATTTTATCCGCGGTGATGGATGCCAAGCTGAACGGTGAGGTCGTCACCCGGAACCAGGAACTGGAGCTTTTAAAAAATCATGTGGAAAAACTTTAATCTTCTGGAATTTATCGTCATTATCATCCCTCTGCTGGTGGCGGTCATTGCCCATGAATACGCCCACGGGTACGCCGCCTTCCGGCTGGGGGATCCTACCGCGAAAAACGCCGGCCGGCTCAGCTTCAACCCCATCCGGCACCTGGATCCGGTGGGTTCCTTTCTCCTGCCCCTGATGCTCAAACTTTCCGGCGCGCCGTTTCTTTTCGGCTATGCCCGGCCCGTGCCGGTGAACTTTGCCAATCTCCGGCCCCTGAAAGCCGGGACCCTTTGGGTGGCATCCGCCGGTGTCATCACCAATTTTATGCTGGCCCTGGCCTCCGCCGGCATCTTTCATGCGATCATTTACAGCCAGCGGCTGTGGCAGGGAATGCTCGTCCAGCCGGCCATGCTGGTGCTCGTCAAACTGATGGTCTACAGCGTCATGATCAATCTGGTGCTGGCCATCTTTAACCTGATCCCCATTTTGCCTCTGGACGGCGGCCGGATTGCCGCCACCCTGCTGCCGCCGAATGCCCGCCGGCAATTCCAGCGCATTGAACCTTTTGGATTTTTCATCCTAATCCTGCTGCTTTTTACAAATATGCTTGATCTTATCGTCAAATTTTCTATAACACCCCTGATGAACCTTCTGCTCGGTGCCTGATGCGGCACAATTCCCCGGCGGCCGGTATCGGTAAGCACCTCGACAAAATTGAACCCCAACCCTTTCAAAAATAAAATTTTACAAGAATTTATACAGGAATTGAAAAATGGCTGAAAAAAAAAGAATCGTGAGCGGCATGCGCCCCACCGGGGCCCTGCACCTCGGCAATTACCACGGCGCCCTTTTAAACTGGATTTCCATGCAGGATAACCATGAATGTTTTTTCTTTATTGCGGACTGGCACGCCCTGACCAGCAATTATGAAGATCCGAAAAACATTCCGGATTTCAACCGGCAGATGATCGTGGACTGGCTGAGCGCCGGGCTGTCGCCGGAAAAAAGCACGCTTTTCGTCCAGTCCCATATCAAAGAACACGCGGAACTCTATCTGATCCTCTCCATGATCACGCCCACTCCCTGGCTGGAGCGGAATCCCACTTACAAAGATCAGATTGACCAGCTCAACACCAAAGATCTGTCCACCTTCGGGTTTCTGGGCTATCCCGTGCTTCAGGCGGCGGATATCATCATTTACAAAGCCCAGGGGGTGCCGGTGGGAATCGATCAATGCGCCCATATTGAAATCACCCGGGAAATCGCCCGTCGGTTCAATTATCTTTACGGCCATGTGTTTCCGGAGCCGGAAACCATTTTAACGGAGATGGCCAAAATCCTGGGCACGGATCGGCGAAAAATGAGCAAAAGCTACGACAATGCCATTTATCTGTCTGATTCGCCGGAAGCCATCACGGCCACGGCATTGAAAATGATCACCGATCCCCAGCGGGCCCGGAAATCCGATCCCGGCAATCCGGACATCTGCAATGTATTTGAATTCCATAAGCTTTATTCCCCAAAGGAGAGGGTGGCCAATGTTCGCGAAGACTGCCGGGCCGCGAAAATCGGGTGTGTGGACTGTAAAAAAATGATGGCCGCCAATCTGGTGGCGGCCCTGGCGCCCATTCGGGAAAAAAATCAGTATTACAGAGCCCATCCGAAAGAAGTAGACGACATTCTGGCCGCCGGCCGCGAAACCGCCGGCCGGGTGGCAACGCAAACCATGGCCGAAGTCCGGGCCGCCATTCATTTATGATTTTTTTAACTGTATCTGCGGCTTAACCGCTGTATCTCAAATCAGGACCATCCGCCGGAAAACCATGGCAGGCCACACTTATGAAATAAAACTGGATCATATTTTTGAAGGGCCCATGGACCTTCTGGTCCATCTGATCAAAAAACATGAAGTGGATATTTATGATATTCCCATTGCGCTTATCACGGATCAGTTTCTGGCCTATCTGGAATGGATGAAATCCTTAAACATTGACATTGCCAGTGATTTTCTGGTGATGGCGGCAACGCTGGCCCATATCAAATCGCGGATGCTGCTGCCCCGGCGGCCCAGCGAACCGGAAGACGAAGAAACTGAAGATCTGCGCCTGGAAATCGCGGAACAGCTTATCGAATATCTCCAGATGAAGGATGTGGCCCTTCAGCTGGCGTCCCGGCCTGTGCTTGATGATGACGTATTTACCCGGCGGCCGGACAAACAATCGTTTATCATTGATCCGGAAAAAGAAATCGTCAAAACCGACCTGTTTGATCTCATTTCCGCCTACCACCGGCTCCTTGAAAAATCTGCCGTCACAGACAGCATGCGCATTACCCCGGAACGGGTGTCGGTAAAAGACCGGATGACGGAAATTATTGATATCATAGAGGCAAAAGGCACGGTCACTTTTCTGGACCTGCTTGATAAAACACCGGATCGGATCAATATTGTGGTCACGTTTCTGGCGGTTCTGGAAATCGTTAAACTGCAACTGGTCCGGCTGGTGGAAAATGGTCAGCCCAATGGAATGCGGCTGTTTTATGCGTGAGGAAGAAGACTGAAGGCTATAGACTGAAGACTGAAGGCTGAGGGTGAAAGGAAAAACCGGTTTTAAAGAAATGGAAGACATCAAAAATATTGTTGAAAGCCTTTTATTTGTGGCGGAAACACCGCTGAGTCTGGAGCATTTCAAAACAGCGCTGCCGGAAACGGATGTCACGGTAATCAGAGAATCCATCGTGTCGCTGATGCAGGAATATGAGGCGAGAAACGGCGGGTTTCTGCTGCACGAGGTGGCCGGCGGGTTCCAGTTCCGGACCCGGCCGGAATACAAAAAATGGATTCGCCGGCTGCTCCAGCCCACCCCCCCGAAACTCAGCCAGCCGGCCATGGAAACCCTGGCCATTGTTGCCTACCGCCAGCCGATTCTGCGCAGTGAAATTGAACAGATCCGAGGGGTAAATTCCGGAAATTCCATTCGGGTGCTTCTGGAGCGAAAACTGATCCGGGTGCTCGGCCGGCGGGAAATCCCGGGACGGCCCCTGGTATACGCCACCACCCAAAAATTTCTGGAAACCTTTGATTTAAAAGACTTAAAAGATCTGCCCTCCCTGAAAGAAATTGATGAGCTGGAAACCCGGTCAACCGCCCCGCAGCAGCGGGAATTTCATTTTTCCGAAGCCGGCCCGGAAGACATTGCCGATAGTAATTTTTTCCCGGATGACCCGGAAAAAAATCATCCGGCCCCCCAAGCACCGGGATCAAACCCGCTGCCGGCCATTGGCGCTGATGATGGCACGCTTTGGGATAATACAGATTCCGCAGCAGATGATATTAATAAAGATCAAAATTCCTCATAAAAATACTTGACTTCCGGGTGCCCGGCACTCTAATAAAATGAACATACGGGCGGTTAACTCAGCGGGAGAGTGCTACCTTCACACGGTAGAAGTCGTTGGTTCAAATCCAATACCGCCTACCAGAAATAACAAGGGTTTGCAAAGAATCGATTTTGCAAACCCTTTTTTTGTGGGATTTCAAATGCCATACCTTCCGCAAATATTCATATTTTCAATTGTTGGCGGGGGTATACATTTTTAGATTTTCAATAACTGGCCCACATTGCGACTATTTTTTAAAAAATCGCCTTTTCAAATCACCCGGCAGCGGTTGAGGATTGTGAGCTTGAATCTTCAGGATTTTGAACTAAAAAAAGGGCTTTTCTGGTGATAAAAAAAATAAAAAAATGCCGGCGGCCTGAAAATGGAAATTGACTTTTTGTAGCATAGAGACTACACTTTTACAACAATGGAAACAGCGCCCAGGATCATAAAGGAATACATTTCTGAAGACGGAAAAAATTATTTCCGGCAATGGTTTGACAGCCTGAAGGATATCCGCGCCCAGGTGAAAATTGATATCCGGATAGGCCGCCTGCGCCTTGGCAATTTTGGGGACTCGAAAGGTGTTGGTTTTGGTGTGCATGAATTAAGAACACATTCCGGGCCAGGCTTCCGGGTGTATTTCGGCCTTGATGGGAATACCCTTGTTTTGCTGCTCTGTGGCGGTGATAAAAGGACCCAGAAAAAGGATATCAAGAAGGCCGTGGCCCTGTGGAAAGAGTATAAAGAGGGGGTATAAAATGGCTACTGTGGATTATGAAAAAGGATTGTCAGACCGGTTGAAAAATCCGGAATATGCTTCTGAATATCTGAATCAGGCATTAAAAGAAGGTTCCCAGGATTTATTTATGCTGGCACTTCGGGACGTGGCAAAAGCCAAGGGCATCACCCGCACGGCCAGGGAATCAAATCTTAACCGGGAATCCATGTATAAAATGCTGTCTGAAAACGGCAACCCGAATTTATCCAGCCTGAATAAATTACTGGATAGTCTGGGCCTGACCCTGAATATCAGCAGAAAAGAAAACGCGGCATGAGTTGAAATTTTGCAGGTAATATTGCGATATTGATGCACTGCCGCTCCCATTCTGCTGACTGACCGCCCCTGCCGGGGGACCATAAGGCAGCCAGTGGATTCAGTGACCGGCACGGCCGGGGCATTTTTTTAAGGGTTTGCAAAAAATTGATTTTGCAAGCCCTTTTTTTATGGGGTTTTACAGACTATCCGCATTAAAAAATTGACAGACCCGGGCAATTTCATTTATGCTTTGAACAATGGCAAATCTCCCCATCCAATAATCAACCATTCTTCATTAAGAAACGCCAATTGATTCTATAAAAGGAGCAATTGCCTATGGGTGAAGGTGTTCAGTTTCTCCAGAATGCGTCGGCATGGTTTTACCTGAATTCCTTTTCCGTGGGGGCAATGATTCCTGTTGCTTTTTTCGCCATCACCGGTTTTTTTCTGCTTTCCGTTAAAAATAAATCAAAAGCCACGGTTCACATGGGAATCGCCTATATCATGATGGGCGTATATAACCTGGGCTATGTCATCTCTTCCAGCATCTATCATCCGGCTGCCGCTTACCATCGATGGATGGCGGTCGCTTCCATTTTAATGGCTGAAATCCATTTCACCATGCTTTTTTTCTGTTATCCTGAAGAAAAAACCCCATTCGCCAGCCGTCTGTATTTCCGCGCTTCTTACCTGGGCATCATCGCCATTTTTGTCTATTTCTGCTATCAGACGCTAACCACAGGAAAGAATTACGTTTTTCTCGGACAATACTGGGACTTTAACGCTTTTATACCGAACAAGATTGTTGCCCTGGCAGTGATGTGGTTTATTTTTCTCGTGCCGGTGCTTTCATTGTGGCGGGCTGTCACCAGCAGCGGAAAAGAGCGCTGGATTATCCTGCTCATGGGCGCGTCGCTGCTTTTGGGGTCTCTTGTGCCCGGTATTTTTAATTTACTGAATCGCAACGGGATTGTTGACCGGAATGTATTCCAGATGGCCTGGACCGTTTTCACCATGGCCGGTTTTTTCACGCTCATCATGCTCTATGTGAACAATGCCAGGGAAAAGATATCCTTTGTCGGTAAACTGATCACCGTCACCGCCATCACCATTCTGGCCATTCTCCATTTCATCAGCCATTACTCCCTCAAAGACCGGGACGCGGCTTATGATGCCATCCGCCTGAAAGACGCCCGGCTGGCCACCGCCACCCGTTTCATTCCGGATGATCTGGCCTATAAAGCCGCTTTTACCGTCAACGCCCGGGGACTGATCAGTGACAATTCATCGGCTGCCCCGTTGCCCGTGGATCCGGTCGTTGTGAAATATCAGCTCTACAACACGGCAATGGCGGAACGTATTCTGAATCTTTCCCGGACGGATTTTTTAAAACACCTTAAGAATCTGCTTCATGACGTGCCGCCCCATTTCAAAGGCTGTAAAGATGCGCTGTTGATTTATTTTGAGGCCATTGCCCCGTTCTGGGAACCCCGTAACCGGGAAATTCCGAAACACGAGATCACCACAGGACTTCGCCATCTGAATCATCTTTTGTTTGTTCAGTCCAATAAGATAGAGCAGTTACCGGAATCCGAATTCCGCATGGCGTTGAGTGCCTATCTGGAAAAACAAACCGATCCAATGCTTTTACCTATTAAAAACGCGATTTACCAACATTTGAATACCCTGCCGCAACATCAAAACGTGCTGAAAACCGAGGTCCTGCGGTTTCTGTTGCCGGTCAAAGGGCCGGGAGAACGGATATACCGCTATTCCAGAAATAACGCGCAGCATTATATTGCCTATGCCGTCACGGATCAGGCGGCCGGAAAAATCTTTGAGACGGGATTTTATTACCGGGATTACCGAAAATACATGCACGATGCGGTTTTTAAGTATGTGCTGATGATTCTGATGCTGATTCTTGTTTCCAGATACGGATTTTACTGGTTTTTTTACGAACTGCTGGTAAAGCCTCTCAAGGCCCTGACCAGAGGCTTGCTGGCGGTTGAACGGGGAAATCTGAATGCATCGGTGCCGGTAGTTACAGAAGATGAAATCGGATATATCAGCCGGGCCTTTAACACCATGGTGGCCTCTATAAAGGAAGCCGAGCGGAAACTCCAGAATGAAAAAGACAATCTCCTGGCGGCCCACAACTCCCTGGAGGCATCCCATCAGGAAATCCGGCTGCTTCAGCATTTTCTTTCCAACATCATTGAATCCATGCCGTCGGTGCTGATTTCCGTTGATAAAAACGCCAAAGTGACCCAGTGGAACACGGCTGCTGAAAAACTGACCGGCATCCGGGCCGTGGATATCCTGGGCCAGCGGCTTTGGGATTTCCGAAGTCCCTTTTACCGGCTGAAACCCTATTACCATGATGTGATCGACTCCAGAAAGCCCCTGCTCTTTACCCGGGAACAGTTGCAGCACACCATTGCCGGTGATGATAAATTCTATAACATCGCCCTGTATCCCCTGGTGGCCAACGGTATTTCCGGAGCGGTCGTCCGTATTGATGACATCACAAAACTGGAGCGCATGGAACAGCAACTGCGCCAGGCCCAGAAAATGGACACTATCGGCACCCTGGCCGGGGGGCTGGCCCATGATTTTAACAATATCCTGGGCGGTATTGTGGGCACCCTGTCCCTGTTGAAATTCAAACTGGCAAAGGGCGAGCCCCTGGACGCAGAAACCACCCGGGAATATATCAACACCATGGAACAGGCCGGCAACCGGGCCGCGGACATGGCCCAGCAACTGCTCACCCTTTCCCGGAAACAGGAGCTGTCGTTCGCGCCCGTGGATCTGAACAATGCCATCGGCCATGTGGTAAAAATTTCCCGAAACACGTTTGACAAATCCATTGAAATCAAAACCCGGCTGCCGGCGGAATATCCCGTGGTGCAGGCGGACCCCGGACAGATTGAACAGGTACTGCTCAATCTTTTCGTCAATGCGGCCCACGCCATGACCCTCATGCGGCCCAAAGGACAACAAAAAGGCGGTATTCTGACCATTTCCCTGGAACAAATCAAAGCGGATAAATTTTTCTGCATTGAACATCCCGAGGCAGAAGAAGGTGAAACCTACTGGGGACTCTCAGTCCAGGATTCCGGGGTGGGCATGGATACCAAAACCATTGCCAAAATTTTTGATCCTTTTTTCACCACCAAGGAAAAGGGCAAGGGAACCGGGTTGGGGCTTGCCATGGTCTACAATATCATTCAACTGCACAAAGGGTTTATTGATGTTTATTCAGAGGTGGGCGTGGGCACATCGTTTAATATTTACCTTCCCAAAATAAAAGAAACCGAAAACACCTCTTCTGAAAAGACCCAATCCCGCCTTTCAACCGGCACGGGCGTCATCCTGATCATTGATGATGAAGAAATTATGCGGGAAATGGCCCGCAATATCCTGATAGAGTGCGGATACACCCCCTTGACCGCCAAAAACGGAGAACAAGGGATTGCCATCTTCAAACAGGAACATTCGCGGATCCGCATGGTGCTGCTGGATATGGTCATGCCCAGAATGTCCGGCCGGGAAACCTTTATGGCCATCAAAAAAGTGGCCCCGGAGGTCAGGGTCCTTCTGACCTCCGGATTCAAAAAAAACCAGGAAGTGGAAGAACTTTTAAAACTGGGAGTTAAGGATTTTATCCAGAAACCGTTTACCCTTGAAGAACTGGCGCGAAAAACCCGCGACGTGATGCATTAAAAACATCTGGTTATCCACTTAACTCAAGTTTATCAATGCCCTATGCGTGCGCAACCCAACCGGGTGCGGTCCCCCTGCGGGCGGCAATCTGCACCACGGTAAATTTGTTCTCGCATTTTGATATACGCAAAAATATTTATGAACATCGAACATCGAACGTCCAACTTTGAACGTCGAATAAGGAAAGTCGCTGGCGCTCCACAGTCTATTGTCCCGGAGGCTTTCCATAACCAGCCAAAATCATGGT
>JAABSH010000076.1 GCA_011390465.1 Desulfobacteraceae bacterium
ATGAAAAATCCGGGCTCATCAAAGATATTCTCACCTTCAGCGACACCTATACCAAGGACAAAAAACTCATCGGGCTGGTGGATGCCATCCATGATTCCGTGGCCCGGTGCGGCGCCATCACCAAACAGCTGCTGAGCTTTGCCCGGCACATGGATTTTTCCTTTCAGCCGGTCAATCTGAAAAAAGTCATTTCAGAGGTCATCGGATTTCTGGGAAAAGAAGCGGAATATCGCAATATTGACATTTCCCTTAACATTTCAGAAGACATCCCGCAGTTTGAAAGCGACCGGGGCAAGCTTCAGCAAATTTTTCTGAACCTGGTCAATAATTCCTTTGCCGCCATGGCGGACGGCGGCAACCTGACGATCACGGCGATCCTTCAGAAAGACCAGCGCATCCGGGTGACAGTGGAAGACACGGGCTGCGGCATACCGGAAAAAGATCTCAAACAGATATTTGAACCTTTTTTCTCCACCCGCACCAAAGTGGGCGGCACCGGGCTGGGGCTGTCCATTACCTATTCCATTGTTCAGGAAATCGGCGGCACCATTGATGTCAGCAGTACGGTGAACGTGGGTACGCAGTTTACCATCACCCTGCCCCTGAACGCCGAAAACCTTAAGGAAAAAATTAAGGAGAAAATGCATGCAGTTGCTCCTCGTTGATGATGAAAAAGATTTTGTGGAAACCCTTGCAGAACGTCTGTCCCTGCGGGGCTTTCAGGCGGACTGGGTCACCAGTGCAAAAGCAGCCGAAGAAATCATTAAAACCAAAAAATATGATCTGGTGCTCCTGGATGTAAAAATGCCCCATGTGGGCGGCCGGGAACTGAAAAGAATTATTGAAAAACAGCAGCCGGATATTAAAACCATTTATCTGACCGGCCATGGATCTGAAGAAGATTACCAGGCAGGAAGTGCGGAGGCGGAACATTATCTCATGAAACCGATCAATATCAACCACCTGATTGAAAAAATCCATGATGCTCTGGGAAAAAAGGAGGACTGACCCATGACCCTTTCCATTGATCCCGTGGGCGAAGCCGGCCTGAAGTTTTACTCTAAAATATCAGCCTCTATTTCCCATGAAATCAAAAACTCCCTGGCGGTAATCAACGAAAGCGCCGGTTATCTGGAAGATGTTTCCCTTATGGCCAAAAAGGGAATGGCAATTGATGTCAACCGGATGGAAGCTTTGGCCGGGAGCATGTTGAAACAGGTCCGCCGGGCCGACACCATTACCAAAAACATGAACCGCCTGGCCCACAGCCTGGATGAACCGGTCTGCCAGACCGATCTCAACGCGCTCATTGAACTGATGCTTCGCCTGTCGGAACGGACCACCGTCACCCGGGGCATCAAAGTGTCTGCTGTTTTTTCAGAGCCTGCCGTCACCCTGTTCACCAATCCGTTTTTTTTACAAAACCTGATCTGGCTGATCCTTAACTTTGCCATGGACCTGACCGGGGATACCAAAGCCATTGAAATGACGCCGGCCAAAACAGCATCCGGGGCGGATATCCGGTTTACGGGCATCCATCAGTTAACCACGGCCGCGGGGAAAACTTTTCAAGAAGGTCCGGTCCGCTCGATTCTTGCTGTCCTTAAATCCACATTGCAGTTCGACGAAAAAAGCGGTATCATTATTTTACAATTACCGGACACGATCAACAAATAATATTGCCGGATCCAGCAGATTCGGTGTTATGGTATTAATCCATAAGCGGCAGCACAGCCACTACCTGCAATTATAGCGTTAATATATTAACAAGGAGGCCCATCATGACTGACAAAGTCCTTATCGTGGATGACGAACAGGATTTCCTCAACATTATCTCAGACCGCCTGAAAGCACGGGACATGAATGTTTCCACGGCTGCTTCCGCCAAGGATGCCATCAGGTGCATTGATGAAGAATCTTATGATGCCGTGGTTCTGGATCTGATGATGCCGGAAATGGACGGATTGCAGACCCTTAAAATCATGAAAGAAAAAAACCCGGATCTTCAGGTGATTCTGCTCACCGGGCATGCCACCGTGGAAAAAGGCATTGAAGCCATGAAGCTCGGTGCCATGGATCTTCTGGAAAAACCGGCGGATCTTGCCACCATTGTGGAGCGGATCAAGCGGGCCAAAGCGGAAAAGATCATTCTGGTGGAAAAAAAGAGTGAAGCGCGTATCCGGGATATTCTCACCCGAAAAGGATGGTAATTTCTTCTTGGTTTTTGAATAAAACAGACAAAAAAAGAAAGGATAAACATGACTTCCAGAATTTTGGTAGCGTTTGATGACTCGGAAAATGCCATGCGGGCAGTGAATTTTATTGCCGAAAATTTCAAGAGTGCCGGCAACGTGACCCTGCTGAGCATTATTCCGGACACAGCAGCCCTTTGTGAAATGAACAGTCCGGAACTGATTCCCTATTTCAAATCCCAGCAAAGCAGTTTCTGCCATCTTGAAGACAAAAAAAAAGAACTGGTACAGGTGGCCCTGGACCGGGCCAAAGGCGTGCTGGTCGGCGCGGGATTTTCAGAAGACAGCATCACCCTTAAAATTGAGACAAAAAAGCGGGGAGTGGCCCGGGATATCATTGACCAGGCCCAATCCGGTTATGATGTGCTGGTCATCGGCCGGCGCGGGATTTCCGGGGTCAAAGAATTTTTCATGGGCAGTGTGTCCCAGAAAATTTTCAGCCTTGCCAAGGATATTTCCGTTGTGATTGTTAATTAAACGGATTGGGCCGCACGGATTTTTTTGAACAGCTGCTTTTGTCTTATGGGAGACAGCTGCTTGAATGAAAATTATTTTGACATGATTTCCGACGGTGAATCCGTGGCGGGAAGCGACACGATAAAAACAGTTCCTTTGCCGGGAACGCTCTTTAGTTTAATATAACCCCCCAGCTTTTTGATAATGCCCCGGGAAACGGACAACCCCAGACCCGTGCCCTTTGCCCGGCGTTTGGTGGTGAAAAACGGCTCAAAAATACGGCCCTGGATATGCTCGTCAATGCCGGGGCCGTTATCTTCCACCGTAATCAGCACATACCCCGGCACTTTGTCTTTTTTTACATTGATCCGGATCTTTCCGCGCGGCGGCAATACATCCACGGCATTTAAAATCAGGTTGACAAACACCTGCTTCAGTTTTTGTTCATCCCCGGCAATCAGGGGAAGATTGGGTTCACAATCCAGGGTTAAATCCACTTTGGCGAATCGCACCTGATTGACCACCAGCCGGGTGGAATCTTCAACAATTTTATCAATTTTAAGCAGCGCCATTTCGGTTTCGCCTTCTCTGGCAAAATCCAGCAGATTTTTAACCACCCGCTGGGCCCGTTCGGTTTCGTTGATCACATCGTCAATCATTTCCCTTTTTTCTTCATCGGAAAGCGCCTCATAATCTTCTGTCAGCATAGAGGCCGTCAGCAGGGTATTGTTCAAAGGATTGTTCAGTTCATGAGCCACCCCCGCCACCAGAGTTCCAATGGCCCGGAGCTTATGGGATTCCAGCAGCACATTATGCTTGTGATCCAACTCCTTGATCATATGGTTAAAGGCTTCGGCCAGCTTGGTAAACTCGTCTCGGTATTTTCGCGCCGGGGTGATGGGTGAAAAATCCCCTTCCCCGATCCGTTTCGTATATTCCATAAAACGGTTTAACGTCAGCAGCAGCTGCCGGGTTAAAAAAACTAAAACAAATACCATTAAAACAAATATCGCGGACATAAAATACAACGGTACGCGCTTGGCCAGCAAAAACATGCGCGTTACGGATATTCGTTCTTTTTCCACAAATTCAGTGGCAAAGGAAACCATTTGACTGCCGAATTGACGCAGACTGGGAACGATGGCCTCTTTTGCCGCGTCATTTTCCGCCGCACCCAGCAAAATCAATTGATCATGGTATTTTGACATATAACTGACCATGGTATTGAAATGATTGGGTCCCAGTATCTTTTCAATTTTTTCACTGTTATTTTTCAGAATCTTGTCCGCTGTTTTCAGATGTCCCAGGGCATCATCCAGATCCGTGCGGTACAACAGGTAATTTTTTTCAAACCGCCGGGCCTGCTGAATCTCAACCATGTAATTATCCGCAATTTCCAGAAACTCTATTTTATGCTCAAGCTTTGTGAGAATCCAGTAGGACCAGACCGTGACGGTAAAAGAGAGAATAAAAAAAAGGGAAAAGGAAATCGCTATTTTGGCCCGGATGCTGATGGAGGGCCGCTGATGAAGCGGAATATTTTCCGGTTCACTGCCGTAATCGATATCCGGATCTTTAATGTCGGTAATATGCTGGTCCATTGAAGGAGTCTCTTCCTTGGGGTTTCAGGTCGGATGTTTCAGGTTTCAGGTGTCAGGTTTCAGGTGTCTGGTGTCTGGTGTCTGGTGTCTGGTGCAGGAGTGTGAAGGACCTGACACCTGAACACTGACACCTGAACACCCATTATCCGAACATGTCAAATTGTGCATCTATAAAATATCGGGCATACCCTTTGATGGCGTCATCGCTCTTCATTACCGCATCCAGATTTCTGGAACAGACCATCAGCCGGCCGAGCAGTTCAAGGGCCTTTTCAGAATCTTTACGCGGATACCGCCGAAACCAGGCCGTCACCAGATCGCCGCTCCGGTCCACGCCGAACCCGGATTCCCGCAGCACCCGTTCCAGAAACCGGGCGCGCCGCTGTCTATTTTCATCGGCCGCGCCGCCGCCGCGGAACCGGAAATGCACATGATTATGTTCCGTGCCCGGCCCCACCATGGCGTCAATCATAGCATAATGATAAGCAAAACGGGCATTTAAATTCATATAATCTTTTGCAACAATAGCATAGTTCCTGTCCGATGCCCGGCGCGGCCCCCGGTTTCCGCCGAGAACCGCTTCCTTAAAATCCGCCGGCATCCCGCGCATTTCTTTTTCCCACCGGTCAGACCAGATCAGCCGTTGGTCTGAAACACCGCGCCACAGGGCCTTGAAAGGGATG
The DNA here is from genome assembly GCA_011390465.1 of Desulfobacteraceae bacterium. Lineage (GTDB taxonomy): Bacteria > Desulfobacterota > Desulfobacteria > Desulfobacterales > Desulfosalsimonadaceae > SURF-3. Next base: position 4,993 of record JAABSH010000076.1, read on the forward strand.
CTGTGCACCTGTTCCGGGAGCACTTTTTTTGCGCCTTCCGGTACGCTGTGATCCAGTGCGATCAAATCCAATTTAACCGAAAGATCGGTGACCAGCTTTCGGCTCTTTTTATGCCACCCCCGGCTTTGCTTGTCCCCGAACCCGAACATGGACCGTACCGACATTTCATGCATGAACCGGAGGGTATCGTGAACCGATTGGCAGTGTTTCGCCTTAAATGATGGTGCATCCGGATCCAGCAGATTCAGCCCCAGGACCAGATCATACAGCGGGCCGGACTTTTTCTGATGCCGGTTGCCGGCGGCAATCCGGGCCAGGACCCGCTCCCGGATACCGGGCCAGCGGATGCCGGCATACACGGTCCGTCGGGTGGCATTCACGCTGATAATATGTTTTCCCGATAAAATGCCCGCATTTTCCCCGAGCCGGAAAATGCAGGGCACGGAAAACTCCCGGACCAGTGTGGCCAGATGTCCCACGGGATTGCCTTCCATCACCAGCAGGGCCGCAATTTTCGGCAAAATGGCCGCCAGTTCCGGCCGGGGTTGTTCCACCATCACCACCGCACCCTCCGTCACCCCGGACAAATCGTCTGCCGGTCCCAACACCGTCAGCGGGCCTTCGGCCCGGCCCGGAAATATGGTGATTCCGCCTTCTATGACGGGCAGGGTGTCTTTTCTTTGGGAGGGTTTAACCGTCGGGCCATCCTCTGCTGAGGCGATATTCAATTGCCGGGCCTGCAAAAGCTGGACCCGGCCGGTTTTGTCGGTTTTGCCGGTTTTGCCAGTTTTGTCAGTTTTATCAGTTTTATCAATGGCCCACTCCATATCCAGGTCGTGGCCGAAATATTCCACTGCTTTAGCGGCAATTTGTGCAATTTCCAGAATTTTTTCACTGGCAATGTAGTCCACTGTCCCGGCTTCTTTTGATTCGCCTGCCGCCGGTATCATGCGGGTGATGGCAGGTTTTTTCCCTTTTGACACCAGAAATGTATCTGCCGGGACTTCGCCCCGGACCATACGGTTTGCAAGACCCGGCACCGCACTGATGACCATTTGCTCCGCATCCGGCGCTTTGGTGTCTGAGGTGTACACCACGCCGGCGGCGGCCGCGTCCACCATGGGCATAAAAAGCACTGCCATGGGCGTGTCCACCTCCCGAAAATCATGATGAATCCGGTACTTCACGGCCCGGTCGGTAAACCGGCCCGCAATCACATGCAGATACGCAGTGATCAGATCGTCGGTTTCCACCTGCAGTTCACTGTCAAACTGACCGGCAAACGACCGCGTCCCGTCTTCACTGACCGCGGAAGACCGCACGGCCCACAAGGTGTCGGGAAACTGCCGGGCAAGCCTTTCGGTCTGTTCTTTGATGCCATTTTCAATTTCTTTGCCCACGGCTGCGTTCCGGATCATTTGCCGGATGGTGCGGGTCCGGGATTGAAACTGGGTCGCATCCTCGGTAACATCCAGGTTGTTCAGCAAAATCCGGATCCGGTCGTGCAACCCGTTGTCTTCGATTATCCGGTTATATGCCGCGGTGGTGGCAACAAAGCCGGGCGGCACATGGTCTTTAAAATATTTTCCAAGTCGCCAGAGCCCGAAGGCTTTGCCCCCCACCAGCGCCGGATCCGGAGGGGTCTGTTCCTCCAGCTGCCAGACAAGCGGCTGACCGGTCTCCGCATGATCTTCTGAAAACAGCTGGTCGGTTTTATTTCTAAGCTGAAAAATAACGTCATAGAGATCCGGATAATGATTTTCCGTCATCAGATTCAGTTCCTGGGCCATGAGCAGGGATTCCGTGATAAGCCGCTGAATCGGACGCTTGATCCGCTTGTCATAGTGATGCATATGGTTTAAGTCGGCTTCCAGGTCGCTTAAAATCTGAAGCGCGTAGCCGTTTTTATTGAGCAGGGAGCGAAGGGTTTCATAACGGAATCTGAAACCGTACTCTTTTTCATGATCCGCTGCTTTTTCCGGATAAATAGACATGATAAACCTCCGTTATCAGAAAATATGAAAATCAGGATCTCAGCTCTTTGGACGCCCGCTCGATGATCTGGCGCAGGTCCGAAGGCTTAAACGGTTTGGCGATAAAATCAAACGCCCCTTTGGACAGCGCCTCCCGGGCAATTTCAACCGTGGCGTATCCGGTGATAATGATCACCTTGGTCCGCTGGGATTTGGCAAGAATCCGTTCCAGAATTTCAATTCCATCGATTTTTTCCATCCGGATGTCCGTTACCACGATATCAAAGGGCTCCTGCGCAAAACGGGCCAAGGCCGTTTCGCCCTCCTCAAAGGCTTCAACAATATCGCCGGTTTTTTCAAGCGCGGGTTTAAGCCGCTTGCCCACGATATTTTCATCATCGATAACCATTATCTTTAACGGTTGCTCATTCATCTCAATTCTCCCGTTTGCATAAAAGGTTGAAAATTGTATCCGCCCGCCGGCTCCATCATCAGCCAAAAAGATTCCGGCCGATGATCATGAGGCTGTCTTCAATGGTTTTGGCCGATACATCCAGGTTCCAGGCAAACCGGCCGTAGTCTGAATTTTCAACATGAAATCCCTTGGGCAGCAGCGTATCCAGGTTCGTGGACGAATCTGCAAAAATAAATATAAAATCAGATGGTTCATAGCCGCTGGCCAGAGTTTCCAGCCGGAATTGAAAATCCGGATTCAGAGTATTTAAGCTTAACTGGTATTCACTGGCCGCGGCCACCCATGCGCCGGATTTTTGAAAATGGCCCTTTGCTTTTCCGCCGGTTTCATCCACATCCATGAGCAGGTGCCTGAGGGGAACACTGTTGAAATCAGACACGGACCGTTGGGTTTCCGGCAGGGCCAGGGCATCTTTCCACAAGTCAATCAGGTAGAAGTCCTTGTCCGCGGCCAGCACGGTGCTTTTTTCCGACAACGCCTGTCTTTCCGGACTGCCGGGGGACTCCAGGGACTGGATCACAAAGAAAAATATCTTTTTCATGAGCTCCATTACCGTTGTATGTGCCGCCGCGTTTTTTCCGTTAAACCACATCAGCGCATCCGAGAGCAGCTGGTACTCCGGATCATCCCTATCAGCGGCCAGAGATTCAGACGGGCCGGCGTTGGGGCGCGACCCATTGGATTCAATCAGGTTGGCGGCGGCGAGTTTGTGTCTGTCATAGGCTGCATACAGCTCTTCCCCACGGTCCGGCGCCAGCACACTGGCATCATAAACCATCATTCCCAGCTGTTCGACCACACTGTCAATCAATGACACCACATAGTGACGGTCAAAAATATATTCGCCTGTGAATTTTTCCCGGCCGTCTTCAAACAGGTCCAGCAGGGATCGGGCATTTTCAAGAAATTTTTTAAACCGGATGGTTTGAATACAAAAATCCCGAATTCCGGTATTTTTATGACCGAGCTTTTTTAATTTTTCCAAGAGTTGCATGGCTTTTCTCCATAGATTATCCGGCCCCGGCAACAAACCGTTTCCGACAGCCGGCGGGGTTTAGGGTTCAACCGGTTCCGTAATCCCGGACGGCTTATCAACCGATATGCCCAAGGATTCTGCCGCGTTAAGGATGATCTGCCGCAGATCATCCGGGCGAAAGGGCTTGGCAATAAAGTCAAACACCCCCTTTCCCATGGCTTCCCGGGCCAGGTCCATTTTTGCATACCCGGTGATCAGAATCACCCTGGTGCGGGGCCATTTTGCCTGCACATGCTCGAGGACCTGGATGCCGTTCATTTCTTCCATGCGGATATCGGTGACCACGATATCAAATTCCTTTTCATTGATTCGCGCCACTGCCTGTTTCGGATTTTCAAAAACTTCCACATGGCACCCGATCTTGTCCAGGGCTGGTTTAAGACGTCTGCCGACAATGGGTTCATCATCCAACAGCAGGACTTCCAGTGTTTTTTGCATGGTTATTTCTCCTTTTTCACAAATCCGCGGAGGGAACTTGCGCAACACAAACCGCCTTATCCGGTAGTTACGCCCAGCAGATTTTTTTTCACATGAACTTCCACGTAACGGACCCCTTCCACCTTGCCCGCCAGTTCTTTGATGGTTTCAACCTTTTTTCTTTTTTGCCGGTTTCCCGCCTTTGTCGACACAATGACCGACCCATCCCGGGCCTGAACCGAGATATCCGTCATGGTTTTTAACAGTGCCACATTGACCCTGGCGGCCAATGCCAGATCAGACAGACATTTCATGGAATAGGTCATGACCTGGAACTTGCGGTACCCGGCCGCACCGGTAATGGTTTTCACTGCTTCGGCCGGATCTATCTGATCCAGGTTGATCACCAGGTCATACCGGGACAGTTCGGTTTCATCCTCGTTGTAAGCCGCCATGGACCATTTTTTTCGCTGCTGGAGCCGATTTTCCCGTTCCTTTTCCGACTGCGAATCATCTCCGGAAAGGATTCGGACGTTTAACGCATGAGAGACGCCCGTGACGTAGAGATGGGCGGAGAGTCCGCAACAGACAATTTTATCCGCCAGAAGACGGTCCAGCACATGGGCTTCAACACATGCCAGAAGATAACGCCATTGACCGGAAGACAAACTTTTAAACAACGACGGCGTTGTTTTCATGGCGTCGGCCAGTTTCCCGGGATCAATCTGATATTTTTTGGCAGTATCTTCTAAAATCCGACGATCCAGCAGCTGATAATCCATGGCCGCGGCCACTTTTTGGGCAATTGAGTGTTCAATTTCCGCGGTGTCTGAGGCAATAATAATGATAGACATGAAGTTCTCCTTTAGGGTTGGCGATGGCTTCCGAATACGGTTTTAATAAAGGGCTAAACAGCATCCGCAGGCAGTTCGCTTCCCGCGTGGGTTTCCACATGAAAAATGCCCGCTGTGGCTTCCCGGACATGGGCGAGTTTTTTGCTCAGCTTTGCGTTCATCGGATCCCGGCCTTTTATGTAAATCAAGACATTGCCATATTCGCATGTCACGCCGATATGGGGAAACTCATCCACCAGGGCAGCCTTTACCCGGCAGGCCACGGCCATATCCTTTGCTTTTTGAAGATTTTTTTCCGTGGATTTAAATCCGTCCGTGGCCGCGGCCTGACAGATAAAATCCACGGCATGATCAACGGAAAGTTTGTCTATGCAGATCGTCAGGTCATAGAGGGAGGCATCCATCGGGTCCTGGCCGTACAGGGAATGGGTCCATTTCCGCCGCTGATTATCATCCTCCTGAATCCGCTGGCGGGCCGCATCCGCGGGGATCTGGTCTCTTTCCATCACAATGCGGATCCGTTTTTCCATATCCGCGTTGATCCGTACCTTGAGCACATGGCCTATTCCCTTGAGCAGCAGATGTCCGGCCAATCCGTGATACACCACATTGTCGTCCGCGATCCGCTCCATCAGAGAAGACCGGATATAGGCGATATAGGACTGCTTGCTGTGCCGGTAGCGTTCGAGAATCCCCGGCGCATCGTGAATGGCTTTTTCCAGCTTGATCTCGGAAATATTAAACCGGCTGCAGGCATCCAGCAGCACTTCCCGGCTGATCAATTGATAGTTGAGCCGCTGGGCCACCTGCTGGGCCACCGCCTTTCCCATGGAATAAGATCCGCGTGAAATCGTAATAATGCACATATATCTGCTTCCTTTCCTGAGCTGTATTCAACCGAAATTGAATGTTTTAAATGCCATAGACCAGACTGATCATGGCAATCATCACAATCAGAAAGACAACACTGACCAAAATTCCGGCCTTTATAAAATCCACTGTTCGATAATGTCCGGGCCCCATATACAGGGCATTGACCTGATGCGTGGGGAGCACGAATGAATTGCTGGTGGCCAGCCCCACCACCAGGGCCGCCATCCGGGGATCGGTATTGGCCGCAATGGCCATGTTGACCACCAGCGGCACCAGCAGGACCGTGGCCCCGACATTGGAAATCACCAGGGTAAACAGGGTGGAGAGGATGCCGATCACCGTGAGCAGAATAATCGGCGAAACATCTCCGATCACACTGAGAATGGTGTGGGCAATCCACGCGGCGGCCCCGGTTTTTTCCGTGGCAATACCCAGGGGAATCAGGCCGGCCAGCAGAAAAATCGTCCGCCAGTCCACCGACTGATAGGCTTCATCAATGCTCAGCACCCGGGTCAGCACCATGCCCAGCGCCCCGGTCATCAAAGACACGGAAAGCTGAATCTTAAATCCCATGATCATTGTCAGGGCGGTAATTAACCAGAACCCGGCCCACAGGGCTTTTTCCGGCCGCATATCTTCCACGTCCGACGGAAGGCTGAACAGCAGGCCCCCTTCTTTCTGCAATTCCATCAGCCGCTTCCAGGTGCCGTAAAGGGTGATCACATCCCCCACCTGAACCACGATATCGCCGATTTTGGCACGATAAGTCTCTTCCTGACGGTAAACACTCAAGGGGGTTACATGATACCGGTCCTGAAAATTGATGTCTGCCAGGGATTTTCCGGCAAACGACGACCGGGGGGCCACCACCGCCTCCACTGAACCGGAAGCCTGCGGGCTCAGGCTGTCCTTATAGGTCTCCAGGCTGTCTTTGAGATGCATTCCTTGCTCGGATGCCATCCGGCGCACGTCTTTTTTTTCACCGCTGACCGCAAGGTCAATGCCGGAGCGCACTTCCACATCCGGCAGGGGCGAAATAACCCTGTAATCCGGCGGTTCGGTGATGGCGACCACATTGACCAGATACCGCCGCCGCAGGTCTTCCACAAAAACCGGATCCCGGTAATCGGTAAAATCATCCGGGGTGCTTAATTCATAAAACGCAGTTTCACCGGTATCCGGCGTTG
>JAABSH010000077.1 GCA_011390465.1 Desulfobacteraceae bacterium
TCTTCAATCATAGATTCAGGCAATCGTATAGAAATTTTACGCGTTGAAGGCTTTAAGCTTGAAAAAACAACATCCTCTGCTTCCGACCATTCAAGATAGCCTGAAGAGTCGTTTTTTTGCCAGAATTTTCGTTCTTCAGCTTCACTGTTAAATTTTGGAATTTTCTTTTTCATCTAAGATACCTTTCCATTTCCGCATCGGTCATGTCACGTGCGGAAATAATTCTTATTTTATCCTTTCCAATGGTGAAGACGGCAAAAAGCAAACGATCCATATTCGTCCGGCCAAGCACGTAATAGCGATTTTCGGCAATAGAGTGTTCTTTGTTACGTTTTAAGATAAGTGGTTTATTAAAAGAGATTTGTTCACACTCCAAAGTTGATACGTCGTGCTTGTCCCAGTTCTTTGTATCGTTTCCCTGATCCCATTCAAAACCAGTGCAATTGGATATTATTGTATGTTGACCTTGCCGGTCTTTAAATCAATCAGGACAAAACATTTAAGAATCCTGTGATAAAACACCAGGTCGGCATAATAATGGGTGTTGTCCAGAGTAATGATGGCAAGAACGCAACATGAAAGCGTTTTATGTTGTCAAAAGTTATTTTGACTGCCACATTGTGATAATTTTCTTGACTTGTTTTTCTGTTTATATAAACTAATTTGACAAAAATGATAATCAACCTATTGTTATGTAATATCAAAGAAATATTAAAACAATTGAAATGGTTTGCCCTTGTACTTAAAATTTATGAGTAGAAGTCACATTTTCATCTATTTAATTCTGTGGAGCCTGATTTTTGGGCCTCTGGCAGGTGGTGTTGGGATGGTTCATTGCAACAATACCCACCATGTGGATATCGGTATGGGAATTGACATGAATACCGATGCCGGCCATAATTGCTGCGATTCGTCTTTTAATGAAACAGATCACTGCCATGATTCACATATGGGCACACAGGTATTTGTTTCTTCAAACAACATTCGACCTTTTTCTTATCTGAACTTTGCAAAATTATTGTTATTTAGAATTTCAGATCCCCTTGTCCCGGAAATATTCCCGCGCATTAGTGCTGAAAACCCGGCTTTTCAGCCACCTGATCAACAATTATCCCATCAATCAACCGTTATCCTTCTGATTTGATCCCTTTCAGGCCGTTGAAAAACGGTTGCGCCTGGTGATACGGCATTAAAATCCGGATCAACATGTTCATTTGTGAATATCGATCAGATTTTTTCTCCGGGTTTTGTCTTGTATTCCACTCGCTCATGACGTTTTCCAGCGACCTGCAAGACTGATTCAATTGATACCATTACAGGTGCTTTTGTACCTGCTTTAAATCTAATGAATCAGATCCAGTTATTATTTCAAACACTTTTATATAACCATGCCAATGGCTCAGGCGCTATTTACCGCCAGGTAATTTGTCGTGTGGTGTTATCTCATTGGCAATCTACGGACACTCGAAGCCTGAAGCTGTTTTTGTGTGTTTTTGTCTATGATCACATTTTTTTCATAAGGAAATATGTATGGTAAAAAAAACAATCATTTCGCGGATTCAATACGGTTCCGCCAATCTCAGGCGGTTTTCCAGAGGGGTGGGATTTCTCCTGATTGCCATTGCATTGCCTGCCCGGGCAGATACTTCCGGGGTGTTGCTTTCAGCGTCTGATGCTGTCCGGATCGGGTTAAACCGCCCTGCAATCGTTCAACAACTAAAATCCAGACTGGATCTGGCCGAAAGCGATATTGTGGAAGCCCGGACCTGGGCCAACCCGGAATTCTCATTTGAACTCGAAACCAGTGATGACGGGCCCGAGGACATCACGGAGCGCACCTATGGGCTGTCCCAGGAATTCAGCATTTCCGGCAGACGTTCAATTCAGGCCAAAGCGGCCGTACAGCGCCGGAAAGCGGAATCCCTTGCGATAGAACATTGGCGCCTTAATAAAACCGCTGAAATCCGCCAGTTGTTTTACAACGTCCTTTATCAACAAGAACGAATGGCCGTTTACGCCCAAATGCGTTTGGCAATGGATGATTTGGAAACGGTGATGCAGGAACGTAAAGATGCCGGAGACATTTCCGGGTATGATTTGGCCCGGTTGCAGCAGGAACGATCACTGCTGATGGCAGAGCAGGGCCACGCCCTGGCTGAGAAACAACGGGGGACACAGGAATTTTTAACTCATTTGGGCCTGGCAGACAAAACCGCCACATGGCCCGGGGTCACAGACACGCTTTTACCGCAAAGTTCCCTCAAACCGCTGGAAAGGCTGCTTGAACAGGCAGAAAACCAGCCTGATTTAAAAGCAATAAAACTGCAAACAGATGCTTTTGCGTCTGATGAACGTCTTGCAAGACGTTCCTGGATACCGGACCCGACCCTTGGTTTAGGATATAAGAATACGGATGAAGCAGATGGTGATGCATTCATTTTCGGTATTTCTTTGCCCATACCGGTTTTTGACCGGAATCCGGCTTCACAGCAAAGGGCTCTGGCAAATCGTAAACATTTACAAAGTGAATATGCCCTGGCCCTGGCAGAGAAAAAGGGAACCATTCGCGGCTTGTGGTATCAGGACAGAGAACTTTCGGATGCCATCAATCTGCTTGATTGTGAAGAATGCAAGGCCTTGCTGGAAACCGCAAATATTGCCTATCAGGCCGGTGAAATCGGGGTATTGGAAATCCTTGATGCCCACCGGAGTACTTTTGAACATCAGATGCAGGTTTTGACGCTCATGAAAGAAGCGCGCATGGTGAGAACTGAGCTTGAAATGAATACAGGAGGAAATATCCAATGATTATAAATATTCCGGTGAATATAAAACTATTTGGATTTACAATTGTAATTATCATTTTTCTGGCAGGGTGTGATTTTTCGCATAAGCATAATGGAGATGCCCATGATCAGGGGCATGACCATGACATAGCAAAAGAAAAAGACGCCCACAATCATTCGGAATGTGATTCCGGACATGAAGATGCAGTTGGCGGTCTTGATCTGGACATGGAAGCAGAACACCCTGAAGATGAAATCATTTTCAGCCTGGATCAGCAGAAACTGGTTGATTTTAAAACAGTTACCGCTACGAAACAACAAATGCGGAAATCTTTTCCAGCCACCGGTGCGATCCGGGCATCCTCTTATGGCCAGGCGATCGTAACGGCACCGGTTACAGGATACCTTGCCGTTCAGGATACATCGTTTCCCAAATTTGGAGATCGCCTTAAAGCAGGGCAAATTATCGTTAAAATAGTTCCCAGCCTAAATGGCGAGAGCGATCCGGCCACCCTGGAACTTGACTTCCGCCGGGCGCGCTCCGGCTATGAACTGGCAAAAAAGGAGCTGGTTCGTGTTGAAGCGCTTTATAACCAAAGCATTGTTCCGGAAAAAAGGGTTCAGGAATCCCGCAAAGAAGAGCAGGTTGCCAAAGCCGAATTGAATTCAGCAAAACAGCGCCTGAAGCAATACCAGATCCAGCCGGAAAAAAATAAAGGAGATACCGCCCATAAAGTTGTCACCAGCCCCATTGACGGGATTTTAGACGGTGTATACGTGACACCGGGTGCATACCTGCAGGAAGGAGCGGCAATGTTTCATGTGGTGAATACGGATACGTTGCGCTTGGAAGTTAACGTTCCCGAAGCAGACGTTGCGCGCCTGGTGAATCCTCAGGGGGCCTGGTTTACAGTGGATGGGTTTAAGACGCCGTTTCAGGTCGACCTGGCCAAAGGCGACCGTTTGATTGCCGTTGGCAGCGTAATTGCGCCGCAAACACGGACGGTACCGCTTGTATTTGAATTCCCGAATAAAGAAAAAAATCTTCGCGTGGGAATGTTTGCCAGGGTTCATGTCATAACCGGAGATCCCGTCAATTCAATTGCTATTCCCGCTGCAGCCGTTCAGGCGCATAACGGCATGAATGTGGCGTATGTGCAGATTCATGAGGATGCATTTGAACGGCGGGTGGTTCGCCTCGGCATTCAGGACGCTAACTTTGTCGAGGTTAAAAACGGTATCCATGCCGGCGAAAAAGTTGTTACCGCCGGCGCTTATCTGGTGCAGCTGGCCGCTTCGGGACCGGCGGTGGCCGGCCACGGGCATGCGCATTAAAGGGGGGCATGATGATTGATAAAATAATTTCCTGGTCCCTTAAAAATCGCTTGTTCGTGCTTCTGGGCGGACTTTTGCTTCTGGTATGGGGCGTCTATGAAGCCACACGGATGCCGGTGGATGTATTTCCGGACCTGACGGCCCCTACGGTGGCGGTAATGACCGAAGCCCACGGAATGGCCCCGGAAGAAGTGGAGACCCTGGTGACATATCCCATTGAAACCGCGGTGAATGGCGCTGCCGGGGTGAGAAGGGTACGTTCGTCCACGGGTATCGGGTTCTCAGCCGTATGGGTGGAGTTTGACTGGGGTACGGATATCTATAGGGCCAGACAAATCGTTTCCGAAAAAATTCAAATGGTCCGGGGAAGCCTGCCGCCGGAGGTGGATGCGCCGATCATGCAGCCGATTACATCGGTTATGGGCGAGGTGATGTTTATTGCCCTGGCATCGGACAGGCACAGCACCATGGAACTCAAGACCAAGGCGGACTGGACCCTGCGCAAGCGCCTTTTGGGGGTGCCCGGTGTGGCCAATGTCATCCCCATCGGCGGTGATACCAAGGAATATCATGTGATTGTAAGTCCCAGCAAACTGGCGGCATACCATATCACCCTGGACCAGGTGGTGGCGGCATTGAAAAACACCAATGAAAACTCATCCGCCGGGTTTTATGTGGAAGGGGGCCAGGAATACCTGATCCAGGGGCTGGGCCGGGTTCACCACCCCGGGCAAATCGGTAACACGGTGCTGGCGGTCAAAAATGACGTACCGGTGCGGGTCATTGATGTGGCGGAGGTTGTGATCGGGGCCGCACCGAAGCGGGGAACCGGTTCCCATAACGGAAAACCCGCGGTTATTATCGGCATCCAGAAGCAACCCATGGCAAATACCCTGGAGTTGACGAAAAACCTGGACCGGTTGCTGGATGACATACAGGCCGGCCTGCCCGAGGGGATGGTCATTGACAAACACATTTTCCGGCAGGCGGACTTTATCTCCGTTTCCATAGACAATGTACTAAAGGCCCTGCGGGACGGATCTGTTCTGGTTATTATCATTGTATTGATTTTTGTAGCCAGTCTTCGTGCCACGTTTATTACATTACTGGCAATTCCATTGTCTTTGATGGCCACCGTTTTTACCATGAAATTCATGGGCATTACCATCAATACGATGACCTTGGGCGGTATGGCCATTGCCATCGGGGCTCTGGTGGATGATGCCATTATCGTTGTGGAAAACGTGGTGCGGCGGCTGCGGATCAATGCCGGTCTTCCGGATGAGCAGAAACGGCCGATATTAACCGTCATTTATGAGGCCACCCGGGAAATTCAGCGGTCTATTGTCTTTGCAACCATTATTATCATGCTGGTTTTCATGCCCCTGTTTTTTCTCACCGGTGTGGAAGGCCGCCTGATGCAACCCCTGGGCCTGGCTTATGTTGTCTCTCTGGCCGCATCGTTGTTCGTGGCCGTTACCGTCACGCCCGCCCTGAGCTATCTGCTGCTGCCCTTTTCCAAAATGATTAAAAATCCTGAAGAATCCCGGCTGGTAAAAGCGTGCAAGCGGTTTTACCTGCCGGTTCTTCAAATGTCTTTAAAATACTGGAAATCCGTGACAGTTGCATCGGTGGCATGTTTGGGTGTTGCCCTGGTGTTTCTGGGGATGGCGGGAAAATCCTTTTTACCGGATTTTAATGAAGGCAGCCTCACCGTGATGGTGGGGACCGTACCGGGAACGTCCCTGGAACAATCCGACCGTATTGCCCTGATGGTTGAGAAGATTCTTCTTGAACAACCGGAAGTGGTTGCCACTGCCCGCCGTACCGGCCGGGCGGAACTGGATGAACACTCCCTGGCCGTGTTTGCCTCTGAAATTGAAGTCAGCCTGGAAATGCAGCAACGGAGTAAGCAAGAATTTCTGAGTGCCTTGCGAAACCGGATGAAACTGGTACCGGGGACAAACGTAGTGATTGGCCAACCCATTTCTCACCGGATTGACCATATGCTTTCCGGCACCCGGGCCAATATCGCCATTAAAATATTCGGTCAGGATCTTTTCGAACTCCGCCGCCTGGCGGATCGCGTAGAGTCTGTGGCCGGTACCATCGATGGTGTGGTGGACCTGGCCGCAGAGCAACAGGACGAGATCCCGTTTATTTCCGTTAAGTTTGACCGGAATGCCCTGGCCCGTCACGGAATGCGGATCAAAGAAATCTCCGAGCTGATTGAAACCGCTTTTTACGGGCATAACGTTTCCCGTGTACTGGAAGGACAGGCCAGTTTTAATATGACCGTACGGTATGACCCGGCGGTACTGGACAACCTGGACACGATCCGGGGGACTTTGATCACGACCCCTTCCGGTGCCATGTTGCCGTTGCACGCACTGGCGGATATCCGAAAAAACCGTGGGCCCAACACCATCAGCCGTGAAAATGTGCAGCGCAAAATCGTTGTCATGGCCAATGTAGGCGATGGCAGGGACCTCGGAGGCGTCGTGGATGATATCCGGCAGGCAATTCATTCAGACGTCAACCTGCCGGAAGGCTATCATATTGAATATGGCGGTCAGTTTGAAAGTGCTGCGGAGGCGTCAAAGACCCTTTTGGTATTGGGCAGTGCCGTCATTTTCGGTATTTTCCTGCTGTTGTTTGTGGCGTTTAATTCCGCGCGGGATGCGTTGCTGGTGATGCTCAACCTTCCCCTGGGCCTGATGGGCGGCGTTATCGGGATTTATGTTTCCGGCGGCGTATTGTCTGTGGCATCCATGATCGGATTTATCTCTTTGTTCGGTATTGCCACGCGAAACGGGGTGATGATGATATCCCATATCCGTCAGTTGATGGCGCATGAAGGTATAAAAGATCCGATAGAAGCGGTCCGGAGAGGTGCGGTGGAACGGTTGATTCCCATTTTAATGACAGCCCTCACCGCGGGTTTTGCCCTGGTGCCCCTGGCAATGGCCGGCGGAGCGCCCGGCAGCGAAATCCAGACGCCCATGGCCATCGTGATCCTTTTCGGTCTGATTACGTCCACGGCCCTGAATATGATCGTGGTACCGGCCCTGTATTTGCGGTTTGGCGCCATCAATAAGATGACGGCGGAAAATAAACCGTTTTGCCGGCCAGAAAAAGAAGAACTTTGTAAAAATTAATAAAAACAAAAGGAGAAACCCATGAAAAAAAGTATTTTTTGTTTACTGGTACTGGTTATATTTGCTGTCGCCCCTGCTGATGGGGAAAACGGTCATGATCATGCGTGTGACGGCAGCCATGAACATGCAGACGGACACGGGCATGATCACGCCGCGGATCTCAGTCAGGGCCGGGTGATTGAAAAAGCGTCCGGATATGTTGCCAAACTGGTTGATAAGGGCAACCTGGATGCTTCATGGCAGGGCGTTTCCCCGGCTGAAGTAAAAGAAAATGATGCCCATGAATGGGTGGTGACGTTTTTCAACCCGGACATCGAAGATCCTGAAAAACAGACGCTGTATATGTTTCTGACCATGTCCGGAAAATATATTGCCGCAAATTTTACCGGCAAATAGAAATTTATAATGCAACTTACCCCTGACAGACATTGGACTTCACAAAATGTCTGTCAGGTTCGGTTCAGTGTACCATTACATTTTGCGGCTTTGATCATCACTTCGGCCATTAAGCAAAACGGAATAAAAAGTAGAAGCGGCTTCCAGCCGCTTTTTAAAAGCGGCAAGATGCCGCTTCCACAGTATAGGCAAACTGCCATCTGGCTGAAACGATGATCAAGGCCCTTTTTGCAATGCAACCCTATAAAAACGGCATAATCATGAAATCTCATAAAACATCAAGATGCTTGTTAATCGTTATTTTGTTGATTGGTTTGTTTTTCATTCCAGCGTGTTCTTCAATCCGAATTCTTCCTCAACGGGACGAAGATATAAAAGTCAAACTCATAACGAATCACCATGCTCATGTTCATTATCCAAGCGTATATCGTGAACGGGAACAGGTTGTTATCTCTGGAACCCTAAAGGGAAAAAGGTTTAAGCCACGCCTGCACGGTCATGTTGATATTGCTTTAATCAGTCCTGAAGGAAAAGTAAAAAATTCTCAAAGTGTCAAAATTTATCGAAAATTTCCTTTCAATAAAAACTATAAATATGGCTATAAGGCGGTGATTCCGTTTTCATCAGATGAAGAAATAAAACTACAAATTGCCTATCATAGTCCCATGATACAATCCGGGAGTTTTAATTGTAGAAATAATTTAGCAACTGAAATTGAACAAACCGATTCAACCCTATGATTCTGACATACAAAATTTTCAATAGTGAACATTGTCAATTATTTTCCTTACCTGCAGATTATTGGCATGACTGAGGAAAATAAAAAGCTATCTGGAAAGATCCCTTCAACTTACAATATACAAGATCTTGGGATTATGGAATTGCTGACAAGACCGAAATGAGAGGAGTCACGATAATCAATGGAGCTATGATCAAGATAATCAGGGATAGATGAGTAAGTATATTTTTAATGATTAGCGGATGTCGCTTCGCTCCGTCT
Source organism: Desulfobacteraceae bacterium (assembly GCA_011390465.1). GTDB lineage: Bacteria > Desulfobacterota > Desulfobacteria > Desulfobacterales > Desulfosalsimonadaceae > SURF-3. Next base: position 8,676 of record JAABSH010000077.1, read on the forward strand.
GATTATATTGGGTTTTTTAAGGCATAGGCAGGAAAGCTTGAATAGAAAAGGTTCTGGGTTCTGGGTGGGTTCTGGGGTCGGGCCAAGTTAACTTCTTGTATTTTATATAATTCAATTCCAATAACAGGCGTTTTCAGCCTCTATTTCGACCTTTTGGACCCCGAAATGATCGCCATAGGGAATTTGAGACTCGCGAAGCTGATATGATTCCCCTGCGCCTCAACAGCAGTAGCGTGTGATATCGATCCTCCCAAAAAGTGCCTTTCCGGTGTTTGCGCTGGTTATATTCCTGTCCGGTTCTCCCGGCAATCAATTTGATTGAATCTGGTATTACGCCACGGTCACTATCATCGGCAATGAGAAGATGGTTTGATGTCACCGCATAATTTAATATGACCAGGCCATAGCGTTTCTTTGCTTCAAAAAGCCAATGCAACCAGCGTTTGCGGTCTTTTGCAAATTTAAGAAGGAATTCCCTTTTATGGCATCGATGGGTGATGTGCCATACTTGATCAGGTATATAATGTCGCTTTGTATTGCCCTCGCCATTTCTATAATGCCGTTTTTAGCCTCAAAAAAATCGATATAGAACCATTTTAAAGGCGATTTTTTAAAAAATTTTTCATATTTTTAATCATTTAGATTGGTCCGACCCTAAACGGTCAACTTTCCGCCAAATGGACCCACCCGGACAGTGAAGTCCGTAATCGCATAAAGCTCTTTTCCGTGCGCAGCCCGGATATTCTAAAACCCATCATAGAGGCCGGCTAAGGCGAATCAAATGACAAACCAGATAACCATTCGGGACGAACTGACGGAATTCCTGCTCTACACAACACCGGACGGCAAGGTCAAGGTCGAGATTTTTTTTCATGATGAAAATATCTGGCTCACCCGGAAACGGATGGCCGACCTTTTCGGGGTTAATGTGTCTGCTGTCGGCAAGCATTTGAAAAAATATGTTTTCAAGTGGCGAACGGGATGAAGATTCAGTTCTTTCCATTTTGGAAACAACTGCCGAAATAAGATTCAATTTGCCACGCATTCAGGCGTCTGAGTTTAGTGAAAGGTTATGCTGCTTTTTGAATTTCTTTTGATTCGTATTCAGGAAACATAATAATAGCAGGGTGCACATCAAATGCCGCAGCGAGCTGCAGGGCTCTTTTTTTCCCGATTTCCAACTTATCATTTTCAAGCATACTGATGTTTTTTGCATTGATTGAGCAATATTTAGCTAATTCCTCCTGGGTCCATCCTTTCAGCTCGCGCAGCATTTTAATCACTTCTCCGGTAGTTAAGACAGTATGCTGTTTTACCGGTTTATAATCAGATTTTTTAATATTCATTGTTAGAACCCCCTAATATTTATGTGGCGTAATATCTATGACATAATATGCCACATTATCGATATTAATAACTTATTATTTATGATAAGTCAAGGTCTATGAGAAGCATAACGCCCCGGGTTAGCCGCATTAGGCGGATGGAACCGGATTGTTCCCGCCGCGCAGTGGCGGGAACAAATGAATGTGTGGTTAATGTGCAGATAAGTTCTTACTTCATTATTTTCGACGTTGCCTTCCCTTTTGCCTGAAACCGGACAAAGGAAAACCCCACGCCCACTGCGCACAGCAGGGAAAAACAGACAAACGCGGTGCGCATGCTGGTGATGAAATCGGGAATGGTGTCGCCCGTCACGGCCTGGTCCCCCATAAACAGGGACAAAATGGCGGTGATGAGGGTCATGCTGGCCAGCATGCCGGCCCCTCGCATTGTGGCCAGGAGGCTGGCGGCAATGCCGTAATGTTCCTGGCCCACGCTGCTCATGATGGCCGTGGTATTGGGGGATGAAAAAATGCCGAATCCCAGGCCCACGGCCCCGAGAATCAGGAAAATCATCACCATGGGGGTGTCCGCGGTCACCGCGGCGGCAACCGCCAGGTCCGCGGTGCAGATCACCATGCCGATGGTGGCAATATAGGCCGGCGGATACCGGTCGGCCAGGCGGCCGGCAATGGGAGAGGAAATGGCCTGAATGATCGGCTGGATCACCAGGATCAGGCCGGCGGTCTGGGCCGGCAGGCCTTTGACGGATTGCAGATAAATACTGAAAAAAAAGAGAAACCCGAAACACGCCGCATAATTGATCCAGGTGGCGATATTGCTGAAGGTGAACACCCGGTTGGTGGCCAGCAGATGAATATCCAACAGCGGAGACCGGATCCTGGCCTCAAAAACCAAGAAAACCACCAGCAGAACCCCGCCTGCGCCGGCAAGCCAGGGCGCGCCCTGCACTTTTTCCATCCCGGCCACCCCGGTGATCAGGGCAAACAGGGCGGTCATGTACATCAGGCTGCCGGACCAGTCAAAGCTTTGTCCCCGGGCCACGGCCCACTCGCCTTTCAGTTTGATCAGAGTGAGGATCAGGGCGGCCAGTTCCAGGGGGACGGCGGCATAAAAAATCCAGCGCCAGCCGAAATTGGTAATCATGATTCCGGCAAGGGTCGGGCCGGCGGAAAGCCCCATGTAAACGCAGGCAATAATGATGCCCATGGCCTGCCCCAGCTTATGGCGGGGGATAACCGACGTAATGATGGCCATGCTGGTGGCGGTGATCATGGCCGCGCCCACCCCCTGAAAAAACCGCAGAACGATAAAAAACCGGATATTCATGCTCATGGATAGAAACAGGGTGGCCACGGTCATGATGGCCGCACCGGTGATAAAAATTTTTTTGCGGCCGTGAATATCCGCAAACCGTCCGGACGGCAGCAGCAGAATGGTCACCGCGAGGATATAAACCATTTCAATCAGCCCCAGGTGGACCGCGCCGGCATTGAATTCCCGACCGATGGCCGGCAGGGCCACACCGGTGGCGGACATCATAAACGGGGTGAGGAACTGAACAGAGGCCACCACATACAGTATAAAAAAGGGGGACGGCGTGTTTTTTTGAGAATCAGCAGGTGTTTGCATTCACCACCCATTATACCCGGCGGTCATTTGTGTCAAAATATTTAAAGGAGGCGGCTTCGAGACCACCTTACCCGGGGTGATCGAAGTTGCATGGAATACGCCCGTTCGTGGTTATGCCGGGATGGGCGAATGCCATTCGCCC
>JAABSH010000078.1 GCA_011390465.1 Desulfobacteraceae bacterium
CTGAAATGAAAATAAAATACGAGTTAGCTGTGGGCCTGAATTCGGACGATTTTGCTCACCAAGGTGTCACTGGATCTTCCCAGAGGTAAGGAGTCCTGAACTTATGTGCCCTGGCGAGCGACACAACAAACGGTCGTGCAACAAGGACCGCCCAGTGGCCTTGCCCATTGAATGTTTTATAAAAAATTTTTAATCACGCGAGCGCCTTTTCCGATCCGAACCCCCACCTGACCTTGAATAAAGTCGATATAGTCCCGTCCCATGCCGGCCCGGCGAAGTATTGAACGGTAGATGGTACCGAGCAATCGGGAAATTTCATCCGGTGACAAGGGCGCAAGATCCTTTTGAATGATTCTGTTTATGACCTCAAAACCCTGCTTTTCGAGATCATTGGCAAAATTTAAGTTTTCGGTCCTAAAATGATAGTGCTCCATGAGCAGCTCGGCGATTTTTTGAAAAAAGAAGTCGTCCGGTCGACCATCCAGTTGATGATCAAATTGACAGAAAGCGGATTCAATAACATTGGCATGATCCTGAAGTTGCATATTATTGGACATGTGCGGCAGCGCGTAATGTGGCACCTGTCTGTAGTTCCTTGTGGATTGAGCATCCGTAAAGAAAGAACATCCGGCGCATTTGTCCGAAGACCGTGTTTCCCCGCAGCAGAGGCTGCAAATAAAAGCATCTTCACGATTACATTTTCGTTTTCCCTTCCGGGTATTGCATATGGGGCATTTTGCCATGTGGGGAATTCCTTTTTTTATTCAAATAGTTTTAGCTGTTTATCGTCTTCTTTGATTTTCTGTCATTTTTTAATTCATCGGCCATTTTGTGTCCTCGTTCTCATTCATGTGAAGGATATATTTAAATGCCGGATGAAAGCGCATGCTTTTTGGCGGTGGCAAATGGAAGGTGCGCCGTGTCCGAAATTTCTTTTTGGAGATAGGCCTGAATATCCTCTTTTGAAAAATCCGCTGCCATTTTTTGGATTTCTTCCGCTGTTTGCAGATAGCCGATCACTGCTCTTTTTCGCATATGTCGCAAAGAGCCGTTTTTAAGATTGAAGATGCATAAAGTTTCGGAGGCACGTTGGGTATCCTTTTTATTTAGCTCGGATCGAATTTGGATGGTTCCGTCGGTAATAAACAGAAAAAATTTTTCCGGGTCTTCAATGTCCGGTTTGATTAAATCATGGTAGTCATAATCACTGCACTGGTCCTTGTGTTTTCCGCAGTTATCCGGCCGGTTGCATGAACCAAACAGATTGTCCCATTTGAAAGTCCCTTGGGGATATCGTGAACGCTGCCGAAAATGCTCGATGTGACGATTGTTATCAACGATTTCAGCTTCACAATACGCGCATCGTTTTCCCTGCATGGCATCCAGATGACTCCATATCTCCAGCCTTTCATCAGGCGTTATATGGCTCCAGTTATTCCGGCCATGCTTGTAGTTTTCGGCCCCCGGTTCAGTTTGTGCATTCTTTTAACCCCGTTTTCCTGAGTCGGATTCCGCTTCATTTCCTTTATTAATCAAGTTTTGCTTAAAAGACTCGAACCGGATCAATCTTTCACAGTCCAGCATTTCAGGATGGTTTTCACCAAAATGCGCGAGCAATTTTTTTCTGAGGTTTTTGCCTTCAAATGAATCCTGCAGGCCCTGTTGTATAATTGCCTTGTACTCACTTAGCCATTGGGATTTTTCACCATCCGGTACCGGATCAACCCCCATCACATCCGCCAGCACATCGGCGCTTGAAACGCCTTGGGTCTGTTGAGCGGGTGTCGTCACGCTGAATGGGAAATTCGCTATTTCCCTGTCGTTCTCCGGCTGAATGATCCGGACGCATTCCGCTGGGATCGCGGAAATCACCTGCGGACTGTGGGTTGTGACGATAAACTGAATATTGGGAAACGTGCGCATCAAATCCGGCAGGATGCGCTGCTGCCATGACGGATGGAGATGAAGGTCGATTTCATCAATCAGAACAATGCCCTCTGCGTCAAGCGAGTTTTGGACGGATGGATTCAGTATTGACAGACGACTGGCTATATCAAGCGTCATGGCAAGGGTGGTTCTGTACCCGTCACTTAATTGATCAATACGAAGGGTCTGTTTGCGATTGTTATGCCGCCACTCAACCAGAAACCGCAGGGGGCCTAGTTTGCTGTGAGGGTTGGAAAAAGAGGGCATCATCCGGTGAATAGCCTCGCGAAGGACTTCTAATCGGGGTAAGCGGTAATCCCAATCCTTTTTTTCTTCCTTTTGCCTTCTTTCCAGGTCTTCCAAAAAATAGAAATGATCAAAAAATCTTTTAAAATTCGCCTTACCTTCAAGACACCCTGAATAGGCATCATTGATATGCGTATCTTTTTTTATGAGATTTCGTTTTTGAGAGGTATCAAATACACCTCTTGCGGTCCCGTAATAAACGATTAACGGGAATGCAAGCCTGCCTGTGTTCATCCAATCATTAAAAATACGTTGCGCATACTTCATCGCATCTTTGTGACCGGCAGCCGCTGGAATTTGGTCAGTTGGAACGTTTTTATCACGTTTTTTTGTCTGATCCCAAACCATGCCGTCGACTGTTTCCATGCGAATACGCATGTATGGCGGTTTTTTTCCCGTATCCGGCACAAGAAAATCCGTGTCTTTCGGCTTACGGCCGGGTATGTTCGGCATCCAGGATACAAAAACGCCCAGGCCAATGGCAAGGGCGTCCAGGATGGCTGTTTTGCCGAATCCGTTATTGGCCACAAGAACCGTCAACTGTTCATGAAAGTTGACGGTCAATGACTCGAAACAGCGGAAATTGGTCAATTCAAGATTTTTAATTTTCATGGTGTGCCTTATAAATCTTTTATCGTTTGTTTAACTGCTCGAATTAGCATAGAAAACAATTAATGACAACAGTTTCCTGGATGATGCTTAACTCTCAAACGCCTCTCTGAGCACCGCCTGCATGAGCATTTCAGAATGTTGCCGGGGTTGGGTGATTTGGGATTTGAGGGGGTCGTAACTATCGAATGTTTTTTCGACCTCTTGAATAATTATTGCAGCCATTCATGTTCCGCCAGGCGGTGCCAGGCTTTAATGATGTGACTTTTTTTGAAGGTTTTTTGCTTGTGGGCGTTCCAGGAAAAGATTTTTTCCATGGCTTCGTCAGGGTTTTGGGCGGGATTTTTTTCCTGCGTACATACCCAGTGCACCGAAGATAAAAGTTCCATTCCATAAGGGGTCTCAAACCCCTCAATGAGATCAGCCACCCGTTCAAGATGCCGGGCGGTGTCCGGAGCGTTTTCTAAGAATTTGTCCGCTTTTTCCATGGCCCCCGGCAGCAGTTGAACGGATGCGTTGCGACTCCGGTCTCCATATCCCCTGATAAAATGCCCCTCGATGTGTTGCACCACAAAATTAAGATTTTCCGCATAGGGGCCATAATGATGTTTTTCATACTTCAGCCGGAGCAGTTCGCCTGAAATCTTTAAAAAATAGACCAGTTTCTGGATTTCAAGAAGGCTCAGGTGGTAACCTTGAGAGGCATATTGTTGCATCAGTTTAATAAGAACTGCACTCATTCTGGTCATGGGGCGTAAATATGGGGCATAAAAATATTGACAATTTAATTTAATGAGCGATCAATTATTCAGTCTCATCTGCCACGTATAGAGGGAGCAATCAAAGCCGCTTTTCAAAAACGGCTTCAGCCGTTTTTGATCTTCCAGAAGTTTTCAAATTCTTTCCCGGTGCGGTTTGACCACATAAGCTGTTTTTAAAAGATAATAATTCCGACGTTCCGCTAAAATTACGGCAAATTCAAGATGATGTTTTTTTATATCGCGGATGCCATCAGATAATTCCCGGGTGCTTTCTTTCAGGCACCATGCCGCCCCGAGCACCATCACGGGGATGTGATCCTGTTCCAGATGGCAGGATTCATCTCAATAAATATTATACATGGTCGCCATGCTATAAGTCTCCGTGCTCCAGAAAACTGTAATACCCCTTATGATTAAAAATAATGTGATCCAGAACAGTGATGCCCATAAGGTCGCCGGCGTCCTTTAATCGTCGGGTGATTTGCAGGTCCGCATCCGATGGCGTCAATGTTCCGGCCGGGTGGTTATGGGCCAGAATCACGGCAGAGGCCCGGTCGGTAATGGGGTCGGCGAATACTTCCCGGGGATGTGCCGGGCTTTTGTCAATCAGTCCGATGGATACCACGCGGATCTGGATAATTTCATTGGCCCCGTTGACGGATGCGCACAGGAAATGCTCCTGCCTGCGGTCGGCATAGTGGCGCACCAAAGGCAGCAGGTCAGACGGCTGGCTGATTTTAAACCCGTCCGGTTTGATCCGTCGCCGGGCAAATTCTAAAGAAGCCAGAATCAGGGCCGCCTTTGCCGGTCCGATCCCGTCAAACCGCGAAAGATCGTCCACGGATAGGCGAAAGCCCTTTTGGTCGATTTCCGGCACCACTTTGGCCGCCAAAGACAGCACATCCTGCCGGGCCGATCCTTTGCCCAGCAGCACCGCCAGCAGTTCGGCATCGGAAAGGGCGCGCGCGCCTTTTTCCAGCAGCTTTTCCCTGGGCCGTTCATGGGGCTGCATATTTTGGATTTTTTTTGTCATGATGACATCCTTGCCGCTGTTTGAATTCCGTTTTCCACAACGGTAAAGGCCATAAGGTCGAAAATTGCCCCCTCATCAATATATTTCGGGTCCCATAGGGCCTCCAGCCGGTTGCGCTGCGCATAAGCGGATTGGATCAGACCGTCCACCTGACCGGTAAACGTGGTGCGCAGGTAATGCTCATCTTTTTGATGCCGCTGGATGGTATCCAGAATTCCCGGGTCTGCTATTTTTTCTTCGGTCACTTCCCGGATAATCAGGGCTTCTTCATCGGATATGGTGAACCGTTCCCGGATTTCAGCAATCACATCCTGAACTGTGGTTTTTTTCAGCGGCGGCCCCGGCGACCCTTTCCGGCCTTTTTTGATTTTTACCGCGCCCGGGGCCTGCACTTCACCGTTGTAAATCACATTGGCCTTGACCACCCGGGTTTTCCGCACTTGTTTCATCAAATCGGAAATCGATCCCTGTTTGATGAGCAGAGGCCCCACATAATCGGCGAACACGGCGAAATGATCGATTGCTTCCGGAAATTCAAAAAACTGGGCCATAAAATAATAGATTTTCACGAACCGGGCCAGCAGATACACAAATGCTTTCCGGTCTTCTTTGTCTTTCAGGCGCTCCCGGAACCGTTGCCGCAGGGCATGGACCGCATACTGCAGGGGCGCGTCATTTCCCGCGGCCACCAGCCGCGTGACTTTTTTCGCGTCCTGGGCGGAAAAGATATTTCGTGAAAGTATCTGTTGATACAGATCCACGCACCGCTGTTGATCCGGCTCTTCCGCCACAAAGGGCGTGCCCTTCCGGTATTTGGCAAATGCCTTTAAAATGGCCCCGGCGTTATTGGTGAAATCCACCACCACCACCGTGTCTTTGTCCTCATGACACCGGTTGAGCCGGGATACCGTCTGCACCGCGTTTCGGTCCACCACTGCTTTGTCCAGAAACATGCCCGCCAGGAGCGGCTGATCAAATCCTTCCAGAAATTTGTTCGCCACCACCATGAGCCGGTAGTCGTCGCCGGCAAATCGGTCTTCAATGTCTTCTCCCGGATTCAGTCCGTTCAGTTCCGCTTCCCGAAAGGTTTTATTGGTGGCAGGATCAACAAACGGCGAAAACGCAAACAGCAACTTGTCATTCCTGCCCCGCTCCCGAAGTTTTTCTTTTAAAATGGTGAAATACCGCAACCCGGCCAAACGGGAGGTAGCTACAATCATGGCTTTGGCCCGGCCGTTGATCAGGTGCCGGATGCTTTTTTCAAAAATTCGCAGCATGACTTCGGCTTTATACTGAATCAGGCCGTCATCTTGGAAGGCCACGGTTTTGAGGGCCTTGCTGATGATGCCTTTGGGATACAGGGACTCGTCGGTAATTCCCGGAATTATGGGGCAATGCAAATGGAACAGGGTTTTATAGGAAATAATGCCCTGGGCCACATCCACGATATAGTCTTCCGCAATGGCTTCGTCTTCGGAATAGGTGTCAAAGGGATCGCCGAACAGGTTGACACTGGCGGGGGCCGGGGTGGCGGTGAACGCCACAAAAAGCTGATTGGCATCATGGGCGCGGATGATCTCCGCCATTTCCGTCTGGGGATCAACCGTGCTGTTTTCCCTGTCTTCGGCATTCGGGTCCCGAAACGGCACCTTCACGGCCACGGCGGTTTTGCCTTCCTGGCCCCGGTGGGCCTCGTCGATGAGAAAGGCCACCCGCAGTTGATGAAGGGCCGGATTGTTTCGGATTTCATTTAAGATAAACGTGAATTTCTGCTGGGTGGTGAGGATGATCTGCTCCCGGCTTTCGGTGATGAAGCGCCGCAGGTCTTTTGATTTTTTGGCAATGGCCGTGACCTCAGCCAAATGGGCGAGCTTTTCCATGTCCGTCCGGAGGTTTTTGTCTAAAGATTTCCGGTCCGTGAGGATAAAGATCATGTTCACAGCTTTTTCATTGGTCACGGGATCATAAAGGCTGTGGAGCCGGTCCGCCAGCCAGCAGATGGACAGAGTTTTGCCGGACCCGGCGGAATGTTCGATCAGATATTTCCGGCCGATGGACCCGGTTCCGGTAAAATGATTCAGCAAATCGGCGGAGAGTTTGTTCACCATGCGGGACTGGTGATACCGGGGAAAAATAGTAAATGCGGGCTGTTCGGGATGGTGGTCCGTGGCATCCTGACGGGGAACATAAATCAGATAAAAGGACAGGGCTTCTAAAATTGCGTCCGGCGAGAGCACGTCCCGGTATAAAAATTCCACCGGGTATTCGTCTTCAGTGACGGCCTGGTTGGCCAGGCCCGTGTTGTGCCACCGGAAATTTTCCGCCCGCCCCGGGTCCGTGGCCACCATGACATCCGAGGTGTCTGCTGCGATATGCAGAAACGGAAACTGGAAAATCTTATCCCTGTGGTCCCGGCCGGCGTATTGATCCACGGCGTCATGCACGGTCTGGTTTTTTTCGTGCTTGACCTCCAGGGTGATGATGGGCAGGCCGTTTAAAAAAAACACAAAATCCGGGCGCCTGCCGTTTTGAATGACCAGCTCGTCTTTTAAATAGAACCGGTTCTGGAAAAAATGAGCGGCCGCGGCGCTTTGGCCGGACCGGGGCTTGGGAAAATAGAGCTTGAATTCCCGGCCCCTTATCCGCAGGCCGTTCCGGATGATCAGCCACAATGGTGCGGTTTGCAGTTCTTTTTTAAGGGTCCGCAGGATTTCATCCGGCGCATCCGTGCCATAATCTTTTTCCAGGTCCGCGAAGGTCTGTTTCTGGGTGGCCCGGATAAAGGCCATCAGGTGATCTCCGGCAATATAAGCATCCGGGTCTGTGATGTCGCTCTGTTTCAGCACCGCATATCCGTGTGTTTGGGTCAGATAGTCGGCGATATGGCGCTGAAATTTTTTTTCCGGGCCTTCGAACATGGTGTCAGACGTCCTTTGTCAGGTGATATCCGCCTCCGTGATGCGTCGCTTTCCGGTCACGCACTCATGAATCAGGGATTTGCGGTAATCCTCCAGAGTGGTGATTTGGACAAAGAGGTTGGTTTTGAGTTTTTTAATTTCGGTTGATTTTCGGTCTAAATAATCCACGATTTTTTTCTGTTCAGCGATAGAGGGAACAGGCATTACCATTTCTCTTATTTTAACCAAATGAAGATTGGTTACAGATGTCCGCTTGCTGCTCTCAAAAAGCTGCTGATCTACTACATCGCTGTCGAAATAATAGCTAAAGAAATAAGGGGATATTTTTTTTTGTAATCTAATCAGACAAAGAGATACAAAAATACTGAATTCCCATTCCCAATCAACCACTTTCACCAAACCGATGGTTCCGTTTTTTGATAACAGGATATCTCCAAATTTAGGTCTGGCACGCTTGATTAACTCTTTATGCTCTTCGTGTGAAATATATTTTACAGAATTTAAATTGATTTTTTCAGTGTGGATATCTGTAACCCTAAGAAAAGGGATTCCATCATCAACATATGTGGGGGTAAAATGAGTGCCATCTATTATTGATTCTGTAACATATTTAAGTTTTTCAACTTTCCATGATACTGGGATGCGACCCATCCATAAAAAACCCGAATCCGTTAATTCAACACCATCATCCAGGCCCCGAGTGACGGCTTTGTGTATGATTGACTTTCTCAGTGCCTCCAGGGTGTCAAGCTGCTTGCGTTTGAGTTCAATGGCCGCGTCAATGGCGGCGCACGTTTTGTCGAGATATTTGGCGATCCTTTTTTGCAACTCAAAGGAAGGGAATGGGATTTTAAAGCATCCTATTTCACGAAAATTTAAACCTTCACGAGATGCGCCTGTAAAACTGGAAAAAATCTGCTGTTGGCCCAAATGAGAAGACAGGCAATAATACAAAAATTTATAATATAACTGGTATGTTGGTCGAATAATGCAAACATGCTGATTTACATTGGCTTCGCCAAAATTTTCCGGGACATAAAAGCATCTACCTATTGATGCGCCGGTAATGTTTAATAAGACATCTTGCGGTTTTACCTTGCTATTGGGCATTGTTTCATGAACTGTCTCAGGGATGTACGCTATATCATCCATTCTTAATCCACGAAAATGAATATTCTGGCTCCTGAATAAAGGGATACCTTTTTCCACATAGACAGATGCTCCTCCTTTTGGGGTAATTCCGCTGCCAATTTTGGAAACGACCTTTTTTAAGCGGATAGAATCCCAAGATATTTCAGATTGTTCATTCTCAATTGGATGGTATCTTGTGGTTTTATTGTAATTTAACAAGCTAATTTCCTTGTAAATTTTTTATCAAAAAGGTCGCTTTTTCCTCCAACTCCCAAAACTCCTTGAGCAACTCCTCGGCCGGGCGCGGGGGCGTGTATTCGTAAAAATATTTATTGGGCAGGATTTCATATCCGGGCTGGAAGGCGTCGTTCCACCGGATAACGGGTTTTCCAATTTCCCGTTTCAAAAAGGCTTCGATATTTTCCCCATAGGGGATGTATTCGTGATCTCCGACATAATGGCGGTGGGTGTAGGTCGCAACTGTTTCCAGGGAGTTGATAAACTGTTTTACGGCTTTGTTTCTGGCTTTGGCGTCTTCAATTCCCGCCACCCGGTCCCGGATCTCTTTGGCAAACACTTTTTTAACCCGGCGTTCATACTCTTTGGCAAAATTCCCGTCCGATGTCAGGGTGAACTCGATGTCGGCTTCCGTTTCTAAAGACCGGAGCTGGATGTGGAAGTCAATATCCGAGTCGAAAAACTCCTGCTCTTTTTTGATGTTGGCCGGGGTAAAGGCCTTGGTAAAGGGTTCGGTGATCATGGCCGGCTGGTCGTTTTCATCCGTCTGCCAGAACACCACGCTGACCTTGTGATAGGCGAAATCCGTGGTTTGAAAAATCCGGACGTTGGGATCATTCTCTGTGTTGTCCCATCCGGACCGGTATTTTCCCTCGATCCAGTGCCGGTGGCTGTCCGTAATGCGGTTGCGCTTATTGCCGAAAGACCGGGGCTCTTTTTCAAACTGGCGTCGGGCGTCGATGAGCATGACCCGGCCTTTGTGGGACGCGGGCTTGCGGTTGGTGAGGAGCCAGATGTAGGTGAAAATGCCGGTATTGTAAAACAACTGGTCCGGCAGCATCACGATGGCGTCCAGGAAGTCGTTTTCCAGAATCCAGCGCCGGATTTCGCTTTCCCCGGACCCGCAGTCCCCGTTGCTTAACGGCGACCCGTTGAAAATTATGGCGATGCGGCTGCCGCCCACATTTGCCGGCTTCATCTTGGCCAGCATGGTCTGCAAAAACAGCAAAGCCCCGTCGTTGGTCCGGGGCATGCCCGCGGCATACCGGGTGGACCGGTATTTTCTCGCGGCGTGTTCGTATCCGTCTTTTCCGCCCCAGGTGACGCCAAAAGGCGGATTGCTGAGCATATAATCAAACACATGCGCGGGGCCGGCCAGTTGGTCCCCGGGCTCTGCGCCGGTGGGGGAATGGGGGATCAGGGAATTGCCGTACCGGATTTCCGCGTCTTTTTCCGCTTTGATGAGCATGTCCGACTGGCAGATGGCATAGTTCCCCGGCTGAAGCTCCTGGCCGTGGAGAGTGACAAACCGCTCCACATCCGACTTTTCCGCATCTGTGTTGGCTTTTTCCAGGAGATATTCCTTGGCCACGGAGAGCATGCCGCCGGTGCCGCAGGCCGGATCATAGACAGCGATATGTTTTTTTGGCACCGGGATGTGCAGCAGTTCCACCATGAGCCGGATGACCTCCCGGGGGGTGAAGTGCTCCCCGGCTTCTTCGCCGCTTTGTTCTGAAAACCGCCGGAGCAGTTCTTCGTACACATAGCCCATTTCCAGGTTGGACAGATTCTCCGGGCCTAATTCAAGGGTGCTGTATTGCCGCAGAATAGGGGACAGCCGGGAATTCCGTACCATGCGGCCCACCACGGCCCTGTAGTCGAAATGCTCGATAATATCCTGGATATTTTCGGAAAACCCCTTGAGGTAGGCCCGGAAATTTTTCTCCATAAGGGTGGGGTCTTCTTCGCAGATTTTCCGCAGGGTCCAGTCCGTGGCATTGGAAAACGGGGTCATGGCCGGATTCATTTCCAGCTTTTTCACCATTTTTATAAGCTGGTCATCGGACAGGTCCGGCCGTTTTTGCCGGATGGCATCGGCCTGCCGCTCCCGCCAGTCGATAAGCACGCATTCAATGCGGCGGATCACGATGATGGGCAGAATCACGGATTGATATTCATAGGCCTTGAACTTCCCCCGCAGCCGCTCAGCGGATTTCCAGATTTCCCCGGCCAGATTGTTGAGACGGTCTTTGTTGATGATATCGGCCATATATATTTTTAATTCCTGATCAGCCAATCTGATTTTTTACGGTTGTAGCAGCTTTACGGAAATTGAATTTTTTGGTTATCCACTCAAGTTATTCATGTTGCCTTGCCTCATGGTCGTTTGTAGTGTGCCCGTGAGGGCATATAATGTAACGCCTTACGGCGTCACTACGAACCAGAGTACCCGAGCT
>JAABSH010000079.1 GCA_011390465.1 Desulfobacteraceae bacterium
GGATTGCTTAAAAGCGCTTGTTCAGAATAAAAGTCAAGCGGTTCCAGATCGCTGGAAATAAAAAGCGGGGTGGTGGGAACAACCGGTTCCTGCATCGAAAGGATACTTTCCAGAGCTGTCCGGGCAAGCGAGACATCACGAACGGCACGCATATACAGGCGATCCGCTTCTGCCACAGAGACTTCTGCATGAAGCCTTTCAACCCGTGCAATCACACCCGTATTCTCAAGTGTTATCGCTTCCTGGAGATGACGGTTCATCGCATCCGAAACCTGTTTACGGATGACCGCGACTTTTTCAGCCAGTCGAAGCCCGAAATACCTCCGGGTCAGTTCGCTGGTCAGGCCTGATTCCGTGCTGCGCAGTTTTTCCCGGGATTCTTCCTGCCTGGCTTCCGCAGCCTGTTTTGCCGCATTGATCCGGCCGCCGGTATAGACGGGCCACGTCACGGAGACGTCGGCTTTCCAGTATTGCTGATCCTGAACTCTGCTTTCAAATGACGGAATGAGTTGAGAAGGAACACTCGGATGAAGACCGAGCATTACAGTCCGGATGTCATTCAGGTCAATCATAATCGGATCATTCAGTGCCGTGTATCGGGCGCCTGCCTGAATCCGTGGATAATCAAGCCCTTTGGCGGCCAGCAGTTCATGATCCCGTTCGCTGATTTCCATTTGTGAGGCAAGAATGGTTTCATTGGAGGATCTAAGAACCGAAATCGCTTCATCAAAAGCAAGATCCCGGGCATATGTGGCTGGCAACAGGCCAAACGCAACCCCCCAAAAAATGATGAAATATTTCAAATAATTTTTCATTTTGTTTTTAATCGGATTTTCAGCAAAAGGAGATATGGCGTGTTTCGTCAAAAAATTAAACTTTTTCGGCAATGGTCTGATATCGCAGTGTCAATTTCTACTGAATCATCCTTCCTCTTTTTTCGGGATCGATATTTCTTTTTGCCTTCCCATTATTAAACTTTCTGTTTTAATTAAGGAATATTTAAAAAAATTTAAGGGCATGGCTGTCAGTTCGATAATTACAGTTGTTTTTCACGACAGGCAAGGATTAATTACTGCATTTGGAATCAGGTCTTCTCGTCAAATGCATAATGTTTTTGACGTCTTCAATAATATTGATCTCCATTTAATTGGCGGGCTATAAAACTTAAACTTTGTCAGAATTTTTGAAACAAAATTGAAATAGCAAAATCAATTGTCTACAGTTTTTGCCACAATGAAAACTGCTAAAACCCTTTGCAACATTGCATCTTGCAATAGCGCCTGCCGAAATTTTTTCAAAAATTCGGCAAAAAGCTCAATCAGGATGTTGTAGTTTGTCAAGATCAAGAATGTTGAAGGTCGTTGTCGATATTCTGCACAGCTGAAAAAATTTGCAATACTGAAAGATTGACAAATTCTTCACGAGAAAAAAGCATAGCCATTATCTGGCAGTCAAAAATATTTGCTTGAAAATATATCACTAAGTGCTATATTAAAATTAATGAAAAAGCTAATGACAAAACATTTTTTAAAATGGGCAGCCAAACAGAAAATCCCGAAGCGTAAGCTTGCCAATGCATTGGCAGAATTTGTAGCCGGGAATTTTGAAGCAAACCTTGGGGGAAACCTATATAAAAAGAGAATCCATTTTGAGGGCCAAGGTAAAAGCGGTAGCGGACGAACTATTATTTGTTATAAAAAAGGAGATCGTGCAATTTTTGTTCATGGTTTTGCAAAAAATGAAAAATCGAATTTGTCAAAAAAAGAGCTTATTGCTTTTAAAGAATTATCAAAAATTTTGCTGAGGCTGTCGCCAGATGAGATAGCAATAGCCTTAGAAAATAAAGACTTAATAGAGGTAACATTATGAGAAAAACCATCGCAACATCAATTATAAATACAGTCAA
Organism: Desulfobacteraceae bacterium; assembly: GCA_011390465.1. Taxonomy (GTDB): domain Bacteria; phylum Desulfobacterota; class Desulfobacteria; order Desulfobacterales; family Desulfosalsimonadaceae; genus SURF-3. The sequence continues at coordinate 1,907 of JAABSH010000079.1, forward strand.
AGACCTGCATAAAAGTGGTTTGGTCGATGATATTACAATGAAAAATATCGAGAACCTCTGTGTCCCTGAGGTCCAGGAGTATACCCCTGAAAAAATTATTTCCATAAGGAAAAAATTCAGGTTAAGCCAGGCGGCTCTTGCCAGCCTTTTTAATATTAGCCCTTCAACCGTTCAAAAATGGGAACAGGGGAACAAAAAACCAGCCGGTGCATCAAGAAAATTATTGGATATTATGGAAAGAAAAGGAATAAGCGCACTTATTTAATCTAACAGCTCCTATGACTCGGAATGTGGCAAGATTTCAACGCCAATTTACTTCATCCACCAAAACCCAACCGTCTACTGTAACCTGCAATGGCAAACCGTATTTTTCAAAAATTTGACAAAAATCTGAATCAAGATATTGTGGTCTGTCAAGATCAAGAATGCTGACCGGCCTTATCGACAGTGTGCATTTTTGAAAAATTCTGCAATACTGTCGGTTTGAACCACTCTAATACATTTTGATCATTTTATGTTTTTTTGCTACTATCCTGTAAATTCTCGGTTTCTTGAACAAAAGAAGCTGGCTGTTGAATAACTGATGTTAGCTTCCAAAATAGTTGAGGCACCAATGGCTCTTCAAAAGAAGAATACATCTGAAAAAAAAGATAAAGATTGGTTCATGTTTGCTATGGGGCTTAGTCACCACCTATTCTCAGACTACGTTTCACTAAAACTAATGTTTCAAATGGAGACTCTTTCTTTTGCTCAAACAAATTTAGTAGGAATGGTTGAGGTGGTGGAAAAATCATTCAAACTATTTCTTGCCATGCATGAAAAGGTTGAAAAATCGTTGTCACATTACAGTACAGAGTATGGCCACAATCTCGAAAAACTTAGAGGTAAAGCGTCAGAATTTAACACCATATTTGAAGATGAGGATATAAAGCAGTTCACAAAGCCATTCGGAGATAAAAGAGGGTCTTTATATCAGCATTTACGGTATGGCTCAGAGAAGACAATTAAAGGGTTTAAAACGAATCTTGGCGTGCTTATGCCTATAGTCGAAAAAATATTTTTCAATTGCGTTTTACGCTTAGACGAACAAGATAAAAAAATGGTAAACAACTCATCTCTTTTGCGTTTTCTCATTGTAAACAATAAGTTTCATCAAAGTAATAATAGGAATATCTTGATCCAAGCAGTAATGAATAACAACCCTTATTTTACGGAGTACGCCGAATATTCTTGGGATATAGAGAATGAGCACAAGAGAATTCAGGAAGCTATTAAGCGGCAGAAAGCTAACAAAAGCGTCAATTAGGACGCTCGCAAGTCCACGCTTATTACGTGTATTTAATTTTTTAGAACAAATTTAATGACCAAGGGGGTATCTGTTATGTGCAAGGCTGTTGTTTTCTCAATCCTGCTTACAATCATTGCTTTTGCAATTTCCAACCTTGCATTTGCCGAGACCTTCAATGTCTCCACCACTCAAGAATTCAGACAAGCATTGCAAGATGCTGCCGTGAATGGTGAGAGTGATACAATTATTTTGGCAGATGGAACGTACAAGACCACAGATGATGGAGGTGGTACATTTACCTTTCTGGATAATGAAGACTATGGGCTGACTATTCAAGGCAGTTCGGCAGAAAATGTTATTTTGAGCGGGGATAATACAAACCAAGTGCTGAATTTGATGGTTATCAACTATGAGATAACAATCCATCTTGTTAACATTTCAATTCAAAATGGTAAATCCGAAAATGATGGGGGTGGAATCTTTTCAGAAGAAAAACTCAATATTGAAAATTGCACAATATCCGGGAATTCTGCGAGTGTTTCTGGCGGCGGCTTTTGGTCTTCTGACGCAACCATAACCAACAGCACAATAACCGATAATATTACGGATGATGATGATGATGGCGGCGGATTTTTCTCTTCTAACGCAACCATAACCAACAGCACAATATCCGGAAATTTTGCGGGTGGTTCCGGCGGCGGCTTTTCGTCTTCTGACGCAGCAACCATAACCGACAGCACAATAACCGGGAATTCTGCGGATGTTGATGGCGGCGGCTTTAAATCTTCTGGTGCAATCATAATCGACAGCACAATATCCGATAATATAGCGGATGATGATGGCGGCGGCTTTTGGTCTTGGGGGGGGGGATGCAACCATAACCAACAGCGCAATAACCGGGAATTCTGCGGGTGGTCGTGGTGGCGGCGTTTCGTCTTCTGGCATAACCATAACCAACAGCATAATAACCGGGAATTCTGCGAATGATGATGGCGGCGGATTTGTTTCTGGGCACGCAACCATAACCGACAGCACAATAATAACCGGGAATTCTGCGGGTGGTTCCGGCGGCGGCTTTTATACTGGGGGCGCAACCATAACCGACAGCACAATATCCGATAATATTACGGATGATGATGGCGGCGGCTTTTGGTCTTCTAACGCAACCATAACCAACAGCATAATAACCGGGAATTCTGCGGGTGGCTCCGGCGGCGGCTTTTTGTCTTCCGGCATAAACATAACCGACAGCACAATAACCGGGAATTCTGCGAGTGTTTCTGGCGGCGGCTTTAATTCTAATGGGTTCGCAACCATAACCAACAGCAAAATATCCGATAATATAGCGGATGATGCTGGCGGCGGCTTTTGGACTTGGTTCGCAACCATAATCGACAGCACAATATCCGGAAATTCCTCAATCTATAGTGATGGCGGCGGATTTTGGTCTTCTGACGACGCAACCATAACCAACAGCACAATAATAACCGGGAATTCTGCGGGTGGTTCCGGCGGCGGATTTTCGTTTTCTGGAACCTCAACCAAAATAATCAACAGTATCTTCATAAATAATGCCACAAACGGTGTGTATATAAGTTCAGGAACAGATAATTATATATTAAACTCAATATTAATTAACAACGGGACTTATGAAGTAGTTGGTGCTTCGGGGGCGATTGCCACAATCTATAATAATTACATGGATGAATCAAAAATTAACATTACGTCTTTCAAAAGTAATAATATTTTCGGTGGTGAGTTGGATTTCACTGACCAGGCAAACGGCGATTTCCATATTGGTGAAGGTTCAGTGTTAATTGATGCCGGGACAACTGATGTCATTGGAATCACTTTTCCCAAAACTGATAAAGATGGTAATGTAAGGGTAATTGGTTCATCGATTGACATTGGGCCTTATGAGTTTATCACTTCCGGTGATATTAACTTCGACGGAAATATTGATTTAAAAGATTGTATATTGGCACTCCAGATAATTTCCGGATTGCATCCCACGGGTATTTTTTCTGAAGCAGATATAAATGAGGATGGTAAAATTGGAATCGAAGAAGCAATTTATATTATGGAGAGGGTATCTGGGCTGAGGGAATGATATAAAGCTTTGTAAGTTGATAATGTATTGATAGATATGAGTGGGCGATAATTCCAAAAATTATCGCCCACCCTTTTTTTTATTCAAGTAGCCAGTTTGTATAAGAGCATATAGCTTCTGGCAGTCTTCACCGAAAAAATCTGAATCACAGTGCAACATGCAATAGCAAATCGATACCTATCCATAAAATTTGGTGACCACAAGATGTGGCACTGCCCTGAAACAGAAATAGCTTACAGGGATTATCGTTCTCATTGCTGAGTCAACTCCGGAATATGCGCATGTGTTTTGACCGGCTTGTCATGGTTCCGGGCATTCCAAAGATCCAGATGCACCACAATTTTACGGATTACGGCCGGCTTTTCAATAAACACAACGATCTTCATAACCCATGCAGCAAAACAAAAAGATCAGAATTAAAACCACCGGTTTTTGTTTCCGCGTTCGCTGTCTTAAAAGTCTATTGCGCCAGGCGTCCGGGGAAAGGGGATCACGTCCCGGATGTTGGTAATGCCGGTGACCAGCATGATCAGCCGCTCAAATCCCAGACCGAAGCCACTGTGAACCACACTGCCGTATCGCCGCAGATCCCGGTACCACCAGAGGTCTGCGGCGGACACACGGGTTTCTTTCATTCGCGCGTCCAGTACCGTCGGCCGTTCCTCCCGCTGGCTGCCGCCGATGATTTCGCCGATCCGGGGAACGATCACATCCATTGCCGCCACGGTCCGGTCGTCATCATTTACCCGCATGTAAAACGGCTTGATGGATTTGGGATAATTGTAAACAATTACCGGCTGTTTGAAATGGTCTTCCGCCAGAAACCGTTCATGTTCGGTCTGAAGGTCCGCACCGAAGAACACATCATAACTGAAGTTGCGGCCGGACTGCTTCAGGATGGTCACGGCGTCTTCATAGGGCAGCCGGACAAAGGGTTTGGATAAAATGACGTCCAGCTCCTGCATCAGGCGCTTGTCCACAAATTTTGCAAACAGATTCAGATCATCGGCGCAGTTTTTCAGGGCATCGCCTATCAGAAATTTGATGAACGTCTCCGCCATTGCCATGTTCTGAAACAGATCGCAGAAGGCCATTTCCGGCTCTACCATCCAGAATTCCGCTGCGTGCCGGCGGGTGTTGGAATTTTCCGCCCTGAACGTGGGGCCGAAGGTATAAACATTGCCCAGGGCCAGGGCAGCGGCTTCCGCCTCCAGCTGGCCGGAAACCGTCAGGTTTGCGGGTTTTCCGAAAAAATCAGCCGTGTAATCGGTTTTTCCGTCTTTTTGCGGCACCTGGTCCAGATTTAAGGCCGTTACCTGAAACAGCTCGCCGGCCCCTTCACAGTCCGATCCTGTGAGAATGGGGGTGTGGACATGGAAAAATCCGCGCTCCTGAAAAAACCGGTGAACCCCATAGCTCAGCGTTGACCGGATGCGGAAAGCGGCCCCGTATTTATTGGTTCGCGGCCGCAGATGGCTGATGGTGCGCAGAAACTCATCCGTATGCCGCTTTTTTTGAAGCGGATACTCCTCCGGTGCTGTCTGGATAAGGGTCACTGCCGTGGCGAGAATTTCCCATTTTTGTCCTTTTCCTGGGGATTCTTGCATGGCACCGGTAACGGAAACCGATGAACCAGTGGTCAGTTTCCGGATCTGTTCATAATTTTCAAGTTCCGGATCTGCAATGACCTGAAGGTTCGCCAGGCAGGATCCGTCATTGATTTCAATAAAGGAAAAGGCCTTTGCATCCCGCCGGGTCCGGACCCAGCCGGAGATACAAACGGTTTTCAGGGCTGTTTCCGCGGCCAGTAATGTTTTAACCGAAGATGGCATCATGTGTTTTTCCCGTATCAGAAAGAAAAAAGGATTGGTGAAAATAAAAAAATACCATATCACCGGTTCTGGTCCCTGGCAAGCCGGAACCTGCAAGAAAAACCCCGGCGGCCGGTGCCCGGATCAGGTTATGAGGGTTTGCCCGAAATAATCTTGACATTGATTTTCTTTTTGATATAAACAACCTTTTTTATAGTCTATAGATTGACTTAAAGAACGGAAAAGACCCTGTAATCAGGGCTTTTCACATGGAAGAGAAGGGCTGGCAGCGCATGGAGCTTGAAAAATATTTAGTGGAAAACCGAAAAAAACTGGTGGAGAAATGGGTTTCAGCCGTCATTGAAACTTATCCGCCCGACTCAGTATCCTTTTTTACAAAAACAAAAGATCCGTTTGCCAACCCGGTGGGAAATACCATTAAAAGAAGCATTGATTTGCTTTTTACCGAAGTTGTGAAGAAAAAAATGGACAGAGCAGCCGTACAGGAAGCCATGGAGCCCATCATTCGTCTCCGGGCCGTTCAGGAATTTACCCCTTCTCAGGCCATGGCGTTCATTTTTTCCATCAAATATCTTCTCAAAGATGCCCTGAAAAAGCATTTGACGGACAAGGACGTGGAGCGTTTTCTGGAAACGGTTTCCGCCAATACGGAAGAACTGATGCTGGTGGCTGTGAATATCTACGCCGCGTGCAGGGATAAGATTTATACATTGCGGATCAACCAGTCAAAAGAGAGCTTAAAGAAACTGTTGATCAAAAAAGAACTGATTTGTGAAATTCCGGAAACGGACTTCGGGTTAAAAGTGTGAAACGTCGATCATCGGTTATATTCATTTGCCTGACGGCTAATCGATCAACATATTGTGAACACGTAGGATGAGGTGATTTTCGATGAATGCAAGTTATTTATACTCCCTCCTGGCAGTGGTGGTTCTGGGGCTGGTGGCCTATGTGGGCGCCGGTGCGGCAGGGCTTCAGGGTGTGTTCGGCATATTCATCCCGTATCTGGCGGTGATGATTTTTATAGCCGGATTTGTTTACCGGATTATGGACTGGGCCAAATCCCCGGTGCCGTTCCGGATTCCCACTACCTGTGGTCAGCAGCAGTCCCTGGACTGGATAAAGCAGAACAAAATTGACAATCCCAGCACCCTGCCCGGTGTGCTGGCCCGGATGTTTTTTGAAATCGTTACCTTCCGGTCCCTGTTGAAAAATTCCCGGGTGGAACTGGTGGGCAACCGGATTTCATACAAATGGGTGGTGTGGCTGTGGCTGTTTGCCATTCTGTTCCATTATTCCTTTCTGGCGGTAACCATCCGGCATTTGCGGTTTTTTCTGGAACCGGTGCCGTTTTTTGTGCAGGCCATTGAACAGATCGACGGCATTCTGCAGGTGGGGCTGCCCGGGGTATTTATTTCAGGGGTGACCCTTCTGGCCGGCGCCACCCTCCTGTTGCTGCGGCGTATTTTGCTCCCCAAACTCACCTATATTTCAAAGCCGGCGGATTATTTTCCCCTGCTGCTCATCATCGGGATTGCGCTCACCGGCATCATGATGCGGTATTTCACCAAAGTGGATGTGGTAAAAGTCAAAGAGCTGACCATGGGGCTGGCCACCTTTCATTTGGGTATCCCCGAGGGCGGCGTGGGCGCCCTTTTTTACGCGCATCTCTTTTTTGTCTGTATCCTTCTGGCGTATATCCCGTTTTCCAAGCTGATGCACATGGGCGGTGTCTTTTTGAGCCCGACGCGAAACCTGGCCAACAACAGCCGGATGAAACGACATATTAATCCATGGAACCCCAAAGTCAAATTCCATACATATGAAGAGTATGAAGAAGACTTCCGGGAAAAAATGATTGAGGCAGAGCTGCCTTTGGATAAGGAGTAATTATGGTAGATATCCTGAAACCTGATGAGATGTTTGACAGCATCGATTACACCCTTCCCAAAAAGAAGTGGGAAGATGTGCCAACAGATTTTTCCGAGGGAACCTTCTGTTATCCCACCAAAAAGAAAAATCTGGACTATCTGGGTCTTCCGACAAAAGATGAATGGTCTCCGGCGGATGAAGACTGGAACCTTCCGGACAACTGGCAGGAAATTATTCACAAAGGCTTTAAGGAGCGCCTGGACAAATACCGGTCCCTGAAAGTCTTTATGGATATTTGTGTCCGGTGCGGGGCCTGCGCGGACAAATGTCATTTCTTTATCGGCACGGGTGATCCCAAAAACATGCCCGTGCTGCGGGCGGAACTGTTGCGGTCGATTTACCGCAACGATTTCACCACAGCCGGTAAAATTCTGGGCTCTCTGGCGGGTGCCCGAAAACTCACACCCGCGGTGATCAAGGAATGGTTTTCCTATTTTTACCAGTGTTCTGAATGCCGACGGTGTTCGGTATACTGCCCCTATGGGATTGATACGGCGGAAATCACCATGATGGGCCGGGAGCTGCTGTCCCTGCTCGGTCTCAATATCAACTGGATTCTGGAGCCCGTGGCCAACTGTTTTCGTACCGGCAACCATCTGGGCATCCAGCCCCACGCCTTTAAAGAGATGATTGAATTTTTTTGTGATGACATTGAAGAAATCACGGGCATTAAAATCAATCCTTCTTATAACCGCAAAGGGGCGGAGATTCTGTTTATCACCCCCTCCGGGGATGTGTTTGCCGATCCCGGCACCTACACCATGATGGGCTACCTCATGCTGTTTGAGCACATCGGCCTGGATTATACTTTGAGCACCTATGCGTCTGAAGGCGGGAACTTCGGGCTGTTCACATCTTCGGAAGTCATGAAACGCCTGAACGGCAAAATGTTTGCCGAAGCAAAACGCCTGGGCGTCAAATGGATTCTGGGCGGTGAATGCGGCCACATGTGGCGGGTCATCAATCAGTACATGGATACCATGAACGGCCCGGCGGATTTTCTGGAAGTTCCCAAAAACCCGCTGACCGGCACGGTTTTCAAAAGTGCGGCATCCACCAAAATGGTCCATATCGCGGAATTTACCGCGGACCTGATCAAGCACAACAAACTGAAACTGGATCCCGCGAGAAACGATAAATTTAAAGTCACTTTCCATGATTCCTGCAACCCGTCCCGGGCCATGGGGCTTCTGGATGAACCCCGGTATGTATTGGAAAATGTGTGCAATCATTTTTATGACATGCCGGAAGGGACCATCCGGGAACAGACCTTCTGCTGCGGCTCCGGTGCCGGTCTGAACACGGAAGAGATTATGGATTTGAGAATGCGGGGCGGCCTGCCAAGGGCCAATGCCGTTCAGCATGTGCATGATAAGTATGGGGTAAATATGCTGGCCTGTATCTGCGCTATTGACCGGGCCGCGCTGCCGCCGCTGATGGAATACTGGGTGCCGGAAGTCGGTGTCACCGGCATTCACGAGCTGGTGGGCAATGCCCTGGTGATGGACGGTGAAATTGAACGGACCACGGACCTCCGGTTTGAACCCCTGAATGAAGAGGAGGAGTAAACTGATGA
>JAABSH010000007.1 GCA_011390465.1 Desulfobacteraceae bacterium
GAGGCGCGCAAATCCCGAGCAATGATGCGTACTTGGCGTACGCTGAAGCAGCGAGGGATGCAGCGCAACAAAGAATTTGGACTTTTTACGAAGCCGTCATTATTTGGTCTGCATCACATACGCACCATTCCAGTCCGGTGCCGGGGGATCTGACTGGTAAGCCCTGCAGCGCGCCATCATGACCCGGCTGGGCGGGTCATCCGGGATTTTTGTCATGGCCTGCTCAAAAAAACCGATGGCCAGGTCCCACTGCCGCTGGCGGTAGGCGTTCAGGCCGTTTTCATACAGACGGATGCCCTGGATCTGATTGTCATCCGCCTGATCTCTAAAGCCGATAAGCTCATAGATTTTGACGGGAATGGTTTTGCCCACCACATTGATGGCGTCCAGCTCCCGGGCGAAAATTATTGCTTTTGCCGCTTCATAGGTGGTTTCACTGATCATGGAAAAGGTGCCGTATACCTTGTTGACCCCTTCCAGCCGGGCCGCCGTGTTGACCGTATCTCCCATCATGGTGTAATCCATCCGGTTTTTGGAACCCATATTGCCCACCACGGCCGGGCCGCTGCACAGACCGGCCCGCATGCGGATGGTCAGATTTTTTTCTTTTTCCCATTTTTCCCGAAGCATGGAAAGCCTGTTCTGCATTTTTATGGTGGCAGCACAGGCGGCCTGTGCGTGATTTTCCAGATCATTGGGAGCTCCGAACATGGCAATGATGGCATCTCCTTCGTATTTGTCCACCATGCCTTTTTGATCCAATATAATATCTGACATTTCCGTTAAAAATTCATTGAGCAGTTCCACCAGGGCATCCGGGGCAAGTTTTTCAGAAATGCTCGTAAAACCGGCCACATCGGAAAAAAAAGCTGTAATCTGCCGTTCTTCACCGCCCAGCATCAGCCTGTCCGGGGACGCAATCAGCTGATCCACCACTGCCGGGGCCAAATAGGTTGAAAAAGCATTTTTAATGAATCGCTTCTGCTTTTCTTCCACAACATACCGGTATACGGAAAGGCTGATATACATCAGCACAATCGTGACTGCCGGATACACCGTATTCAGCACAATGCCCCGGGTGGAAAAAAAATACACGCAGACCAGAATATATCCGGTCAGCAAAGCGATGGCCGTCATAAAACCGGAAATTACTTTTATTTTCGGGATCAGCCACCCCAACAGGCCCCCCAGCAACAGCATGGCCGCAATATCCAAAAGCTTCACCTGGACCGGCTGGTGGAGAAAATCCCGGGCCAGGATACTGTCCATGAGATTGGCATTGATTTCCACCCCTGGAAAATCCGTGTCAAAGGGTGTGACCCGCAGGTCATATACCCCGGTGGCTGTAACCCCCACCAGTACCAGTTTGTCCTTGAGGCGTGCCGGGTCCACCTGCCTGTTTAAAATATCTGTTACCGGGATATGGGGAAAGGTTTTGGCCCGGCCCCGGTAATTGACCATGATCCGCCCCAATTCATCTGTGGGAATCCGGATATCGCCGATCTGGATGTGGCTGACCCCGGTCTCGTCCACAAAAACCGTTAATGGCCGGTCCAGGTAGGCGGCGAGTGCGTTCATGGATAAATGGGCATAAAGGGTGTTGTTGAATTGGAAAATTCCTGGGACCCAGCGGATCACCCCGTCTTTGTCCGATACCATGTTAAAATAGCCGCTATAGGGTGTGGCTTCGGCAATGACCGGGATATTGGACTCCGGGGCAAATACTTCCAGAAATCCAGTGTTGAGAAATGCTTTTTCTGATGTATACTGAACAGAGCGGCAGGCCGCACCGGCAATGGTTGCCTGGTGGCGACTCAGAATTTCCGGGGTGATATGGGCGGTTTCATCCGGCTTGATGTGGAAAAAATGGCCCAGCACAACGGCGGTTCCCGACGCCCCGGCCGCAGCAATGGCCGCGGCCAGGTGCTGATCATTATCCGTCTGGACAATCAGTTGGTCTGCATGGGCTTTTAGTGCGGGATTTTCAATGTGAAGGGCGTCCATGGCCTGCCGCAGATCGGCCAGGGCCGCCACGCTGGTGTTGTCCGGTTCGCTGAAAACAATATCAAACACAATTGTCCGGGCCCCGGCTTCGACCAGACGCTGGACAAGGGCTGCGATTTTTTTTCGGGGCCAGATCCATTTTCCTTCTTTTTCCAGACTTTTTTCGTCAATAACCGCAAGCACCACGTCCCTTCCGGGTGATTTTTCGCCTCTGGCCACAAACCGCAGGTCAATGGTTTTCAGTTCAATGATATCCAGAAACGGAAGGATATGCCGGCTGCTGCCGGCAATAATGCAGGCAGCAAGAATCACCAGGATGATAAAAAAAGATGGCGATACCTTTTTTTTTATGATGGTGATAAACCGTTTTTGGGGGGTTGGGACGTTCATTTTTTATGGGGACAGCGTTTTTGCTAAAAAATATATCCAAATTCGTTGAAAAAATCAAAAGATATCTGTTTTTTGTGCATATGCCGGCGGTTGGGTTGCTCAAAGGCAGGGTAAGTATTGCGTTTTTCACCTGAATTGGATATGGAAAATTTATGAAATCTGTTTATATAAAAATCCAGCAGCAGGCCATCCGGATTGCCGAAAGGTATCCGGCATCGGATTTTTATGCGGATTATGCAGAACAGATGGATTTTTCCGTGGATTTTTTTTCTACTGATGCGGTCGTTTGTGATTTGCACAAATTTGTGGCCGGTGAAATTGATGACGACTTCGGCCACGGACTGGATCATGTGCGCAAGGTGGCCATGGATGCCGGTGCCCTTGCCATCATTGAATGGCAAAACCGGGGGTGGCAGCTTCAGGAACAAAAACTGCCGGAATACCGGAGAGTGCCCTTTGCGGAACTGGCGCACCAGGTCCGCATGGCCCAGTGCGCGGGGCTGCTGCACGATATACGGCGAAAAGAAGAAAATCACGCAAAGGCCGGCGCGGTATTTGCGGAAAAGATACTGGCAGACTTTGCGTTTTCACCGGCAGAGGTAACGGATATCTGTATCGCCATCGGCAATCATGAGGCATACCGGGAGACGGAAGCCTGCCGGTGTGCGGCGGGGGAACTGCTGTCCGACTGCCTCTATGATGCGGACAAATTCCGGTGGGGCACGGAAAATTTTACCCATACGGTGTGGGCCATGGTGGCTTACAGCAACATGCCCATTAAAAAATTTGTGCACCTTTATCCAAAAGGGGTTTCATTTCTGGAAAAAATCAAATCCACCTTCAGAACCCCCACCGGCCGGCGGTACGGCCCTCAGTTTATTGACATCGGGCTGCAGGTGGGGGAGGATGTCTATCAGTACATTCAGCAGGAATTCGCTGAATATTTGTAACACTTCAGGCCGCCGGAATTTCCCGCCCGCTGCGGGCGGAAATTGCGGAAATAATAGGTGTATTGAAAATCAGGGCCGAGCTTTCCTCTGACCGTTTGATATCTATCTGGATAGAGTCTCTGTCGATTTCAAAGTACCGCGAGATCACCTCCACCAGATCCCTTTGAAGATCCGCCAGGGTATCTGCTTTTATTTCAAGCTTGTCCGTGAGCAAAGCAAATTTAAGCCGTTTTTTGGCAATATCCTTGCTCTCATTTTTATTCATCAATTTTTTCAGCAGGGTATTGAATTTCATAAAAGATCCTTAATTTTTACGACTGAATTTGGAGCCGAGTTTTTTCCAGAAACTCTTCTGAATCATGGGATTTTCAACGGGAAGGTCCGGGTGACCGTCAAGGCGCATGGCAATGCGCTGAAGGGCCATGCCGGCTTTTGAATCCTCCTGTAAAATCAAAGGGGTGCCGGTGTTGGTGGCCACCACGACTTTTTCATCCATTTCAATCAGTCCGATGAGATCAATGGACAAAACATCCACCACGTCTTCATGGCTCAGCATATCGCCGTTTTCCACCATTTTGGGGACAATGCGGTTTACAATCAGTTTCGGGGTGATGGACTGGGCGTAAAGCAGGCCGATGATTCTGTCCGCGTCCCTGACCGCGGAGACTTCCGGCGTACAGACCACCAGGGCTTCATCTGCCGCGGCAATGGAATTTTTAAACCCCTGTTCAATGCCGGCCGGGCAGTCCAGAAGGGTGATGTCAAATTCCTTGCGGAGTTTGTTGGTCAGCCATACCATGTTTTCAGGTTTAATGACATCCTTGTCATCACTCTGGGAGGCGGGAATCAGGAACAGGTTGTCGATTCTCCGGTCTTTTATGGCGGCCTGTTTTATTTTACATTTCCCCTGGATGATGTCCACAATATTGAAGACAATGCGGTTTTCCAGTCCCATCACCACATCCAGGTTTCTGAGACCGATATCCATATCCACAATGGCGACCCGTTTTCCCTGCACGGCAAGGGCCGCGCCAATGGAGGCGGTGATGGTGGTTTTCCCCACGCCGCCTTTTCCTGACGTTACTACAATAACTTTTCCGTCCACACTTCACCTCATTGGTCTTAAAATTGCCGTTAAATAAACAAACCCGTAACTAAAGCGCTATCGGACCTCCGGCCATGCCAACCGCCTGAACGGATTCCCTTTTGTGTAATTATCCACAACAATGGCGTTATTTTCAACAGATGCAAATTCCGGATATGTCCCGTTTCTGTCGGTGCCTTCAGCAATGCCGGCGGCCACAAATCCGCCGATCTGGATCTGGGTGGGTTTGAATTCCAGGGCCATGATAATGGCCTCTTCATTGTCCGGCTGGCCCGCTGATGCCTTGCCCTGAAGGCATCCCAGAATGATGATGTCGCCGCCGGCGATCACTTCCGCGCCGGGATTCAGATCTCCGAGAATCACCAGATGCTTCCGGGCCTGAATTTTTTGGCCGGACCGGACCCGGCCGGCAATGATCAGGCCGTCGTTGCGATAGTGGTGCCAGGCATTGCCCATATCTTGCTGCCGGATGCGGTTCCGGTTTACCGCGCGTTTGGGCGGGGTGGGCTTGGTGACATGGCCCACCTGGAACTGGGCTTTCAGGTAACTGCCCAGTTCCGCTATCAGCCGGTCATGGTCACTGCTGTCCGCATCCCCCGTGTCAATGATGACCCGGGCATTGATGGCCAGGTGCTTTAACCGTTCAAAGGGTTTATTTAATTCGGTTTTTAACTGGTCAACCGGCAAGTCGGGATTTACGGAAACCCAGAGGCTGTCGCCGACACCTTTTAACTTGACCGGTAGTTCCTGATTTGGGGTCATCAGATCACTTCTGGAAATTTGAAGGATTTATAAAATACCATATATTTAGTGTATATGTATATTAAAAATACAACATATATGTCAAGCGAGAAAAAATATGGTTAAACCGCAAAAGATCCGTCCAGCATGTCAACGGCCGCACCGTTGGTTTCACCGATGGCATTGAATTTGCCCATGGTCACCGGCAGCAGGGCGCGGATGAAGAATTCCGCTGTCTTGAGCTGGCCATAATAAAATGCTGCGTCTTTGTTTTTTTCCGCTTTGGCCCGCATGGCGGTCCAGTCATCACCGCCCGCCAGTTTGGTGAGTTTTTCAATGGCAATGGTGGCGCGCCACAGATGCATCCACGCGAATGTCACATCACCGGTGACATCCAGGAAGGGATGGGCAAAGGCAAACGCGTTCAGGATATTGTCCGACATGGCAGTTTTGGCAAGATACAGGGCCGTTTCGCTGAGCCGGCTGAGGGCGGTTTCAAAATTGTCCGTGAGATGGCTGAGAGCGGGAATGCCTTTGGCCTGGGTCAGGGTTTTCTGCATCAGCCCGAGAAAATCAATAAAGGGTTTGCCTTTTTTCATGCCCAGTTTCCGGCCCAGCAGGTCCATGGCCTGAATGCCGTTGGTGCCTTCATAAATCATGAAAATCCGGCAGTCCCGCATGAGCTGCTCCACGGGGTATTCTTTGATATAGCCATACCCGCCGTAAACCTGGACCGCGTGGCTGGTGACCTCAAGGGCCTTGTCCGTGATGTAACCCTTGATAATGGGGGTCAGGATGGCGGTGAGATCTTCATATTTTTCTTTTTCCGCGGAATCGGCTGCCAGGCCTTCCAGATCCTGAACATAGCCGCCGTAGTAAATCAGGCTGCGCATGCCGTCCACATACGCCTTCATGGTCATGAGCTGACGCCGCACATCCGGATGCTCGATAATGGCCACATCCTTGGCATTCGGGTCTTTCCCGGCGGTCAAATGTTTGCCCTGGATTCGTTCCCGGGCATAATTCAGGGCGTAAATATAGGCGGCCGTGGATACGGCAAACCCCTGAAGCCCCACCAGCTGGCGGGCTTCATTCATCATCAGGAACATGGCGCGCATGCCTTTGTTTTCTTCGCCAATGAGTTCGCCGACGCAATTGCCCTTGCCGCCCAGGGTCAGGGAGCAGGTGCAGTTGCCGTGCAGACCCATTTTTTCTTCAATGCCGGTGCAGACCACGTCATTGAATTCTCCAAGACTGCCGTCGTCATTGACCCGGTATTTGGGAACCAGAAAAAGAGAAATCCCCTTGGTGCCGGCTGGCGCCCCTTCGATTCGGGCAAGCACCGGATGCACAATGTTTTCCACCATATTGTGCTCTCCGCCGGAGATGAAAATTTTAGACCCGGTAATGGAATAGGTGCCGTCCGGATTTTTTTTGGCCGTGGACTCCAGCGCCCCCACGTCAGAGCCGGCATTGGGTTCGGTAAGCAGCATGGTGCCGGCCCACTGGCCGGTGTAGATTTTTTCCAGGTAGAGGTTTTTCTGTTTTTCCGTGCCAATGATTTCGATCATTTTGCCGGCCCCGTGGGTCAGGCCGTGATACAGCATAAAGGCCGGATTGGCGCCGTAAAAATATTCATTGGCCGCAAGCGAAACCGCCTTGGGCATGCCCTGGCCCCCCCACTGGGGGTCATCCACCATGCCCAGCCATTCTCCTTCATTGTAGAGTTTAAACACCCGGTGATATTCTTCCGGCACCCGGACTTCACCATTGTCAAAAACGCATCCTTCATCGCTCAGATGTTGGGTGGGCAGGATTTCCTTGATGGCCAGATTTCTGGCCTCAGACACGATCATGCCAATGGTTTTTTTGTTAAACTCCTGAAATTTATCATTTTTTGCCAATTCCCCGACATTGAGCTGTTCATGAAGGACAAAATCCACGTCTCTTCGGTCTGCGATCATTTGCGCCATGGGGTTTCATCTCCTTTTGCGTGTTAATATTTGTTAAATCTGTTGTGTGATTCGTATTTATTGAAATATCAGCCAGATATTTCAATTATGAAAATTTCTGACTTTTGGCTGAAAATTTTTAAAATAATCATGGGGTAAAGTCAAGGGGCTTGAAGGGAATTTGGCGGGACCGGCAGGGGGATTATTGCGGATGCTTCCCCGCGTTAAAATTTCCTCCGCGACCCCATCACCTCGGCAGGAAAAAAATATATCCCGCGCCGAGGCGCAGGGCCGCGGAGAATTGATAGGATAGATTATTTTAGCCAGTCTTCAATTTCAGCGGTTTCATAATCTTCCTGCTGCAGGGAAAGATCCAGGTTGATTATCAGCCCGGCATGTTGTTGGGCTTCCGGGTCATTTTTGAGGCCCATGTGCAGATCCCGGGTTTTGTGCACACTTTCCAGGGCATTTTTAAGGGCCGCGCCAACCGCGGCGCCGGTAATGATATTGCCTTTTTTCAGGCGCGGTTCCATCCCGTTTTCCGCGACTTCTTCAGCCATGTGGGCCAGCTGTTTCATTTTGGTAAAAGAAAAATCAATGATCTGCCATCCCATGGTGTCGTTGGTCTGAAACACCCAGGCATTGCGCAGGGCCTGAAGCATCTGGGTATATTTGACTTCCACAATATTTTGCAGTTTTTCCACCAGTGCGTCGGACAGTTCATTATCTTCGCCCGGCAGGGTATCCGCCTGTTCCGGCGTCAGTTTATCATGGGTGCGCTGGAATTTTCGCGCGTGAATTTGTGATTCCCAGGCTTCCCGCTCGAGCACCCGCCGGATGTGCGGATCATCCATCAGCTCCGCTTCTTTCATGTAGTGGGGAATCAGTTTTTCCTCATACGCCACATAGGATTTGAAAATGGTTTTGCGGCTGGTGGGATCATAGGGGTAGGGGGCGGGATTGAGATCCGGTTCGCCCCCGAGTTTGCCGATGATCATGCCCAGCCAGTGCATGTGCCACATCTCTTCCCTGGCCCGGGACAACAGCCCGGCGCCCATGGGGGTGTCTTCTCCTTCCAGATAACTGTGCACCAGATACCGGATAATGGCGGCATGCTCGTCCGCAATATCCCGGTTCAGCATTTGAATGAGTTTTTCATTTTCCATGGTCAATGCTCCTGAAAGTTAAGAGGTTAAACAGGTATGGGTAGAAAAATAAAAAAAGCCGGAAAACACGTACTGTGGTTCCGGCTGGTAATACAAATGTTGGTAATTTTAAGGAACAGTGGTTAACGTGGCGTCATCAAAAGTGACCCAGTAACCTTTGTCATAGTTTTCAATATTCAGGGAAAATTCCATTCCGCCGTCACCGGTGCTGGTGATGGTAGCCGGACCCAGGTTAAGGGCATGACCTTCGATGATATTGCTCCCGCCGTCATCAATGGTTCCACTGAAGCTGTTGAAATCCGCAAAAATTTCCCCTTCAACCTCTTCAAACCCGAACCGCACGGATTTCAGTTCGCGCGTATCCGGTTTGTCAATATCAGTAAAATCCAGCTCAAAGTAAAATTTGTTGGCATGAAAATCATTTTCCGGAGTCGTGAGGCTTTCTCCGATACGGACATTGGTCCAGTCTTCATCCCAGGTGGATGTGGTGGGATTTGGATCTTTGTAATCATAATTGCTGTGATATCCCAGCTTCAAGGAGTCGATTTCCGTATAGGTAAACGCCTGAATGTTGAACCAGGCCCGGGCCGTGTCGAGGGTACCGTCTGATGTGATATTAAAACTGGAAAAACCCGTGGCGTAAATTTCCGTCAGTTCATCGTCATTTAATGCCCGCAATTCAGCAACGCCTGTCGCCGGCAGGGCAAACGCAAAAAAAGCGCACAGAATAAAAAACACAAGTATTTTTTGAAAATTCATACTGGCTCCGTTTGAAATTACAGGATGTCAGTTAACATCTGAAACAATGTTTATATTTTTATATTACGTTATTCTCCAGGAAATGCCCCTGAAAGTCAATAGAAAATAAAGAATATAAAACCCGTCAGATATCTCTTTTCCGGATGGCAATGGCAATGCAGACCCCGGCACCGCCCCAGGTCAGGCTCAGTCCGAAAATCATCATTAAAATGGCACTGGTGGTCATGAAATCCCTCACTTGTTATTAATGCTTGTTATGAATGACTGGAAAAGGGCGGTGTTTTCCATTGGATGAAAGAAAGTATCACCCCCAGCCCGATGGCCGCGGCCCACACCCCCCAGCCCAGGCAGATCAGCGCGGTCAGGGAATAATCGCCATAAGGGGTCCGGATATCCCCGACCAGGTTTTGGACCGCGGTTACCCCCAGCAGCACCGGTGTAAGCACTTTGATGCAGAAATTCCACCATGGCCCCACAGTGAAATCAGACATCGGGTGGATGTGGTCTTTGATGCGGGTGAGGTTGAAAAACCATCCCAGCAGGATGACTTCAATTAATCCGGAAAACACAATGTTAAAATTGTTGATAAAATGATCCACAATATCCAGAATCAACAGCCCGCTGCCGGTGGTGAACACAAGACTCAGGGCCCCGCAGAACAGGCAATAACCGGTGGCCACTTTTTTTCTGCTGAGATCAAATTTATCCATGAGGCCGGATACCACGGTTTCGCTGATGGATATCTCCGAGGACATTCCGGCGCACACCAGGGAGAGAAAAAACAGGACCCCCACGATTGTCTGCATTACCGGCAGCTGGTTCACTGCTTCCGGCAGGGTGGCAAAGGCCAGAAAGACGCCGGACAGTTTTGCCGGCAATTCCCCGCCGCTCTGGTGCATCATAAAACCGATGATGCCGAAAACCGTTATGCCGGACAGCAGGCTGAACCCGCAGTTCACAAAACCCGTGATAAACGCATTGTTCACGATGTCGGATTTTTCCGGCAGATAACTGGAATAACAGATCATAATGCCAAAGGCGATACTCAGGGAAAAAAAGATCTGCCCGTAGGCCGCAACCCAGACCCGGGCATCCAGGATCCGGGAAAAATCCGGTTTGAACAGCAGCTCCAGTCCTTTTGCCGCGCCGGGCAGGGTAACACTGCGCACCAGCAGAACTATCAAAAGAAAAAACAGAATCGGCATGAAGATTTTATTGGACAGTTCAATTCCTTTTTTAACGCCGCTGAACAGCACCAGAAAATTAAGGATCCACACCAGGGCCACGGTCAGCGCAATGGTCGGCCGGATACCGCCGAACTGGAGCGGAGAGGCGGTGAGTCCCAGAAAATTTTCCGTAAAAAATTTAACAGTTTCCGCGCCCCAGCCCTGGAAAAAGGAGAACCCGATATAGTTGAACGCCCAGGCAATAATCACTGCATAATAAACAGAAATGATAAAACTGATGGCCAGCTGCCACCAGCCCAGCCATTCCCATTTTTTGTTGATGCGCGCAAACGTAAGTGGTGCGGACCCTTTCATTTTGTGGCCGATGCCGAATTCCAGGATCAAAATCGGGATGCCCGCGGTGAGCAGGGCGAAAAAATAGGGAATCAGAAACGCGCCGCCGCCGTTTTCATAGGCCATATACGGAAACCGCCAGATGTTTCCCAGGCCAATGGCGGACCCCACCGCCGATAAAATAAAACCGGTTCTGCTTCCCCATTGTTCCCGTTTCATCAGATCAAATTCTCCAGGTTTCCGGATTCAGATAAACGCCCGCCATCGGCAAGCGCTGGTTGAAATTAATCTATTCTACTGATTTTTAATCTGGATTCAAGGATAATTCACAGGATAAAACCAGGATTGTTTCTGTTTTTCTGATGCAAAAAAGGAAGAAAAAGGCTGAAAATACTTGCCCGTAGGCGGATGAATCGCTAAGGTTGCGGACAGCTGTTTCAATAAACGTGACAAGAAAAAAAGGATGACAGGTATTGAGGCGGATCGGCATATATGTAAAAAAGGATGCGGAAGCCATCAGCCGGGCGGATGCGCTGGAAAAATGGCTGATTTCAAAAGAGATTGATGTGCTGCGGGTTCAGAGTTACGGGCCCGAGGACACGGAAAAAGAGGCTGCCGGAATTGAAGAAAAACTGGCGGATGAATTTATCTGTGTGTTTGTGCTCGGAGGCGACGGCACGTTTTTAAGCGCTTCCCGGTGGCTGGGGGCCCATAAAATTCCATTGATCGGCGCCAAATTTGGTGATGTGGGATTTATGGCGGAAATTACCGGTGAAACCCTTTTTGCCGCTGCTCAGCGGATTCTGGAGAATGAATATGTGATTGCGGAACGGTCCCGGCTGCTGGTGAAAGTGGTGCGGGCCGGGAGCGAAATTGCCGAAGAAACCGTCTTGAATGACGTGGTGATCAACAAGGGGGCCCTGGCCCGGCTGGCAAACATTGAAACTTATATTAATGATCATTATCTCACCACTTACCGCAGCGATGGCCTGATTGTCGCAACCCCCACCGGCTCCACTGCCTATTCCCTTGCGGCGGGCGGGCCGGTCATGCATCCGGGCGTGCAGGGAATCATTATCAATCCCATCTGTCCTTTTACCTTGACCAACCGGTGCATGATCCTGCCGAACACGGTCAATATCAAGATCCGGCTGGCCAAAAAAACCACGGATGTGTTTATAACCTTTGACGGTCAGCAAGTGCTTGAAATAACGGATCAGGATGTGGTGCTGATCACAAAAAGCCCCCATCCTTTGAAAATCATTAATTTTCCGGACCAGAATTATTTTGATATTTTAAAGGCCAAGTTATTATGGAGCGGCGGCCCCCTGAAATAAAAGAGACCTGCCGATTTTTTTCAGTTTTAATGTTGACCCGTTCTCTGCAATCCGCATAAGTGCGGACAGATCATTCACCATGATGGCTGCCTTTGTATCCGGCGCAATGTTTGAATGTTCAAAAAACGGTTTGATCTTTTCCAGGCAGTGGATGGCCTGCATCCTGAAAAACAGTCCAATCGACAGCAGCCTGTCGCTTTGCAGGTTTTGTTCCGGGAGCCGGTCCAGTTCTGTGGCCAAAATACGGGAAATTTCATCCAGGCCCTCTATGCAGCATTGCAGTTCTCCAGCCGCCTGCATCAGGTCCGCTGACAAAGAATCGGCTCTCTGGCTCAGGTGTCTGATGAGTGCGGCAAACACAACCCTCAACCCGCCGGTGATGGGTCCGGTCATAAGGGTGTCCTCCACCGTTCTGAAGGGTACCACCATTTGTTCATATGCCCGGCCGGGTTCTCCCAGCACCTGATCCGCTGATACCCGGCAGTCCGTGAGGCGGATGCCGCCGTGGCCGCAGGGACGGAGAAAGGGGAAATTTAAGGGCCCGGTTTTTTCAAGCCCGGGCGTGTCTTTTGAAACCATAAACGCGGAGAACTGGTTTTTTCCCGAAGCCTTGCCGGTTATGGCAATAACAACGAAATAATCTGCCATGGGACTGTTGGTGAGATAGGTTTTTTCGCCGTTTAACAGGTAGCCGTTTAACAGGTCTTTGGTTAACAGATCTTGGGCAACGGTTTTTTCCGCGGTTGCGGCAAGATGCTTTGGATGGGCCCCGACCTTGGGTTCGGAAACCGCGAAACACGCGGTTTTTCGGCCGGCAGCCAGATCCGGGAGCCATTGGGTTTTTTGTGCGTCTGTTGCAAATGTGCTCAGCAGCCAGGAGCCTACGATTTCATGGACCAGCCAGCTCATGGCCACTCCTAAGGTTTCGCCATGAATCACAAGCTGTTTTCCGGCATCCCTCAGGTGCGCAAAAGATCCGCCATAACCCTTATATGCGGTATCAACGCGGATGCCGAACAAATGATTTTCCGCCATTTTCTGCCACAGATCAGGTGGAAATCCGGTTAAGTGGTGCAGATTCGGATAAGGGGCAATGTGGGTTTCTGCCGCATGGCGGAATTTTGTAGAAATATTATTTTTATCATTGCTTTTGTCATTGCTTTTGTCTGGGGTTTTTTTGTGAAGGTTCATGTAAAAAAATTCCAGTTTTTTTGCATAATTTTGCATAGTACCGAAATGCAGCGATTTGATCCTGAACAACCATAAAACGATTTTCCTTTGTTCGCAAGTTTTGAATAAATCTGATTTTATTTGAATTTTTGCCGTGTTGGGCAGGCTTTTTGCGTAATCGGTTTGAAGATTATATGAATGTTGTCGGGTATAAGGTTTGAGCAACGTGACGGAAAAAAAATCCATTCTCCTTGTTTATCCGCCACTGGCAAAACCCTGCGAGCCCCCGGCCGGCATTGCCCGGCTGGCCGGTGCGCTCAAGAGCGGCGGCGTGGACTGCCGGGTATATGACGCAAACCTGAAAGGGATTTTATATCTTCTAAGGCAGCCGGCTGGCGAAGCAATTCATGCACCACTTCATCAACCAGACACCTGGTCGAAACGGGCCCTGAAAAATATCGAACAGAACCTTCGGTCATTAACATCATGGGACACGTATGCGTCCATTGACCGTTACAAGCGCGCGGTAATGGATGTGAACCGGGTGCTTCATGTTGCAGGTCAGCATTTTGGTGCTGCCATCTCACTGTCCAACTACACCCACAGCGCGCTTTCTCCGGTGCGGAGCACGGATTTGCACCAGGCAGCGGAAAATTTTGATCAGAATCCTTTTTTTCCGGATTTTCAGAAACAGTTTACAAGGTATTTTGACGCGAAAGCGCCGGAGATTATCGGATTTTCCGTCAATTTTATGAGCCAGGCCGTTTGCGCTTTTGCCATGGCCGGGTTTGTCCGCACCCGGCTTCCAGGGGCGCGAATTGTGTTTGGCGGCGGCCTGGTGACGTCCTGGATGCATATCCCGGGATTTCAGAATCCCTTCACCGGTCTGGTGGATGATCTGGTATCCGGACCAGGGGAAGATTTTCTGCTCAAAGCATGCGGTGCGGAAAATTCAGCAGGACCAGCGCGATCGGCTGACGGAATCTGCGATTTTGCCGGTTTTGATATGGATAATTACCTTGCCCCGGCCCGGGTGATTCCTTTCAGTACCTCCCGGGGCTGCTACTGGCAAAAATGCGCGTTTTGTCCGGAAAAATCAGAGCACAGCCGGTATCAGCCCCTGGACGTGGGCCATGCGGCTGAAACCGTCAAAACAATGGCCCGGGATGCAGGCGCCGGGCTGATTCATTTTACGGACAATGCCCTGTCCCCGAAATTTTTGCGCTGTCTCATTTCCCAGCCGCCCCAGTCGCCCGGGGCGCCCCGGACGCCCTGGTACGGGTTTGCCAGAATTACCCCGCACCTGGCGGATCAGGCGTTTGCCAAGGCCTTAAAACGGTCCGGATGCGTAATGCTGAAGCTGGGGGTGGAATCCGGGGACCAGGACGTGCTGGATTCCCTGGAAAAGGGCGTTAATCTCCAGACGGTATCCGCAACCCTGAAAACGCTGAAAAAGGCCGGCATTGCCACCTATGCATACCTGCTGTTCGGCACCCCGGCGGAAGATGCGGCCTGTGCTGAAAAAACCCTTGAATTCACAAAACAGCATGCGCCCTTTATTGATTTTCTGAACCTGGCGGTATTTAATCTGCCAGCCTACAGCCCGGAAGCAGACGGCCTTGACACAACGGATTTTTATGCCGGAGACCTGTCCCTGTACCGGGAATTTTTCCATCCCAAAGCCTGGCACCGGGACCGGGTGCGCCGGTTTCTGGCCAAGTCTGTTAAAAAAGACCCTGCCATCAAGGCCATTCTTAACCGCGATCCTCCGTTTTTTACCTCCAACCATGCGCCGTTTATGGTCATGGCAAAATCGTGAAAAATTGTCCGGTTGACACCTTGATTCGCATTTTGGTATCAACCGGTAAACATTAACGGCTTTGTACAAAGCCACTGACTTGGTGATGCGTCGTTTTTTCATCAAGGAATTTCTTTTCACCACAGAGATCACAGAGGACCCAGAGAAAACCTTTTTATTTTTCTCATCATCCCTCTCTGTGGTCTCAGTGCCCTCAGTGGTTTTGTACGATTTTTCAGGAACATAAGCATGGGTTCCGCAGATGCAGTCGCTTTTGGCAACGGCAGCAAAGCGATAAATATTAAGAAATAAAAGGAGACAGCACATGATAAAACTCGAAACCACCATGGGCGATATTGTGATTGAACTGGATGCGGAAAAAGCCCCCAAAACCGCGGCCAATTTTTTGGAATACGTGAATGCCGGCCATTATGACGGCACCATTTTTCACCGCGTGATCAATGGATTCATGATTCAGGGCGGCGGCATGACCGAAGACATGAAGGAAAAACCCACCAGTGCGCCCATTGAAAATGAGGCGGACAACGAACTGAAAAACGCGGCCTATACGGTTGCCATGGCCCGGACATCGGATCCTCACAGCGCCACGGCCCAGTTTTTTATTAACGTGAAAAACAACGATTTTCTGGACCACAAAAGCAAAACCCCGGACGGCTGGGGCTATACGGTATTCGGAAAAGTGGCCCAGGGCCACGGCGTGGTCAACAAGATCAAGGCGGTTCCCACGGGCCGCACCGGCATGCACGATGATGTGCCCAAAACGCCGGTGGTGATCAACAAGGCGTCAGTGGTGGAAGGGTAGGGGGCTGGGAAACAGCGGTTTTTGTTAGATAAATTTTAAGGTTTCAGGTGTCGGGTGTCAGGATATGCAAGCAGATTCTGAACACGGATAACTGAACCCTTTTATTTTTCCAATGGTCAGCAATGCCTAATTTTAAATGATCAGTTTTAATGTAATCGTAAAAAGCTTTTGACGGCATTCTCGCCGCTGTATGAATCAATAAGAAATCCCCGTCCATAATATTTTTTATCCCGCAGAGGCGCTGAGGCGCTGAGATTTTTTTCTCTGCGAGCTCTGCGCCTCTGCGCGAGATAAGATTTTTTTAAGATGCACTTATTTGGAAACCTTCAGTTTTCAATGATCAGGGTGGACTTCGTTTACGCATAAACATCAGCTAATGCAATCTTCTGCCAGTGTAACAGGAGAAAAAAGTTGCCAATCACCCTTTGTTGACATTTGTCACAAATGGGTTTATTGTCAGTTCTAAAAGCAATTAACGCATTAAGCACATTAACCAGGAGTATTCAGGAGTATTCGCATGGCTGAAATCAATATTCTTAAAACCGATTCCCGGGGAAGAATCACTCTGCCGCGACCGTTTAGATCCGAGTCCCTTTTTGAATACACCATCGAAGGCGCCCAGCTCACGCTTTACCCCGTCAAAACCGTCAGAAAATTTCCAGATATGTCGAATTTGCCGGAAGAAGAACTGTCCGCGGAATGGAAATCCATGGAATTAAAGGTAAATCAGAATGCACGACCCGGAATCACGGCCGACAGTCCGTCCGATTTACGAGCACCTGAAATCTGACACCTGAAACCTGAAACCTGCCTAATCCCTTGTCAACTGACGGTATTTGATCCGGTGGGGCCGGTCGGCCTCCGCGCCTAAACGGCGCTTGCGGTCTGCCTCATAATCCGAATAATTGCCCGCGAACCAGACCACCTGGCTGTCTCCTTCAAACGCCAGAATATGGGTGGCGATCCGGTCCAGAAACCAGCGATCATGGCTGATCACCACGGCGCACCCGGCAAAATTTTCCAGGGCTTCTTCAAGTGCCCGCATGGTGTTCACATCCAGATCATTGGTGGGTTCGTCCAGCAGAATCACATTGGCCCCCTGTTTGAGCATGCAGGCCAGGTGTACCCGGTTGCGCTCCCCGCCGGAAAGCAGGCCCACTTTTTTCTGCTGTTCCGTGCCGGTAAAGTTAAACCGCGCCACATAGGCCCGGGAATTGACCTGCATGTCGCCAAGGGCAATTTTGTCTTCGCCCCCAGACACCGCTTCCCAGATGGTTTTTTCCGGATCCAGGCTGTCCCGGCTCTGGTCCACGTAAGCCAGCGAAACCGTATCCCCGATTTTAAGCGTTCCGGAATCCGGCTCTTCATGCCTGGTGATCATCCGGAAAAGGGTGGTTTTGCCGGCCCCGTTCGGACCGATCACGCCGACAATGCCGCCCGGGGGCAGCAAAAAGTTCATGTTTTCAAACAGCAGCCGGTCGTCAAAGGATTTGGACACATTTTCCGCTTCCACCACCACGTTTCCCAGTCTCGGCCCCGGCGGAATAAACAGCGATAAATCCTTTGACCGGGACACATTTTCCGAAGACAGCAGTTTTTCATAGGCGCTGATCCGGGCTTTGGATTTGGACTGCCGGGCCTTGGGAGACATGCGGATCCATTCCAGTTCCCGTTCCAGGGTTTTCTGGCGCTGGCTCTCAGCTTTTTCCTCATGCCGCAGGCGCTCCTGTTTCTGTTCCAGCCAGGACGAATAATTGCCTTTCCAGGGAATGCCCCGGCCCCGGTCCAGCTCCAGAATCCAGCCGGCCACATTGTCCAGGAAATACCGGTCATGGGTCACGGCAATGACCGTGCCTTCATATTTTTGCAGGTGACGTTCCAGCCAGCCCACGGTTTCCGCGTCCAGATGGTTGGTGGGCTCATCCAGCAGCAGAATATCCGGCTTTTGCAGCAGCAGCCGGCAAAGGGCCACCCGCCGCCGTTCCCCGCCGGAGAGAATCTTGACCGGGGTGTCGCCGTCCGGACACCGCAGGGCATCCATGGCCATTTCCAGGCGCGCGTCCAAATCCCATGCATCTGCCGCATCCAGCTTTTCCTGAACTTCTCCCTGGCGGGTGATGAGCTGGTCCATTTCATCGTCAGACATGGGGTCTGCGAATTTTTCATTGATCCGGTCGTATTCCTTGACCAGGTCCACAATCTCCTGAACCCCTTCTTCCACAATCTGGCGCACGGTTTTGGCCTCATCCAGCACCGGCTCCTGTTCCAGAAATCCCACGGAGTAGCCCGGGCTCAAGGTCATTTCACCGTTGAATTCCGTGTCCCGGCCCGCCATAATCCGGAGCAGGGTGCTTTTGCCGGCGCCGTTTAATCCCAGTACGCCGATTTTGGCCCCATAAAAATAGGAAAGGGAAATATTTTCAATAATGGGTTTTTTATCGTGATATTTGCTCAAGCGCATCATTGAGCAGATAATTTTGTCCGGTTGCTGGCTCATGGTTCATCCTTTCTGTGAATAGGTGTTATGGGTCATTATTGCTGAGCGGTTATCTCCTTCTATCCTGAAACCCCGATTCTTGTCCAGTAAATAACCGGCAGAAGATTTCATTGGGCAGCCGCGAACGTTCCGGAAAAATTTTGCTGTTCAGGACTGCTGCACAGTTGTAATTTTTGACGGCTTCGTAAAAAGTCCAAATTCTTTGTTACGCTTCATCCTCAGCTGCTTCAACGTACGCCAAGTACGCCTCATTGCTGAGGATTCGCGCGCCTCGAATTTGAAGCTTTTTACGTTGCCGTCCGAATTCGACTTTTTACGGAACAGTTAATTTTTAGGTTTCAATTATATTATGTAACGGGTAGGGTATAAAAAGCATCTAAAGACCGATTCTTTTACAGAACCCATTTTACTTGCAAGGAGGAAATTATGATTTGTTCTTTTTCAAATTTGAGTGAAAAAGCATTGCAGGAAATCAATGCCCTGGAAAAAGAAATCAATACCCCGGTGCTGGCATTTTCCTGCCATGATGTCCCGGCGGCCATTTTGGCCGATGATGCCCTGGCCAAAGTGGAAACCCTTGAGAAAAAACTCGGGCTCAGCCTGCTGGCGGTGAAAGCCTGAGGTTTTTTGTGTGTTTTTTGCGATTTTTATTTTTTTTATTTTCGGCATGCAGGAAGAAATACCCGGAGGCGATTTTATGAAAACATGCAGCCTGAATCATTTTTTGGAAGCAGTGAAACCCTGGCTGGACAGTGACTATATCCGAAGCGCGCACCTGGATGGGGCCGGCAATTTCGTGCTGAATTTTTCAGACGGCGTAAAAAATGTTTACCGGATTGACGACTGCAACAAGTCTCAGCTGGAAGAAGTCCTGGTGGATTTTCAAAACAGGGGAATCCGTGTTTTGTGATCATCATCTGGCAGATTTGCTCGATAACAGTCAAATGCTTTGTTGACCTGAACAGATTGTCAGTCGTAGCGTATCACACTATTTACTAACTTAACTATGGAGGGATTAGCGAATGGAAGAAGTTAAATTGGGGAATCCGGCTGTCGTGGGGCTTGGTGGGTTTGGCATGACAACATTAATCCTGCAGTTTCATAATCTTGGATGGGTTGGGTTGGGGCCTGTATTGTGGATCGGGCTGTGTTTTGGCGGGACGGCTCAATTGATTGCGGGATTGTTGGAGTTCAAAACCGGCAACAATTTCGGTTTCGGTGCTTTTACCGCTTATGGCGCATTCTGGATCTCTCTTTGTCTGTTTGTTATTTTCGGATCAAATCCGGAAATAGTGAAGGCTTATCCCGTTTTCAAGTTCAATGCCCATGAACTGGGTATGTATCTGGTTGTCTGGACGCTTTTCACAATTATCTTTTTTATTGCCACCCTTAGGCATCACACGGCACTGATCATTCTTTTCGGCACCCTTGTCATCGGTTTCATCGGTCTGGATCTGAAAGAGCTTCTCGGCATGGAAATTGCCGGTACGATCGCCGCCTGGGATTTGATTTTATGCGCTTTGACTGCCTGGTATCTGATGGCCAAAATCATTCTTGACGAGGTCGGTATTATCTTACCGGTCGGAGGCCCCTGGATTGGTGATGGCAGCAAATAACCGGTATCCTGTTCATCCAGTCAACGGTTTGCCGGCTGGGGTTCTCTTTTCCAAAATTGTGTAAGCAGAGAATTACGGTTTAGTGAAGTCATAAAGGGCCTGATTGAAAGTAATCGCATCTGTATGTTTCAGACGATTACCGGAGACAGGCCCTGATATTTCCTGATGCCCTCTGCGGGTGCACCGGATGGTAAAGAAATTTATCTGGTTCCCGTAGAATAACAAAGGAGTGCCTTTTACCCATGGCATTATATTCTGATGTCAGCACGGGCTGGAAAAGCCTGGATTCCATTATTGACCACCTGCGGCGCGGCGATAACGTGGTCTGGCAGGTGGACGCCATCGACGATTACCAGCGGCTGGTGAGCGCTTTTGTCAATCAGGCCCTGGCCGGGGGCGAACGGGTGGTGTATTTTCGGTTCGCCCGGCATCTGGCCCTGCTGGAGCCCCGGAAAAATCTGGCGGTGCATCACCTGAATGTGGAAAAAGGATTTGAATCCTTTTCCGCCCAGATCCACGGCATCATTACCCGGGAAGGCAAAAATGTTTTTTACGTGTTTGATTCCCTGTCCGACCTGCTGCATTTCTGGGCCACGGATCTGATGATCGGTGATTTTTTTTCCATCACCTGCCCCTATCTTTATGAGCTCAACACCATTGCTTATTTCGCCATTCTCCGGGACCGGCATTCGTTTAAGGCCATTGCACGGATCCGAGAAATCACCCAGGTGCTCATCGATGTCTACAATTACAAAGGCCAGGTCTGTATTCATCCGGTGAAGGTGCAGCACCGGTATTCCCCCACCATGTTTTTCCCCCATGTCAAACAGAAAGAGAAACTTCAGCCGGTGATTAACAGTGTGGACGCCACTGAGCTGTTTACCCACCTGGCCAGCCAGAAAACCGGGGTGGCCCAGCGGCACCTGGATTACTGGGACCGTCTGTTTCTGCAGGCCAGAAACCTGGAAGAAACCAATGCCCGGCCCGAAGAAAAGCGGGATATGGTGGAACAGCTCAGCCGGCTGCTTTTGACCCGGAACAAAAAGCTGCTGGCACTGATGCGGGAGCATCTGAGTCTGGAAGATCTTCTGCGGATCAAGGTCCGGCTGATCGGCACCGGATTTATCGGGGGCAAATCCGTGGGCATGCTGCTGGCGCGCAAGATTCTTGCCAATGACACAGGCGTTGCATGGGAAACCGTGCTGGAGCATCATGATTCCTTTTATATCGGCTCGGATGTGTTCTATTCCTACATTGTGCAAAACGGCTGGTGGAAGCTGTTTATGGCTCATAAAACCCGGGAGGGATATTTTGAACGGGCCGCGGAACTGCGGGAAAATCTGCTCACCGGTGTTTTCCCCGAGGAAATCACCGAGCAGTTTCAGCTCATGCTGGAATATTTTGGCCAGTCCCCCATCATTGTCCGTTCTTCCAGTCTGCTCGAAGATGCATTCGGCAGCGCGTTTGCCGGAAAATATGAAAGCTGTTTCTGTGTCAATCAGGGGCCGCCGGAAAAACGCTATGAAAAGTTCGAAGAAGCGGTGCGCTATATTTTTGCCAGCGCCATGAATGAGGATGCCCTGGCATACCGCCTGCAGCGGGGACTGGACCGGATGGACGAGCAGATGGCCCTGTTGGTGCAGCGGGTCTCCGGTGCGTATCACAACCATTATTTTTTTCCGGAAATGGCCGGCGTGGGGCTTTCCCACAACCCGTTTGTGTGGAAAAAAGGCATGGACGCAAAAGCCGGCATGATCCGGCTGGTTTACGGGCTGGGCACCCGGGCCGTGGACCGGGTGGAAAATGATTATCCCCGCATTATCGCCATTGATGATCCCCTGACCAAACCCCTGGCCGGCCTGAAAGATATCCGCCGGTTTTCCCAGCATTCGGTGGATCTGCTGAATCTGGTGGAGAACCGCATTGAAAGCGCCACCTTTGATGCCCTGATAGAGAAAAAGGTGCCCGCGCGCATTGACCTGATCACCACCCGGGATACGGAAGCCATGCAGGCCCTGCGGGACATGGGCCGGCCGGAAAAGGACCAGCGGATTCTGACCTTTGATCCGTTTTTAACCACCACCCCCTTTATTGATGTGATGCGCGCCATGCTTCGCCGATTGAAAGAAACCTATCGTCATCCGGTAGATATTGAATTTACAGTGAATTTTAATCAGGCAGGCGATATTCAGATCAATCTGCTTCAGTGCCGGCCTTTCCAGACCATCGGCATGGGGGGCCGGCAGCCCCTGCCGGAATCAATCAGCGAAGCGGCCACCCTTATCCGGATGGACGGCCGGTTTATGGGCGGCAATATTGCCCAGCCCATCCGCATGATTATTTATGTGGATTCAGAGCCTTACACCCGGCTGTCCCTTTCGGAAAAATACAGCGTGGCCCGGCTCATCGGCAAGCTGAACCGGGAAATCGCGGATCGGGAAAAAACGCCCACCCTGCTTTTGGGGCCGGGCCGCTGGGGAACCGGTACCCCGGCCATGGGGGTGCCGGTGCATTTTTCCGAAATCAACCATATCGCGGCCATGGCGGAAATCAGCTACCGGGACGGCAGCCTGATTCCGGATCTGTCCTTTGGCACCCATTTTTTTCATGATCTCATTGAAACCCAGATTTTCTACATGGCCATTTATCCGGAACAGGCGGATGTAATGTTCAACCGCCAGTGGTTCATGGATCAGGAAAATCTGCTCGAAACCCTGAGCCCGGTGGACGGGCATCTGGCCCATGTAGTGCGGGTGGCGGATGTCCGGGATGCCGGCATGGTCATTCACTCGGATGTGGCCTCCCAGAAAGTGCTTTGTTATCTGGGGGGAAAAAAAGAACCTAATCTTCAGGCTCCGTGACAGCCGGAGGCAGCTCAAGCATTTCTTCCGCCTCTGCGCCCGGCAGCTGTTCCACGGACCGCAGCTTGCGCTGCATGGCCCGGCTGCGGATGCCGGTTTGTTCAATTGTCCGGCTTGCGGTGGTCAACTGGCGCTTTACTTTTTCCAATACATCGCCAAATTTGTTGAACTCGGTTTTGACGGCCCCCAGAACCCGCCACACTTCAGATGTGCGCTGTTCAATGGCAAGGGTTTGAAAACCCATGCGAAGGCTGTTCAAAATGGCCACCAGGGTTGTGGGCCCTGCCAGAACAATTCGAAACCGCTGCTGCAGATCATCGGTCAGGGCCGGTTGGCGCAGAATTTCCGCGTACAGGCCTTCTGTTGCAAGAAACATTATGGCAAAATCCGTGGTGGCCGGCGGATTTACATACTTGTCGTGAATGTCCTTTGCAGCGGCCCGAACCGCCCGCGCCAGGGCGTCCGTGGCGGCCCCCACCGCTTCCGGATCAGCCTTGTCCGCCGCATCCTGAAGCCGAATATAGTCCTCCTGGGGAAACTTGGAATCAATGGGCAGCCATATGCAATTGTCCGGATCATCTTTTGGTCCCGGCAATTTGACGGCGAATTCAACCCGCTCAGCGGAGCCGGCCTTTACACAGACATTTTTTTCATACTGCTCGGTGGTGAGGATCTGTTCCAGAATGGCGCCAAGCTGGAATTCCGCCCAGGTGCCCCGTGCCTTGACATTGGTTAACACCCGCTTGAGATCTCCCACGCCCGTGGCCAGGTTCTGCATCTCCCCAAGGCCCTTATGCACGGCTTCCAGCCGGTCACTGACGATCCTGAAAGATTCCCCCAGCCTTTTTTCGAGGGTATCGTGCAGTTTTTCATCAACGGTTTTTCGCATCTCGTTGAGTTTTTTTTCGTTGCTTTCCTGGAGTTCTTTGACGCGGACATCAAAGGTGGTGCGGATGCCGTCCAGAGCCCTCTGGTTGGACGCGGTGAGGTCTTTTAATTGGTGGGCCATTGTTTCAAGGTGACTCTGCTGTGCCTTTCCCAATCCACTCAGGGTCTTGAAGACGGTATCATTGGCCGATTTAAGCCCCGCGGACACCTCTTCGCGAAGTTCTTTGCCGGCACTGCGCGTCTCTCTCCGGCTGAATCGCAGTTCGGCCCGCATTTCTTTTATGGCCGCCTGAAATCCCCTTGAGACAGCTATCATAGCGGCGATGGTGAAGATTGCCGTCAGTACGGTTACGGCAAGAATTATCCATAAAAGCATTTCAGTGGTGATGGTGGTCTGGAACATTCTGAGTTCCCTGCAAAAAAATGAAAGGAATTGGTTAACCCGATAGATTGTATGTTCTGCCCATGGTTATCAGCATAGAGCGGTAAATTCAACCGTTTCGTCGGTTTCGTCCGTCTTGTCGCAGCCTGTTTCATGCAGGTTTTTATGGAAAAATTGATTTTTGACTTGCTTAATTCAACACAAAAAGCCCGGCGCATTTATGCGCCGGGCTTTTTTACCATTTTTTGATCAAAGGACTGGGGTAAAAGATTCAGCAGGCCTTTATCGATAATCAGTTTCCAGGATTCCGCCGGATCAGCATTCCCTTCAGTCTTCAATCTCAGTCTTAAACCTTCAGTCTTCAGTCTTAAACCTGAAACCTGACACCTGACACCTTCAACCTTAACCCCCTACACCACCCCATACGCCAGCATGGCATTGGCCACTTTGGTGAAGCCCGCGATGTTGGCGCCCATGACGTAATCGCCGGCATGACCGTAAGCTTCCGCCGCGTCTATGCAGGATTGGTGAATGCTTTTCATGATGATCTGGAGCCGGTTGTCCACTTCTTCCCGGGTCCAGGACAGTTTCAGGCTGTTCTGGCTCATTTCAAGCCCCGAGGTGGCAACGCCGCCGGCATTGGCAGCTTTTCCCGGACCATAAAGCACGTTGTTTTCCTTGAAAATTTTGACTGCATCCGGGGTGGACGGCATGTTGGCCCCTTCAGCCACGCACATGCAGCCGTTGTTCACCAGGGCCTGGGCGTTTTCTTCGTTCAGTTCGTTCTGGGTGGCGCAGGGCAGGGCGATATCCACCTTGATCCCCTGTTCCCGGATCACGTCCCAGACGTTTTTGCCTTCCACGCATACGGACTTGTATTTGTCCGCGTATTCTTTGACCCGGCCCCGCTGAACATTTTTCAGTTCCATGAGATAACAGCATTTATCGTTATCAATGCCTTCTTCATCAATAATGGTGGAGCTTGAGTCGCACACGGAAATGACCCGGCCACCGAGCTCATTGACTTTTTCAATGGCATACTGAGCCACATTGCCGGAGCCGCTTACCGCCA
The DNA here is from genome assembly GCA_011390465.1 of Desulfobacteraceae bacterium. Lineage (GTDB taxonomy): Bacteria > Desulfobacterota > Desulfobacteria > Desulfobacterales > Desulfosalsimonadaceae > SURF-3. The sequence goes on from JAABSH010000007.1 coordinate 25,032, forward strand.
CGAGCTGATTTTTGAAATCCGCGCCGCGGGTGGCCAGCATTTCCTGGGCAAAATAGACCGTGCCGTAGCCCGTGGCTTCCGGCCGGACCAGGCTGCCGCCGTATTCCAGGCTTTTTCCGGTCAGCACGCCGGTATGCTCGTTTCTGATTTTTTTGTAATACCCGAACATAAAGCCGATTTCCCGGCCGCCCACGCCGATGTCGCCGGCCGGAACGTCGGTTTCCGGGCCGATGTGCCGGAACAGTTCCCGCATAAAGGCCTGGCAGAACCGCATGATTTCGCCGTCGGATTTGCCTTTGGGATCAAAGTCTGAGCCGCCCTTGCCGCCGCCCATGGGCAGGGTGGTCAGGGAATTTTTAAAAATCTGTTCAAACCCTAAAAATTTGATGATGGACAGGTTGACGGAAGGATGAAACCGGATGCCGCCCTTGAACGGGCCAATGGCATTGTTGAACTGGACCCGGAATCCCCGGTTGACATTGACGTTGCCTTTGTCATCCACCCACGGCACCCGGAACATGACGGACCGCTCCGGCTCTACAATGCGTTCGTAAATGCCGGCTTTTACGAATTCCGGATGCCGTTCGGCAGTCGGTTCAAGGGTTTCCAACACCTCGGTCACTGCCTGATGAAATTCATTCTGACCGGGGTCCATTTGTTTTACTTTTTCAATAACGCTTGTAATAACTGACATGCATTCGCCTCCTTCGAATTTACAATTTGAGAATCAATCTTTGACAATATAAATTTTGCCCATGGAATCCGGCGGAATCTGGCCGTACCAGTTTTTCCGGTAAAAACGGAAATCCTCCGCTGTCACGCCATCATAGCCCGCGAATTCAGTTTTCAATTCGTCTATGCTGTCGTAACCCGCGCCGAAAAAGGGCAGTTTGGAAAAATAGGGACGGCTGCTGCGCATGTCCCCCACCACGGCAAAATGGACCGGGAACTCAGGAGCGCCGATGACCAGCAGGTACCTTTCTTTTGAGCCGGCAATATGATAGTCAACAGGGATATCGTTAAACCGGATTTCAGAAAATTCCCTGTCCAGAATTTCAGCAGCGTCTGTTGTGGAGACATCCTGTAACGACATAAAATCCGGACTGTCAAAAAATCCTAACGTGTACAGGGCCACGCTAAAGCTTGTCACCTGTTCGTAAATCGGATGATTGCGGTCGCACAGAGATGTGATTTCATCCATTCTCTCGCTTACCAGAATCCCTTCATGATCCATTTTTACCATTCTGGGTTTAAAGGGAGCCGGTGCGCCGGTGCCCGCGGATTCGTATTTCAGATTCTTCTGCATGGGAGAACCTCCTTTTGTTCTTTTGTTGAACGTTTTTACTGCCACGTTGCAGAATAGAAATGCAACGGCCATGCCAGAAGTGTTTAAATGTTTTTTTTAAATTTAACTTATGGATATTATGTAATATAATTAATTTAATAACGCGAAGGGGAAAAACAGCAAAGCCAGGCCGCGTTCAGGAAAGCAACCTGTCAGGTATCGGAAAAAGCCTGGTGATTGGTAGATAAAGAGATAACAATACGATTTAATGAATTATTTTTGCAGGTGTGCAAAATTTGAACAAAAATGAAAGAGTTGAACAGGAACGTTTGCTTCCTTTTAACTTTCCCGTTCAATCTGTTTTTTGAGGCGATGGCGCAGGGTGTTTCTGCTGATACCCAGGATTCTGGCGGCCTGGACTTGGTTGTCGTCGTATTCCCGGAGGGCGGCCCGGATCAGGGTTTCCTCCACCAGCGCGATGACAGTGGCATGAACATTTTCATGGGACAGGCGCAGGATGTCCGGAAGAAGGGTTTCCAGTTTTTCGCGCAGCTGGTCCAGGAGCTGCTCCAAGGTCAAGCCGGTCAAGCTGGTCAGGCCGGCCAGCCCGTTTCCGTCCCGGTCCTCGGGAATCATAAGGTCTTTTTCCGAAATAATATTTCCCGCGGACAGCAGCACGGCCCGGCGAATGCAGTTTTCAAGCTCCCGCACATTGCCGGGCCAGTTGTAGGCGGAGAGTTTTTGAAGGGCGCTGTCCTTGATATAGCACCGGGCCAGGTGGTATTCTGCGGCAAACCGCTCCAGAAAATAGTCCACCAGCAGGGGAATGTCTTCCGTCCGTTCGCGCAGGGGCGGTATGGCAATGGAAATTACGTTCAGCCGCCAGTAAAGATCCTGACGAAAGCGGCCGGCCGCGACTTCTTTTTCAATATCCCGGTTGCTGGCCGCCAGAATCCGGACATCCACGGGAATTACCCGGCTGCCGCCCACCCGCTCGATTTCTTTTTCCTGAATGGCCCGGAGCAGCTTGGCCTGAAGGGGAAGGGACATTTCCGTGATTTCATCCAGAAACAGGGTGCCCTGGTCGCAGCGTTCAATTTTTCCCATGACCGTGCGGTCCGCGCCGGTGAACGCCCCCCGTTCGTGGCCGAACAGCTCGCTTTCAAACAGGGGCTCGGGCACGGCCGCGCAGTTTACCGCAATAAAGGGTTTTTCCTTGCGCCGGCTGTGATGATAAATGGCCCGGGCCACCAGTTCTTTGCCCGTGCCGGATTCGCCGGTGATGAAAATGGAAACCGTTTTTTCCGCGATCTGGCCGATGCGCTTATAGATTTCCTGCATGTTGCGGCTGGTGCCGATAATCTGGAGCGCGCTTTTTGGTTTTGAAACCGCGGGCGCTGTTGTTTCCGACACTGGAAATCCCACCACATCCTTCATCTGGCGATTGACGGCCAGGGCTTCGCCCACAATGCGGGTGAGATCCATCTGGTCAAAGGGTTTGACCAGGTAATCATAGGCCCCGCGCTTCATGGCTTCAATGGTAAGATTGGTGGTGCCATAGGCGGTCATCAGGATCACCGGGGTTTTGGGATCGATTTTTTTGATTTCATCCAGAGCATCCAGCCCGTTGATCTCGGGCATTTTATAATCCAGCATCACCAGATCAAAATTGTCCCGGCCAATGGCGCTAATGGCTTCCCGGGCGCTGGCAAGGGCGGTAACGTCATACCCCTTGCGCAGGAAAAACCGCTTCAGGAAATGCAGCAGGCCTTCGTCATCGTCAATCAGTAATATTTTTTCCATTGATTTTATCTTTTTCCGTTATTTCATCCAGCGGGGTATCCGAAGACACCGGCAGAAAAATGGAAAACACCGTGCCGGACTCTATTTTGCTTTTTACTCGGATCACACCGCCGTGGTTGCGGATGGTGGTGAGCACCAGGGACAGTCCCAGGCCCGTGCCCGTGGCTTTTGTGGTGAAAAAAGGTTTAAAAATGTTTTCCGTCTGATCCGGGGCAATGCCGTGGCCGGTGTCCGCGATATCAATGCGCACGCAAGGAATGTCCCGGCCGGTGACCGCGAAAATATCGGTGGCCGCGGTCACTTTCAGGGTACCGTTGTCGGGCATGGCGTCAAGGGCGTTGACCAGCAGGTTGATCAGGGCTTCGGCCAGCAGCCGCCGGTCCCCGGAAATTACCGGCAGGTTTTCCGCAAGCTCCATTACCAGGACGCATTCCTGGCGGTTTACCTGGGGCCGGACCATGATCAGCAGATCAGAAATAAAGGGTTTCAGCGCAATTTCAGCAAACCTGAGATCCTGGGGTCTGGCAAAATCCAGAAACCGGTTGATGGTGGCTTCGATGCGGCCGATCTGGTTCATGGCGATATTGAAATCTTCTTCATATTCCGGCGAAATTTCGATTTCCGCCTGCACCGACTCCAGAAACAGTTTGATGGAGGTCAGCGGCGTTCGGATTTCGTGGGCCACGGCCGCGCCCATTTGTCCCATGGCCGCCAGCTTTTCCGCCCGCTCGGCCATGAGCCGGGTTTTTTTAAGAATCAGATCCGCTTCTTTGAGTTCTGCCTCCTGCCGGCCGACTTTTTCCTTGAGCCGGGCATGGCGTTCCTGCAGCCGCCGGGCCATGTCCGTGAGCGCATCCGAGAGTTTGCCGATTTCATCGTTGCGATGGGTTTTTCCCATGGTCGTATTGTCCAGCCGGGTGTCAAAACGGGAATGGGCGATCTGGCCCGCATAGCGGCTCAGTTTGCGGATGGGGGCCACAATATGATAGGCGATCAGAGAGGTGAGCATGAGGGCGGAGGCAATAAACACCAGCAGGGTAAGATAGATGACGTTTCGGAGACTGCCGGCCGCGGCCATGGCTTCGGCCCGGTCCTGCTCCACCACGATAAACCAGTCTGTGTCCCCCACGGGCAGGGAAGCTCCCAGCACTTCAATGCCCCGGTAGTCCAGATAGGCTTTTTTCCGGTCGGTTTTTTCAAAAATTTTGCGAAAGCTGTCGGACCGGGAAATATTTTCAGTCAAAATTCGGTGGGGGTCCCTGTGGGCCAGAAAACGGCCTTCCCGGTCCACCAGATAACATTCCCCGGTTTTTCCCAGCGATACATTCAGGATAAAGGAAATGATTTTTTGGGTGCCCACATTTCCGTAAACCGCGCCTGCCGGCTGACGGTTCGGCTGGCTGTTTGGGCCGGGAACGGGCACAAAGATATAAAACGAGGATTCTTTTTCATCATTGGCATAGGTGATGTCCGAGACAAACAGATCGGTAGAAACAGGGGGCAGGGAAGGCACCTGCAACGCGGAGCCCGAGGGCAGGGCCGCGTCCCGGGGGCTGGCCCCCGTCACCGCGCCGGATGCGGAAACCACAACAAGACTTTTATAAACCCCGTATTTTTCCCGGATCAGATCAAGATACGGGGTTATCCGCGCCGGATCCATGGAGCGCACCAGAGACGACTCCGCCACCATGGAAACATCCGCCACCCGTTCCGCCAGCCAGCCCTGGAGCAGGGCGGCTTTGTCCTCCGTCACATTTTCAAGCTGGCGCACCACCATGCGGGTGATGAGGGCTTCGGAAAAATAAATGGAAAAATAACCAATGATCAGTACCGGGGCCAGGGTCAGCACCAGAAAGGTCACCATCACCTTGGCCCTGAGGGTGAAAGTCCATTTTTTTGGGTTTTTCAAGGGGTTTTGGTCCGCAATGGCCATGGCCGGGCTTTCGGTTTTGGGTTTCAGATAGTTGAACCGTTGAAACGGCCGGCCGGGTCTCTAAGATCCAGGCCGGGCAGCATCATCCGTCTTTGAGTATTCAGAATCCGGGAAAAAAGTTCAACCCCAAAAAAAAACTTTTGAAATGCGCTCAGGCGTTTGGAATGCCACCCCTTCCATTTCCAGAAGGGCTTTTTTCATGGCCTGGCCGCTGCCGAATTCGCCCAGGCCGCCGTCTGAGCGGATGACCCGGTGGCAGGGAATGATAAGGGGAAAGGGATTGGTCGCCATGGCCGTGCCCACGGCCCGGGCCGCTCCGGGATTGTTGAGACGGGCCGCCAGGCGGCCGTAAGAACTGACCCGGCCCCGGGGAATGGCAGACACGGCAAGGAGCACCTGCCGGCGAAAAGGCGGGCAAGGGTCCAGCCGGAGCAAATGCAGCAAATGCGGCGGAAAACTGAGCATCCGGCCGTCAAGAAATGCCTGAATTTGCCCGGCCATGGCATGGATGTCCGGGCAGGATGCCTTTATCGTATTTGAAACAGATGCGGGTTTTTGGGTTGATTTTTCGGCCGGTGGTTGCGGGATTTTTTTTAATTTGGCCCTGTCTGACGCGGGAAGCCTGATTTCCATTACTTCCGGCGCACCTTCAGCCAGGTGCCACACAATGGCAACCGTTCCAATTTTGGTGTTTATGTCCCATCGAAACATACTGGATTAATGACGCTTCCACCTTCCTTCTTCCGCCTTCAGCCTTCCGCTTTCCGCTTTGAACTTTCAGCTTTGAACTTTCAGCTTTCAGCTTTCACCTTTCACCTTTCACCTTCTTTTCCCCCGGTCCTGCTGAAATCACCGCATCCGAGACAAAAGCGTTGTATTGTTTAAAATTTTCCGCAAAAAGCGTGGCCAGGTGCCGGGCCTTGGCATCATAGGCATCCTTGTTCTGCCAGGTGTTTTTCGGCATGAGAATGTCTGCCGGGACACCGGGGCAGGTGGTGGGAACCCTGAGGCGAAAAAACGGATCCTCAACGTATTTTACGTCTTCCAGCAGGCCGTCTATGGCCGCGTTGAGCAGTGCCCGGGTGTATTTGATGGAAATCCGTTTTCCCTCCCCATAGGGGCCGCCGGTCCAGCCGGTGTTCACCAGCCAGCACCGGGCATTGTGCTCTTTAATTTTTGTGGCCAGCAGCCGGGCGTATTCACTGGGATGCAGCGGCATAAACGGCGCGCCGAAACAGGTGCTGAACGTGGCGTTGGGTTCCGTGACCCCGGCCTCGGTGCCGGCGACTTTTGCGGTATATCCCAGAAGAAAATGATACGCTGCCTGGTCCAGGGTGAGTCTGGAAAGGGGCGGCAGCACCCCAAAGGCATCAGCGGTCAAAAAGATGACATTTTTCGGATGATCCCCCATGCTTTCCCGGACGATGTTGTCCAGATGGGTGAGCGGATAAGCGGCCCGGGTGTTTTCCGTGATGCTGTCATCGTCTAAGTCCACGAGCCGGGTTTCTTCGTCGTATACCACGTTTTCCAGAATGGTACCGAATTTCCGGGTGGTTTCGTAAATTTCCGGCTCTGCTTCTTTGGACAGCCGGATGACTTTGGCATAACACCCGCCTTCAAAATTAAAAATCCCATTGTCGCTCCATCCGTGCTCATCATCGCCGATCAGCGCCCGGTTGGGATCCGCGGACAGGGTGGTTTTGCCGGTGCCGGACAGGCCGAAGAGCAGGGCCGTATCCCCTTTTTTGCCCACATTGGCGCTGCAGTGCATGGACAGAACGTTTTTCTGGGGCAGAATAAAATTCAATGCCGTGAAAACAGATTTTTTGATTTCCCCGCCATAATAAGTGCCGCCGATGAGCACCAGCTTTTCAGAAAAATTTACCAGAATAAACGTTTCCGAATGAATGCCGTCCAGTCTGGGGTTGGCCAGAAATTTGGGCATGGCAATCACCGTGAATTCCGGCTTGAAATCCGGCAGCAGGCGCCGGTCGCGAATCCGGATGAGCAGGTTCCGGGCAAACAGGGACTGCCAGGCATATTCCGTGATCACCCGCACGGCCAGACGGTATTTCGGGTCCGCACCGGCATGCACATCCTGCACAAACAACTCCCGGTCCTGCATATAGGCTTTGACCCGTTCAAATACATAATCAAATTTTTCCGGTTCAAAGGGAATGTTGATATCCCCCCAGTTGATGGTGCCTTCTGTGAGGTCGTCTTTGACAATGAATTTATCATTGGGGGCCCGGCCGGTGCTGATGAGGGACTGGGGCGGGCGCACGACAATCAGGGGCCCCAGATGGGACATTACCCCTTCCCCCCGCCGGGTGGCCTGCTCATAGAGTTTGGGGGAACACAGATTCCAGTGGACTTTTTTAATATTGCGGATGCCCAGATATTCAAGGCCGGGTTCCAGCCTTTTGAGTTCATGAAAGGGTTTCATCGGCATCTCCTAATTTTTGTGCCCGCTTCTGACCGCCGCCCTTTTTTTTCGCACCGGTGGTTCTTCTTCCTGATCCTCAACCGATGTTTCTCCTGTTTGTTTTCGGGCGGCAAGGGCCAGATCCCGAACCTTTGCGATATCCGCATCCGTAAACACGCCGTTCACTCCGGAGATGGCTGCCAGGCGCATCCCGTGCTTAAGTCCCATTTTGTAAATGGCTTTTACTTTTTCCCATTCAATATCCCGGCCAATGGTGAAAACTTCAAACCGCCGGTCCAGGGCCAGCACAATGGTTTCAGCCAGGCAGGCGTATGCCACTTTCGGGGGCAGGCCGATATCCTTCATTTTGGGGTCTCCGGGCAGCAGAATTTCCCCGGATTCAATCACCAGCACATCCGGCCGCTTGGCCACATCCTCAGGAGACAGATCCAGGGGCCGGGCCACATCCGTAATCACGCATCCGGGTTTTACCTTTGTAATATCCAGGATTTTTTTACCCATGCCGGAGGTGGCGGTCACAATGACATCCATCTCAGGGGTATGTTTATCCGGATTTACGACGGTGTGGAGTTTTACATCAGGGGTTTCCTTGAGAATGGATTCTTTGAGGGCCATGAGTTTCACAATATTTCTGCCGCACAGGTAAACTTCTTCAAAGGCCATGGCCAAAAGCCGGCAGCACACCGACCCGATAGCCCCGGTGGCGCCGAATACCATGGTTTTGCCGTTGATTTTTTTGCCTTCTTCAATTTCAATGAGTCCCATGCGCCGCACCGCGTCCGCCGCGGCCCAGAGCGCGCCGGACGCGCTGTAGCTGTTGCCCGTGGTAATGGGAATGGCGGCTTTTTTCGCCACGGTGACCCCGGCATCTCCCACCACTTTGGTGAATGCTCCCAGCCCCATAATCTGGGCCCCGAGCCGTTTGGCCATGCGGGCGGCCATGAGCAGGCGTTTGTAAGTGAATTCCGGAGAATGGGTCATCATCTGTTTGGGCGTGCCGCCCACGGTGATCAGCCACCCTTCGGCTTCTACGCCGGTGGGGGACTTGATGCCGGTTATCGTGGAATAAACCCAGGGCGGGGCATAGGCCACTACTTTTTCCACTGCATCCACGGCCCCGGGAATATTGACAAAGGGTTTGACGGCTTTTTCCAGCTTGAACTGCTCCTGGGACAGGGGATGGATGACAAAGGCAAACCGGGTTTTGTGTTTGGGTTCACCGCCCGGATAGACCAGCCGGGGCCGCAGACCGGTCTCGCTTTCGGTCATCAGTTCCAGCATCTCTTCATCCGTAATCTGGTGCTCTTTTTTGCCCAGTGCGGCAATCACCAGGGCTTCCTGTACATTCACCCCCACCACTCGCTTGAGCAGTTTGGGGGTGGTGTCGATAATGACGTCAACCCCCTGGTTTTTTAAAAATTCGATTCGGTCATCATAGGCCGTGGTGGTGATAATGGTTTTGCCCCCCAGCTCTTCCGGGGTGCAGTCTCCGATGTAGCTGTAGAAGTTGTGATAGGGCACCACAATGATGTGGGCTTTCTGCATGGCTTTGCGTATAATATGCTGATTCCATCTTTTCAGGGGAATGGCGGAATCGGACAGGCGTTTGCTGGGTACCCATTTTAAAATATCATGGATCCCCTTGGCATAAAGCTCCAGATCCTTAAAAGAATGAATAAAACGGGAAATGCCGCTGTCAATGACCGGATCGGCAAATGTCAGGTTTTCCGTAAATTCCGACATCACGCTGGCCATATGGAGGTTGTTAATCCCGGAGAGAAACAGCACGCGGGAATTGTTGAAATACCCGGTGTATTCAAATTGAAGGGACCGGATGGCCCATTCATGGGCCACTTTGATCAGATGATCGCCGGTGGTGACCGGCGTTTTGAGCCGGGAGCGCAATTTGGCGATTCTGCCGGAATCATCCCGAACCTGGTTCAGTAAATTTGAGGCCATGCCGATGAGGCGGCCGGTCTTTCTGGGCACCGGCAGTTTAACGCTGCCCAGGCCGAAAGCATCGGTTTCCGCGTCCAGCTGGATCAGCAGGTCAATGGCTTTATCGTAATCGCCATTGGTGCCGATGCGTCTGATTTTAAATTTCTGGCCCAGAAAAGTGCTCTGGAATTCATAATTATTGGCGCTTGATCCAAGACTGATACTGATAACCTGTTTCATTCATTGCCTCCTGAAAACGTTGGGTTGGATCGGGTTCTACCGGTATCCGCGATGAAATATATCAAAAATTTTGTTATGGGTTAATCTGACAGATTTAAATTTTATCAAAAAACATAAAACACACAAGTAATTAATTGGCAGATGCATTTATTTCTGATCTTTGTTTTGGCCCATGATCAATGTTAATGCCTGATTAATATCTGGTTAATACCTGGCCAATACTTGCGGGCCGCAGGATCACGGCCATCCGACCCGAAGTACGGAGCCGAAGCACGGACCCGAAGCACGGATATGGGGCAGCGGCTTGGCGGCAGGTGCCGGAAAGCAACAGGCAACAAAAAGGCCGGCAGTACCTGTGGGCATTGCCGGCATTTTTGATTTTTTTTGCTTCAGTCTTCTACCTTCTACCTTCCACCTTCCAGCTTTGAGCTTTCAGCTTCGACCTTTCAGCTTTGAGCTTATTTATACAACGCCTCTATTTGATCATCATACTTTTCAAACACCACCCGCCGTTTCAGCTTCATGGTCTGGGTGAGCATGCCGTTTTCCAGGGTGAAATCGTCTGCGATAAACAGAAATTTTTTCGGAATTTCATACCCGCCGTATTTTTGTTTCAAAAATTCCGTGATTTCAGCGGTCAGCATATCCTTGATCGCTTGATTTGCCACCATTTCTTTGGGATCCGTGGGGAGATTGTTGGCTGCGGCATATTTGCCCAGCACTTCGAAATCCGGAATCACGATGCAGACATTGTATTTTTTGCCTTCTCCGGAAATCATGGCATTGGCGATGTTCGGCAGGAGCCGGATATCCTCTTCAATGGCGCCGGGAAACACATATTTACCGTTCTGGAGTTTGTACTGTTCCTTGATCCGGCCGGTGATCCACAGATAGCCGTCTTCATCCAGCCGGCCCCGGTCCCCGGTGCGGAAGCCGCCGTCCACGGTCATGACCGCCCGGGTGGCTTCCGGCTTGTTGTGATAGCCATGCATCACGTTGGGACCGTAAACAATGATTTCCCCGTCATCACTGCCGTCTTCCACCACGGACGGGTCAATCACCACTTTGACGCCCTCAATGGGCCGCCCCACGCTGCCGGTTTTAAATGCGGAAAAGCAGTTCATGGTTACGGCCGGTGAGGTTTCGCTCAGGCCGTAACAATCGAACACGGGAATGCCGATATCGGAAAAAAAGTTGGAGATTTCAATGTTCATAAGCGCGCTGGCGGTGAGTGCGCCCTCGAGCCGGCCGCCGAATTTGTCTCGGATTTTCTGGAAAACGATTTTGTCCGCTATTTTTAATTTCAGGTTTACCATGAAACTGGATTTTCCGTCTGCTGCCAGTTCCCGTCGTTTTTTGGCGCTGTTCACGCCCATCTCAAAAAGGGCTTTGGCAAGACCGCCGGTTTCGTTCATTTTGGCCCACAGGCCGTCATAAATTTTGTTGAACACCCGGGGAACCGCGATCATGAAGGTGGGTTTGATGAGCGCCAGATCATCGCCCAGGGTGGCAACGGATTCCATAAACCCGATGGACCCGCCCACCAGCATCCAGTTATACAGCTCTGCGGTCTGGCCGTAAGAATGGGCCCAGGGCAGAATGGAAATGCTGCGGGAGGTTTCATTCAATACATCCTGGTAAATCCGGTTGCCGCCCACTGCATTGGACGTGAAGTTGTTGTGGGACAGCAGCACGCCCTTGGGCTCGCCCGTGGTGCCGGAGGTATAGATTAATGCGGCGATATCGTTTTTTTTGGGTTTTACAGCGGGAGCCGGATTTTTTTTGCCCAGGTCTTCGAGCGCCGCCATGGACCCCTTGCCCTCTGCTTCCACCACAAAAATCTGCTCCAGATCGGGCAGGCGGTCTTTAAATGCCGATATTTTTTTGTAAATTTCCGGTTTGGAAACCATGAGCAATTTCACGTTGCTGTCTTTGAGAATATATTCCCAGGTGCTTTCCAGTTCCGCTTCATACATGGGCACAAACCTGGCCCCTGCGCCGTATGCGGCAAACGCGGTAATGGCCCATTCCGGCCGGTTGTTGCCGATAAAGCCCACCACGGTATGCGGGCCGATGCCCTGCTGCACCATGCCGCCGCGAAGATTGTCCACCCGCTCACCCATCTCGCCGTAGGTCATCCAGTCAAGATCGTCACCCGCCTTGTTTTTTACGCCGAAAAGCGGATTGTCCTTGAATTTTTTGACGCCGCTTTCAAATAGTTCCACCAGGTTTTCCGGTGTTTTGGTCTCCTGCATCGTACACTCTCCTATTGTTGGGGCCGGATTTTCATTGTCCGGCAATTTTAAATTTTACGCTGGTGTTTGCTGATCAAAAACCTCAAAAAAAACCGGGCTTCATCTGTCCCGCCCGATACAGACATTGTTGATTTTATAAAGATTATTAATTGAACTAAAAACGGTTTTTTAAGTCAAGACAAATATGCTTTGCCTCGGGGTTGCTTGGTGCCGATAGTGAGTTTTGATACATCCACTTTCAGGTGCTGATGATGGATCTGGCACTCTCTCAGAAAAATCTTCCGATAAGGGTGAATCTGTAGTACATATATTTTTCCATAACTTCGGCAAAAATGCCAAAAACCGGCACTGATTTTTAAAAACCCTTTTTCCTCGCAGTGGCGCGGAGGCGCAGGGCAAAAAATCCCTGCGCCTCTTTGGCTCTGCGGAAGTACCGGAATTGATAAAACGCCGGCAACAATAAGGAATATTCAACGGAACATACCGGTGATGTTTGCGATGATGTATAAAAATTTCCTTGAGCGGATTCAATAGTCATATTAGATTTTAAAATTTTAACCGGTAACCCAAATAAATCAGAAAAGAAAGGCGATCCTTGTGCGTGCATTGCAATCAAAATTGACAACGGAATTTATTCGGCAGGAAGTGGCGGATTCGGATGTTATTTTCAGGCGGGGAGAGCGGCTGTTTGAATACGGGGCCTGCATCAACCGAAAAGCGGATCTTCACGCCGGCAGTTTTGTCTATGAAGTGGACGGCAGTTACGGCGATTATACCATTGAAATTGATTTCAAGGAAAATGATGTTGAAACCTTTTGCGACTGCCCGTATCCCGGCACAGGATGCAAACATACCGTGGCCGCGCTTCTGGATATCCGGCACATTATGAGCAGCAACCGACAGCGCGCGGCCGCAGCCGCGCCAGGTCCGGATGCAGCAAACCGGCAGACACCAGACCCGCAAAAACCCGACCCGTGGCTTTCCCGGGAGGAAATCCGGGCTCAGGCCCTGGAGGACCGGCGCCGGCGGGCCAAATCCGAAAAAATGCGCATCATTAGCGGCGACATGTTCAAAGGCGAGCATCTGGTGGAAACGCCGGCAGGAAAACAATATGGGGTCACCCTGCATGATCCCGCCGCCGGGCGGGGCCATTGTTCGTGTCCGGATTACCTGACCAGCGGCCTGTCCACCTGCAAGCACCTGATGGCGGTCACGGACATGCTCAAGGGAAAAAAGAATTTTGCCGACACCGTGGCGCAGGAGCGGTTTCCGTTTGTGGATATTTTCTGGGATGCGGCAGCCCGCCGGCCCCGCGTATTCTGCGATGACCCGGCACGGGAACCGGAAGATATTCAGGCGGCCCTGACGGAATTTTTTGATGATACCGGGCGTTTTTATGCTGATGACCTGTGTGCATTTACCCCGCTGCTGTCCCTGCCGGACCGCCACAAGCGGGTGCGCATCCAGCCCATGGTACTGGAAAAAGTAAACAATGCCTGGGCCCGCCGCCAGATGGCGGATCTTGAAGATCATTATGAACCGGATTTTTCCGTGATCAACACCCGGCTCTATGATTACCAGAAAGACGGGGTCAGATTTGCCTTGTTTAAAAAAGCCGCCCTGATCGGCGATGAAATGGGCCTTGGCAAGACCCTTCAGGCCATTTGCGCGTCTGTTTTAAAAAGGGATATTTTCGGGTTTTCAAAGGTGCTGATCATTACGCTCGCGTCCTTAAAAGAGCAGTGGGCCCGGGAAATTCAGCGGTTTAGCCGGGAAAGCGCCAAAATTGTGGCCGGCAATCCGGACCAGCGGCGGCAATGCTATCTGGGCGATGATGCGTTTTTTAAAATCACCAATTACGAGGCCGTGCTCCGGGATGTGGGGGTGATCCGCCAGTATCGGCCGGATCTGGTGATTCTGGATGAAGCCCAGCGCATCAAGAATTTCAATACCAAAACTGCGGACACGGTCAAGCGGATTCCCCGGGAGCACGCCCTGGTGCTCACGGGCACCCCCCTTGAGAACAAGCTGGAAGATGTCTATTCCATTGTTCAGTTTCTGGAGCCGGATTTGCTCTCGCCGCTCTGGTCTTTTGCCGCGGATCATTTTATGCTCAGCCGGGACCAGAAAGGCAAGATTCTGGGTTACCGGAATCTGGAAAAGCTGCATCAGCGGCTTCAGCCCATTGTGATCCGGCGGAAAAAGAGATCCGTGCTGGACCAGCTGCCCGATGAAATCGTGAACAATTATTACGTTGACCTTACGGAACGGCAGGCCAAGATTCACCTGGGGTATGCCCAGCTTCTGGGGCCGATTATCAATAAAAAATTTCTCACGCCCATGGACATCCGGCGCATGCAGGAACTTTTGCTTAAAATGCGCCAGGTATGCGACTCCACCTATCTTATTGACCGGAAAACCCATATTTCCCCCAAACTCAAAGAACTGGAATCCATTATCAGCGAGTTGGTCGGTGACAGCGATCACAAGGTGGTGATTTTTTCCGAATGGACCACCATGACCTATCTGATCGCCCGGCAGTTGTCCAACAGCGGCATTGCGTTTGTGGAACTCTCCGGCAAAGTTCCGGTGCCCAAACGCCAGGCCCTGATTGATGAATTTTCCAACAATCCGGACTGCCGGGTGTTTTTGTCCACGGATGCCGGGGGCACGGGGTTGAACCTTCAGGCCGCGGACTGCGTGATCAATTTTGAGCTGCCCTGGAATCCCGCAAAAATGAACCAGCGCATTGGCCGGGTGAGCCGTATCGGTCAGAAGAGCAGTGCCATTAACGTGGTGAATCTGATTGCCAAAGCCAGTATTGAGGAACGGATTTACGCGGGCATTCAGATGAAAACCGATCTGTTTCAGGGGGTTTTTGACGGCACCACGGACATGGTGGAATTCAGCCGCGAAAAGCGCACAGAACTGCTCAACCAGCTTCGGGAGATGATGCAGGAGCCGCTCCTTGAGGTGGCATCCGACCCCGTGCCGGCGGAAGAAATCCCTGAGGATACGCCCCATTTTCTTAATCCCAGAGTGCTGAAAGAAGAAAAGGATTCAGATCGTGTTGCCGCAGCCGGTGTTTCATCGGGCATTGATACGCCGGAACTGGAACCGGAATTAGAAATGGATTCGCCAGAACCAGATACGCCGGAACCAGATACACCGGAAATGGATACACCGGACCTCATTGCCTATGACAAAGAAGAAAATGAGGACCCTGCCGCTCCGGACAGTATTTCGCCGGAGAGTTTTTCACCGGACAGTCTTTTGCCGGAAAGGGAATTGACCCAAACCGCGGCATCCGCTTCAGGCGCTGGGGCCGGCCCGGCAGGCAGCAGGGACACAGCAGCTCCCATGACCGGCCCGGATGATCCGGAAAAAATGGAAACCGTGCTCAATTCCGGCATGGCCTTTATCAGCGGGCTCATGGAAATGGCCACCGGCCGGAAAATGGCACCAGCAGCAGATGACGGTAAAATGATTCAGGTTGACAGAACCACGGGTGAAGTTACCATGAAATTCAAACTCCCCGGATTTTGACGGAGGCATACCCCATTTATGAAAAAGAATCTGGAGATCCGGCAGGTCACCAATCCCTTTATCATCCGGCTGTTTGCCCGGGGGGGCCTGCTGACGGATGCTGACGGCATTATGGAGGTTCAGAGCCTGCTGCACAACGCCCTGGCGGAAGTCACCCGAAATGAATCAGGCTGGCACCAGGCCGTGGCCCGGATCAACGCCATCCTGATCCGGAGCCGCCTGCAGGCCAGAATATATCCGGCCGGCCGGATTCCTTTTTTTCAATATCCGGTAGGAGTTGTTTTCAGAACCACCGGGGAATACTGCGTGGTTTTTGAACTGGACAATCTGGACAACGGACGTCTGGAATTGCCCATGCCGGTAGAAGCCAACATGTCCCATGTATTTTTTATGGATTTGCTCAAAGATATTATCCGAAAAAATCAGGATATGGCCAATAACGGCCTTCCCTATGAGATAATGGCCCGGCTTTGCAAAATTGAGGGGCTTCGCCATTACGGGGTGACCCTGCGGCAGCCCGCGGAGCTCATGGGAGAAGATTTGCTGGTCATCAGCGAAGCGCCTTTTGGTCTGGAGCTTCGATATCCCTTGAAAAAATTTCAGGATCACGCCATCCGGTATAATGTCCAGTGCGTGATTGACCGGGAAACAAAAAAGGAAGTCAAAACCATTCCGGAAGTATTTTTTATCTGGGAACTGCTTCAGGATATTGCCCGGGCCTGGCCGGAAAACAAGTCTGCGGCGGATCTGGTCCGTCTGGTGGAAAAATCCCTGGGTGCCCTGTATCTGCGGGGTGTTACCCGACGGCGGTGGCGTCCGGATAAAACCCTTACCAGTGACCATGTGCCCATCAGCTGGATGGTGGACCGCGCGGAGGTCATCCGCGATGTGGCCGAGAGTCCGCCCGGCATTGTGAGCCTGCCTTTGCTGGGCGAAAAACCGCCATCGGCAAAATTGAGAGGAGAAACATCAGCAGATGAAAATGCGCATGACATCCGGTTTATGGTCAGTTTTAAAGGCCTGACCGAAGACGCGGCCAGGCGTATTGAAACCATTTACGAAAAAGATTCGCTTCCCGCTTCTTTGAAAACCCTTTTCCCTTTGAAAAAAAAGAATCATGACGCTGAAAAAGCCCCTGTTTCCCGGCAGGTGACCTTTCAGAAAGCCCCCCGGGACCTGTTCCGGGCCATTTTAAAAGCGGTTCAGCGGCATTTGAGCATATCCTGTGTTGACCT
Organism: Desulfobacteraceae bacterium; assembly: GCA_011390465.1. Lineage (GTDB taxonomy): Bacteria > Desulfobacterota > Desulfobacteria > Desulfobacterales > Desulfosalsimonadaceae > SURF-3. Next base: position 41,713 of record JAABSH010000007.1, read on the forward strand.
GTGCCATTCCATTAAAACGGAAATGCGGCGGTTCAACCTGACGCAGATTTTCAGCCAGGATCTGGTGTGTGTTGAGGTCGAAAAAAGCGGGCCCGTGGTTTATGTGTCTGAAACGTTATCAAACCGGATTTATAAATTTATCATCGAGCGCCGCACGGATGAAAATACCGAAAGCTACGGTGTGATTCAGGTGGATGACGAAGATGATGAAATCCGGCGGTTTTCCATCTCCAAAAGCCGGATGCCCCTGGCCTGAAATTACAGGTAAAAACCCACGTTTTTCGGATATCAGGCGGCAATGTGACTGGTAATCCGGTTTTTTGCCAAACACTCAAATTTATCCAGCTGATTTCCGGTGCCCAAATAAGACCAGATCGTTAATTCAAAAGGAGGGACGATGAGATTTTCAGTTCTGCTGTTTGCCCTGTATCAAATTTTAAAAGTCGCTTCGGTGACCAACAAGCCATTTAAAAAATATATCCGCAAGATCAGCGCAAAAATTCTGATTAAAACCGAAGACGGCGAGCGGGCCCGGCTGTTTATTTTTGACAAGGGCAAGCTGACTTCTGCGCCCGGGGACCATAAGAACTTTGATGCGGCCCTGGTCTGGAAAGATGCTGCCACGGGATTTTCCGTAATGACCAGCAAGAAAAAAGATGCGTCATTTAATGCCGCGGCCGAGGGCAAATTAAAGGTGCTGGGCATGAGCGTCTATGCCCAGTGGTTTGAAGACGGAATCAAGATGGTGATGTAAACCAAAAAAGGAGGAATCCATGGCAGATATATACGGCGGTCATCTGGCGGCAAAATACATGAAAAAAGTGGAAAATGTTACCACGGTATTTACCATTTCCGGCGGGCACATTGAAAATATTTTAGACGGGTTTACGGAATACAAGATCCGCACCATTGATGTGCGCCACGAACAGGCGGCCGCCATGATGGCTCATGCCTGGTCGATTTACAATAATGAACCCGGAGTCTGTCTGGTCACCGCCGGGCCGGGATTTACCAATGCCCTGACCGGCATTGCCAATGCGTATCTGGACAACGCGCCCCTGGTGGTGCTGTGCGGCCGCCATCCCCTGCGGGATGATCTGACCGGTGCGCTGCAGGAAATGAACCAGATTGATATGGTCAAACCCGTCACCAAATGGAGCGCCACCTGCTATGATATCAAACGGATTCCGGAATATCTGTCCATCGCGTTTCGCCAGGCCACCATGGGACGCCCCGGCCCGGTGTTTCTGGAACTGCCCCCGGATATTCTGTTTGCCGCCGTGGATGAAAAGGATGTCACCCTGCCGCGGCGCCGGCGGCATAAATCCGCCACCCACCCGGATGAATCAGAACTGGCCGAAGCCGCCCGGATAATCAACAGCGCCCAGCGGCCCATGTTTATCGGCGGCAGCGGGGTCCGGATGAGCGGCAGCACGGATGCCCTGAAAGCGTTTATCGAAAAAACCGGTTTTCCTTTTGCCCTTTTAAATAACGGCCGGGGCGCATTGCCGGACAGTCATTCTCAGTCCATCAATGACGGCGGATTTACCGGCATCATGACCGGCGCGCCTCAGGCGGATGTCATTGTTGCCGCCGGCGTCCGGTTTAACTGGGTCATGCAGGCCACTAAACTGTTTCCGGATGCTAAAGTGGTGCGCATTGACATTGAAGAATCAGAAATCGACCGAAACCGGACATCGGAAGTCGGGTTGGTGGGCGACTGCGGATATGTGTTCAATCAGCTTCTGCCCCTGGTTCAAAAAAGAGATCATAGTCAGTGGATCACGAAACTGAGAAATGCGTACAAGGCGTTTATGATCACCGAACTGGAACAGCGGGAAAATCCGTCTGATCCCATCCATCCCAACCGGCTGGTGGCGCAGATTATGGCAACATTCGGAGAAGACGCCTATTACGTGGCCGACGGCGGGGACACCAGTTATTACGGCCTGGCCGGTTTTGCGTCGTCAAACCCGGCAGGCGTCCTGGTGCCGGCCGGAGCGCTGCTGGGATGCCTGGGCACGGGAATCCCTTTTGCCATGGCCGGCAAACTGTCCCACCCGGATAAGCCGGTGATTGTCTTGAACGGGGACGGGTCTTTCGGGTTCAACAGCATGGAATTCGATACCGCGGTGCGGCACGATATTCCCATTATCTGCGTGGTCAATAATGACTGTGCCTGGGGAATGATCAAGCATTCTCAGGGCATGAGTATCGGAAAAGACCGGTGCACCTGTGCGGAACTCGGGATGCGGCACTATGAGAAAATGGTGGAAGGCTTAGGGGGGTACGGCGAACTGGTTACGGAGGACGATCAAATTATTCCGGCCCTGCGGCGGGCCATGGAATCGGGAAAACCGGCATGCATCAATGTGGTGACAGACCCCACGGTCACCAGCCCGGCCACGGTGATGTTTTATCAGAATTTTGCGGATTTGTAATACAATGACCAAGGGTAAATGTAACCCCAGAGGTCACAGAGGTCACGGAGAAAAATAGTATTATCTGGTTATCCACTTAACTCAAGTTGCCGGGTTTATATCGGTATCGAAATCGGGATCGGATTCGATAGCGATTTCGATACCGATACCGATGGCTGAACTTGAACCGGATAAGCAAATTTTTGTTTATGTTCCCCTCTCTGTGTGCCCTGTGTCCTGCGTGGTAACTATTTTAAAATTGGTGTGAGGTAACGTTATGATTTATCTGGATGATTTGTTAACGGCGGACGATTTCAACCAGGAAGTCAACGACCTGGGCGGTGGTTTTATGGCGCGACATGGACTGGAAAAAGTCCATCAATTGGGTCTGGTGGTGCCGGATGTGGAACAGGCGGCTGAAGCGCTCGAGCAAAAAGGGATTGGCCCGTTTTTTATTGCTGCCGGCTCACCGCGGTTCTGGACGGAAAAAGGAGAAAACCGCTCAGTTGCCGGAAAGTTGGGGCTGGCGTATCACAGGGGAGTGGAGCTGGAGCTGCTGGAACCTGTGGAAGATTCGAATTTTTACACCCGGAGCCTGGCCCCGGATGGCCGGCCAGTGGTTCAGCATCTGGGATTTCTGGTCAGGGAAACAGATGCCTGGGTCCGAAAGGCAGAAAAGGCCGGAATGGGGGTGTGGGTCCGGGGAAAGTTGATTGCCTGGCCCATGTCCGCGGATTTTGCCTATCTGGAACCTGAGCCGGAATCCGGGTTGATCATGGAATTTATTGACTGGCGGTTTTTGGGGATCAATACCAGCCCGTTTCCGGGTTTTTTGAAAATGTTGGGAAGGCTGGAGAAATGGTCGGGAAAACGCTGTGTTGCCCTGTGATTCGTCTTTCTTTCCTTCAGCCTTTCAGCTTCCCCCTTTGAGCTTTCAGCTTCCACCTTTCAGCTTCCAGCTTTCACCTTTCACCTTCCCCTTCAACCTTCTTTATGCTCATAAATATGCACATCCCGCTGGGGAAAGGGGATGCTGATGCCATTGGCGTCAAAGGCTTTTTTGAGTTTTTCCGTGAGGCTGAAATAAACATCCCAGTAGTCACCGGTTTTGACCCAGGGCCGCACCGCGAAATTAACGCTGGAATCTCCCAGTTCAATCACCGCCACCAGGGGCTCAGGGGTACTCAACAGCCGGGTTTCTTCCGCCAGCACATTATTAATAACCTGCCGGGCCTTGTCAATATCATCGCTGTACCCGATTCCCATTATCAGATCCATCCGGCGGGTGCCTTTGATGGTCCAGTTAACAATGTTGCCTTCAGTGAGCTTGGAATTGGGTACGATAATGGTTTTATTGTCCGGCGAGGTGAGAATCGATGTAAAAATGGATATTTCCTCCACTGTGCCGGCCACGCCGGCGCCTTCAATATAATCTCCCACCTTGAACGGCTTGAAGATGATCATGAGAAAACCCGCGGCAAAATTGGAAAGTGACCCCTGAAGGGCCAGCCCAATGGCAAGGCCGGCGGCACCGACGATGGCAATAAACGACGCCGTCTGAATGCCAAGCTGGCCTAAGGCGGCGATAATGACAAACGCGATCAGCGCGATGTAGGTTAAACTGCAGACAAACCGGACAATGGTAGGGTCGATTTTGCTGCGCTCCATCAACCGTTCAATAATTTTGGTGACCAGTTTGGCAATAAGCCGGCCGAAAAACAGAATCAGCAGGGCAAAAATCAGTTTGATGCCGTAAATCGTGGCAAGTTCCCATACTTTTTGAAGCACTTGTTCCATGGGGGGGTGTTTTCCTTAATTCTCAGGATAACATCAGGCGGATGCTTGGGAAACGGTTGAAAGACTGTCAATAAACAGTTTCTGGAGTTTTGCCTGATCCGTACGGGTGATTTCGGACGGTAGCCTGGACAATGCCAGGGTGCTGGCTTCATCCACCAGTTCCGCCATAAACCGGGATTTGGCCTGGACGATCTGGTTGGCGGCTTTCATTTTTTCCGCCTCAATAATATGTTTTCCCTGGACTTTGGCATTTTCAATAATTTCCCGGCGGGCATTTTCACCGTCTGAGATAATACGGGCTTTGATCTGCTCGAACCGGACATTGCTCTCTTCAATCATTGTCGCCGCTTTTTTAATTTTGGCATCCAGGGTATTTTTTTCTTTCTGAAGCCGGTGAATCTTATCGGCAATTTCATTCTTCTGGTCATTCAAAAAGTTCATCAATGGTTTGCGACCGTATTTGACAATGATAAACGCAAGAATGAAAAAGTTTATCCACAGCATGACCTCGTCATAAACCGGTCGCCACTCTCCGCCGGCTGCTGCTGCCGGCGCCGCCATGAAAACAAGCATGACAGCGGCCCGGACGGTGATGAGAAGATAGCGCCCGGCATATTTTCGGTATGGAAAGGTTTCATTATTCATTGGCCAGTCTCCGATCCAAAACTTTTTCCATAATAATGACAGCCAATTTCTCAGATTCCGCTTTGATATCCTGGCTGGCTTTTGAGATTTGGCGGTCAATAAATTGCTGGCTTTCTTTTTTTATGGCCGCAATTTCTTCCCGGGATGTCTCAAGAATCTCCTTGGCCTGGGCAGCGCCTTCTTTCTCCAGCTTCTCTTTTTCCTGGTTGGCTGTTTCGATGGCCGTCATTTCCTGAATTCTGACCTGTTCATTGATTGTCGCAAGTTCGGTTTCTGATTTTTCAATGTTCGCGGAAATCTCATTCAAGTGTTCTTCCCGTTCGACCATGATATGGCTGAGGGGCCGGAACATGATCCGGTTGATCAGAAAAAGGAATATGAGAAACGAGACCAGCTGGACAATCAGCGTTTCATTAATTGATATCAGTGCAATGTTGCTGACAATATGCATCAGTCGTGTCCGTAATAATGATTATACTGAAATTAAACAACAAACAGAAGAAGCAGCGCAATAACCAGCGCGTAAATGCCTGTAGACTCTGAAACTGCCTGCCCTACCAGCATGGTCCGGGTCAAAAGACCGGCTTCCGCGGGATTGCGGCCGATGGCTTCGCACGCTTTTGCTGCGGCCAGACCTTCACCCACGCCCGGGCCGATGGCGCCCAGTCCCATTGATAATCCTGCTCCCAGAAACGCTGCCGCCTGAACAATGTGAATACCTTCAATAGCCATGGTTAAACCTCCAAATTGATAATGATGTGATCGTGATCAGTATTTTAAATTAACAATTGATGAATATTTTATCCAAAAAATAAAGTAGTTATTTCCGGCCGGTGCCGGTTACGCCACGAAAATAAGGATCAGTGAAATAACCAGCGCGTAAATGCCTGTAGATTCCGCCACCGCCTGGCCCACCAGCATGCTTCGGGTCAGAGTGGCCGTCCCTTCTTCATTGCGGGCGATCCATTTAACTGCACTCTGTCCCGCAAATCCTTCTCCAATCCCTGGACCGATGGCGCCGATACCCATGCATAGCCCCGCGCCCAAGAGAGCCATTGACGCGGCAATGGATTCAGCCGCCGGAAAGTTTTTGAAAATCAGAATACAGGCGATCAGTAACCCGTAAATAGCCGTTGTCTCGGTGACTGCCATGCCAAGCAACATAACATTGGTAGTTCTCGTGGCGCCTGCCGGCTGCCGGGCAATGCCTTCACAGCCGGATTTCGCCACAAGTCCTTCTCCGATCCCGGAGCCGATGGCGCCCAGACCGGAAGCCAGGCCGGCGCCAAGGATCGCCGCCCAGGTGGGGGACACCGGCTTGCCGGTGAAGTCAATAAATAATAAAATCAAAGAGGTAACAAGGGCAAAAATGGCCGGACTTTGGGCAATGGCAGAACCCGCAAGCATAATCGTCGTGATCCGGTTTTTCATTTGCGGTTGTCTTTCAATGCCGATACATGCTTCAGCCGTGGGCAGTCCCGAACCAATCCCGGAACCAATGGCACCGAGTCCCATGCATAAGCCTGCCGCGAGGAAAGTAGCGATCAGCAGGGGTGAAGTATGGGAAAAATTGGAAAACAGGAGCAGCATGGCAATAATGAGCGCAAAAATCGATGCCGTTTCCGCGATGGCCTGACCTACCAGCATGGTTTTGAACAGGTCCCCTGATAATTGGGGATTTCGGGCGATCGCCTCATTTGCTTTTGAAGCCGTATATCCTTCACCAATGGCCGCACCGATAGCGCCGAACCCCATTGCCATGCCGCCGCCCACAAAGGCGGCGACTTTCATCCAAACTTGAATATCATCCGTCATGATTTATTTTACCTGTACCGCGATATAAACAATCGTAAGCATTGTGAAAACAAAAGCCTGAATGGCGCCCACAAAAATGGTAAAAAACGCATTCAGAAACGGTGGGAGCAAAATGCTGTAAACCAAATGCGACACCACCAGAATGATGATGGATCCGCCCATGATGTTGCCGAAAAGCCGGAAGGAGATGGAAACCACTTTTGCCAGTTCGCCGATGAGATTCAGCGGCATCATGAAAAAAATCGGCTCAAAATATTCTTTGATATATCCTTTGAATCCTTTTGCCCGGATCCCGGCATAATGGGCGATGGCAAATCCCATGAGCCCCATGCTGAGCGGCGTGTTCAGATCTTTGGTGGGTTCTTCCATAAACGGCAGCATGCCGCACCAGTTGGATGCCAGAAGAAACATGAACAGGGCGCAGATCAGGGGGCCGTATTTTTTCCCGAGTTCTTCGTCCATGGCGTCTTCGGTGAGCCCATAGAGCTGATTGATGAAGAGTTCGCCCACCACCTGCACCGTGCCGGGAATGATCCGTCGGCTTTTTGACGCCAGATAGCCGAACAGGAGGAGAAAGCCGAAAATCGCCCATGTCATGACAATGACTCCAATGTTGAAGGTCATGTCATGGCCGAAAAACGGAACAATGAGTTGATTGATTCTGCCTAGTTCTTCCATAATAAGTTTTCAGTGCTATTTTTTTTTCGTGTTGAAAAATAAACCTGGCTGATGATGCCGTCTGCCAGGATGACCATCTGGATCATAAAGAGGCCGACTACCGTGCCCCAGAGGTTGAACTGAGAAAGTTTCAGGGATATGGCTATGGGAACGGCAAGCAGGCCGTAGCGGATGATAATCCACAGAAAAGAAAAAATCGTGGCCTTCTTTCGGGTCGTACCGATCCGTGACGGCAAGGATTCCGCCATGAGAATAAAATTGACAATACTGAAAATGGTTCCCAGGATCAGACCCTTGCCCACGGGCTTGAAACCGAGAACAAAAAGCCCGAGCCCGGCACCCAGAGCAAGAAGAATGGCCAGGGAACCGTATTTTTTCTGGATGTGTTTAATCTGTTCCATTTGAACTGTCCTTTGACTTGTTCACTGGTGACTTGTTGGCCTGCGGCCCATTGAGTGGCGGTTTGGTTGCCGGTCCATACGGGGGAACTGCTGGGTGGGCATCCTTTTCTTCATATATTTCCATAATCTGCCGGTAAGTCACCATTGCGCCGCCGATTACGCCCAGAAAAATAAAAATGGTTACAAAAATACCTCTGGTGCCAAGCCATTTGTCGATCTGAAAACCCACAAAAAAACAAAAACCAATACATCCGGCCATGGTCAGCCCCAGCTGCATGACGATCTGCGTATTTTCCGCCCAGGGCCGGTTTTTCTGATAATCAAAAATTTTTTTATTGTTCATCTCAAAATTTATATTAAATAGGATGAAAGAAGGTTTGATAGCAGATTCTGCTTTCCTGCGTCAAGGAATTCTTTAAAAAAATTTTTCCCTTTAAAATCAAGGAGTTTTTATTTGCAGTCACGGAAGGAGATATTTTTATTGCCAAAAACCTGAAAAGAAAATGCATGGGAAAGGGGAAGGCGAAAACCGTGTCTTGATTGGATGCCTTTCAGACATTTTGCCGGCCGGCGTACTGGCATGCGCTGGAAAATCCGGCATTAAAAACGCATCAGGACCCCGTCAGCACCTGGGGGATGATCCGCTTGAGCTGGGTCTGCATGAAAAACCCGTTTCCTTCGGGCGCCATGAGGCCCACAAACCGGAAATTGCCCTGTTTGTAGACATCCGCGCTCATCATCATGATAACGGCTTTTCCGGTATGGATGGTAAAGCTGGTGCACCGGTCCAGGCCTTTCTGGTTGACGGTTTTGCTGCAACTGGCAAACAGGGTGTTTAATTCCTTGGCAAAATCCTTGATGTCGATGGATTCCGCGGCCACATCCGTGGCCAGTACATTGCCCGCGGGATTTAAAATCGCCAGGCCGAGATAGCCTTTGATGGTCCGCAGGATATTGACATGACGGGTCAGGGCGCTCTGGAGTTTGGAGGGGTTGCCGGCAGACGGCGCGGATGGCGGCGCGGCCTGCGAAACCGGGGTCGGCTGTCCGGCGGCGTTGGGGCCGGGGGCAGGGCGGGGTTTGGGCTTTTCCTTCCATACGGCACCGGCGATTTCCATGAGTTTGGTGTTAATTTTCTGGACGGCTCTGTTTTTGGGCAGGCTTGAAAAGGAAATGCCCACGCCTTCCCATTTTGCCATTTCCCTTGCGGCCTGGTCCCCGGTCAGGTTATTGTGCTGGGCGTCCAGCAGCACACCGGTGTCAAAATACATCAAGCCTTTTTTCCGGCCGCCGCTGGTGACTTCCATACAGCCGGTTTTTCGGCCCAGCACCAGCAGGGGCAAAAAATGTCTGAGGGTCATGCCTCGCATGGCCAGGCCCTCGTCCTTCAGGTTCAGCCCGACAAAAATGATGGAGGCCAGTGCCCCGAACTCAAAGGGTTTTTCAAGATAATACAGCATATCCCCATGCCCGCTGCGGTCTTTAAACCAGGGCCGGGGTTTACCCGGTTCCATCATCACCACACAGGGGGTGGCGGGATAATTCCGCGTCATGTACGCCAGCAGCTGGACCCCGTCAAGATCCGGCAGAATGAGATCCGTTATGAGAACCGTGATTTTTGTTTTTTTCAGGATATCGACAGCGGTTTTTCCGCTCTGGGTGGTTAAGAGTTCAAAGTGATGCAGTTCTTTGAAACCCTTTTCAATTTTTTTCAGGTTTTCAGCATCTTTGTCGACAATAAGGACTTTATCCATTATTTTCACCGGTAATTATGAGTGTTTCAGGCGGATGCCTGGGAAACCGGGCGTGGTTCTCTGCCGGGATCGGCCATCGCAGCCTGCACCGAACGTGTAAGTATTTTGATAAGTTAGTTATTGCCGGTCTGTCAATAGAATTCTGGGGTAATGGCATGATATCTTGATAAAAACAGGTTTTACAAGGTTGCGGATGCCCTTTTTGATAATTTGTGATACGTAACTGGAATGCTGATGAGAATCGTTTATATTTTTAGTTTCTGGTGCATTGCTCTGGCCGTTGCCGGCCAGGGGCCGGCATGGGCGGAAACGTTTAAAATTGCCAGCTACAATGTGGAAAATCTGTTTGACCTGAAAACGGATAAAACAGAATATCCGGATTACCAGCCCAACGGCAGGACCGGATGGACCCGGGCCATGCTTTCGGCAAAGCTTGCCAATATCACCCGGGTGATCAAAGATCTGGATGCCGATATTGTGGCGCTTCAGGAAATCGAAACCCGAACCGCCCTGGACCTGCTGCAGCAGTCCCTGGCCAATGCCGGCGCAGTCTATGAATATAGCGCCATTTCGCGTCAGCCGTCCGCTGCAGTGAAATGCGCGCTTTTGTCCCGGTTTCCGGTGACCGCGCAGGAATCCATTGCCGTTGGCAAAACAGACCGGGCCTCCGCCCGGCATATCCTGAAAGTGCGCTTAAAAATTGCGGACCGGCCCCTGATTGTTTACGTAAATCACTGGAAATCCAAGGCCGGCCCGGAAAGCCGGCGCATGGTCAGTGCTGAAACACTTGCCCGGGAAATCGAAAGCCTTGGCTGTGATACGGATTATGTGCTCACAGGTGATTTTAATTCCGATTACAACGAATATGAAACATTTCAGAAGATAGAGCGGTTAAATGACACCGGCGGCCGCACCGGGATCAATCATTTGCTGGGCACCACGGCAGAAGGCCGGCTGGTGGATGAATCGTTTCTGGCAGCTCAGAACGGGTGCGGGTTTTTGTATAATCTCTGGCTGGAAGTGCCGGCGTATCGGCGCTGGTCGGTTAATTTTTTCGGCCGGAAAAACAGCCCGGACAGCATCATTGTGCCCAAGGCCCTCTATGATGACAACGGCATTTCTTATGTGGATGATTCTTTTGACCGGTTTGATCCGGATTATCTGTTTGCGGAAAACCGGGTGTTTCGGTGGCAGCGGGCTGCCCGGAACGGAAAACCCGGGACCGGCCGGCATCTGGGACGCGGGTTTTCAGATCACTTGCCGGTGGTTGCAAAATTTTCCACGGCCCCGTTCCGCATTGCCGGGTCTTCAGCATCTGCCGCCTCCGGGCCTCCTGCAGTGGCGACCATTGCGGATTTGTACCGTTATGACCGCCATGACAGGGATGCTTTTCCGGTGCGGCTTGAAAATGCCGTGGTCATTTACAGACACCGGGAAAATGCCGTGCTGAAACAGAGAAATGGCCGGGCCGTTTATGTTTACCGGGCCGCCCCGGACCTTGCCACGGGCAGGGTCTGCCATCTTACCGTGACAGCGGTGAACCGATTTTACGGAAATTTCGAAATTACCGGGCTTCGGGATATTCAGCCCGTGGATACGGTGCCGGATCTGTCGCCATTTTATCTGTCCGGTAATGGGTACGGTAAAGTTTCCGGCCGGGAAATTGATTTTTCCGCGCCGGAATTATGCAATGAGGTGATCTCTCAGGCCTCCGGCATTGTTGCCGATGGCTGGTTTTTCTATGGTGACAATCACAAAATCAGGATTTATTTTAAAGATCCTGCCCGGGCGCCAAAAGATTTTTCCAGTATTGTGTTGCATCAAGTGCGGATCGGATACCATCATCATCCTGAAATTATAGTCGAAAAATTAGAACAGAGCAAAACGCGCTGATGCGCAGTCGCGGGTTTCTTTTTTCATGAAACCATGGTAGGCCCAATACCGGATTTTTATTTTGACCGGAATTTATTTTAACAGGATAAGGATACCCTTTTGGCATTCAAAACCGCCTTTGCCCATCACCGGTACAAGCTCATCGCGGCCGCTGCTGCCCTCGTGCTGCTGTGTGCCGCGGGAATCTGGGTTTTTATTGAATTTGACCTGTTTCACCGGATCATGGCGCTGATCAATGAAAAAACCCCGGCAGGCCTTTTTATTTCACTGATGGCGGTGCTGCCCCTGGTAGGGGCGCCCCTTAGCCTTTTTTTATTTTTTTTAGGGGTAAAATTCGGCCTGGCCAAAGGCTTGCTGCTGGTTTTGGTAATGATGCCGTTTCATCTGCTGGTGGCCTATTTTTTATCCTGGGCTGTGCGCCGGCCCCTGGTGAAGTATCTGGTGGGCCGCAAAAATTACCAGATTCCCGTGGTGCCGGAAAACAAGGCGTTTATTTTCAGTTTTTTGTTTCTCACGTTTCCGGTATTCCCCTATGTGGTGAAGCTTTACATGCTGCCCCTGGCCGGGGTGCCGTTCCGGTATTGTTTCTGGCTGAACTGGGGGGTGCAGGGAATTATGTGCATTCCCTTTGTTCTTTTGGGACGCTCTGCCGCGGACCTGAACCTGTGGCTGTTTGGTGCGGCCGCGGCCGCTTTTGCCGTGCTGTATCTGTTTCTTCGATGGGCCAAAACCCAGTACATGGCCCTGCAGGAAAACCCGAAAAAACCCTGACCTGCCGCTGTCTGCGGTATATGCGGCAGTCTCTTTTTAATCAGGTCAATTAATTGAATTTGAAGGGATTTAAATTTTATTTTCAAAAATTTTTATTTCAGGATTGACCCGGATTTTTTTATGGCATATGCTCAAAAATTCATTGCCGGGGGAGGGATATCGGGGTCGGTATACCGGGGGCAGTATACCGGAGAAAACATAACAGGGTCAGTGTTTCACAACCGTCTGACCGTTGTGAGCGGGCCTTATGGCAACCCACTGTGTTGCCCAAAAAAACACAATAAATTTCACGTGAAAAATTATGACCATGTTATTGACAAACAATTTTTTTTCATATTTAATAGGAACCTTTTTATGAGCTAAACGTATTTTTTTTTACAGGCTCCTGAATGCATCGGAATTGCGGCAAAATCACGGGCCCTTGACGCGGGAATATCCCGGAAACGGGTTTATATATAAGGTATATGTTTAATGTAAAGGATGCCGCCGGACAAGCGGGATCCACCAGGTTGATACGATATTAACCCTATTACTTAGATTAGGAGGATGTAACATTGGGCTTTGAAATGGTAAAAGAATCTTATGCAGGAAGCATAAAACCGATCACTATCGGTAAGGGTGATAAGGCGGTCACTGTGGGCGGTGCCAGCAGCTATCCGTTTTATCTGTTTGAAGGGGACATGCCCAATAAACCCAAAATCGCAATGGAGGTTTGGGACATGGAACCGGCGGACTGGCCGGAAGCAGTAAAAAAACCATTTGCGGATGTCCTCTCCGACCCCGCAAAATGGGCGAAAAAATGCGTGGAAGAATACGGCGCGGATGCCATCGTGCTTCAGATGAAGAGCACGGATCCCAACGACAAAAATGCCAGTGCCGCGGATGCAGTGAAAACCGTTAAAAAAGTACTCAAGGCAATTAAGGTGCCCCTGATCATCTGGGGTGTTGCCAATCCGCAGAAAGACGAAGAAGTGTTAAAAGCCATTTCCCAGGAATGTGAAGGGGAAAACTTGACCCTGGGGCCGGTGGAAGAAGCCAATCACAAAGGTATCGGCGCCAGCGCCATGGGATATGGCCACACCCTTATCTCTTCTTCCCCCATTGACGTAAACCTGGCCAAACAGGTGAATATTCTTCTGGAAAACCTGGGCGTGCCCCTGACCAAGGTCATTGTGGACCCCACTACCGGCGGTCTGGGCTACGGTATGGAATATTCTTATTCCGTTATGGAACGTCTCGGCATGGCCGCCCTGACCCAGGGTGACGATAAGCTCCAGCTCCCCATGATCAACAATCTGGCCAATGAAATCTGGCGGTGCAAGGAAGCAAAACAGCCCGTCGATGAAGCCCCGGAACTGGGTGATCCCGAGCGCCGCGGCATTATGATGGAAGTTGTCGGCGCGGTCGCTTACCTCCTGGCCGGCTCCAGTATTACGATCATGCGGCATCCGGAAGCGGTTCGGTTGATCAAATCTTATATTGATCTGATGGTAGACGGCGGCAGTGCCAAAGATGTGGCGGGTATTACAAAACAACTCGATGATGTGGATATTGATTTTGCCAAAATGGCGCCCAAACCGGATTTGACCATCGAAGAAGAAGCGAAGAAACCTGCCGCCAAAAAAGCGGCCGCGCCCAAGAAAGAAGCGGCCCCGGCAAAAGCAGCCGCCCCCAAGAAAGAAGCCGCGCCCAAGAAAGCAGCGCCCAAGGCGGAAGTAAAAGCAGAAAAAGCAGAAGCAGCCCCTGCTCCTGCGGCTGATCCGGAAGCTGAGGCCAAAGCGGCTGCGGACGCCAAGGCGGCCGCGGAAGCCAAAGCCAAAACAGATGCGGAAGCTGCTGCCAAAGCCAAGGCAGACGCCGACGCCAAAGCCAAAGCAGATGCGGACGCCAAAGCCAAAGCGGAAGAAGAAGCAGAGGCCAAGGCCCGATCTGAAGCTGCTGCCAAACGGGAAGCTGAAGAAGCCGCTATCCGTGAAAAACGGGCCCAGGAGCGGGAAGAAATGATGGCAAAACACGCCACGGAAAAAAAGAAATCCGTTTCCATGACCGCAGCGAGCGTCCAGAAAACCGAACAGGAAAAGATGCTCGAGCGGCTCGATAAGGTTCACAAAAGAGTGTAACAAGATAAATCACAATGCCTGAGGCGCGACTTCCGGACAAGCGTTATCGGAAGGCGCCGGCATTCCAAAATTAAAAAATAAGAGGAGGAACCTCTGATGGCAGAAGAAAAAAAAGCAGAAAAGGCCATGAAACTGGCCGACCCGATTAAGTCATCCATTGACAAGGCAACCCAGCAGATGATTGCCCGGGCACAGGAACTGGGCATTGATACGGTCTGGGATCGTGCGGAAAATATGAAACCCTGCGCCATCGGCATGCAGGGCATTTGCTGCAAGAACTGTGCTATGGGACCCTGCCGGCTGCCCCTGCCCAAAGGCGGCATTCAAGGCAAAGATACCCGTAAGGGTCTGTGCGGTGCCACCGCCAATACCATCGCGGCACGAAATTTTATCCGCATGGTGGCCGGCGGCGCGGCAGCCCACTCTGATCATGGCCGCAGCGTGGCCGAAGTTTTCCGGGCGGTTGCACGGAAAGAAAGCCATGATTATGAAATCAAAGACACCATTAAACTGAAAGCGGTTGCGGAAGCTCTGGGGGTTGCCACCACAGTGGAAGTTGACGGCGAAGTAAAAGATCGCGACATGGACGAAATCGCCCTGGAAACCGCTGAAGTGGCGTTTGCCGAATGGGGTAAACCCGAAGGCGAGCTGCTTTATCTGAAACGGGCACCGGAAGCATTGTATGAAAAGTGGAAAAAAGCCGGTGTCCGGCCGAGAAATATCGACCGCGAAATCGTTGAAATTATGCACCGTACCCATATCGGTGTTGATATGGATTATAAAAACCTGGCAAAACAGGGCGTCCGGGCCGCGATTGCGGACGGCTGGGGCGGTTCCATGCTGGCCACTGACCTTCAGGACATCCTGTTCGGGACCCCGTATCCGATGCAGTCCGAAGCCAATCTCGGCGTCATGAAAGCTGATCATGTCAATGTGGTGATTCACGGTCATGAACCCGTACTGTCCGAAATGATCATTGTGGCTGCCCAGGATCAGGAAATGATTGACTACGCCAAATCCAAGGGCGCCAAAGGCATTCAGCTCAGCGGCATGTGCTGCACGGCCAATGAAATGCTCCAGCGTCACGGTGTCCCCGTTGCCGGTACCTTCCTGCAGCAGGAACTGGCCATTATCACCGGTGCCTGTGATGCCATGGTTGTCGACATTCAGTGTATTTTCCAGAACGTGGCCAATGTTGCCGAATGTTTCCACACCAAACTCATCACCACCCATCCCATTGCCCGGATGGAGCAGGAATCCACCCTGCACATTGAGTTTGATGAACACCATGCCTTGGAAGACGCCAAGCGCATCCTCAAAATCGCCATTGACAATTTTGAAAACCGCGCCACCGAGATTATGATTCCCTCCCAGAAATGCACCCAGATCGGGGGCTTTGGCGTGGAATCCATTGAATATCACCTGGGCGGCACCTACCGGGGCAGCTACTATACCTTGAATGACAATATCATCAACGGCCGCATTCGCGGCATTGCCGGTGTGGTTGGCTGCAACAACGCCCGGACCCGGCACAATGAAGGCCATATTGCCATTGTCAAAGAACTGATCAAAAACGATGTAATTGTTCTGACCACCGGCTGCAACGCCATTGCCTGCGGTATGGCAGGGCTGCTGACACCGGAATCCGCTTCCGTATACTGCGGTCCCGGGCTGGCGGAAGTCTGTGAGACCGTGGGTATCCCGCCGGTTCTGCATGTGGGTTCCTGCGTGGACAACAGCCGGATCCTCCTGGCCGCCACGGAAGTGGTCAAGGCAGGCGGTTTGGGCAATGATATTTCCGATCTGCCCGCGGCTGGCAGCGCACCGGAATGGATGAGTGAAAAAGCCATCAGCATCGGCCAGTATTTTGTTGCCTCCGGTGTGTACACGGTATTTGGTTACACTTTCCCGACCTCCGGCGCGCCGGTATTTGAGAACTATCTGTTCCATGAAATGGAAAAACTCTACGGCGGCATGTGGGATTTTGAAGCAGATCCCATCAAGCATGCGCATAAGATGATTGCCCACATTGACAAGAAACGCAAAGCCCTTGGTATTGACAAAGCCCGGGAACGTGTTCTTATGGATATGGCGGATCGTCAGGCCCTGGAAGCTTAATTCGAAAGAATTATTTGAAAATATAATGAATTAAATCCTCAACGAAGGAGGAAAGCATGTCAAAATTAATCGCGTTTGCAGCCATTCAAGGCGGCTATAAAGTTGTTTCAACAGCAGAAGGCCAGTTGCGGCAGATACTCAGTGAAATGAATGCGGATACCAAGGTGGAATTTCCCAATACCGGGTATTATCTGCCGGTGATTTATTCCCTTACCGGAATGAAAGTGGAAACCCTTGAAGATCTGAAAAAACCCCTGGAATTTGCCCGCGGGCTGCTTCCGCCCCATGTAAAAGGCAAAAATCACCTGCCCTACCTCGGCCCCCTGCTGGATGCCGGTATGGCCGCCATTTTCGCCTATGAAATCCTTGAAGCCATCCGCATTGTGCGGCAGCCGGATTTCTACTTTTCCCAGGAAGATCCGGATCTGGACGCCGGCAAAAAATGGGTCGGTCCGGCAGATGATGTTATCTTAAGAAAACGTGGCGTTGAATTTGTTGACGGTTCCGCTCCCGGGTTCGCCGCCATTGTCGGTGCGGCCCCCACCTCTGAAATCGCCAAGATGATCGTGGAAGACTATCAGAAACGCAGTCTTTATATTTTCTGCGCTGCCAGCCACAACGGCACTTCAGTGGTTGATCAGCTGATAGAACAGGGCGTGCAGATCGGCTGGAATACCCGTATCGTTCCGTTTGGTCCGGATATTTCTTCAGCGGTTTTTGCCCTGGGGTTTGCCAACCGTGCCGCCATGACGTTCGGTGGTGTTGAACCTGGTGATTACAAAAAAATTCTCAAATACAACAAAGACAGAATCTTTGCGTTTGTCAACGCCCTGGGTGATATCGGTACCGAATGGGGTGTGGCGGCGGCGGGTTGTGTTAACTGGGGGTTTCCGACCCTGGCGGACACGGACATTCCGGAAATCCTGCCTACGGGTATTTGTACTTACGAACACGTGGTCGCCAATGTGGCCCATGATGAAATCGTTCAGCGGTCCGTTGAAGTGCGCGGCCTGAAAGTAACGGTCAATGAAATCGATATTCCCATGTCCTTCGGCCCTGCTTATGAAGGGGAACGGGTTCGCGGCGCTGACCTTTATGTTCAGTGCGGCGGCGGCAAGACCCAGTGCACCGAGCTGGTAAAAATGGCGGAAATGAATGAAATCGAAGACGGCAAAGTGGAAATCGTGGGACCGGATATTACGGATCTCAAAGAAGGCGATACCTTCCCGCTGGGTATTTATGTCCAGATCGCTGGCCGTGAATTCGAGACCGACTTTGAACCCATCATGGAACGTCAGATTCACCATCTGGTAAACTACATCCAGGGCATCATGCATATCGGCCAGCGCGACATTTCCTGGATCCGCGTCAGCAAATCCGCCATTGAAAAAGGGTTTACCTTAAAAGACATCGGCGTGGTGCTGCATGCCAAATTCCACCAGGATTTTACCAAGATCGTGGACAAGGTTCAGGTGACCCTGTATACCAAGAAAGCGGATGTGGACAAGATGACCGACCGGGCCCGGGCCGAGTACAAGACCCGTGACGAACGCGTTGACAAGATGACGGATGAGAGTGTGGATACTTTCTACTCCTGCACCCTGTGCCAGTCTTTTGCCCCCAACCATGTCTGCTCCGTAAGTCCGGAACGTACCGGTCTCTGCGGTGCCTACAACTGGATGGACTGCAAGGCCTCCTTTGAAATCAACCCCACCGGTCCGAACCAGCCCATTAAAAAAGGCGAATGTCTGGATCCCGTACTGGGTCAGTGGAAAGGCGTCAATGACTTTGTTTATAAAGCATCCCGTGGCGCGGTCACCCATTACAACTTTTATTCCATCGTGCATGATCCCATGACCACCTGCGGGTGCTGTGAATGTATCGCCGCGCTGCTGCCGTCCTGCAACGGCGTAATGACCGTCAGTCGCGACTATTCCGGCGAAACTCCGTCCGGTATGAAGTTCACCACCCTTGCCGGTGTAATGGGCGGCGGTGCTCAGTCTCCCGGATTTGTGGGTCATTCCAAATACAACATCATCCAGAAGAAATTTATCCTGGGTGACGGCGGACTGCTGAGAATGGTCTGGATGCCCAAGATGCTCAAAGAAGAACTCAAGGATCGGATTGAACAGCGCGGCGAGGAAATGGGCTGTCCGGATCTGTATGACAAAATTGCTGATGAAACCGTCGGCACCACGGAAGAAGAAATTCTGCCGTTTCTTCAGGAAAAAGGGCATCCCGCACTCGACATGGAACCGCTTGTCGGCTAAGCAGGTGTTTTCGTCATCATAAAGCTCAGGCCATTGCGGGACAGCGGTTTACCGCCACCCCCGCAATGGCATCACCTGAATGTGATGACGTTTTTGATAATCTTTTGGAATTGGATATTATTGATTAAGTATATAAGGAGACAAAAATGGCACTAACTGGTATACAGATTTTCAAGCTCCTTCCGAAGACCAACTGTAAGGAGTGCGGGGTCCCCACCTGCCTTGCCTTTGCGATGAACCTGGCTTCCGGCAAGGCGTCCCTGGACGACTGCCCGTACGTATCGGATGAGGCACGGGAACAGCTGGCGGAAGCTTCTGCTCCCCCGATTCTGCCGGTTCAGATCGGTAAAGGCGTTCGGAAACGGACCATTGGGTCGGAAACTGTGTTGTACAGACATGAAAAAACATTTTACAACCCCACGGCACTTGCTGCCAGAGTCAGCTCGGACATCAGCGACGCGGATCTCAAAGCCAAGCTGACGGCCTGGAATGCGCTTCAGTTTGAACGGGTAGGATTCAATCTGCGGCCGGAACTGGTGGCGGTGCAGGATGCCGGCGATGCCAAGGCATTTGCCAAAGTCGCCAAAATCATTGCGGAAACCTCTGAATTCAACCTGATCCTGATGAGTGAAAATGCGGATGCCATGAAAGCGGCGGTGGAAGCCACCAGCTTTAAAAATCCGCTGATTTACGCGGCAACCGAAAAGACCCTGGATGATTTCGCGGCCATCGCAAAAGACAATGATCTGCCCCTGGCCGTCAAAGCAGACTCCGTGGAAGCCCTGATTCCCCTGACCGACAAGCTGGTGGAAATGGGCCTGAAAAAACTGGTGCTGGATTCCGGCTCCCGGGATGTAAAGCAGGCGTTTGAAGATCAGGTCGGCATTCGCCGGGCCGCTCTGAAAGCGAGCAACCGGTCTCTGGGATTCCCCACCATTACATTTCCCTGTGAAATGGCGTCCAACCTGGATGTGGAAACCATGCTGGCGGCCATGTTTGTTGCCAAATACGGCGCCATCACCGTGCTGTCGGATTTCACTGCGGAATCTCAGTTCTCGCTGCTGCTGGAACGGCTTAATATTTTTACCGACCCGCAGCGCCCGATGACGGTAACCGAAGGCATTTATGAAATCGGAAATCCGGATGAAAATTCCCCGGTATTGATTACCACCAACTTTGCGCTGACATACTTTATTGTTTCCGGTGAAATCGAAGGAAGCAAAGTACCGGCCTGGCTGCTGATAAAAGATACTGAAGGACTTTCCGTCCTTACGGCCTGGGCCGCCGGCAAGTTTGCCGGGGATGATGTCGGCATGTTTGTAAAAAAATGTGGAATTTCAGACAAAGTGAAAAACAAGGAACTGATTATTCCCGGATATGCCGCCGCCATCGTGGGTGAAATTGAAGAAGAGCTGCCGGACTGGACCATTACGGTCGGCCCGCGGGAAGCTCCTCATCTACCTGCGTTTTTGAAAGCAAAATAACTATATATTAACACCGGATTGATTTTTGTTGATTTGGACACGGCCGCATGATGAACTTATACTCGTCATGCGGCTGTGGTCAATATCAGCCCTCAATTCAAAAAATGGAGGTAGAACAAATGTTATTGCTTGGTGAAAGTTTAAACGTCATGTCCAAAAAGATCGGTGCCGCATTCAAAGCGCGGGATCCCAAGCCGATCCAGGAAGAAGCCCTTTTTCAGAAAAAGCAGGGAATGGATTATATCGACATCAATCTCGGCCCCGCAAAAAAAGACGGCATCGAATTAATGCCCTGGGTTATTCAAACGGTCCAGGAAGTGGTCGATGATATTCCGCTGGTGCTGGACACTTCAAATATCGATGCCATTGAAGCCGGTCTCAAGGTCTACAAGCCGACGGCAAAGGCGCCCCTGGTCAACTCGATTATGTGCCGTGCGGAACGATATGAAAAGATGATCCCCATTGTCGCGGAATATAATGCCGATTTTATCGCGTTGATGTGGGGACCGGACGGATTGCCCAGAGATGAGAACGAACGCGCGGCATTGTGTGTGGAACTGCTGTATGCGGCCAATGAAGCCGGTATTGAAAATGACCGGATCTGGGTGGACGGCATTGTTACCCCGGTGAACATTCAGCAGCAGCAGTGCGTCAGCCTTCTGGAATTCCAGAAAATGCTTCCGGATATCGCACCGGGCGCCAAGAGCACCTGCGGTCTGTCCAATATTTCCAATGGCCCCCCCACTCATCTGCGGCCGATTCTGAACACCACCTACATGGTCATGCTGGAAAGATACGGCATGTATTCCGTGATTTCCGATCCATTGGATGAACGCCTCACAGCGGTTGCCAAAGGCCAGCGTCCGGAAATCGTGGACATGGTCCATAAGGCCATGGACGGCGAGGCCCCGGATCCCGGCACCCTGGAAAAAGAACTGGCGGATTTTGTCAAGACCGTTGATGTTATTCTTGGCAGAACCCTGTATTCTGATTCCTGGCTGGAGCTGTAAGAAAGATACGCGAAAACGGTTCAGAGATCGTTTCAGATTTAATAGAAAAATGATAAAAGCCCCGCTCTGGATTTTCAGGGCGGGGCTTTTTCTGTTTTACGGGAGAGGTTAAATGGCAAGGGTTGATGATTATTTTAATGCAAAAAAAATCAGTGTTGAAGAGCTTGCAAACCAGTCTTTTGATGATATTGCCCGCTGTTCAGGATTTCAAAAAACCAGTGACCAGCACCTGAAGGTGCCGTTTTTAAATCGGACCTATGAGATGCATTATCCGGATTTTGACTTTACGGACACGGCGGATTCCAACGCGGAGGTGCCGATTCAGGAGCAGGTGTTGATTCTGCACTATATCAGCGCCATGAAAACCGTATCGCCAGCCGGGCAGTGGATTGCTTACCGGGAAATTCCCGGGGCGTCATTTTATTTCAGCGCCTTTGTAAAGCGGGCCATTGATCCGCTCAAAAAAGTGTTCGGCAAAAATACCAAAGCCTTTGTGGCGGCCGCGGAAAAACTCGGGGGAAAACGGCTGGATCTGGGGGACGCGGCCTTTGAATTTCAGATGTTTCCCAAGGTGCCGTTGCAGCTGATCGTGTATGAAGGCGATGATGAATTTGAACCGGAAGCCAATATTCTTTTTGATGCCACCGCCGGTGAATTCCTCTCACCGGAAGACGGGGCCTGGCTCGCCGGCATGGTGGTTTACCGCCTCATGGCCCTTGCCCGGTGAAATGGGGCCATCGGTTTATCAAAGATTCAGTTTTTTTATGGGTAAGAAATAAAAAAACGGGACAATAGCGGGACAGTTTGAAAAATTTTTTTTATTGGTGCCCCCGGCAGGAATCGGACCTGCGGCGCATGGATTAGGAATCCATTGCTCTATCCACTGAGCTACGGGGGCAGTTTGCGTTGGGGTTATTCCACATACAGCTGCTGACCGGGATGGATGACGCTGTTTTTGGTCAGATTGTTGAGCTGCAAGAGTTTGTCCAGGTTCATATCATGTTTATTGGCGATTCCGGAAGGAGAATCACCGGTTTTTACTTCATACAGGCTCAGTCCATGATGGGGGCCGGTGGGGATTTTCAGTAACTGGCCGATGGTCAGGTTAACGGATGCGAGTTGATTGTATTCCTGTATTTTTTGGGTAGTGGTATCATAACGTTTGGCCAGGGTCCAGAGCGAATCGCCCCGACGGACGTAATAAGTGATGATTTCGGGAGAAGATGGTTCTTTTGTGCTTCCGGAATGCGGTATTTTGAGGATTTTACCGGCGGTAATGTAATTTTTCTGGTAAATATTATTGTACCGGGCAATGGTATCCACATTGGTATTATACCGCCGGGCAATGGTGGAAAGGGTTTCGCCGGGTCGTACCCGATGAAAAGCCAGGCCGGGATGGGTCTGGGTGTATTCGGAAATCTCATCAATGCCCGCAAGCAGGGTTTCTCTCGTGCCCACCGGAATTCTCAAGGGATATTCCCCGGGCGGAAGCAGTTTGTACCGCAGTTCCGGATTCAATGCCACCAGATCTTTTTCACTGAGTCCCATGACTTCCGCAATATCCTTCAGGTACGCCTGTTTTGAAATCATCTGTATTTCAAACCGGATGGGGTCATCTGCCGCAATGTCCGCAAGTCCGTATTGCTCGGGGTTTTGAATAATATGCAGGGTGGCAATAAACTTGGGCACATACCGGGCGGTTTCATTGGGAAGCCGCTGGTACAGATCCCAGAAATCATCCAGGTAGCTGACGTTCTGATTCCGGATGGTTCTGAGCACCCGTCCTTCGCCGCAGTTATACGCCGCCAGCACGGTCAGCCAGTCCCCGAAAATTTCATGGAGTTCTTTAAGATAGCTGATGGCGGCATGGGTGGACTTGTAAGGGTCCAAGCGTTCATCAACATACAGGGTGCGTTTCAGGCCAAATTTATGGCCTGTGGACGCGATAAACTGCCATAAACCCAAGGCCCTGGCGCTTGAAAGGGCATGGGTTTTAAAACCGCTTTCAATAAGGGGCAGCCAGGACAATTCTTCCGGCAGTCCGGCCTTGCGCAGTTCTTCCAGGATAAAGGGCCGGTACCAGCCGGCGCGTTGGTAAGAATTCTTAAAAAAGGTCTGAACACGGCTTTTGGTAAACAGATCAATTTCTTTTTGAACATGATCGTTCATTATCAGGGGAATGGCATTGTGGTTGCCCTTGGCCGTGATGTGGCGGGAGGTGTAAATTTCCAGTATCCGTTTGGAAATCATAAACCGCAGATCGTCTTTTTGCTGGATCAGTTTCGCGGCGTCAAACACGTCCACTTCCGTAATCAGGGCATAGGCCTGATCCAGAGACTGAAGCGCGTTTTCAAGTTCCCCCTGCTGCCAGAAATCCTGGGATGCCTGATAAAAATCCAGCGCTTCATCCAGCCTGGCCTGGGTTTCTTCGTGCTGGCAGGTGGCGGCGGCGTCTTTGCCGGCATCAGTACATTCCGGCGAAACAGGGATCAGGGGCAGATAATCCAGTGTGTCTTCAGGGGTCTCGGAGACCTCTGTCAGAAGAAAGGCAGGTTCATAAGGATCATTGTCCTTGTTTGAAAAGGAGGTGTCCGCAGTCAGAGGATTGGATCGTGATGCTTCAGGAGACAGGGTACCGGCCTGATTTAACGACGCATCTCCGGATGAGGGGGGTACAGGTGCGGCCGGAGACGGTGCTTTGGCACACCCATTAAAAATCAGAGCGAAAAAGATAAAGGCGCCGAGATATGCAACAAAAAAGCGGCAACGGTTCGAACATTGGATCATAAACGGTCCTGGTTCTTGAGTTGGCGTAAATAAAAGGGGTTGCACCAAGTAATCGGGCATGTGGGTATGTACATCAGCAAAAATCCTTGTGAAGCGGTTTTTTGGTGATAACAATCGCAACTCGGGGCGCAACCTGCCGGCGCAACCCGCCAGCGCAACCCGCTGGTCAGATTCAGAAGTAAACCACTGATTAGTGCATGGAGGCGAAGGTGTCAAGAATTTATGCGCTGAATTTACAGGTAAAGGCCGTTCAGGGGTAAATTGATCCCTGTTTTTTTCTAAGAAAACATGGGTGTCCGGATTTAAAAAAGGAAAATGAAATTTTAAGTTTGACAAAGACGTAATGAAAGGGTAGTAAATATTTCTTTTAATTTTTTTGCGAGTTTAATTTTTTTTCTTGAAATCGAAAAACATGGGTGTTAAGAGAACAGGTTACTTTTTCAAATGCCGATGCAATACATTATGTCGCTGTAATTTGCGGTGACCGCATCCGGTTGTTTGAACGGAAAAAAGCTGAATATTGTGTGTCAGCGAAGACTGTCATCGCCCAGCTTTCAAGTAAAGTGCCAGCGTAGCTCAGTTGGTAGAGCTACTGATTTGTAATCAGTGGGTCGGGGGTTCGAGTCCCTTCGCTGGCTCCAGAATATGTGGTGGGGTTCCCGAGTGGCTAAAGGGAGCAGACTGTAAATCTGCCGGCGACGCCTTCGGAGGTTCGAATCCTCCCCCCACCACCATTTCTTAGCGTTTGAATGTAGGAGGTTTCGGGTTTCCGGAATCAAATTCACTACATAAACAAAAACCAATCAGCTAAAGCCGGTCAGTGAAAGTTGGATAAGGGGTGACATGATCGCCCGCAATTTGATTTCAGGCGATATTTTGTTGAAACAGGATTTTGGATAAATATCGGGCGGGAGTAGCTCAGTTGGTAGAGCTTCAGCCTTCCAAGCTGAATGTCGCGAGTTCGAGCCTCGTCTCCCGCTCCAGTTGATGCAAATTCGGCGATAAAAATCCGGCCGATGGAAATCAGATTGATGCAGGTAAATTTGAGCCCACGTAGCTCAGTAGGTAGAGCGCATCCTTGGTAAGGATGAGGTTCACCGGTTCAATCCCGGTCGTGGGCTCCATTTAATTTAAGAAAGTACTATTGCGTATATACCTTGTCATGAAGATGTATTTTGAAGACATGCCATGAAAATACTGGGAGGATGGGAAGATGTCAAAGAAGAAGTTTGAGCGTAAGAAACCGCATGTGAATGTAGGAACGATCGGGCATATTGACCATGGAAAGACCACATTGACCGCGGCGATCACCAAATTGAGCGGACTCAAAGGGTTGGCGGATTTTATTCCGTTTGATCAGATTGACAAGGCGCCGGAAGAAAAGGCGCGGGGGATAACCATTGCCACCGCTCATGTGGAATACGAAACCGTCACCCGGCATTATGCCCATGTGGACTGCCCGGGCCATGCGGACTATATTAAAAACATGATCACCGGAGCGGCCCAGATGGACGGCGCGATACTGGTGGTGGGCGCAGACGACGGTCCCATGCCTCAGACCCGTGAGCATATTCTCCTGGCCCGTCAGGTCGGTGTTCCGCGAATTGTTGTGTTTTTGAACAAATGCGACATGGTGGATGACGAAGAACTGATCGAGCTGGTGGAAATGGAGCTGCGGGAGCTTCTGGACTCCTATGAATTTCCCGGCGACGACACCCCGATTATCCGTGGCAGTGCGTTGAAAGCATTGGAAAGTGATGATCCGGACAGTGAGGCGGCCAAATGCATTTTTGAGCTGCTGGAAGCCATTGACTCCTATATTCCGGAACCGGAACGGGAGATTGACAAGCCGTTTCTGATGCCGGTGGAAGATGTGTTTTCCATTTCCGGCCGCGGCACCGTGGTCACCGGCCGTATTGAGCGCGGCGTGATCAAGGTCAATGAAAAGGTGGAAATTGTGGGTATCCGTGACACGGTGACCACGGTGTGCACCGGTGTTGAAATGTTCCGGAAATTGCTGGACGAAGGGCAGGCCGGCGACAATGTCGGGCTTCTGCTGCGGGGCACCAAGCGGGATGAAGTGGAACGGGGTCAGGTTGTGGCCGCTCCCAAATCGATTATGCCGCACACGAAGTTTAAGGCGGAAGTATATATTTTGAGCAAAGATGAAGGCGGCCGTCACACCCCGTTTTTTTCCGGGTATCGTCCGCAGTTTTATTTCCGGACAACGGACGTGACCGGTATTTTGACATTGCCAGAAGGTGTGGAAATGGTAATGCCCGGTGACAATGTAACCATCACAGCGGAATTGATTACCCCCATCGCCATGGAGAAAGAATTGCGGTTTGCCGTGCGTGAAGGCGGCCGGACCGTCGGCGCGGGTGTGGTCAGCGAAATTATAGAATAAGGGGTGTCCTGTGAAAGTAAATGTGAACCTCTCCTGCACGGAATGTAAGCGGAAGAATTACGCCACAACAAAGAATAAACGCACAAAACCGGAAAAGCTGGAATTTAAAAAGTATTGCCGGTTTTGTAAGAAACATACAGTCCACAAGGAGACCAAGTAACCGGACATCGCATCTCAAGGGGTTGTGCCCTTTGTGTTGGGTTTTTGTTCGGGCTTGACTTCAGCAGAACCGGCTGTACAGGCTTTCAGGTAAAGGCCAGTAGCTCTAACGGCAGAGCGTCGGACTCCAAATCCGAGGGTTGGGGGTTCAAATCCCTCCTGGCCTGCCACCATTAAATAATCGAAAGCTCTTAAGTTGAAAAGCAGATGCCTGCCATCCATGATTTTTAACTATGAGCTTTCGATGTTTTAGGAGTATGCATGGCACGTCTTCAAAAGAAAAAGACCGCATCGAAAAAGACAAAAAAAGACAATGCGGCAGTGGCGAAAAGTTCAGCTGAAAAAGGAGCTGTTGCCGCAGCGGACAAAAAAACAGCGGCCCGCTCCGTGCCGGTTACGGGTGAGAAAAAGAAAAAAAGCCCTGTTCCCGGCAGATCCGCGGGTGCGGAACCCTCCGCCATCATGAAACTGGTGGAAAAGTATTTTGGCAACTGGATTCAGTTTTTCAGGGAAGTAAAGGTTGAACTGACAAAGGTTACCTGGCCCACCAGAAAGCAGACCATCGGTTCCACTGCTGTTGTGATTGTGTTTGTTTTTGTGGTCGCTTTTTTTCTTGGAATCGTTGATGTCGGCCTTTCAAGTCTGATCCGGCTGATTCTTTAGGATTCAACCGGGAGGTAAATTAATGGCACTTAAATGGTACATCCTGCATGTCTACTCCGGGTTTGAAGCCCGGGTAAAGGCAAATCTCGAGGAACGCATCGCGGCTTTTTCGCATCCTGAAAAATTCGGTGAAGTGGTGCTTCCAACGGAGCAGGTGGTCGAGCTGATCAAAGGAAAACGGAAAACGTCCAGCCGAAAGTTTTATCCCGGGTACATCCTGATCCGGATGGAGCTTGATGAAGACACCTGGCATATGGTGAGCTCAACGGCGAAAGTGACCGGGTTCCTTGGGGGCCGCGACAAACCGGTGGCCATCAGCGACGAAGAAGCGGAATACATCTTAAACCGGATGGAAGCCGGCAAGTTGAAACCGCAGCCAAAATTTTACTTTGAAATCGGGGATGAGATTCGGGTTGTTGACGGGCCGTTTACCAATTTCAACGGGACTGTGGAAGATGTTAATCCGGAAAAAGGAAAACTCAAGGTCCTGGTAAGCATTTTTGGTCGTTCAACACCGGTGGAGCTTGATTTTGTCCAGGTTTCCAAAAATTAACCGTTTCGGTGCAGCGGGTACCGTAATGGCGGCACTGAGCCCTGAAACGGGCTGTTAAAACATCCGCCGCCGCGTAATAAAAAAAATATCGGGAGTAGAATTGACATGGCAAAGAAAGTGATCGCACAGATCAAACTTCAAGTAATGGCCGGCAAGGCCAACCCTTCCCCCCCTATCGGGCCTGCGCTGGGTCAGCACGGCGTTAACATAATGGATTTTTGCAAGGCGTTTAACGCCAGAACCGCCAATGAAGAAGGAATGATTATCCCGGTGGTGCTGACGGTTTTTCAGGACAAGTCTTTTTCTTTTATCACCAAAACACCGCCCGCAGCGGTGCTGTTAAAAAAAGCGGCCAAGATCGCAAAAGGCTCCGGAGAACCCAAAACTGTGAAGGTCGGAAAAGTAACCAAGGATCAGGTTGCGGAAATTGCGACTCTCAAGAAGGCGGATTTAAATGCGAACGACCTGGAAAATGCCTGCCGTATTATTGAAGGAACGGCCAGAAGTATGGGGCTTGAAGTCGTTTAATTAATAAAGGAGTGAATAGGATACAATGTCTAAACGTGGAAAGAAATTTCTCGAAGCAAAATCAAAAGTCGATCCGCTGAAGCGGTACACTTTTGAGGAGGCCGTTCAGGGCGCGCTGTCATCTTCTTTTGTGAAGTTTGATGAAACCGTTGATATTGCGGTAAAGCTTGGTGTTGATCCCCGACATGCGGATCAGATGGTTCGCGGTTCCATTATTCTGCCCAATGGCCTTGGCAAGGAAGTCAAGGTACTGGTTTTCGCCAAAGGCGAGAAGGAAAAAGAAGCCGAGGATGCCGGTGCGGATTTTGTGGGCAACGATGAACTGATTGAACGGATCAAAGGCGGATGGTTTGGGTTTGATAAAGCCGTTGCCACCCCGGATGTAATGGGAACGGTGGGAAAAATCGGTAAAATGCTGGGTCCCCGGGGGCTGATGCCCAATGCAAAAACCGGCACCGTTACCTTTGACGTGGCCAAAGCCGTCAACGAATTAAAGGCCGGGAAGATCGACTATCGCGTGGAAAAAGCAGGCATCGTTCACGCCCCGATGGGCAAAGTCTCTTTTGGCGTGGAAAAGATTCTCGGCAATGTATCCGCATTTCTGGATTCCATTGTCCGGAACAAACCGTCTTCCAGCAAAGGCACTTATGTGCGGAGTATTGGCATTTCCACCACCATGGGACCGGGGTATAAAGTTGACCCGGTATATGTCAAGGATTTCCTGAAATAACAGATTCTCGAAAAACCGGGCACGCCCGGTTTTTTTTGCAGCGGCGGATCAGCCGCTTTCTGGTTGAATCAAAATTTTACGGAAACAGCAGCTGCCACTGGCGGCAGTGTGCGCCGGAAATTACAATAAACCTGTCAAAGACCGTAGGGTCGCTGAATCACAGCGAATAATCGGAAAATTCCCCCCTACCGAGGCAGTCCTGGTTTTTCTGCGGCTTCCTTTGGTTTTTACAGATGCAGAAAGGAGGTGTACCCAATTGTTAAATAAAAGTCAGAAAAAACAGCTTGTTGAAGAACTTCACGAAAAATTTGAAAAGTCCAAGATCGTCATTTTGACGGATTATAAAGGGCTTAATGTCGACAAAATCAATGAGTTGCGTCGCAAGCTGACCGAGGCCAACGTTGAATACCGTGTTGTCAAAAACACGTTGCTGTATCGGGCCTCTGAAGACACCGGTGTGGCAGTCGCCAAAGATTATTTTACCGGTCCTTCAGCCATTGCGCTCAGCTATGATGATCCTGTGGCGCCGGCCAAAGTGCTGGCAACCTTTGCCAAGGATAACGACAAACTCGAGATAAAGTTCGGCGTTATGTCCGGTAAGCTGCTTGACGCGGCAGACATCAAGAGTTTATCCGATCTTCCGTCCAGAGAAGTCCTGCTGAGTCAGGTGCTGTCCGCGATGAACGGCGTGCCCACGGCACTGGTCCGGGTCCTGAGCAATGTTCCGGAAAAGCTGTTATATGCGCTTCAGGCCATCAAGGATCAGAAAGAAGCGGCCTGAATTTAAACCCACTATCTGCAAATCAACATACAAACAACAATCTTAGAGAAGTTTTTATATACTTTGGAGGTTACTCATGGCTGATGTTACAAAAGAAGATGTAATTGAATTTATAGCAAATATGTCTGTTCTGGAATTGTCTGAACTGGTCAAGGAACTGGAAGAAAAATTCGGCGTGTCCGCTGCAGCGCCTGTTGCAGTTGCCGGTCCTGCCGCTGCCGCTGATGCGGGTGCCGCAGCAGAAGAAAAAACAGAATTTGACGTAATTCTGAGCACCTTTGGCGACAAAAAGATTCAGGTCATCAAGGAAATCCGCGCCATTACCGGGCTTGGATTAAAAGAAGCCAAGGCCCTGGTGGAATCCGCCCCTGCGCCGGTTAAAGAAGGCATTGTAAAAGAAGATGCTGAAAAAATTAAAGAACAACTTGAAGCAGCAGGCGCTCAGGTAGACATCAAGTAATTTTTTTGTGTTATAATCACGATAACTTATTGTAACATAAAGAAAAAATAAGGAAATCGGCGCCCGGAACCCTCCGGGCCGCCGTTTTTCTGCTTTTTTAAAAATACTGGAGCGACCATGACCGTAAACCCACCGAACTATAAGCGCATCAGAAAAAATTTCGGCCGTATAGAATCCATTGTTGATATTCCGGATCTGATCGGGATGCAGCGGGATTCCTACTACCGGTTTCTGCAGATGGAGGTTCCCCCTGAAAAGAGAAAAGACTCCGGCCTGCAGTCTGTTTTTCATTCTGTATTTCCCATCAAGGATTTTACCGGCACGGCATCTCTGGAGTTTGTCTCTTACCGGTTTGCTGAAATTAAACATTCCGTTGCCGAGTGCATCAACCGGGGAATGACCTATGATATTTCCGTCAGAATCCGTGTCCGTCTGGTGGTATATGATGTAGACAAGGGAACCGGTGTTTCCAACATCCGCGACATTAAAGAACAGGAAATTTATTTTGGTACCATTCCCCTGATGACGGAAAAAGGCACGTTTATCATCAATGGTACCGAACGTGCGGTGGTCAGTCAGCTCCATCGTTCCTCGGGCGTGTTTTTCGACCATGACAAGGGGAAAACCCATTCCAGCGGCAAGATTATTTATACCTCCCGGATTATTCCGGTCCGCGGTTCCTGGATTGATATGGAAATTGACCCCAAGGACATTGTCAATATCCGCATCGACCGCCGCCGGAAATTTCCCATCACGCTGCTGTTCAAGGCCATTGGATACAATAGCGATGATATTCTTTCATATTTTTATCACCGGGAAAAAATTACGGTCCGTAAAAAACAGTTTTTTAGAGAGCTTAATCCCGATTTTCTGAAAGGCCAGCGCCCGGGAAAAGATATTGTAAACCCGGAAACCGGCAGTGTGGTCGTCAAAAAAGGACGTGTTTTCACCAAGCGGGCCATCAAGGAACTCCAGGCCGCCGGTGTTGAACAGGTGCCATTGTCCAGAGAAGAACTCTTCGGCCGGGTGTTTGCCGGCGATGTTGTGGACAAGAAAACCGGCGAAGTGGTGATTCCGTCCAATGTAACCATTGATGAAGATCTGCTCAATGAGGTGCTGGCCGCAAAAGTGGATGCCTTTGATGTGCTGGTGATGGAAGGACCCTACGCCAGTAATGCCATTCAGAAAACCCTGCAGGTTGACAAGGTGGCCACCAAAGAAGAGGCCCTTATCGATATTTACCGCAGACTCCGGCCCGGCAACCCGGCCACCCCGGAAGTGGCCCAGGAATTTGTGGATCATCTGTTTTTCAGAAATGCCTAT
Source organism: Desulfobacteraceae bacterium (assembly GCA_011390465.1). Lineage (GTDB taxonomy): Bacteria > Desulfobacterota > Desulfobacteria > Desulfobacterales > Desulfosalsimonadaceae > SURF-3. The sequence goes on from JAABSH010000007.1 coordinate 73,280, forward strand.
TATGATTTGTCCGACGTCGGCCGCCTGAAAATTAACCACCGCCTTAAAACCCATACGCCCATTGAAGTTCGCACCCTGCGGAAAGAAGATATTCTTTTGACCGCCAGAACCCTGGTGGAACTGCGGGATACCCAGGGCGCCGTGGATGATATCGACCATCTTGGCAACCGCCGGGTCCGGGCCGTGGGCGAACTGTTGGAAAATCAGTACCGGATCGGGCTGGTCCGCATGGAACGGGCGATTAAAGAACGTATGAGCATGCAGGAAGTGGATGCCCTGATGCCCAATGATCTGGTCAATCCCAAGCCGGTTTCCGCGGTGGTCAAGGAATTTTTCGGCACCAGTCAGCTGTCCCAGTTTCTGGATCAGACCAATCCGTTGTCTGAAACCACCCACAAACGCCGTTTAAGCGCGCTGGGGCCCGGCGGACTTACCCGGGACCGGGCCGGGTTTGAGGTGCGCGACGTGCATCCTTCCCATTATGGCCGGATTTGTCCCATTGAAACCCCGGAAGGCCCGAACATCGGCCTGATTGTGTCTTTGTGCACCTATGCCCGGGTCAATGAATTCGGGTTTATCGAAACCCCGTACCGGGTGGTGGAAAATTCTATAGTGACTGACAAAATCCGGATGCTCAGTGCGTTTCAGGAAGAAGATCATCCCATTGCCCAGGCCAATGCGCCCATGGATGAAAACAATGAATTTGTCAATCCCATTGTTATTTCCCGTGTGGAAGGCGAATTCATGCGCATGCCCCGGGAAGAAATCGAGCTCATGGATATTTCTCCCAACCAGCTGGTGAGCGCGTCGGCGGCCTTGATTCCGTTTCTTGAAAATGATGACGCCAACCGGGCCCTTATGGGATCCAACATGATGCGTCAGGCCGTTCCATTGATCGACAGCCGGTCGCCCTTGGTGGGAACGGGTATCGAAGGGGTTGTTGCCAGAGATTCCGGTGTCACCATTGTTGCGAAAAAAGACGGTACGGTGGTGGATGTGGATGCATCACGGATTGTGATTCAACATGATCCTTCTGACGACCCGGCAGAAAAAGACGTTACCATTTATAATCTGTCCAAATTTATCCGGTCCAACCAGAACACCTGTTTCAACCATCGCCCCATTATTAAAAAAGGGGATAAGGTAAAAGCCGGAGAAGTGGTTGCGGACGGTCCGGCCACGGAAAAAGGAGAACTGGCCCTGGGTAAAAACGTCACCGTGGCATTTATGCCCTGGGGCGGATACAATTTTGAAGATTCCATTCTTGTCAGTGAACGGCTGGTAAAAGACAGTGTTTTTACATCCGTTCATATTGAAGAATTTGAAGTGCTTGCCCGGGACACCAAACTGGGAAAAGAAGAAATTACCCGGGATATTCCCAATGTGGGGGAAGAAGCCCTTAAAGATCTTGATGAGAGCGGGATTATCCGGCTGGGAGCGGAAGTCGGCCCCGGCGATATCCTGGTGGGCAAGGTCACCCCCAAAGGGGAGACCCAGCTGTCTCCGGAGGAAAAGCTGCTGCGGGCCATTTTCGGGGAAAAAGCCGGCGAAGTCAAGGATACGTCCCTGCGGGTGCCCCCGGGCGGCAGCGGAATTGTCATTGATGCCAAGGTCTTTTCCCGTCGTGGTATTGACAAAGATGAACGGTCCCGGAGCATTGAAGACGAAGAAATCGCCCTTCTTGAAAAAGACCGGGATGACGAACTCTCGATTATTCGTGAAATGGCCCGGGATACCATTGGGGCGTTGATAGCGAATCAGAAAAGCCTCACGGATGTCATTGACGGCAAAAAAGTGGTGATTCCCAAAAATACAAAAATCGAGAAAAAACATTTTGAAAAAATTCCCCTTTCCAAGCTCGATGCCCTGGAGTTTGAAGATGACGCTGTCACGGAAGAACTCCGCCGGCTGATTTCTTTGTACAGGGAAAAATCCGACCTGGTGCATGAGCATTTTGAACACCAGGTCAGCGGATATGAAAGAGGCGATGATCTGCCCCCGGGCGTGATCAAGATGATCAAAGTCTACGTGGCCATGAAACGGACCTTGTCCGTGGGGGATAAAATGGCCGGCCGTCATGGCAACAAAGGCGTGGTGTCCCGTATTTTGCCGGAAGAAGATCTGCCCTATTTTCATGACGGCCGGTCCGTGGATATGGTACTCAATCCATTGGGCGTGCCTTCGCGGATGAACGTCGGGCAGATTCTTGAAATTCATCTGGGCATGGCGGCCAAAGGCCTTGGGGATCAGATCACGGCGCTGCTGGAAGCAGAAAAATACAAACAGCTGCGGGAAAAATTCAAAGCCATTTTCCCGGAACCGGGCAATAAAGCCCTGGTAGACGAAATGGCCGATGAGGGCCTGGTCCGGTTTGCCGAACAATACAAGGACGGGGTGCATATGAGTACTCCGGTATTTGACGGTGCCAAGGAAGATGAAATAAAGGCGCTTTTGTCTGAAGCCGGGGTGAGCCCCACGGGACAGATTACCCTCTATGACGGCCGCACCGGCGAACCTTTTGACGGCAAGGTGACCGTGGGCACCATGTATATGCTGAAACTCCATCATCTGGTGGATGACAAGCTGCATGCCCGGTCCATCGGACCTTATTCACTGGTGACCCAGCAGCCCCTGGGCGGCAAAGCCCAGTTCGGCGGCCAGCGGCTGGGAGAGATGGAAGTATGGGCCATGGAAGCCTATGGGGCGGCCCATGCATTGCAGGAATTTCTCACGGTTAAATCCGACGACATGGCCGGCCGCACCCGTATGTATGAAAAGATTGTGAAAGGTCAGAACGTATTTGAACCCGGACTTCCGGAATCCTTCCGGGTACTCACCAAAGAGTTACAGAGTTTAGGTTTAGATGTAACCCTTATCGAAGAAAAAGACTAAGGAGATCACATCTTGGAAACGCTCTATGATTTTTTTGTAAAGCCGGTTAATCCGAGACTTTATAAAGGCGTGCAGATTTCGCTGGCCTCTCCGGAAATGATCCGGAGCTGGTCCCATGGCGAGATCAAAAAACCCGAAACCATTAACTACCGAACTTTCAAGCCCGAGCGGGATGGGCTTTTTTGCGCCAAGATTTTTGGCCCCACCAAAGATTACGAATGCAACTGCGGCAAATACAAACGCATGAAGCACCGGGGCGTGATCTGCGAAAAATGCGGCGTGGAAGTCATTCAGTCCAAAGTCCGCCGGGAGCGCATGGCCCATATTGATCTGGCCACGCCCGTGACCCATATCTGGTTTTTGAAAAGTCTGCCCAGCAAAATCGGCAACCTTCTGGATTTGACCCTTAAATCTTTGGAAAAAGTCATTTATTTTGACAATTACATTGTCATTGATCCCAAAGACACCGGGCTTACCAAAATGCAGCTGCTTTCCGAAGACAAATACCGGGAAGCACTGGAGCTGTACGGCCCGAAATTCAAGGCCGGCATCGGGGCGGAAGCCGTCCGGGAACTGCTGGGTGAACTGGATATTGAAAAATTATACACGGAACTCCGGGAAGAGATTCAGAACACCGGGTCCGAAGCAAAAAGAAAAAAATTCGCCAAGCGCCTGAAAGTGGTGGATGCGTTCCGCCATTCCGGTCTTGATCCCACATGGATGGTGCTGGAAGTCATCCCGGTGCTGCCGCCGGAACTCCGGCCCCTGGTACCTCTGGAAGGCGGCCGGTTTGCCACTTCTGATCTTAATGATCTTTACCGCCGGGTCATCAACCGGAACAACCGGCTCAAGCGCCTCATGGATTTAAAAGCACCGGATATCATCGTCAGAAATGAAAAACGGATGCTTCAGGAAGCCGTGGATGTGCTCATTGACAACGGCCGCCAGGGCCGGGTGGTCACCGGGTCCAACAAACGGCCGCTGAAATCCCTGAGCGAAACCTTAAAAGGCAAGCAGGGACGGTTTCGGCAGAATCTGCTGGGAAAACGGGTCGATTATTCCGGCCGCAGCGTCATCACCATCGGCCCGAATCTGCGACTGCACCAGTTCGGCCTGCCGAAGCTCATGGCGTTAGAGCTTTTCAAACCGTTTATTTATAACCGGCTTGAGAAAAAAGGCATTGTTACCAATGTCAAAAGCGCCAAAAAATGGGTGGAGATGAAACGGCCGGAAGTATGGGATACCCTGGACGAAGTGGTCAAGGAATATCCGATCATGCTGAACCGGGCCCCGACCCTTCACCGGCTGGGCATCCAGGCCTTTGAGCCGGTGCTTATCGAGGGCAAGGCCATTCAGCTGCATCCGCTGGTGTGTACGGCATTTAACGCGGACTTTGACGGTGACCAGATGGCGGTGCATGTACCGCTTTCCCTGGAAGCCCAGATTGAAGCGCGGATACTGATGCTGGCCTCGAACAATATTTTGTCTCCGGCCAGCGGTGAACCGATTATTATTCCCACCCAGGATATTGTACTGGGCATTTACTACATGACCCTGGGACTTCCCGGCGCCCGGGGCGAGGGCATGATATTTTCCAATCCCGACGAAGTCCGGGCCGCCTATGATGCCCGTGCCGTGGATATACATGCCCGGGTGAAAGTCCGGATGAACGGCACGCTTCAGGATACCAGCGTCGGCCGCATCCTGCTGTGGGAGATTATCCCCAAAGGGGAAAGTTTTATTTTGCGCCACATCATGGTCTCAGAAACGGAAACTGCCAAAAAGGTTGTCAAGGAACTTGACGGCGGCGCTGCTTTCAAAGATCTGGTACAGACCTATTCCGAAGCATTTGATAAAACCTACAACGGGAATATCGGCCTGCTTGAAAAAGATGAATTCCAGGAAATTTTTCAGGTCACGGATGCACTGGCGGATGATGTGTATCGCCTGAAAGAGGGGGAAGTCACCGGCATTATTGCCTCCGGCGGAAAATTTCATGTTTTCCAGGTGATCGAGGTCCGGGAGGAAATCCCTTTTGTCATGGTGAACAAGGTGCTGAACAAAAAGGGCTTGCGCCAGCTGGTGGATTATACTTACCGGAACAAAGGCCCCAAAGCAACGGTCCTTCTCGCTGACCAGCTGAAAAATACCGGGTACAGCCACTCCACCGCCGGCGGTCTGTCCATTTCCATTGACGCCATGATTATTCCGGAGAACAAATGGGATATTTTAAATGTGGCGGAAAAGAATGTGGCGGATATAACCAATCAGCACATGGAAGGGTTGATTACCCAGGGTGAAAAATACAATAAAGTGGTGGATATCTGGGCCCGGGCCACGGATGACATTGCCAATGCCATGATGGAATCCATGGAAAAACCCTGGGTTCAGCAACTTATAGAGCCCGAAGATACGGAGCCGGATAAGCGTCTGGTGAAAAAAAACGAGGAAACCGGCGGCACCATTAATCCGATTTTCATGATGGCGGATTCCGGTGCCCGGGGAAGCAAGGATCAGATGCGGCAGCTCGCCGGGATGCGCGGACTCATGGCAAAGCCGTCCGGTGAAATCATTGAAACGCCCATTACCGCCAATTTCCGGGAAGGGCTTTCCGTACTTCAGTATTTTATCTCCACCCACGGCGCCCGCAAAGGGCTGGCGGACACAGCGCTGAAAACCGCCAACTCCGGATATCTGACCCGCCGTCTGGCGGACGTTGCCCAGGACTGCTCCGCGGTGGAACATGACTGCGGTACCCGCCAGGGCATTATTGTTGAGGCCCTGATGGAAGGCGGCGAAGTGATTCAGCCCCTTTCTGAAAGAGTGCTGGGCCGTATTACCCTGGACGATGTGCTGGATCCGTTTACGGATGAAGTCCTGATCAAGGCCGGGGAAGAAATTGATGAAGCCGGGGTGCAGAAAATTGACCAGGCCGGTGTGACCAGTGTCAGAATCCGCTCAGTCCTGACCTGCGCCACAAAAGTCGGTGTCTGCGCCAAATGCTACGGCCGGGATCTGGCCCACGGCGGGCCCGTGGAAATCGGACAGCCGGTAGGCATTATGGCGGCCCAGTCCATTGGAGAACCCGGCACCCAGCTGACCATGAGAACCTTCCACATCGGGGGTACTGCCAGCCGGCGCGTGGAACAGGCGGATATCCGGGCCCGGGTGGGCGGCACCGTTCGGTACGGCACCCTTAACGTGGTGGAAAACACGGAAAAGCGGATTATTGTCATGAACCGCCGGGGCGGAGAATTCACCATTGTTTCGGATAACGGCCGGGAACTGGAACGGTTCCCCATTATCTACGGTGCTGAACTCATGGTCAAAGACGGGGAAAAGGTCAAAGCCGGTGATTTGCTGGCCTCATGGGACCCGTTTACCACGCCGATTATTACGGCGGTTTCCGGAAAGGCCAAGTTCGGGGATCTGGTGATCGGTAAAAGCCTCAAGGAAAAAGTCGACCCCGTGACCGGAAAGTCAAGTCTTACCGTTGTGGACACCAAAGCCATGGAAGCGGCCCGGCCGCGGATTTCCATCAAGGATGAAGAAGGCAAGACCCTGAACATTCCCGGTTCCGGCACGGCCCGCTATTCCCTGCCGGTGGACACCATTCTGATGGTGGATGAAAATGACTATGTGGCGGCCGGTGATATCATTGGTAAGCTGCCCCGGGAAACCACCAAAACAAAGGATATTACCGGTGGTCTGCCCCGGGTGGCCGAGTTGTTTGAGGTTCGCAAACCCAAGGAAACCGCTATCTTAAGTGAAATTGACGGCTACGTTTCCATCGGGAAAACCCCCACCAAGGGAAAGCAGAAAGTCACCGTCACCCCGGTGGACGCCGGCGAAAAACGAGAATACCTGATTCCCCGGGGCCGGCATGTCGGCGTTTACGACGGCGACTATGTCAAAGCAGGGGAACAGCTCACCGGCGGCAGTCCCAATCCCCAGGACATTTTGAACATCAAGGGAGATATTGCCCTGGCCGGGTATCTGCTTAACGGCGTTCAGGAAGTGTACCGGCTTCAGGGGGTACGGATTAATGACAAACATATTGAAATTATTATCCGTCAGATGATGCGGCGGGTCAAAATCAAAACCATCGGTGATTCGGAATTTGTGCCGGAGGAACAGGTGGATAAAAATAAATTTGAAGCCGTCAACCGTGAAATTATTGAAAAAGGCGGAACACCGGCCACCGGGGAACCTTTGATTCTCGGAATCACCAAAGCCTCCTTGTCAACGGACAGCTTTATTTCCGCGGCCTCTTTTCAGGAAACCACCAAGGTGCTGACGGATGCCAGTATTTCGGCGGCGTACGACTCCCTGAGCGGCTTAAAAGAAAATGTCATCATGGGACGTCTGATTCCGGCCGGCACCGGGCGGGACGAATACCGGCTGCCCGAGATTGATGTTGAAAGCTGAAAACCGCTGCTGGCCCCGGGTTTTGATGGAAAATCCAGGGTCATGACGGTTGAGATCAGAAAAAACAGGATTCAATCATAAAACACTTGACATAGTTTTAGATAAAAGCTAAAAATTATAATTTTTCAACTCACGAGAAAATTGATTTTAAGGGTTTAAACGATGCCGACAATTAATCAACTGGTTCGAAAAGGCAGAAAACGGGTGGTGAAAAAGAAAAGTGCCCGTGCACTGCAGGGATCACCACAGAAAAGAGGCGTTTGTGTGCGCGTTTATACGGCAACGCCGAAAAAACCGAACTCCGCTCTGCGTAAAGTCGCCAGGGTCCGGCTGACATCCGGCACGGAAGTTTCCGCCTATATTCCCGGTATCGGGCATAATCTGCAGGAGCACTCTGTGGTTCTGGTCCGGGGTGGTCGTGTGAAAGACTTGCCCGGTGTCAGGTTTCATGTGGTCAGAGGGGTGCTGGATACGCTGGGGGTTTCGGACCGGCGTCAGGGCAGATCAAAGTATGGCTCCAAACGTCCCAAGTAATTATGGCGCGTTCGATAAATAAATTCAGTCAAAGAATAGGGTAGGGTATAGTCGATGCCAAGACGCAGAGAAGTTCCGGAAAGAAAAGTACTGCCGGATGCAAAGTTTCAGAGTGAGCTGGTTTCCCGTTTCGTTAATTGCATTATGAAAGACGGAAAAAAGAGCAACGCACAGTCGATTATGTATAATGCATTTGCTATTGTTGAAAAACGAACCAGTGAACCGCCGCTCACCATATTTGAAAAAGCGTTCAATAACGTAAAACCCCAGGTTGAGGTTAAGTCCCGGCGTGTGGGCGGGTCAACTTACCAGGTGCCAACGGAAATCCGGCCGGCCCGCAAAGTGGCCTTAACCATTCGCTGGATACTGGATTTTGCCGCCAAACGATCTGAAAAAGGCATGGCCCGGAAACTGGCCGGCGAACTGATGGATGCGGCCGAAGAACGCGGCGGGGCCATCAAAAAACGCGATGATACCCATCGGATGGCGGAAGCGAACAAGGCCTTTGCACATTATCGCTGGTAGAACGCCTGTCGTTTGCCAGCCGGCAATTCAAATTGCGCAAAAAATGTTTTTAAGGTATTTGCCCATCCCCTGCAGTTTTCTCGGATGGGCAAAGTGGTTAAGTAAACGGTTCGTCAGAATAAGATGATCATAAAAATACGGACTCATTGTTAACAGGGTGCGGATAATAAAAACCCTCTTAACTGGGAGGATGGGAAGATGTCAAAGAAGAAGTTTGAACGTAAGAAACCGCATGTGAATGTAGGAACGATCGGGCATATTGACCATGGAAAGACCACATTGACCGCGGCGATCACCAAATTGAGCGGGATGAAAGGGATGGCGGATTTCATTCCGTTTGATCAGATTGACAAGGCGCCGGAAGAAAAGGCGCGGGGGATAACCATTGCCACCGCTCATGTGGAATACGAAACCGTCACCCGGCATTATGCCCATGTGGACTGCCCGGGCCATGCGGACTATATTAAAAACATGATCACCGGCGCGGCCCAGATGGACGGCGCGATACTGGTGGTGGGCGCAGACGACGGTCCCATGCCTCAGACCCGTGAGCATATTCTCCTGGCCCGTCAGGTCGGTGTTCCGCGAATTGTTGTGTTTTTGAACAAATGCGACATGGTGGATGACGAAGAACTGATCGAGCTGGTGGAAATGGAGCTGCGGGAGCTTCTGGACTCCTATGAATTTCCCGGCGACGACACCCCGATTATCCGTGGCAGTGCGTTGAAAGCATTGGAAAGTGATGATCCGGACAGTGAGGCGGCCAAATGCATTTTTGAGCTGCTGGAAGCCATTGACTCCTATATTCCGGAACCGGAACGGGAGATTGACAAGCCGTTTCTGATGCCGGTGGAAGATGTGTTTTCCATTTCCGGCCGCGGCACCGTGGTCACCGGCCGTATTGAGCGCGGCGTGATCAAGGTCAATGAAAAGGTGGAAATTGTGGGTATCCGTGACACGGTGACCACGGTGTGCACCGGTGTTGAAATGTTCCGGAAATTGCTGGACGAAGGGCAGGCCGGCGACAATGTCGGGCTTTTGCTCCGGGGCACCAAGCGGGATGATGTGGAGCGGGGTCAGGTTGTGGCCGCTCCCAAATCGATTATGCCGCACACGAAGTTCAAGGCGGAAGTATATATTTTGAGCAAAGATGAAGGCGGCCGTCACACCCCGTTTTTTTCAGGGTATCGTCCGCAGTTTTATTTCCGGACAACGGACGTGACCGGAATTTTGACATTGCCAGAAGGCGTGGAAATGGTAATGCCCGGTGACAATGTAACCATCACAGCGGAATTGATTACCCCCATCGCCATGGAGAAAGAATTGCGGTTTGCCGTACGTGAAGGCGGCCGGACCGTCGGCGCGGGTGTGGTCAGCGAAATTATAGAATAGGGCAGGAATACCGATATGATTACAAGCACAAAAATAAGAATCCGGCTGCGGGCGTATGACCATAAATTGCTGGATCAGTCTGCCAGGGACATTGTTGATACGGCCAGAAAAACCGGTGCGAAAATCGTCGGTCCAATTCCGTTGCCAACACGGATCAACAAATACTGTGTACTCCGATCCCCGCATGTGAATAAAAAATCCAGAGAGCAGTTTGAAATGCGAACCCACAAGCGCGTACTGGACATTCAGGACCCGACCCAGCAGACAGTGGACGCGTTGATGAAACTAGATTTGTCCCCGGGCGTTGATGTGGACATTAAATTGTAGCATATACAGATATTTTGGTGGCAGACATGAGTAACGGGATTTTAGGAAAAAAATTGGGTATGACCGGCCTTTTTACCCATGAAGGGCAATATGTGCCGGTGACGGTGATAGAAGCCGGTCCTTGTCAGGTAACCCAGGTGAAGACGCAGGCCAGTGACGGCTATGATGCCCTTCAGCTCGGGTTCGGGGAAAAGAAAAAAGTCCGGGTTACAAAACCGCTCCAGGGCCATTTTGCCAAAAGCGGGGACAAAAATTTCGCGGTTTTGCGGGAATTCAGAATTGACAACCCGGAAGCGTTTCAGGTAGGTCAGGAGATCACCCTGGATATGTTCCAGATCGGAGACAAGATTGAGGTCTCCGGTATCTGCAAGGGGCGTGGTTTTACCGGTACGGTGAAACGTCACGGTTTCGGCCGGGGGCCGAAGACCCACGGCAGCCGCAATTACCGGCGGCCGGGCTCCATCGGCAACAGTGCATGGCCTGCAAAGGTAATTAAAGGGCGTAAAATGCCTGGACAGCATGGCAATGTGCGGAAAACCGTCCGGAACCTCCTGGTGGTGGATATCCGCCCGGAGGAAAACCTGATCCTGCTCAAGGGAGCGGTGCCAGGGCCTCCCAGCGGAACCATTGAAATCAAAAAGGCGAAGTTTTAAACGTCTGCGGAATTTCCACAGATAGTGAACTATATGAGAGGTTAACATGGCTGTCATTGAAGTCAAAAATATAAAAGGGGATAGGGTTTCGGAAGTTGAAATGCCTGACAGCATATTTAATGTGGAACCGAAAAGCAGTGTTCTCCATGAAGTTGTCTGCATGCAACTGGCCGCCCGCCGAAGCGGAACCGCTTCGGTAAAACGGCGCTCCGATGTAAAGGGCAGCGGTGCCAAGCTGTTTCGTCAAAAGGGCACCGGTCGCGCCCGCCGGGGGGATATAAAGAGCCCGACCCTGCGCGGCGGCGGTGTGGTATTCGGTCCGGATCCCCGATCCTATGCTCCTAAAATTCCGAAAAAAGTGCGGCGCCTGGCCCTAAAAATGGCACTTAGCTCAAAGCTGATGGAAAATCTGCTGGTGGTACTGGATGAGTTTTCCCTTGATGCCGTTAAAACCAAAACCGTTGTTTCTGTTATGGATAGGCTGAAGCTGGAAAAGCCGCTGATCATTATAGACGGACACAATGAGGCACTGGAACTTTCCGCGCGGAACATTCCGAATGTCAAGGTTTTGCGGGTGGAGGGCCTGAATGTTTATGATATTCTGAAACATAAGACCCTTGTTCTGCTGGCGTCATCAATCAAGCATATCGAAGGGAGGCTTGTCGCATGAATACTTATCAGATTATCAAAGCGCCCGTTGATACGGAAAAGTCCAACATCCAGAAAGAACTTTACAAACAGTTGACTTTTGAGGTCGCTTCAGAAGCCAACCGGGTTGAAATTCGGCGTGCGGTAGAAGAAATTTTCAATGTCAAGGTAAAATCCGTAAATACCACCAATGTAAAGGGCAAAGTCAAACAGCGCGGCCGCATTATCGGGAAGCGCAGAGACTGGAAAAAAGCGAATGTGACCCTGATGCCCGGATATCGGATAAATTTTTTTGACGGAGTATAGCTGGGAGTTTTCTAATGGCAATCAAAAAGGTAAAACCCACATCACAGGGCCGGCGATTTCAGGAATTTTCCACATTCGAGGAAATAACGAAAACCAAACCTGAACGCAGCCTTATTAAAATACTGAAAAAAACCGGCGGCCGGAATGTCAATGGCCGGATCACCTGCCGTCATCGCGGTGGCGGACACAAACGGTATTATCGCCTTGTCGATTTTAAACGGGATAAAGATGGTGTGCCGGCAAAGGTTACGGCAATTGAATATGATCCGAACCGTTCTGCCAGGATCGCCCTGCTCAGTTATGCGGACGGAGAAAAACGCTATATTCTGCATCCCGTTAACCTCGGGGTCGGCGATACGGTAATGTCCGGTGAAACTGCTGAAATCAGACCGGGCAATGCACTGCCGATCAGCCATATTCCGCTGGGGACTCATATTCACAATATTGAGCTTCAGATTGGAAAAGGCGGCCAGCTGGTAAAAAGTGCGGGAGGATATGCACAGTTAATGGCAAAAGAAGGCCGTTACGGCACTGTCAAACTGCCTTCCGGCGAAGTGCGCCTGATTTTGCAAACCTGCAAAGCCACCATTGGCGTGGTGGGAAATAAAGATCATGAGAATATTTCCCTGGGCAAAGCTGGCCGGTCGCGGATGATCGGCAGACGCCCCAGTGTGCGCGGCGTGGTCATGAACCCGGTGGATCATCCCATGGGCGGCGGTGAGGGCCGATCCTCCGGCGGGCGGCATCCCTGTACGCCATGGGGAAAACCCACCAAAGGATATCGCACCCGTAAACGGAAACCCAGTGACCGGCTGATTGTCAAACGACGGAAAAAGTAGCTGGCTGTTGGATAGATTTCTCCGAATATAAAGAAAAAAGACGTTATTTATTTTAGGAGCGCATATGCCTCGATCGTTAAAAAAGGGTCCGTACGTAGATCCGAAAGTATTCAGAAAAGTTGAAGTCGCCCAGGAGAACCGGAGCAACAAAGTGATTAAAACCTGGTCCCGGCGATCAACCATTATTCCGGAGATGGTTGGACTGACGCTGGCTGTTCATAACGGGAAAAAATTTATTCCGGTTTTTGTGACGGAAAATATGGTGGGGCACAAACTGGGCGAATTTTCTCCCACCCGCCTTTTTTACGGGCACGCCGGCGGAAAGAAAACAAAATAATTTTCATTTAACATCATAAGGATTAGGGATATCGGCATGGAGGTCAAGGCAACAGCAAAATATATGCGTATTTCCGCTCAGAAGGTTCGCCGGATTGTAGCGGCAGTGAAAGGCAGAACCGCTGAGTCCGGTCTTAATGCGCTGAAATTTATGCCGCAGAAATCTGCGGGGGTGGTTGAAAAAATTTTGCGATCAGCAATTGCAAACGCAGAACAGAACGCGGGCTTGGATGTCGATTCGCTGGTTATTAAAAATATTATTGTTGATGAGGGGCCTACGCTTAAGCGGTTCCGGGCACGCGCCAGGGGACGGGGATCTCGCATTTTAAAGCGTACAAGCCATATCACCGTGATCGTCGCAGAAGTATAGTCCTAAAAAGGAGGAAAGAGCTTGGGACAGAAAGTTAATCCGATAGGAATGAGGCTGGGGATTATTAAAACCTGGAATTCCAGGTGGTTTGCAGGAAAAGAGTACTCAAAATATGTTTTTGAGGATCACCGGATTCGTAAGTTTCTGAAAAAGGAATTGTATCATGCCGGGATTTCAAAAATAGATATTGAACGATCCTCCAGCCGGATCAAGCTGAAAATTGCGGCGGCGCGCCCTGGTATTATTATTGGTAAAAAGGGATCTGAAATCGAAGCCCTGAAAAAGAAACTTGAAAAGCTGCTTACTCAGGAAGTGCTTGTGGATATTCAGGAAGTCCGTAAGCCTGAGCTCGATGCCCAGCTGGTAGCGGAAAACGTTGCCAATCAGCTGGTTCGTCGGGTGGCCTTTCGCCGGGCCATGAAACGGAGCGTCTCCTCCGCCATGCGGTTCGGCGCCGAAGGCGTCAAGATTATCTGTTCCGGCCGGCTGGGCGGGGCGGAAATGGCACGGCGGGAATGGTATAAGGAAGGCAGAGTTCCTCTGCATACCCTGAGAGCGGATATCGACTATGGGGTTACTTCCGCCAATACCACCTATGGGGCCATTGGAATTAAAGTTTATATTTTCAAGGGTGAAATTCTTAAAGACGATCAGATGCATGGCGAAGTCAAGTAGAAATTAGGAGAAAGTTCAAATGCTGAGCCCTAAAAAAGTAAAATTCAGAAAACAACAGACCGGGCGGATGAGAGGAAAAGCCAGCCGCGGGTCAACGTTGAACTTCGGTGACTTTGGTCTGCAGGCTGCTGAATGCGGATATATCACCTCACGTCAGATTGAAGCGGCACGTATTGCCATGACCCGCCGGGTCAAACGTGGCGGCAAATTGTGGATACGCATTTTTCCGGATAAACCGGTCACCAAGAAACCGGCTGAAGTTCGGATGGGTAAAGGTAAAGGCGCGCCGGAAGGTTGGGTCGCGGTGATCAAACCCGGCCGAATTCTATATGAAATGGAAGGGGTTTCGCCTGAACTGGCCCGTGAGGCGCTTCGGCTGGCTGCACATAAGCTTCCCATCAAGACCAAATTTATTGAAAGGAGCAATGTGTAAATGAAGGCCAATGAAATTAAAAGCATGAATGCTCAGGAACTGGATGCAAAGATAACGGATTTGTCCCAGACCCTATTTAATCTCAGGTTTCAGTATAAGGCCGGTCAACTTGAAAATCCCCGCCGGATGACTCAGGTGAAGCGGGATATCGCCCGGATTAAAACCATTAAACGTCAAAATGAATTAGGCTAAGCGGGTTGTGGACATGAAAAAAACCAGAGGAATGAAAAGACAACTGGTCGGAACGGTATTAAGCACTAAAATGGATAAGACCGTTACAGTACTTGTTGAAAGAACCGTCATTCATCCGATTTACAAAAAGTTTATCAGACGCCGGAACAAATTTGCGGCCCATGATGCAAATAATACCTGCGGCATCGGAGACCGTGTGCTGATTACAGAATCCCGGCCCATCAGTAAAATGAAAAGGTGGCGAGTCAGCCAGATTATTGAAAAAGCGGTATAATATAAGGATAGAAAAAAATGATTCAGGCGGAAACTCGGCTGTCTGTAGCAGATAATTCAGGCGCCAAAAAAGTATACTGCATCAAGGTTCTCGGCGGTTCCAAGCGCCGGTATGCCAGTGTTGGCGACATCATTGTGGTTTCGGTGAAAGAAGCGATCCCCAATTCCAAGGTGAAAAAGGGTGAAGTGCTGAAAGCTGTAGTGGTCCGCACCAAAAAAGAAATTCGGCGGCCTGACGGCACCTTTATCAGATTTGATGACAATTCCGCGGTGTTGATCAACGCGCAGCGGGAACCCATTGGAACGCGCATATTCGGACCTGTGGCAAGAGAACTGCGGGCCCATCATTTTATGAAGATAATTTCACTGGCGCCGGAAGTCATTTAGCCGGATCGTGAATTCAGGAGATAAGGGTATGCAAAAGAATAAATGCCGTATCAAGAAAAATGATAAGGTAAAAGTGATTGCCGGAAAAGATAATGGCAAGGTCGGTAAGGTCATTGATGTTCTCCAGAAAAAGAACGGGCTGCTGATTGAAAATGTCAACATGGTCAAACGTCACACCCGGCCCAGCAATACCAATCGCCAGGGCGGGATTATCGAAGGCGAAGCACCGATTCACTGGTCAAATGTCATGCTGATGTGCAATAAATGTGTTGCGCCTGTGCGGGTCAAGATGAAACGTCTTGAGGATGGCAAAAAAGTACGGGTATGCAGAAAGTGTAATGAAATAATTGATGCATAAAATTGCATGCCGGAGGAAGGGTTCATGTCTTTAAAAGCGTTTTACAAAAATGAAGTTGTCTCAAAACTCGTTGAGACCTTCGATTATAAAAATACCATGGAAGTTCCCAAGCTCGAGAAAGTGGTACTGAACGTCGGTATGGGAGAAGCCATCCACAACATCAAGTTGCTGGATTCCGCCCAGGCGGAACTCAAACTGATTGCCGGCCAGTCGCCGGTTGTCACCCGGGCGCGCAAATCCATCGCCGCCTTCAAGGTGCGCGAAGGAATGCCGATCGGATGCATGGTGACCCTGCGGCGGGAAAAAATGTACGATTTTTTTGAAAAACTGGTGAATATCGCTCTTCCGCGTGTTCGCGACTTCCGCGGGATATCAGGCAAAGCCTTTGACGGCAGAGGTAATTACACCCTTGGCATCAAGGAACAGATCATTTTCCCGGAAATCGATTATGATAAGATCGACACCATCAAAGGGATGAATATTACCGTCGTTACCACGGCGAAAACTGACCAGGAAGGCAAAGAATTATTAAAATTGTTGGGTATGCCCTTTAGAAATTAATTTTAATGATCAAAGGAGAGTGTTTTGGCTAAAACATCACTGCGGGTGAAGGCCGCCCGTAAACCGAAATTTTCGGTCAGACAGTATAACCGATGCCCCATCTGCGGCCGCCCGCGCGGCTTTATTCGTAAATTCGGTATTTGCCGGCTTTGTTTCCGCGATATGGCTTCCGAAGGTCTGTTGCCCGGTGTTACAAAATCAAGCTGGTAGTTTTTAAATTTAAGAGCTTAGCTGTTTCAAATAACCATCATCGTAATTGACGGAGTATGCAACAATGTCGATAAGTGATCCGCTGGCGGACATGCTGACCCGCATCCGGAATGCCGGAAAAGCAAAGCATGAAAGTGTAGATATTCCCGGTTCCCGGTTAAAGACCGCCCTTGCCAATGTCATGAAAGAACAGGGCTTTATCAAGAACTATAAGTTTATAAAAGACAACAAACAGGGAACCATCAGAATTTATCTGAAATATGAGCCCAATGACCGCCATGTAATTTACGGCATCAAACGGGTCAGCAAACCCAGTCGCCGCGTTTATGTCGGTGGAAACGAGATCAGACCGGTTTTAAATGGGTTGGGAATTTCTGTTTTGTCGACATCCAGAGGGTTGCTTACCGATAGACAGGCGGCAAAAGAAAATATCGGCGGTGAAGTTCTCTGTGAAATCTGGTAGTCAAGGAGAAAGACATGTCTCGTGTGGGTAAAAAACCGATTGAATTATCGGATAAAATAAAAGTCTCGTTTTCAAATCAGGTGCTCACGGTGACCGGTGAAAAAGGCACCCTGTCCCGGAGCATTCATCCTGCGGTGGACTTGAATATGGATGATAATGCCCTGAGTTTTTCCATCAACTCCACGGATAAAAAGACCCGTTCCCTGTGGGGAATGACCCGTGCCCTGGTTGCCAATATGGTGACCGGTGTTTCCAAAGGGTTTGAACGGGCGTTGGAGATCAACGGGATCGGATATCGGGCGGAACTGAAGGGCAATGCCATTGAACTGAACCTTGGCTATTCTCATCCCATTAATTTTCCGCTGCCGGAAGGAATTTCCGCCAGTGTTGAAAAAAATATCATCAAATTGTCCGGTATTGACAAAGACCTTCTCGGTTATACCGCTTCATCCATCAGGCGTCTGCGGCCTCCGGAACCTTACAAGGGAAAAGGGGTTAAATACGCTGAGGAACATATCCAGCGCAAGGCCGGAAAAACGGCAAAATAAATAAGCTTTGGTTCTGAATAACAATAAAAGGTAGAAATCATGGATTCCGCAAACAGAAGACTGGCCCTCCGGCAGAAACGGAAAAAGAGAATTCGAAAAAAAATCACCGGCACGGCTGAACGTCCGCGACTGTCGGTTTTTCGCAGCGCGAAACATATCTATTCTCAAATTATTGATGATACACAAGGACTTACCCTGGCTACCGCCTCCACCATGGAAAAAGAGATCAGGGAATCTCAGACATTTGAAAATAAAAAGGCTGCCGCTCTGCACATCGGTGAACTGATCGCCCGGCGAGCCAAAGAAAAAGGGATTTCCGACGTTGTGTTCGACCGCAACGGATTCCTTTACCATGGCCGCATTAAGGCGGTATCTGACGGCGCCCGTAAAGCCGGGCTGAATTTCTAATGTATATCCGTAATTTCATAGTTAATTAAGGAGGCATTGCCTTGATAAGGAAAGAAGCAGACGATAATTTAATTGATAAGGTTGTACATATTAACCGGGTCGCAAAGGTGCACAAAGGCGGCAGAAGATTCAGTTTCAGTGCTGTGGTTGTCGTCGGGGATGGTCAAGGCAGTGTGGGATACGGACTGGGCAAGGCAAATGAAGTTCCTGAAGCCATCCGCAAAGGGGTGGAAAGCGCCAAAAAAAATATGGTCAGTGTTCCCCTGGTTGACGGTACGATTCCGTATCAGGTTATCGGACGGTTTGGTGCGGGCCGGGTGTTTTTGAAGCCTGCTGCCCAGGGAACCGGGGTTATCGCGGGGGGTGCGGTTCGCGCAGTGCTGGAAGCCGTGGGTGTGGAAAATATTTTGACCAAATGTATGGGGTCCAATAATCCCCATAATGTGGTAAAAGCCACCATCAAAGGGCTTACAGGACTTCAGAGTCGCGAAAAAGCGGCTGCCAAACGCGGTTTAAACGTTGAGCAATTACAATAAGGACACAACAGGAAATGGCTGGAATGATAAAAATTACAATGGTCAAAAGCATGAACGGCCGGCCTGAGAAACATCGCAAGATTTTGCGCGGCATGGGGCTGACGAAACTGAATAAAACCGTTGAACTGGAAGACACGCCATCCATTCGCGGCATGGTTAATAAAGTACAGCATCTTGTGGAAGTGGAGGTTTAGGGCATGAAGTTGAATGAATTATCACCAGCGGAAGGTTCGAGATCTTCGCGTAAACGAAAAGGCCGCGGCGTGGGTTCCGGTCTTGGTAAAACAGCGGGAAAAGGGACCAAGGGGCATCGCAGCCGTTCCGGCGGCGGCGTCCGGCCGGGGTTTGAAGGCGGTCAGATGCCCCTTCACCGTCGGCTTCCGAAAAGAGGATTTACCAATATTTTCAAAACCGTGGTCGCGGAAATCAATGTCAGGGATTTAACCCGGTTTGAAAAAGATACGGTTGTTGATCCGGCACTGCTTGGCTCCTCGGGCCTTGTAAAAAATCGCTATGATGCAATAAAGCTTCTTGGGCAGGGGGATATCGATTTTCCGTTAACCGTAAAAGTCAATGCCGCAAGCAAATCCGCAATTCAAAAGATTGAAGCGGCAGGTGGAAAAGTAGAGGTACTTTCCTGATGGCGGTCACAACCTCCGGTATTCAGAATATTTTTAAAATTCCTGAGCTGAAACGGCGCATTCTTTTTTCGCTTGCATTTCTTGCCATTTACCGGGTCGGTGTCCATATTCCCACTCCGGGGGTTGACGGCGATGCACTGGCCCGTTTTTTTGCTCAGTACCAGGATACGCTTTTTGGCATCTTTAATATGTTTTCCGGCGGCGCTCTTGAGCGGTTGTCCGTGTTTGCCCTGGGTATTATGCCCTACATCAGCGCATCCATTATTCTGCAGTTGCTGACAGTGGTGTTTCCTCATCTTGAGCGACTGAAAAAAGAAGGGGAACAGGGCCGGAAGAAAATTACCCAGTATACCCGCTACGGCACCATTGTATTGAGTATTATCCAGGGGTTCGGCATCAGCGTGGGGCTGGAAAATATGGCGGCACCGGGCGGCGCAACCATTGTGCTGACGCCAGGCTGGTCTTTCCGGATCATGACGGTCATCACGCTCACCGCAGGGACGGCATTTATCATGTGGCTGGGGGAGCAGATCAGCGAACGGGGAATTGGAAACGGTATTTCCCTGATAATTTTTGCCGGTATTGTGGCCCGGATGCCTCAGGCCATCGGCAATACCTTCAGTATGCTCTCAACCGGTGAAATGGGAATTTTTGTTGTGGTGCTTTTGACTGTACTGATGGTTGGGGTGATTGCGTTTATAAATTTCATGGAACAGGGCCAGCGCCGTATTCCGGTGCAATATGCCAAACGGGTGGTGGGTCGCCGGATGTATGGCGGCCAGAGCACGCACCTTCCCCTCAAGATCAATACCTCAGGGGTTATTCCGCCGATTTTTGCCTCATCGCTTATTATGTTTCCGGCAACATTGGCGTCTTTTTTCAAAGATGTCACCATTATGCAGTACATTTCAAATGCATTGCGGCCCGGCGCCCTGATTTATGAAACGATGTTTGTGGGATTTATCTTTTTCTTCTGTTATTTTTATACTGCCATTGTTTTTAATCCCGCGGATGTTGCGGAGAATATGAAAAAATATGGCGGATACATTCCCGGCATCCGTCCGGGAAAGCGCACAGCGGATTATATTGACAAAGTATTGACCCGCATTACGCTCGGAGGGGCCGCCTATGTCTCAGCGGTCTGTGTGCTCCCCTCGGTGCTCATGACCCAGCTCAATGTTCCGTTTTATTTTGGCGGCACGTCGCTTCTGATTGTCGTCGGGGTGGCCATGGACACGGTCGGGCAGGTAGAATCTCACTTGATTACCCGAAATTATGACGGGTTTTTGGCATCCGGCAAAATCAAGCGGTAACCCGACGGTTTGTCGGTAAAACAGCAGATGGAAACGCAACGGTTAACAGACATCTGCATTCAGCCCAATATTTATCAGGAGTATTAAATGGCAAAAGAAGAACCGATCAAGGTCCAGGGTAAGGTTGTTGAAACCCTGCCCAATGCCATGTTTAAAGTGGTTCTTGAAAATGAGCATCAGGTGCTTGCGCATATTTCAGGGAAAATGCGAATGCATTTTATCAAGATTTTACCCGGAGACACGGTTACGGTGGAATTGTCTCCCTATGATCTTACCCGGGGAAGAATTACCTACCGGTCAAAGTAGGGTGTATCCGCAAGCATTAATGCCGATAGATATTATCCATTGATAATTTGATTGAGAAGATTGGAATAAAGGTGATGGTATGAAGGTAAGCGCATCCGTAAAAAAGAGATGTCGGAATTGCAAAATCGTTAAGCGAAAAGGCATTGTACGTGTCATTTGTGTCAACAAAAGACATAAACAGCGTCAGGGTTAAGGGATATATCGCATACAAGGAGGCGGACATTGGCAAGAATTGCAGGCGTTGATTTACCCAGGGGTAAACGAATCGTAGTTGGCTTAACATATATTTATGGTGTCGGGCTGTCCACATCTCAGAAGATACTGGCGAAGCTGGATATTGATGAAAACGTTAAGACAGACGAACTGTCTGACGGGGAAGTCAATCAGATTCGTAAAGTGATAGATGATGAGTACAAGGTTGAAGGTGAGCTTCGTACTGAATTATCTATGAATATTAAACGATTGATGGATTTGGGGTGCTACCGTGGCCTGCGTCACAGACGATCCCTCCCGGTTCGGGGCCAGCGCACCAGCACCAACGCGCGGACACGAAAAGGACCACGGCGTACAGCGGTAAAGAAAAAAGGCGCACCTGGCAAAAAGTAATATAATATATAAAGGCTGATTCAATGGCAAAAAGAGCAAAGATCAAGAAAAAAGTTAAAAAGAATATACTGAACGGCGTTGTTCATATTCAGTCGACTTTTAATAATACCATTGTGACCATTACAGATCCCAACGGTAATGTGCTCTCATGGTCCACGGCGGGGATGAACGGGTTTAAAGGTTCCCGTAAGAGTACGCCTTTTGCTGCGCAGCTGGCCTCCCAGGATGCTGCCAAAAAGGCGATGGAACACGGATTGCGAAATGTTGAAGTGTATGTCAAAGGGCCTGGGCCCGGACGGGAATCCGCTTTAAAGTCTTTACAGTCCACCGGCCTGACGGTTACCCAGATCAAAGATGTCACCCCAATCCCCCACAACGGATGCAAGCCTAAAAAGCGCCGGCGGGTCTAAACGGTTTTTCCGTCTTTCTTTTGCGGATTTTTATTAATTGAACATACCGCACTGGGGTAACACAAAAAATACATCGCTTAATGACCGTGACCGCCGAAACGGCGAGTACGGGCAATTGTCATAACAAGGGGAGGATAAGTTGTCACGATACAGAGGATCTGTTTGCCGGTTGTGCCGGCGGGAGAATATAAAGTTATATCTCAAGGGGGATCGTTGCTATTCTGATAAATGCGCATTTGATCGGAGAAGCTACGCACCGGGGCAGCATGGACAGCGGCGCGGCGGAAAAATTTCTGGTTACGGGCTTCAGCTTCGTGAAAAACAGAAAGTAAAACGCAGCTATTGTCTGTCGGAAAAGCAGTTCAAGCTGACGTATTCACGGGCGGATCAAAAAAAAGGGATTACCGGTATCAATCTGCTGGTGATGCTCGAGCGGCGCCTGGACAATGTGGTCTACCGGCTGGGATTTGCCAATTCCAGGCCCCAGGCCCGGCAGCTGGTCCGTCATGGCCATTTTCTGGTTAACGGAAAAAAAGTCGACATTCCTTCCTATCAGGTTAAAGCCGGCGATTTTGTATTGCTTCGGGAAAAGAGCCGAAGCATGCAGGTTATTACCGACGCTTTGGAAGCGGTTGTCCGTCGCAGCATGCCCCAATGGCTTGAGCTTGAAAAAGATAATTTCAAAGGCATGGTAAAAGCTGATCCGGTTCGGGAAGATATCACAATGCCGATTCAGGAAAACCAGATCGTAGAGCTTTATTCCAGATAAACCGATTTTCAGCGGCAATGCCATTTCCCGTCTGTTTTGTTTCTACGGCCGGGCGGAAATGGCGTTTTCCATAACAGGCCTGGTTGAGGCCTGCTGGTGTTCAGAAATCGGACATTTAAATAAATTTGGAGAGATAACATGTCATTAAATGAAATTACATATATGAACTGGCGCGAAATCATCAAACCTGAAAAGGTGCAGATTGCCAGCCAGAGTCCGGTTTACGGCAAGTTTGTCTGGGAACCCCTGGAGCGCGGGTTCGGCATTACGATTGGTAATTCATTACGGCGCATTATTTTATCCTCTCTTTGCGGCTCTGCCATTGTCTCTGTAAAATTTGACGGTGTTATGCATGAATTTTCCACAGTCCCCGGTGTGCTTGAGGATGTGTCGGAAATTATTCTGAACCTGAAGAATGTCCGCCTGAAAATGGATGATGCAGAACCAAAGAGGATTGAAATTAATGCCAAAGGGGAGCGCATTGTCACGGCCGCAGACATTACAAGTCCGGATGGAAAAGTCACCATATTGAATCCTGACCTGCATATCGCCACCCTTTCTGAAGAAGCCAGTTTCCGGGCAGAGATGACGGTCAAAGCCGGAAAAGGGTATTCCCTGGCGGAAGCCAATAAAGATCCTGAAGAACCGGTGGGCACCATTTTTATTGATTCGGTTTTTTCTCCGGTGAAACGCGTGAATTACCGCGTCAGCAATGCCCGTATCGGCCAGAAAACCGACTATGATAAGCTGACCCTGGAGATCTGGACGGATGGTTCGGTTGCTCCGGAAGATACGGTGGCTTTTGCCGCCAAGATACTCAAAGAGCAGATGAATGTATTTATTAACTTTGATGAGGATCTTGAACCTGAATTTACGGAAAACGATACAGAAGAAACCAAATCACCGTATAATGATAATCTGTATCTGGATGTGGATGAGCTGGAACTTTCCGTTCGCAGCGCCAACTGCCTGCGCAATGCCAACATTACCAAAATTTATCAGCTGGTGGAACGTACGGAAGCTGAAATGCTGAAAACGAAAAATTTCGGACGGAAATCATTAAATGAGATCAAGGAGTTGCTGGCGGACCTGGGGCTGTCTCTGGGTATGGATCTTGAATCCTTTGAGCCGCCGGATGACGATGATGACGACGACGATATTGACCAAGGGGAATAATGCAGTATGAGACATCGTAAGAGCGGAGTAAAACTCAACAGAACAAGCAGTCACAGAAGCGCCATGTTCCGGAATATGGTGACCTCTTTGTTTAAATATGATCGTGTGACCACCACTGATCCCAAAGCCAAAGAGCTTCGCCGGTGGGCGGATCAGTTGATTACCCTGGCAAAGCGGGGCGATCTGCATGCCAGACGTCAGGCCATGGCCATTATCAGGGAAAAAAATGTGGTGCACAAATTGTTTAATGACGCACCGGATCGGTTTTCCGGTAAATCCGGCGGGTACACCCGGCTGGTGAAAGTGGGGCTGCGCAAAGGGGATGCCGCCGTGCTTTCCATGGTCGAACTGACCGGTGCCCCGATCATTTCTGAAGACCGGAAAAAAAGCGCAAAATCCGATAAAAAAGCGGATCCAGCCCCTGCATCCAGCGACGCATCGGCTGAATAAACGGCACTTTTTTAAAAACTACAATTAAATCTGTAAATTAAATGTCGGTATCCCTATCGATGTTTGATTAAAAGCCTTGCCATCCCCCCATGATGTTTTTACATCGGCAAGGCTTTTTTTATTGGGCCTGGCTGCTGGATTTTTTCGGTTTTAGGTTGCGGCATGCCGGGCCGCTGCTGTCTTTTTTTCTATGGCACCCGAAACTTCCTTATTTCGTGACACTCTTTTGATTTTCTGATTTTCTGCTGTTGTGCCGGCTTTCAGGGCTGCAGTGGCGGGTTTGCCTGGCGCTGGACATCCGATACAATGGCGGCCGGAAGTCTTGATTGGGAATGAATTGCGAATTCTTCCCCGATTTGAGGGGTAATCCTTATCTGGCGGTCACTGGTGGTCATGGTGATGCACCCGTTTAAATCTGTTCGCAGAATTTTGATATGGCGTTGAGCGTACCGTGCCAGTACCGCCGGGTCCGGAAACCCAAAACGATTTTGAAATCCTGCTGAAATCACCGTCACTGACGGGTCTATGGCGTTAATAAATGTTTGACTGCTGGAACTTTTGCTGCCGTGATGGGGCGCCAACAGGATATCAAAGCAGACATCCGGAAAAATCTCAGCATGGGAGGCGATCAGTTCTTTTTCCGCCGGCAGTTCAATATCTCCGGGGAACATGAAGTGATGATTTTTATAGGCGGCCGCTATCACCATGGAGCTGTTGTTGCCATTCCGCCAGGTTTCGTTTTTGATCAGATCCTCAAAATTTTCCGGCGGATAAAGGATTTGGAAATGGACCCCATGGATGGCAAATTTTTTGGGGAAATCACGATACAGGGGGTAATTGATGTGGTTTGCCCGCACTGCATCTGAAAAATGAGGGTTTTCCGCCTCAGAGGTCTCAATATGAGGGGCATATACCTGTTGTACATTGAAATGCCGCAGGATATAAATCAGGCCGTTTGCATGATCCGCATCAAAATGGGTTAAAAAAACCGTTTCAATGGTTGCAATTTTTTTTCGCCATAAAAAAGGGGCCACCACCCGTTCCCCTATGTCAAACACCGTGTTATCCGTATAGCCGCCGCCGTCAATAAGCGCGCAGGCGCCGTTGGGCATTTCAAGCAGCGCCGCGTTCCCCTGGCCCACGTCCAGAAAAGAAACCCGAACCTCCTTTTTCAAAAATCGCTGATGTATCCAGTAACCCCCATCGACAAATAAAAAAGCCGCGGAAACAAGTAGGATCAACAGGGCCTTGCGCTGAAGGGGAAAATACCGTGGGAAAAACCTTGCCCCGATGTCAGAGCCAGTGGCTTTTTTGATCGCGTTTTTGTTTTTGTTTCTATTCTGCCGGATCTGCCGGTTTGTGCGGGAAAAAATCAAAACCAAAATTGCGCCGGCAATGAGGTAAAAACAGATAATTTCCAAAACATTCGGAGTTACGGTTTTGCCTGCCACCCAGGGGATATCGGCAATTTTTTGTATCCAGTCAATGGCAATGGTTAATATGAAAGCGCATGCCTTCAGCCCCGATTCTGCTGCTGCCGGCCATATGGGCAGCAGCCCCATGACGCAGAAAAGGCCAACAGGGACCACGCCGAACCCGATAACCGGAATAAACAGGAGATTTGAAAATATACCGGCAAAGGACATCTGGTTAAAATAATGCAGGGTCAGCGGCGCCGTGCCCAGGATGGCAAGGCCCGAGACAATTACAAACAGGCCGATGGACCGGATTGTTTTTGTCAGCCGTGATTTAACATACCGATTCTGGTTCTCCGGCTCTTTGTTCCGGGACAGGTGCGCCATACCGAAAAAAATGGCGATCACCGCTGCAAACGAGAGCTGAAAGGAAATGGAAAATAAAGCCGGCGGATGCAGCGTTAAAATAACAAAGGCCGCAAGAACAATGGTATTGGCCAGGTCGCTCTCCCGGGCCATGAGAAAAGTGAGCAGAAACACGGTTGCCATGACAACGGCCCGCTGGGTGGAGGGGGACATGCCGGCAAGGATGCCGTAGCTGATAACGGGCACAAGAGAGAGGACAGCCGCCCCTTTTCGGGTCCAGCCGTGACGCAGAAACACCGGAATCCGGGCCAGCAGACGGGTCGTCAGAAAAAAAGCAAAAGAAGCCACAATGCCGATGTGCAGTCCGGAAATGGCCAGTATGTGGCTGATGCCGGCCCGGTTAAAGGCATTGCGAAGAGTATTGGAAATTTTTGTCCGGTCCCCGAGCAGCAGCGCGTGAAGAATGGCGTTGGCATCCCCCAGTGCATCCCCCGGTGCTGCCGCCGCATCAATATGACGGGAAATGCCCTGCCGGGTGTGTGCAAGAATCTGGTGAACACTGTTGCCTGCCGGCTGAACGATAAGATGACGGGCCGAGGTATAACTGTTGCCCCAGGTTTGCTGGAACCGCATATATTTGCGATAGTCAAATGCGCCCGGGTTGTTAAAATTTCTGAAAGGACGGATTTTGCTGTTGCAAGTGAGGATACTGCCGGGGACAAGGCCGCCGGCATTGCCGTAAACCGCCATCCGGATTCTGCCGCTTACCCGGACCAGCGGGACGGATGGGTCATTTGGTGTCCGTAGAGCCGCCGGTTCCGGGGGAGCCGCCGTGTCCAGGGGGGCTGCCGCGTCCAGGGGGGCTGCCGCGTCCGGGGATATTGCCAGTTGATCCAGAAGGCAGACCGTGCGGAAGCCCTGAAAAATTATCGGCCCGCAGATACGACCGGAAATCCTCCGCTGGGTGCGGCCGTCGGCAAAGACGTCATAATGGTTCTGGCAGGGAGCGGATGCCGTCCATGGCACCATGGCAATATAGCCCAGGCAGAAAAAGAACACCAGTGGAGAAAATATGGCCGGTTTCTGATGATAAATCCTGAACACCAGTATCCCGCCGGAGATGGCAGCGCCCGCGACGGCAGCCCAGATCAGCCCTGTCAGAAGCCCTGTTTGATTTTCCGGCAGATTGGCTGCGCAGATGCCTGCGATAAAGGCGGCCAGCAGCGGCATCAGCGGACGGAAATAAGCCGAATGGGTCTGTTCTTCGTCTTTTTTGACAAAAGCTGCTGCCATTTTCTATTCATCCGGTTTTAACGGCCCTTTAAAAAGCTGCTGAGGCCTCTACACCGTGTTTTTGCCGAAATGGTTTTTATAATCCGTCTGCTTTGATGTGGGATTTAAGGTTTTGTTTGAGCCGGAACCCGCTTGATGGCGGCCCCAAGAAGGGCTAGTTTTTTTTCCAGAAATTCATATCCCCGGTCCAGGTGGTACACCCGGCTGACCGTGGTGGTGCCACTGGCAGCCAGCCCGGCAAGGATCAGCGAAGCGCTGGCCCGCAGGTCAGTGGCCATTACCGGTGCGCCGGAAAGCGATTTAACCCCTTTGATCATGGCATGGCTGCCGGAGATGGTAATATCCGCGCCCATGCGGCGGAGCTCGCTTACATGAATAAAGCGGTTTTCAAAAATGGTTTCCGAAATAACGGAAAAACCCTTAGCAACAGACAAAAGTACCATGAATTGCGCCTGCATGTCCGTGGGAAATCCGGGATAAG
The DNA here is from genome assembly GCA_011390465.1 of Desulfobacteraceae bacterium. Taxonomy (GTDB): domain Bacteria; phylum Desulfobacterota; class Desulfobacteria; order Desulfobacterales; family Desulfosalsimonadaceae; genus SURF-3. Next base: position 100,800 of record JAABSH010000007.1, read on the forward strand.
GCATGGTTTTGATGTCAATGCTGTTGATGGGGCCGTTGCCTTTGACAGTGAGGGATGTGGCATCCGCGGTGACCGTGGCCCCGGTTTTTTCCAGTTTATGCACAATGGCTTTCAGGTGCAGGGGATCGCAGTCTTTGATGTGAACGTTTCCCCGGGTCAGGGCCGCGGCCACCATGAGGGTGCCGGCTTCAATGCGGTCCGGAATGATGGCCGTGTCCACCGGAAAAAGGTGTTTTACGCCCTTGATGGTGATAACGGCGGTTCCCGCACCGCTGATGTCCGCGCCCATCTGGTTTAATACATCTGCCAGGGCGATGATTTCCGGTTCCCGGGCCGCATTGCGCAAAACCGTGGTGCCGATAGCCAGGGTGGCGGCCATCATGAGATTTTCCGTGCCCGTGACCGTGGGGATATCAAAATAAATTTCCGCCCCTGTGAGCTGGTCGCAGGCGGCCTCGACATATCCGTGTTCAAGAGCGATATCCGCTCCCAGGAGTTCCAGCCCGTTCAGATGCAGATCAATGGGCCGTGCCCCGATGGCGCATCCGCCGGGCAGGGAAACTTTGGCTTTTTTCATGCGGGCCAGCAGGGGCCCCAGCACCAGGATCGAGGCCCGCATTTTGCGGACCTGCTCATAGGGGGCTTCATAATGGTTCAGTCCGGCGGTGTCGATGTGCACTTCCCCGTCGCCTGTCTGAACATCCGCGCCCATGGTGGCAAGCAGTTCTTTGATGCTGTCGATATCCCGAAGGTCGGGCACATTCTGAAACCGGAATTTTCCCCCGGTCAAAAGCGTTGCCGCCAGAATGGGCAGGGCTGCGTTCTTGGCGCCGCCAACGGTTACTTCGCCGGACAGGGCTTTTCCGCCTTTGATAATTATTTCATCCACTATATACTCGCTTTGGCTGCCAGGCGGCAGGACTTTTTCAGTTCATTATGAAATAGAAAACCGCCGCAGTAAATGACAATACTGTGTCATTTACCACGGCGGTGTTTAATTTTTCAACGGGTTATTAGATCGGCGTATTTTTTTTGCCTGACGGCTAATGATGGCTGTGGTCATGATTGTCGTCATGGCCCCCATGTCCGCCGGAGATATCAAACAGGGATTTAACAATGGCAAAGGTCATGCCGGCGCCGATAATGGACAGAGCGTACCACAAGCCCCCCATAAACACCAGATGCGAAATATCCCAGGACCATTCAAAACAAAACGGAAACATGCTGTCCTCCTTACCGATTATTTAACGGGGTTTAATTCTTTTTCTTGCGGAAATACCGGCAGATACCGGTGCGCCAGGGATATCACAATCAGGCCGTATGCCACCGGCAGAACCGTTGTGGCCACTTCCTGCCAGCTGGGAAGATAGGTATACCAGTCGTTAAATGAAAAGACCGGCACTGCCATCACTTGAAGCACCATTACCCAGCGGTTCAGGGAAACGCCGATCACTGCCAGCACAATGGCGGTGTTCAGTAAAAATGCATTTTCCCGGCCCCGTTTGGTGATGAGAATCAGGCCCGGGATAAATCCGCACAAAACGATTTCCGCAAACAAAAGCCCGATGTTGTAAGTGGGGCTGGCGTAAAAATCCATCAGGGTGAATCCGGCGTTGGGTGCCGTGACCATGGCCCAGTAAAGGGTGTCAGCGGTTTTGGCAATGATATAGGTGAGAAGCATCCAGCCGGAAATTTTGGCCAGAAGGTGGATGACATTGTCTTTGACCAGTTTTTTGCGGGTAATTTTTTCCGTGATTTTGGTGACCAGAATGGTAAAGCAGGGGCCGCAGGCCGCCGCGGACCAGGTAAACAGAAAAAAGGTGAACGGCCAGATAAAAATGTGTTCCCGATAGGCAAACGGACGGCCGAACAGCACACCGGCCACCCCGCCCAGGGATCCCTGATGAAAAAAGGACAGAAAAACGCCGGTGGCCGCAAAAATCGCCATGATGCCGTGCATGTTGTGGCTCAAGTGATGCAGAAACGGCTTTCTTTCCAGTTTCGGATTTTCAAGAATCAGCGGGATAAATTCAATGGTCAGAACGGCAAAGTAGCAGGACAGACAGAATGCCACTTCCGTGAGCATGGAATGCACATTGGCATGCCAGAAAATAAACCATCCCCGCAGGGGCTGGCCGATGTCAATGGCCAGAATCAACAAGGCCGAGCTGTAGCAGATAAAACCGATGATCACGGCATAGTTGATAATGTTTTTCAGCTCATCCTTGCCCACGATATAGGTTAAAAAACCGGAGAAAAAGGCGCCGCCGCCCAGGGCGATGACGGCCAGATCCGCCCAGATCCAGAGCGCAAAACCATACGCATCGTTCATGTTGGTCTGATTCAGGCCTTTGAACCAGCACAGGAACATGGCATATACGCCCCAGAGGAGAACAGCCGTTACACCGGCCATCCAGAGAGAAAATTGCCATTTTGAGCATCGTTTAACACCCGCGTGAATCAATGGTGTCTCGTTCATCTAATTGCTCCTTGCTATTGTTTAATGGTGTTCTTTAACCTTGGTGATATTTCCCGGTTCTTCATGGGCCAGGTAATTGTCCCCGGCCCGCCGGACCCAGTTTTTGCTCGTCAGGTAATACACTTTGGGATTGGTCTGGAGGCGTTCCAGCAGCCGGAAGGCCCGGGGGTCGTTTTTCAGCTTGTAGACGGCATGGTCTTTGTTGTTCAGATCGCCAAAGGTAATGGCACCCACCGGGCAAGCCTGGGTGCAGGCGGTCTGATATTCCTGCTCTTCCAGTTTCTGTCTTTTTTCCAGATACGCCTTTTCCCGGGCCAGCTGATAGCGGTGAAAGCAGAAGGAACATTTTTCCACCACGCCGCGCATGCGCGGGGAGACATTCGGACTCAGGTATTTTTCGGTATCCGCCGGCCATTTGGGATCCCACCAGTTGAATTTGCGGGCATGATACGGACAGGCGGCCATGCAGTAACGGCAGCCGAAGCACCGGGTATAAATCTGGCTCACAATGCCGGTATCGTAATCATAATCTGTAGCCACGGCCGGGCATACCGATACGCACGGGGAATGGCCGTGTTTGCCGATGCCGTCGCACTGCATGCAGGGCATGGGCAGATAGCAGATTTCCGTGTCCGGATACGGTTTGTTGTTGGTCAGTTTATAAACCCGGATCCAGTTGATGCTGTCCAGCTTATTGGTTTCATCCGTTTTGAACGGGACATTGTTTTCCGAATAACAGGCGACCATGCAGGCACCGCACCCGGTGCACTTGTCCAGGTCAATGACCATCCCGTATCTTTTTGCGTTGGTATGACTATTTTGTTCTTTCATGAAAACCTCGTCGTTAGAGTAAAATCATATGGTTGGCACGACTTTAAGATCTCACGCCTATATTCGGGTTATGGTGGCCCGGATGCCCCATGCCGTGTTCAGGCCGGAGTCCGGGTCCGCAATGGCACCGATCAGCTGGTTCACATTGGTTCCCTTGTTCGCCAGATAGTCGCTGTAGGCAGTATGACCCAACCCCCGGGGCATGGCAATAAGGCCGGGCATGATACCGTCATAAAAGTAGAGCTGGACAGTGGCCTCGCCTCTGGGCGTGGTCAGTTTGACGCTGTCCCCGTCTTTTAAGCCCAGTTTCCGGGCCGTGGCCGGGTTGATTTCCACCACCGAGGTTTGATGCAGAAGCACATTGGCGTCCACGGTTTTGGTCATAAACGGCGCGTTTGCCACATCCCCGCCGGCCAGCCGGATAGAATCAAAAGGCATCAGCACCAGATCAAACCGCTGAGGGTCGCCTTCAATGGGAACCGGCGTAAATGCGGGCAGGGGGGGTATGGTTTTTTGGCCGCTGACCCGGGCGGTGGGATAAAATTCAAATTTGCCCGAAGCGGTGTTGAACACATAGTTAAGGGGTTCGGGCAGATCATGGGAAATTTCCACCCAGCCTTTTTTGTTCAGGGTGCGCCAGTGGTCTTTCAGTGTGGCCTTGAGAAAGGTCTCATAATCTTTCCACGGAAACGCGCTTTTGACAAATCCCCCCAGATTCCGGGCGATCTGGATAAAGGTGTCGCCCACATGGTGTGTTTCGTAGACCGGTTTTACAACGGGTTTGGCAAGACTGATCACCTGACGGGAGATGCCGACGGCCGCCGGCACTTCCTGAAGCCGTTCCAGCGGGGTATGATCCGGCAGAATGTAATCCGCATAACTGGCGGTTTCATCCATAAAGGGCGAAAAACTGGCAATAAACGGAATCCGGTCAAAGGCCTTTTTCGCCGCTGCCGTGTCGGGCATGGTGTACAGCGGATTGGCACCGGTGACCAGAAGGGCCTGGATGGGAGCATCGCCGGATGCCGCGACCAGGGTTTCCGGCAGCCGGTTCAGCAGATACCGGGTGTTGGGGAAATCGTCGCTGCCGGCGCCGTCGATGCGCGGCTGCTGCATGCCTTTGGAGGCGGTTTCATCAATTTTGATTTCCGGCCATTTGGCATAATCAAAATCAGACAGGACAGAGACGCCCCCTTTTTTGTTAATGTTGCCGGCTATGGCATTTAAAAGCAGTACGGCAAGGCTTTCATCAATGCTTCCCGGCAAAAGTCCCTGTCCCCGGCCGCTGACGGCGATGGGGGCGGCGGCTTTTGCAAATTTCCGGGCAAGCTTTGGGATCTCTGCTTCTTTAATACCGGTAATCCGGGCCACTTTTGCCGGAGGGTAATCGTTGATGGCAGTGGCAAACCCCTTATGGGCGGTGCCGTTATCATCGGTCCAGTCATTGAATCCGAACGCAAAATTTTCAATAAACTGCCTGTCGTAGAGCGATTCTTTGACCATGACATGGGCCAGGCCAAGGGCCAGGGCGGTTTCCGTGCCCGGGGTGATGCTGATCCACTGGTTGGCGCGTGCGGCGGTATCCGACAGCCGGGGTTCAATCTGGACAAGGGTTTTGGCGGATTTTCCCGCGCCGTAGAGGTTGAGCATGCGGCCGGTTCCGCCCCATCCTTCCAGAATGCCGGCACCAAAGCTTAAGATAAAATCCGCGTTTTCAATATCAAACACCGGCGATCCCTGTCGGCCCTGGGTAAGGTAAATGGCCTGCTCCATGGCGTCTTTGGCCGTGGCGGTACACAGGAAGTTCGGAGACCCATAAGCGGTCATGAATCGGCCGATAAGGTTGGGAATGGTGCCCTGGTCAGAACCGGAAATGCAGGCCACGGTGTCGGGCCGGCCATTGGACCGGAGTTCCGCGAGTTTCCCGGAAACTGCTGTCAGCGCTTCATCCCAGGTGATTTTTTGCCATTTGCCTTCGCCTCTTTTGCCCTCTCTTTTCAGCGGCGTGGTGACCCGGGCAGGGCCGTAAAGATACTGCAGGGCGGAAAATCCTCTGGGGCAGAGGCTGCCCTTGTTTACGGGATGGTCCTTGTCTCCTTCAATTTTTATGGGGCGACCCCCCGCCAGCCGGACGTCAATGCCGCATCCGCCCGGGCAAAGGGTGCAGACGGAGTGTTTGTAAGTAATGGCGCCGTCCTGGGGAACCGGCGTCCATGGCCAGTTCTGGGTCCAGATGGAGATATCGTCCATTAATTTCCAGGGAGCCGGTGTCAACATGGAGCCGGCAGCGCCTCCGAGCACGACAGCCGTTGTGTATGAGAGAAAACTTCTTCGATCTATTTTCATGGAATCATCCTCGCAGCTATTTCAAAAACGATTTAAACCCATTGTTGGTTGTTTTCGGCAGAATTTATTTGTGGCATTGGAAACAGGCCCCTTTGTGGCCGGTTTCCTCCAGGTGACATTTGGCGCAGTCATTCATTTTCATGGGCCTGGGCTCACCGGGTTCGGGGCTGCCGAGACGGGAAATGCTGTGGCCCCAGATATCCCTGCTGTAGCCGGTCAGGCGGTTTTCTTCATATGTGCGGGTGTGCTCTGATGTGCCGATATTGCCATGGCAGGATTCACAGGACATATCCGCGCCGATAACGTGGGCCGCATGGGAAAAGAAAACACAGTCCGGCTGTTTGGAATGGTTCAGCCAGGGGACTTCGATGCCCGGCTGGACGTATTCTTCAACGAATTTGACTTCTTCGGGGTCGCCGGTCATGACATCCATATGACAGTCCACGCAGCTGTTCAGGTCCGGCATGCCGGCAAAGGTGCCGTCTTCGCGAAAGTAGTGGCAGGAATTGCATCCGTCGTAAACAACGCTTAAATGAACGGCATGGTTGAAATCAATGGGCTGTTCTTTTTTGGAATAGAGCAGATCCGGGAACAGAATCCAGCCGGCAAGCAGGCTTCCCACAAAACCGATCATGAAAAACATGAAAACCGCCCATCCGGATGATTTGGAAGCGGGGCTGTCTTTTGCTTCAGGGGCAGCCTCTGATGAAACAGTTTGATTTTTGTCTGTGCTACTCATGTAAACTCCGTCCAAGCTATAGAGGTTAGTCGTGTAATACCCGTTAAGACCGCATGAAATCCCCCATTTTCAACAATTTGCGGCTGAGGATGGTGGATTTGGTATAAAAAAAATTTGATACCGGGTTTGGGGTGTCTTGTCAATAAAAATGTAAATCATTGATAATTTAGTGCTTTATTGATAGCTGTGAAGTCCCGGTAACAGGTTCACGCCGAAATAGGTAAAGATGACCGCGCAAAACCCCACACACGAGAGGACCGCGATTTTTTTCCCCTGCCAGCCGCGCATGAGCCGGGCGTGAAGCAGGGACGCGTAGATCAGCCAGGTGATGAGGGACCAGGTTTCCTTGGGGTCCCAGCCCCAGTAGCGTCCCCAGGCCTGGTTGGCCCAGACCGCGCCGGTAATGATGCCGATGGACAGAAACAGAAAACCGAACATCACCATCTGGTGGGTCAGGTCATCCAGGGTATCCGCGTCCGGTATCCGGCTGGAAATACCGGTTTCGGCGTCCTTGTCCGTGGGCTTGAGCAGAAACAGAATGCTCACCCCAAACGCAATGGCAAAGGCCGCGTATCCAATGAAACAGGTCATCACATGGGCAATGAGCCAGTTGCTCTGCAGGGCCGGGATCAGCGGCTTGATGGCATCATCCACCTTTGGCAGGGAGGCATATGCCATGATCAGAAACGGAATCGGCCCGGCCACCACGCCGATAAAGCGGTGGCGGTGGCGGTATTCGATAAACAGGTGGATGACGGCAATGGTAAAGGCAAAAAAAACCAGGGATTCATAAAGGTTGGAAAGGGGTGCGTGACCGATGCCCATTTCATAGGATTCCATCCACCGCAGCATAATGCCTGCCAGGTTGCCTGCCGCTGCAACCGCGGTTGTGCCCACGGCCAGTTTGTGGGGCAATGATTTTCTGAAAATCCAGGCCACCGCATACAAGACAGTGGCAAGTCCGTATATAAAGGTGGTGATTGAAAAAAATTCCGAGCTTATCATGTTTATCATGTTTCCCATGGGTCCTTTTATTGTTGATGCTGAGCGCGTTTCTGTAACCGGGCAGCCAGTCGCCTGACAACCGCATTCATGCCGGGCCGTTTTTTGGCGGAAATGCCTGCTGCGGTGACGGTTGTCTGGCCGCTTTCCGCAATTATTTCCACGCAGATTTTCTGATGAAACATGAAAAAAGTAATATAGCAGCCGATGATCATCAGTATAAATCCCGCGTACACAATGGGAACGCCGGGATCTCTGGTGACCTGAAGGCCGGTGTAGTATTTGAAATCCGCATTGGCAATGGAGATAACGAAATCTCCCTGCCGCATGGCGTCAAACCGGGGAAAATCCGCGGGAATGATGATGTGCCCCGGCTCACCGTCTCTGGGTGCCAGCCGGCAGAGGAAGACATTGGACAGGCTGATGCCCCGGAAGGGGAAGTTCGGCCGGAAATCCTCTACCGTGAGAGTACCGGCATTGCCCGGCATTTCCACGGGCGCGCCCATAACGGCTTTTTTCTCGTAGATCAGGCCGGAGGCGGTTTCCGTAAACGTCACCACCAGGTTTGTGGCCGGCATTTTGCCGTAGCTGGACTGAAAAATATTAATGCCCTTGTACCGGAGCGGGGCATTTACCAGGATATCCTGTTCCACCAGAGTCTGGCCATCCTTTACAAGGGCCAGGCGGGACCGGTATTTTTTGGGCATGCCGGAGTCTTCATAAAAGGAAAGTTCAAACTCCTTGCACACAATTTTAAAATCCAGCTGGATTTCAGGCTTTTGGTTCTGAAGCAGAACCGTATCCGTGGACTCTCCTTCCGGAATATTCACATATCCGTCAAAACCGAAAATTGACCCCATAAGCCCGCCGGCCACCATAAAAAGAATACTTGCATGCACCGCGTAAACGCCCAGACGGGTCCAGCGGCCTTTTTCCCCGAAAAGCAGAAACCCGTTTTCCGTGCTCTGTTCTGTAAACCGGGCATATTGCCGGGCCAGCCAGGGGGCGTAAAGGGCTTTAAGCTGGTCAGGGGACTGCTCAGCGGTCCAGGTTTTGCGGTATTTTGACTGCCGGAACCGGGCCGCGCTGAACGACGGTTTTTTGGGAAAGATAACTTTCCAGGTGGCGTTGAGCCGGTTGATGGAACAGACAATGATATTGACGGTTAAAAGAAACAGCAACAGCCGGAACCACCAGGAGTGGTACATGTCAAAAATGCCCAGGGCGTTGAACAGCGTAAACAGCACATCCCCGAATTTGCGCTGGTAGAGCATGAGGTTTTCGTTCTGGGGAATCACCGTGCCGATAATGGAGGTTACGGCCAGGGACAGGAGAATGACCACGGACAGTTTGACCGAAGCAAAAAATTGCCACAATTGTCGGGCCGGGCCGTTGGAATTTGATGATTTTGTCATTATATTAACCTATTAGCATTGGAAGAGTAAAATAGGTTCCATACATAACAGATAATTTTTGTTCAGGCAAACATTATCACCTGCACGAATGGCTTGCGCATTAGAATAATTTTTTCTAAGATTGCGCCTGTGTATAAAATTTTTTTGTCCCCAGAACAATTGACATCTGACTGATTTAAAAAAAGGAGGCACCATGTTCCGGAATTTTGTTTTTAAAGGGTTTTTCTGGATGGCCGCGCCGCTGATGCTGCTTATGATGACCGGCTGCAGCGCCACCACCCGGGATTTTTCTCCCGATGACACCCTCCACTATGATGAAAGCTATGATTTTACGGATAAAAAAACCATTGTAAATGATCTGGTAAGCTCTCTGGTCAGCAAGCCGCCCCTGGTGGCCCGGTACGACCGGCCCGTGATTATTGTTTACGGCGTGGCCAACCGGACCTCCGAACATATTGAAACCAGCGGCATCACGGATGATATCCGCCAGGAAATCATGCAGTCCGGGAAGGCCCGGTTTGTGAATAAGGTCCAGCGGGATAATATTCAGTCGGAATCGGACTACCAGTACGGCGGCAATGTCAGCGCTGAAACCCGGCTTCAGCGGGCCCGGCAGGTGGGAGCAGAATACATGCTCACCGGCACCCTGCGCTCTATCAAGAAAAAACAGCCCAAACAGGTGCGGCTTAAAAAGAAAACCCTGCAATACTACAGCCTGACCCTGGAATTGACGGATCTACAGACCGGCCTCATTGAATGGACGGACAGCGCGGAAATCGTGCGGGAATCTTCAAAACCCTTTATCGGGTGGTAGCCGGGTCGCAATTCATGGGTGATATGACAAGATCCGTGTCTGAAATGCCCCTTATCAAACGGTGGTGGCTGCTGTTTTGTCTGATCGGCGCGGCTGCCACCGGGTGTGCCGCCGGAAAATTAAACAGCGCGCGGGATGCTTTTTATACCAGCAGTCCGGAACAGGCCGCCACAGTGCTGTCTGAGACGCAGACCCCTTCCGGCCGGAATGAATTGCTGTTTTATATGGAAAAAGGGACCATCCTGCACCATAGCGGCGATTATCAGGGCAGTACGGAAGTGCTGCTCAAGGCAACGGCCCTGATGGAAGCCCAGGATATTATCAGCGCATCCCGGCAGGGCGCTTCTCTGGTCACCACGGAATGGCTTACGGATTATAAAGGGGAGTACGCGGAACGGCTGCTGGTGCATACCTATCTGATGATGAATTTTCTGCTGATGGGCAAACCGGAAAGCGCGCTGGTGGAAGCAAAGCAGGCCCTTGAAATATTTGATAAATACCCGGATGCCTGTGATAACGATATCTTTACCCGGGCATTGATCGCCCATTGTTTTGAAGTCCTGGGGGAAATCAACGGCGCCTATATTGAATACAAAAACCTGGCCCAGCTCATGGGAGATCCGACCCCTGTGGCCGGGAAACTCTGTGAGCTGGCAGGCCGCCTGGGGTTTTATGATGATGTGGCCCGTTATTCCGCGTATCTGCCGCCCGGCATGGCAAAAGAAACAGTGGACCCATGCGGGGAAATTGTGGTGTTCTGCTCTCAGGGCCGGGCCCCGGTGAAAATCCCCCATGATATTGTCCTGCCGCCGTCTATCCGGTTTTCTTTTTCCACCTATGAAAGCCGGCATTCCCGTTTCCGGCCGCCGGCTGTCGGACCTCTGGCCGGATCCGCGGGGGCAGCGATAATCACAACGGATGTGGAAAAGCTTTTGAATGCCTCCCTCAAAGAGCGGCTGGCCCAGATTCTTTTAAAGGAAACCGCCCGGGTGGCGGCCAAGGAAGCCATTGCGCACAATATTGAAAACAATGATGCGGAGCTGCTGGTGCGGGCCATCTTTTTTTTGCTGGAGATGCCGGATACCCGGTGCTGGCAGACGCTGCCCGCTTATTTTTCCCTGGTCCGGGTGCCGGTATCAAACAAAGATCATCCCATACGCCTCAGGGGAATCCCTTCCGCTGTTTCCCTGCCCGAAACCTGCAAGACCCCGGCCGGGGGGGCGTTTTATCAGTATTTTTCTATCCGCACCCCATAATTTTTAACATCAGAGCCCAAAGATTTTTAAAATGACCAGAATAAGAGTTAAATACTTTTTTTTGCTTGTTTTTGTGGGGATTTTAGCCGGTCAGGCGGCCGGCCTGTCTACTGCTTTCGCGGAAACCGGTTCGGCATCAGCGGCATTTGCCCTGACCGCATTGAACAATACCAGTGATACACCGGACAAGGCACCAGATGCCCCGGCACCGAATACGCCGGCAACCGACCCCCCGGCACCTGCTGCCAGCGACGCCGACCGTCCGGCAATCGGTTTGACGGAAAACATGGCAGATTCCATGCGGCGCGGGGCATCGCAGGTGACCGACGATTTAAGGGATCAGGCCCGGTCTCTGTTTGAACGGACCCCTTTGGGCTGGGACATGGATACACTGGTGTATGTGTACGAACAGAGCCTGGCATTGCCCTTGAAACTGCCGGAACTGATCCGGGAAGTTCAGGAACAGAGCCGGGTGCTGGGATTTGTGGGGTCCGTGATCGTGCTGATTTTTCTGTCAGCTGTCATCTACAGTCTCATCGGCCGGAATCGGGTGCTTCTGAAAGCGGAGCAGACAGCAAAACCCCTGTTTGAAAAATTGCCGGAAGAGCTTTACCCGTTTTTGATGCTTACCCTGCTTTCCGTGACCGCGGCCCTGATTCCCCTGATTCTGCTGGGGGCGTTTTCCCTGATCAAGGCATTTATTTCCTATAACGCGCCCTGGTTTCTGCTCACCGGACGGCTGCTCGCCCTATGGGCCGTGGGTGCGCTGCTCATCAGTCTGATTCATGGAATTGTCAAACAAAAAATATTTTTTATTCAGACGGAATACGGAGACACGATTTTTCGCATGTTCCGGCTGATTATTCTGTATGTGCTGTTCGGCATTGCCGTGCTGTGGGGGGCCGAGGCTTTTGGTCTGCGTGCGGATTTTCTGGCGCTGCTCCGGTTTTTGATTTTTTTGTCCATTGTTTTTTTTCTGTTTCTCATTCTGCTCCGGAAAAAAGCGGTGCTCTCCCTTTTGCCCCGGCTTCCGGGAAAATCCTATCAGGTGTTTTTAAAAGGGTTTGACCGGTATTATTATCCGGTCATGGGGCTCACCCTGGTGATCGGGGTGATGTGGGTTTTTGGATACAAGCGGTTTGCCGCGGTGCTGATGACCAAAACCTGGGCCATTGCCGGTGTGTTTGTGGGGTTTTCCGTGGTGTATTACATGGTGATCCGCCGGCTTCAGCAATGGGCCGACACCATTGATCCCGCGGATGAATATGCCCGGTCTTTTGTGCAGTCCCTCAAAGGGATGGTGCTGTATGTTTCCGTGCTTGTCACGATGGCGGTGATGGCCGATCTGCTGGGAGTGCTGGAACCGGTGCGCCGGGTGTTTTCGTTTCCTCTGTTCTCCATTGGTGAGGCACCCCTGTCGTTGTGGATTCTTACCAAAGCCGCCCTGTTGCTGGTGATATTTTTTTATGCCTCCCGCATGCTCTGTTCTTACCTGAATTATAAAGTCTACCCGTCTTTAAAAGTGACCCCCGGCACCGCCTATGCCATTGATACGTTTTTAAAATATTTCATGCTCATTATCGGCGCGGTTATTTCGCTTAAGATCGTGGGGTTTGATCTCCGGGCCCTCATGGTGTTTGCCGGGGCCGTGGGTATCGGGCTGGGGCTGGCTCTCCAGAGCGTGGCCTCGAATATGATTTCCGGGTTTTCCATTATTTTCGGCGGCAAAATTCGGCGGGGGGACTGGCTCCAGGTGGGGGACACCATGGGGACGGTCACGGATATTGATCTCAGGGCCACCAAGGTCCGGACCCGGGACAACGTGGAGTATATTATTCCCAATGCGGATATTATGTCCAATACCATTGTCAATTATACATTGTCGTCTCCCATGATCCGCATCGACGTGTCCTTTGGTGTTTCCTATGACGCCAATCCCCGGGAAGTGGAGAAAATGGTGCTGGCGGTGGCGGAAAAAACGCCGGAAATCATGGTCTACAGAAAACCGGAAATCCGGTTTATCGGCTATGGGGACAGTTCCATTGATTTTCAGCTTTTGATCTGGATTGATGTGCGCAAAACCGCCCGCCGGGCCATCCGCAGCAAGCTTTATTTTGCCATGTTTGAAACCTTTGCCGAACACGGCATTGAAATTCCATTTCCCCAGCAGGATGTTCATTTCCGGTCCGGGATTCCGTGGGAGCGGTTCGGGAACGAGAAGCCGGAACCGGCATGATTTTTTTTGGATTTTTTTACTTTGTTGTGAAGTTTTAAAAAGAAAATAAAATGGCTGATTCAAAATCAAAAAAAGAGATAGTCAAAGAACTTGCATTAAAGATGAATACTGATGAAGAAACAGCAAGTCGTTGGCTATATGGCGTAACAGATACCCTTTATGAAACCTTTAAGTCAGGATATGGTGCTTCATTAACCGGATTTGGTAGTTTTTACCTGGATCGCAGGCGAGGTTCAACCGCTTTTAAATTTAACCCAGGTCAAAAATTGAAAAAGTTATTCGGGTGGAGTTCAACTTATAAAGGTGAGCTTTAAAATTAGATTCTGCTTATCCCTCTTTTTCGATGACGGGTTCTGCTTTTTACCATTAAAAATTATTGATCTGGAGAAAATCTTTCCAATGATTGCTTGCGGTCCCGGTATAATGGGAATACAATTGAAAAGTAAATTAAATTAACCCAAGCAAAGGAAAAACAAATGGCCAAAGGAAAAGATTCTCAAAAATCAGTGAAGAAAAAATCAGAAAAAACGCTGAAAGAAAAGCGGAGTGAGAAAAAGGAGAAGAAAGCCAATAAGGACAGGATTTCAATCAAATGATGGTCGAGACGGATATGATTTTTCTCCAGCTGGCAAAACTGTTTGAATGAGTTTTGGAATTTTTCTGACTTTTTGGTATTATCAGTATTCAGAGAAAAGGCCCGAGCATTATACTTTAAGTTTAAAA
>JAABSH010000080.1 GCA_011390465.1 Desulfobacteraceae bacterium
TCGCTGCTTCAGCGTACGCCAAGTACGCATCATTGCTCGGGATTTGCGCGCCTCGAATTTGGAGCTTTTTTCTTTGCCGTCGAAATCCGACTTTTTACGGTTGCATCAAAATTACAGAATTCCCACATTACTAAAAAAAGAACAAATCATTTGTAAAGTTAAAAATGCCGTTTTATGATGTTTGTCCGTACAAATGCCGCAATGATTCTCATTTTTTCTTAACAAGGAAGGAATATGCCGGAAATCCCACATCTGTTCAGTGTTTTTGTCGTTTTTATTCTGGGCGCCTGTATTGGCAGCTTTCTCAATGTCTGCATCTGCCGGATTCCGGAGGCCCAGTCCATTATCTTACCCGCGTCCGCGTGCCCGAAATGTAAAACCCCCATCCGGTTTTACGATAATATTCCCATTATCAGTTACCTGATACTGGCCGGAAAATGCCGGACCTGCAAAACCCCCATATCCATCCGCTATCCCGTGGTGGAGCTGGTGACCGGCCTGACCGGGGTGGCGGCCCTGATCCGGTTCGGGATTTCCATTGATTTTGCCGTGTATTTTATTTTTATCTGCACCCTTCTGGTGATCACTTATATTGACATGGATCATCAGATTATTCCGGATGTCATTTCCCTGCCCGGCATTCCCATCGGCCTGGTGGCAGCGTTTTTTGTAAGTTTTGTCTCGTTAACGGATGCGCTGATCGGCGTGGCCGTGGGCGGCGGAATTCTGTTTCTGGTGGCCTGGGGATACTATCTTGTCACCGGAAAAGAAGGCATGGGCGGCGGCGATATCAAGCTGCTGGCCATGATCGGAGCGTTTACCGGGTGGCAAGGGGTCTTTTTTACCATTTTTATTGCCTCCGCCATCGGCTCTCTTATCGGCGGCATGCTCATGCTGGTTGCCAGAAAAAATCTGAAATATGCGGTTCCCTTTGGCCCGTTTCTTTCCATCGGCGCTATTTGTTATCTTTTTTTCGGCCCGGAGCTGATCTTCTGGTATTATTATACCGCGTTTCGATAATTTCATAAAAATCTGAAAAAGAAAAGGCAACACCGCATGCAGTGTTGCCTTTTGTGCATTAATTGTCTTAGAAAACCTATCCGCAGGAACCACTGCCGCAACTGGCGCACCCGCCGCCCATGGAAAGGTTGGAGCTGATCTGAAATCCCATACCGCTGAAATCAACGGTCACGGGCTGGGCCTGCTTGAGCAGGTCCTTGTTGGCAATAAATTTATAGCCGTTAAAATCAAACACATCGTCCATATCATTTGGTTCATCCAGAACCAGAGCCAGAGATGGACCCCCTCAGCCGCTTTGGTTGAGGAAAAGCCGGATCGGCTTTACCTCTTTATCCTTGAAAAATTCCGCAATCTGTTGTTGCGCGAGTTCCGTAACTTCCAGCATAATAACCTCCAGGGTAATTTTTATGATTCATGAAAAATATTGCATTCCAGTTAAAGGTCCATGGAAGTTAATCACCCGGGTTCCGGTTGTCAATATATTTTTCCCGGCCTGTGTCGTCCTCCGGGCAGCCATAAAAATCTGTGGGCGCCACGGTAAATTTGTTCTGTCTTTTTTTGAGGCAGGCGCGGTGGCCTGCCCTACGAACCGGTCAAGGCCTCCATGCGTTGTAGGGACGGCCACCGTGCCGTCCTGTAATATGACAAAAGACCTATGGTTATGGGCTTTGAGGGTAGAACAAATTTATCCTGTGTGGGCGCCAAGTTTCTTGACTTGCCAAAGCGGTTCTGTTAATCCGCACAAAACAAAAAAAACCCATTCAACCAGAAAGGAAAAAAGCAAAATGGAAAGAACCTTGTCAATTATCAAGCCGGACGGCGTCAGCCGGGGGCTTATCGGGGAAGTGATCAAACGGTTTGAAAAAAACGATATTAAAATTGTTGCCATGAAAATGGTGCACCTCACCCAGCAGGATGCGGAAAAATTTTACGCGGTTCACAAAGAACGTCCGTTTTTCGGCAGCCTTACGGAATTCATGACCTCCGGCCCCATTGTTCCCATGGTGCTTGAAGGGGAAAACGTAATTGAAAAAAACAGGACCCTGATGGGGGCCACCAATTACAAGGAAGCAGCCGAAGGCACCATTCGCCGGGATTTTGCCACGGATATTGAAAAAAATATCGTGCACGGTTCGGATGCGCCGGAAACCGCGGCTGTTGAAATCGCGTTTTTCTTTAACCAGCTTGAGTTAGTTTAACCAGATTTTTTTTATTATTTTCTCACCGCAAAGGCGCAAAGATCGCAAAGGGTTTTCCCCGCTGCGCATATAGCCTACGTTAATGACATTGCCTTGCGTCTTTGCGGTAAATTTTTTTCACGCAATTTTAAGGCCGTGATCATCGTTTCGGCCAATTTTAACTTTTCCGGTTTCGCCGGGTTAATCTTTGCTTTTTAAGACCGCCAGAAACGCGGACTGCGGAATCATCACATCTCCCACCATCTTCATCCGCTTTTTCCCTTTTTTCTGCTTTTCCAGGAGCTTTCGTTTCCGGGTGATATCCCCGCCATAGCATTTGGCGGTTACATCCTTGCGATAGGCGCTGATGGTGCTGCGGGCAATGATCTGGGCGCCGATGGCGCCCTGAATGGCGATTTTAAACATCTGCCGGGGAATTTCGTCTTTGAGTTTTTCACAGGCAAACCGTGCCCGGCTGACGGCATTATCTTTGTGCACAAGCTGGGACAGGGCATCCACCCGGTCGCCGTTTACCAGAATATCCACCCGCACCAGATCAGAATCCCGGTAATTCAGCATTTCATAATCAAAAGACCCGTATCCCTGGGTTACGGTTTTCAGCTTATCGTAAAAATCATACACCACTTCGGCCAGGGGCAGCTCAAACACCATTTCCATCCGGTTGCTTGAAAAATACTGATAATCCGTGTTGATGCCGCGCCGTTCCAGGGCCAGACTCATCACCGGGCCCATATACTTGTCCGGCACAATAATCGATGCTTTGATGTAGGGCTCCCGGGTTTTCGCGATTTTGCCCGGTTCCGGATACAGGGCCGGATTGTCGATCATCACGACGGTTTCATCGGTCATTTCAATTTCATACTCCACGGACGGCGCGGTAATGATAAGAGACAGATCATACTCTCTTTCAAGCCGTTCCTGAACAACTTCAAGATGCAGAAGCCCTAAAAATCCGCACCGAAACCCAAACCCCAAAGCGGCAGACGAATCTTTTTGAAACACAAGGGAGGCGTCATTTAGTTTCAGTTTTTCCATGGCCGTGACCAGCTCCGGATAATCATCCGTGGAGACCGGATAGATGGAAGAAAACACCACGGGTTTGGTTTCCTTGAATCCGGGCAGGGGGTTGGCGCACGGGTTCTTTTTCAGGGTAATGGTATCCCCGCATTTGGTGTCGCTCACGGTTTTGATGCCGGCGATCACATACCCCACCTGGCCGGCGGAAAGTTTTTTCTGGGGAACGCGGATAATCTGAAATATTCCGACCTCTTCCACAATATATCGGGCCTTGTTGGACATGAACATGATTTCATCGCCAGGGCGAAGATTTCCCTGAACCACCCGAAAATAAATAATGGTGCCCCGGTACGGATCATAATTGGAATCAAAAATCAGGGCCTGAAGGGGCGCATCCGGGTCCCCTGTGGGCGGGGGAAGCTTATTTACAATTGCTTCAAGAATTTCCGGCACACCGGTACCGTTTTTTGCCGAACACAGAATGGCAGTCGAGGAATCCAGCCCCAGATCATCTTCGATCTGTTCCCGGACCATTTCAATTTCCGCGGACGGCAGGTCAATTTTGTTGATAATGGGAATGATTTCAAGATCATGATCCACCGCCAGATACATATTGGCAATGGTCTGGGCTTCCACTCCCTGGCTGGCGTCAATCAGCAGCAGGGCCCCCTCACAGGAAGCAAGGGCACGGGACACTTCGTAGCTGAAATCCACATGACCGGGGGTGTCGATTAAATTAAGAGAATAGAGCTTGCCATCTTCTGCTGTATAGGGAAGGCAAATGGTCTGGCTTTTGATGGTAATGCCCCGTTCCCGTTCAATGTCCATGGAGTCCAGCATCTGGTCTTTGAAATCCCGCTCCGAGACAAGATCTGTTGTCTGGATCAGCCGGTCGGAAAGGGTGGATTTGCCATGGTCAATGTGCGCGATAATACTGAAATTACGAATGTTTTTCATATAGCCTTTAAGAAGTGAATTGCGTTTCTTGTTTGGAATTGCGTTTAACCGGGATTAAAACCAGCCTGTTTTTTTTCTCTTTGATCCCGATTATCATAAAATCCGCATAAACAGTAATATATATCAGGCCATGAAAAATATGTCAACATCCGGAAAAATCCGCCCAGGGTAAATTTGTTCTCGCATTTTGATATACGCAAAAATAGTTATGAACATCGAACATCGAACGTCCAACTTTGAACGTCGAATAAGGAAAGTCGCTGTCGCTCCACAGTCTATTGTCCCGGAGGCTTTCCATAACCACCCAAAATCATGGTAGACGGTGAGGCTTCGGCAGGTCTAACCATAAAAATGATCGCCGCAGGCGTTCCACATTCGACGTTGGATGTTCAATGTTCGACGTTCAATCCATAAAGGAGTGATCCGTATTACATTCAACTTCCGCTATGATAATGGCTTTCACAGCAGAACAATTTTACCCGGAAAATCCGCAAACGGGAAAGTCTCTACCAGGGCTGACGAATCCGGATTTTAAACATCAGATCCCCCCGCGCTCCATCCGCCCGGCGGTCCCCTGCCCCTTTTAAGCGCAGCGTCATGCCGTCCCGGGCGCCGGGGGGAATGGTGACATTGTAAATCCGGTTGTAAAATCCCCAGGGCAAATTGACCATTTTTTTGGTGCCGGCCGCCGCTTCATAGGGAGTAATACTGATTTCCCCGTATCCGTCAGGGCTGGTGGGGTCCGGGGATTTTACCACATGCAGCCGGGGGGTTTTCTTCTTTTCAAAGGCAGAAGATTTATGGCCTGCGGCAAATCTGGCATCCGGCAGCACATTAAACAGTTTCAAAGCCGCCATACCGGCCACGAATCCGCCCACATGGGCCCACCAGGCGATACCGCTGGCCATGGCATGACTTGAGGTGGCATTCAGCACCTGCATGAAAAACCAGAATCCCAGAAAAAAAACCGCCGGGATTTCCACAAACCAGGGGATAAAAATAATCGGAATCAGGGTCAGTATCCGGGAATGGGGATAAAGGATAAAATACGCGCCCATCACCCCGGCCACTGCCCCGGACGCGCCAATGGTCGGCACTGTGGAATGAAAGTTCAGAAACAGATGAAAAAGCCCGGACACCAGTCCGCACCCCAGATAAAAAATCAAATAATGAAATGATCCCAGCCGGTCCTCCACATTGTCGCCGAAAATATACAATGTCCACATGTTGCCGATGATATGCAAAATCCCTCCATGAAGAAACATAAAGGATATCAAGGAGAAAGCCTGCTCGGTGAAAGTAAAATATGAAGAAATGGAAGAAATGGAAGGAATGGAAAATCGGCCCGGCACCAGGCCATAGGTGTAAACAAACCGCTCCAGTCCGGGGCCCTGGGACATCTGGACAAAAAAAACCACAATATTGATGCCAATGAGCATGGTGTTCACTACCGGATAGTTCCGGGAGACAATGGTGTCGCGAATGGGAATCATCTGATTTTCAAAGGATCATTTATAAGGATCATTTATGTTGATAACAAGGCTTTTGTCAGCGTGACCCCTTACAAAATCCGCATGCTGATATCCACAAATACGGCACCGTGAATGAGTGCGCCCACAGATACAATATCCACCCCTGCTTCTGCCAGGGCCTGCAGGTCACCCCGGCCAACCCGGCCGGAAACTTCCACAAGGGCATGGCCATTGATGAAGGCCACTGCTTCGCGGATGGCATCCATATCCATGTTGTCCAGCATGATCACATCTGCTTTTGCCGCCAGGGCCTGACGCACCTGTTCAAAATCAGCGGTCTCCACTTCAATTTTAACCAGGTGCGACACCTCGCGGCGGATATGATCCACCGCCTTTTGAATGCCGCCAAAGGCCTCAATATGGTTGTCTTTGATGAGCACCCCATCATAGAGGCCCATCCGGTGATTGTAAGCGCCTCCCACCCGTACCGCGTATTTGTCCAGCACCCGCCAGCCGGGAACGGTTTTGCGGGTATCCACCAGCCGGATACCGGTGCCTGCCACCTGGTCCGCGTATTTCCGGACGTTGGTGGCCACGCCGCACATGCGCTGAAGAAAATTGAGCGCCACCCGTTCACCGGTGAGCAATGTCTGAAGGGTACCGGAAACTTCCGCCACCACATCCCCTGCCCCGGCGAAATCACCGTCTTTAAATCCGGAAGAAAATGTTATCCCAGATGAAAATTTTTCAAAGGTTCGCCTGGCAATTTCCAGCCCGGCAACCACGATGGGTTCTTTGGCCACGATTTCCGCCCGGCCCGGTGCCTGGGGGTCCGGTAAGTGGCAGGTGGTAATATCACCGGGGCCAACATCTTCGGCAATGGCCAGGTCAATGAGCCGATCGACCTGGGCGCTGTTTAAAATACCGGTTGATGCATTCATGATTGTTACCCCGCCTGCAGGGTTTGCATTTTTTCAAGGTTGGCGGCCAGCTGGGCTTTTTTATCCGCATATTCCCGGTGCTGATCCCGCACTTTGGCCACCACCGCGTCCGGGGCCTTGTTTACAAATCCGGGATTGTTTAATTTTTTGGTCAGTTTCTCAATTTCCGTATCAATTTTGGCAATTTCTTTTTCCAGCCGGGCCGCTTCTTTGGCAAAATCAATAATGCCTTCCAGAAATACGGAGATCACGGCGTCTTCCACAATCACAGTTGCCGTGCCTTTGGGCTTTTCGCCGGCAGGCTGGACGTCAAACGTCTCCAGCCGGGCCAGATCCACCATAAATTCCCGGTTCTGGTTCAAAAGCTGGCGGGTTTTTTCATCTGATGTCTGCACCAGCACCTCAAGGGTCCGGGACGGGGCAATGTTCATTTCGCCGCGGATATTGCGGATGCCCGTAATCATCGCCATAAGGCAATCCATGTCCCTGACTGCCTGCGAATCATAAGAAATGCCGCCATCGGCATCATCTGCGGGAAACGCCGCCGTCATAATGGAGCCGTCTGTTCCCGGCAGTATATGCCAGATTTCTTCGGTCACAAAAGGAATAATGGGATGCAGCAGAATCAGGGTGTCATGCAGCACCCGCCAGAGCACGTTTTTGGATGCTGCCTGTTCCTTTTCCCCTTTATTGCCGTAAAGCGCCGGCTTGATCAGCTCCAGATACCAGTCGCAGAATTCATGCCACACAAACTGATACAATCCACTGGCCGCGTCATTGAACCGGTAGGTGTCAATGGCCTCTGCCGTGCTGGTGGAAACCGTTTTGAGCCGGTCCAGAATCCACCGGTCCGGCAAAGACAGGGCACTCATATCGGCTGCTGCATTTTCCACTGAAATATGCATAAAGGAAAACCGGGCTGAATTCCATAACTTATTAATAAAATTACGATATCCTTCAATCCGTTTTTCAGAAAGCTTGATATCCCGGCCCTGGGCCGCAAACGCGGTCAGGGTCAGGCGCAGGGCGTCTGTGCCGTATTTTTCAATAATGGTAAGGGGATCGATAACATTGCCCGTGGACTTGCTCATTTTTTTACCGTGCTCGTCCCGGACCAGGGCATGAATATAGACGTCGTGAAACGGCACATCTTTCATAAAATGCAGCCCCATCATCATCATCCGGGCCACCCAGAAAAACAGAATATCAAACCCCGTGACCAGCACAGCGGTCGGGTAAAACGTCTTCAGAAGCGGCGTTTCGTCCGGCCATCCCATGGTGGAAAACGGCCAGAGCGCGGAACTGAACCAGGTATCCAGCACATCCGGGTCCTGGATCAGATCAGTGCCTGCGCACTCCGGGCAGCGGTCCGGCGCTTCTTCCGCCACAACAAGCCGGCCGCAGGACGCGCAGGTCCAGGCCGGGATCTGATGGCCCCACCAGATCTGCCGGGAAATACACCAGTCCCGGATATTTTCCAGCCATTTGTAATAGTCGTTTTCCCATTTTTCCGGCACAATGCGGGTCCGGCCGTCTTTTACCGCGGCCAGCGCAGTTTCCGCCAGGGGCCCGGCCTTGACAAACCACTGCTTGGAAAGGTTCGGCTCCACCACGGTATGGCAGCGGTAGCAATGTCCCACCGCATGATCATGGGCTTCCACCTTGACCAGCAGGCCCAGGGCTTCCAGATCCGCAAGCACGGCTTTCCGGCATTCAAACCGGTCCATGCCTTCATATTTACCGGCGTCTGCCGTCATTTTGCCGTCATCGCCGATGACTTTGATGCTCGCCAGATTGTGCGCGCGGCCCACTTCAAAGTCATTGGGATCATGGGCCGGAGTGATTTTAAGGGCTCCTGTGCCAAAGGTCATGTCCACATAGGGGTCCGCAATCACCGGAATGCGGCGGCCTGTCAGGGGAAGCTCCACTTCACTGCCGGCCACGGACCGGTAGCGCTCGTCTTCGGGATTAACCGCCACGGCCGTATCCCCGAGCATGGTCTCCGGACGGGTGGTGGCCACAATCGGCCCTTTGTCCGTGCCGGCCACCGGATACATGATATGATACAGATGCCCTTCATGGTCTTCATGTTCCACTTCCAGATCCGCAAGGGCCGTCATGCAGCGGGGACACCAGTTGATAATGTAATTGCCCCGGTAAATCAGGCCTTCTTCATAGAGCTGAACAAAGACTTTTTTAACGGCCCGGGACAGGCCTTCATCCATGGTAAACCGCTCCCGGTCCCAGTCGCAGGAGGCTCCCAGTTTTTTCAACTGGTTAATAATCGCGCTGCCATAGGTTTTGCGCCACTCCCAGACTTTTTCAATAAACTTTTCCCGGCCCAGCTGGTGCCGGTCAATGCCGCTGGCAGTCAGATCCCGCTCTACCACATTCTGGGTGGCAATGCCCGCATGGTCCGTGCCGGGCATCCACAGCACATTGTCGCCCCGAAGCCGCCGGTAGCGGCACAAAATATCCTGAAGCGTAATGTTCAGGGAATGGCCCATGTGCAGCACGCCCGTGACATTGGGAGGGGGAATAACAATGGCATAGCCGGGCCGGTCATCGCCCTCTGATGCGGTAAACCGGCCGTCTGCTTCCCATTTTTCATACCATTTCTGCTCTACGTCGTGTGGTTCATATCCCTTGCTTAACAATGACTCCATGTTCTGATCCTGTAGTTGTTTTTAAAAAATTGGGTAAATTTCAATTCCGTTAAATAAAAAGGGGATTATAAATAACCCCCTGTTTTACGAACAACAATTCAATTCTATTGGAAAATTCCAGTAGAATTTATGCTTTTTTTCCGATAATGCCCAGCAGATAATCCCGTAACTGGCTGACTTCTTCTGTTACCGTTCTTTCAATTACCTGGTCAAGGATTCTGTTGATTTTTTCCGCAAACAGTTCCCGCACCACCCGCTCAAGGGCGGCATCCAACTGCCGGGCGGAAATATTGCTCAGATCCCCTGCCGGCTCCGGCGACAGCACGGAATCAGCACGATCTCCTGCGCTTTCCGGCGCAATAGCCCCATCGCCATGCTTTGGCGGGGTATCATAAAAATCGCCATCATCTTCTTTGCCAAAATAATTGTCAAGTTCCGCTGTAATCTCTTTTTCAAGGGTATCCGGTTCATGATCTGATTCGTCATCAGGTTTGCCATCCGGTTCAAAACCTGATTCAGCAACGGATCCATCATCCCCGAAATCATCGCCGGAAACATCGCCGGAAACATCGCCGGACAGGGTCCTGCCGGTTGTTTTCGGCTCCAATGCATGGCCATCGGAAAGATCCAGTTCTCTTTCATCGGCTTTTAAGACCTCATTGGTGGCCCCTGAAAATCCGACAAACGCCTCATTAATCAGATCTTCGGTCAATTCAACAATGGCGTCGTCTTCCGGGGTAATGCCGATGGCAATATCTGAAAGTTCAATGATGTCATCATCATCATTGGGATCATTTTCACTGGTATTGTCATGACGGGATTTGGGGGTTTCAGGCATTGGGTGTCCTTATTTACATTTTTATTGCATTTAATATGGTAATGATCTGTTAAACGGCAGGCTTTTCCTGTGACGATAAACATCAGACGACAAACCTGATTTTTAATGCGTGCCCCGGTGGATGTATCCGGTGGATGTATCCGGTGTTTCCTCCGGTGCGGTCGGCAATGGCTGGTACACGCCTAATGTTTTAATTTTAAAAGATATTACAGTGTTTTACTAACACAGGGAAGGCCCAGTGTCAAGGGAATTGACACCCCGGGCATCAGTAAAGTTACCCGCACATCAAAGATGACAAACACGGTAAATTTGTTCTGCCTTTTTTAAGGCAGGCACGGTGGCCTGCCCTACGAACCGGTCAAGGTCT
>JAABSH010000081.1 GCA_011390465.1 Desulfobacteraceae bacterium
CCTTTCACCTTTCAGCTTCGAGCTTCGAGCTTCGAGCTTCTTCCTACTTCTCCATCAATTTCCGGATTCTGAGGCGCAGGGCGTTCAGCCGGATAAAGCCTTCGGCGTCAAACTGTTTGTACACTGAATCATCTTCAAATGTGGCAAAATCCACATTATAAAGAGAATCATCCGATTTCCGGCCAATGGCCCGGCACCGGCCTTTGTATAATTCCAGCCGCACCACGCCGTTTACGGTCTTCTGGGTATCATCGATCATCTTCTGCAAGAGCTCCCGCTCCGGTGCAAACCAGAATCCGTAATACACCATTTCCGAATATCTTGGAATCAGGGAATCCCGCAGATGCATCACCTCCCGGTCCAGGGTCAAAGACTCCAGAGCCATGTGCGCTGCCCGCAGAATCGTGCCCCCCGGGGTTTCATACACGCCCCGGGATTTCATGCCCACAAACCGGTTTTCCACGATATCATCCCGGCCAATGCCGTGGCGGCCCCCAAGGGTGTTGAGCTCCGCCAGCAGGGCCGCGGGACTCAGATAATGATCATTTATGGCAACCGGATCACCGTTTTTAAACGTTATTTCAATAATATCGGCTTCATTTGGCGCGTCTTTGGGAGAGACCGTCAGGGTATACATATCCTCGGGCGGCTCATTCCACGGATCTTCCAGAATACCGCCTTCATAACTGATGTGCAGCAGATTCCGGTCCGTGCTGTAGGGCGATTCTTTGGTGGCGGTCACGGGAATGCCATGCTTTTGTGCAAACGCCATCAAAACCGTACGGGAGTTGAGATCCCATTCCCGCCAGGGCGCAACAATCTTAATATGCGGATTAATGGCCAAATAACTCAGTTCAAACCGGACCTGGTCATTGCCTTTGCCTGTGGCGCCGTGGCTGACTGCGTCCGCGTTTTCAAGGGCCGCGATTTCCATCTGGCGTTTGGCAATCAGGGGACGGGCCAGGGATGTACCCAGCAGATACTGGCCCTCATAGATGGCGTTGGCCCGAAACGCCGGAAATACGTAATCCTTTACAAATTCTTCCCGCAGATCATCCACATACACATTGACGGCCCCGGTTTTCCGGGCTTTTTCATCAATATGATCCAGTTCCTCGCCCTGGCCGATGTCCGCGGAAAACGCCACCACTTCACAATCATAGGTCTCAATAAGCCATTTTAAAATAACGGATGTATCAAGGCCGCCGGAATAGGCCAGCACCACCTTGTTTACCTGTTTTGTCATGATACGTCTCCTTATTGGTTTAATAGAATATCCAGCACCGCCTTGTGCATATGCATTTTGTTTTCCGCCTGGTCCCAGACAACGGACTGGGGCCCTTCCAGCACCTCCGCAGTGATTTCCTCCCCCCGATGGGCCGGCAGACAGTGCATGACAATGGCATCCCGGGCCGCCTGTTCAAGCACCTGCATATTGACCTGATACGGTTCAAAAACCTTCATCCGGGCCTGCTGTTCCGCCTCCTGGCCCATGCTGGCCCAGACATCGGTATTGATCACATCCGCATCCCGGGCCGCTTCCATGGGATTCGTGGTAAGGGTGATGGCGGTGTTTTTCCGGCAGGCATTGTCAAAAATCGCCGGATCCGGCTGATAGGCTTCCGGACAGGCAAGGGTCAGGGTAAATCCAAGGACTGCTGCCGCATTGATCCAGGAATGGGCCATGTTGTTGCCGTCCCCGATCCAGGCAATTTTTAACTTTGCGGGATCTCCCTTATGCTCCGCCACGGTCATCAGGTCGCTTAAAATCTGACAGGGATGGAATGTGTCGGTCAGGGCATTGATCACGGGAATATCACAGCTTGCGGCAAATTCTTCCAATAGACGCTGGGAAAACGTGCGGAACGCGATGCCGTCCAGATACCGGCTCATAACCCGGGCCGTGTCCGCGATGGGTTCATTCCGGGCCATCTGGGTATCTCCGGACGCGATAAAAATGGGAGTCGCGCCGAGCTGGATGGCGGCGGTTTCAAAGGACAGCCGCGTGCGGGTGGAAGGTTTGTCAAAAATCAGACCAATGGATTTTCCCACCAGGCTACGATCCGCCACACCGCTTTTGTGCCGGGTTTTCAGTGCCGCAGCCCGGTCCAGCAGTCGTTTAAAATCTGACGCATCCAGTTCTTCCAGTGTCAGAATATCTTTTTTCAATGGTTTTTCCTTTTGTCTCTTTTTATTCAATGATGTTCTCGTAAAAAGTCAAGTTCAGACGGCAAAGAAAAAAGTTTAAATTCGCGGCGCGCAAATCCCCAGCAATGAGGCGTACTTGGCGTACGTTGAAGCAGCTGGGGATGCAGCGCAACAAAGAATTTGGACTTTTTACGAAGCCGTCATTCAGTCACTTCCGTGCCGATCCCTTTGTCCGTAAACAGCTCCAGCAACAGGGCATGGCGCCGGGTGCCGTTGATGATCTGCCCTTTTTTAACGCCGTCTTTGAGAGCGAACAACGCATATTCTATTTTTGGAATCATCCCCCCGGAAATAACGTTGTCATCAATCATTTTTTTAATGGTTTTGGCGTCAATGGAGGTAATCAGTTCTCCGTCCGCATCCTGCACCCCGTCCACATCCGTCAAATAAATCAGCCGGCCCGCGGAAAGGGCGCAGGCCACCCGGGACGCCACAAGATCCGCATTAATATTATACGTTTCCCCGTTTTCCCCCACCCCCACCGGTGCGATTACCGGAATAAATCCCTGGTCGCTCAGGGTGGTGACAATAGACGGATTGATTTTGGTAACATTGCCCACATGACCGGGATCAATGATTTCCGGCGGTTTGGTCACATCCGGCTGATGCATGAGCTGCAATTTTTCCGCCAGGATGAGATCCCCGTCCTTGCCGCTCAGCCCCACGGCCCGGCCTCCCTGGCGGTTGATCTGGGCCACAATGGATTTGTTCACCTTGCCGCCGAGCACCATTTCCACCACATCCATGGTCTGCTCGTCCGTGAACCGCATCCCCTGAACAAATTTGCTGGAAATGCCCATCTGATCCAGCACCCTGTTAATCTGGGGGCCGCCGCCATGCACCACCACCGGATGCATGCCGATGTATTTCATGAGCGTGATGTCCCGGGCAAAGTCGGTTTTCAGCTGCTCGTCCACCATGGCATGGCCGCCGTATTTCACCACAATGGTCATGCCGGAAAAATACCGGATATACGGCAGGGCTTCGATTAATATGTCTGCAACGTTGGGGGTCATTTTAGATCCAGGTTTAAGGTATAAGGTTTAAGGTATAAGGTTTAAGGTTTAAGGTTTAAGGTGTAAGGTGTAAGGTGTAAGGCTCACTGTTGCGGGATGGGATAAACCCCTCTCCTGCGTAGCTTTCAGCTTTGCGCTTTCAGCTTTGAGCTTCCACCTTCCACCTACAAAATAAACCTGCTCAAATCCTCATCATCGCGAATATCTTTAAATTTTTCATCCACATCGGATTTCTGGATGACAATAGTTTTTTCATCAATATCCGGCGCGTCAAACAAAATATCTTCCAAAAGATGTTCCATCAGGGTGTGCAGCCGGCGGGCACCGATATTTTCCGTATGATTGTTCACATCTTCCGCTACCTGGGCAATATTTTCCACAGCATCATCTTCAAAAGACACGCTCACCCCTTCTGTGCGCAGCAATGCGATATACTGAAGCAAAAGCGCGTTTCGCGGCTCGGTGAGAATGCGCACAAATTCTTTCCGGCCCAGAGAATTGAGCTCCACCCGGATGGGAAAACGGCCCTGAAGCTCCGGAATCAGATCTGAGGGTTTGCTCATGTGAAACGCACCAGAGGCAATAAACAAAATATGATTGGTTTTGACCGGCCCGTACTTAGTGGTCACGGTGCTGCCTTCCACAATGGGCAGCAGGTCCCGCTGAACCCCTTCCCTGGAAACATCCGGGCCGCCGCTTTTTTCCTTGCCCGCAATTTTGTCGATTTCATCCAGAAAAATAATACCGGACTGTTCCGCCTTTTCAATGGCTTCCTTGACCACTTTGTCCATATCCACCAGGCGCTGGGCCTCTTCCTGGGACAACACATCCAGGGCCTCAGCCACAGTCATTTTCCGTTTTTTGGACGGCCCCTTGGGCATCATGCCGCTCAGCATGTCCTTGAAATTGATACCCATCTCTTCCATGCCGGTATTGGAAAAAATCTCCACCATGGGCATGGCCCGGTCCGAGACCTCCAGATCCACATACCGGTTATCCATGCGGCCGTCATGAAGCATTTTCCGCAGTTTTTCCCGGGTTGATGGTGACGGAGCGGTTTTCACATCGCCAACCGCCTTCAGATCAGCCGATGCATCCTTAAATTCATGGACATTTGTGCCCGGCTTTTCCCCGGGCGCGGGAAGCAGAATATCCAGAATCCGTTCTTCCGCCACTTCCCGGGCTTTGACCTTCACGGCTTCCTGCTCCCGGGATTTGATCATATTGATGGAAAGCTCCAGCAGGTCCCGGACCATGGACTCCACATCCCGGCCCACATAACCGACTTCCGTAAACTTGGACGCTTCCACCTTGATAAACGGCGAATCCGTAAGCCGGGCCAGGCGCCGGGCAATTTCCGTTTTCCCCACCCCGGTGGGGCCGATTAAAATAATATTTTTCGGCGCAATTTCCTCGCGCAGCTCCGCATCCACGTTCTGACGGCGCCACCGGTTGCGCAAGGCAATGGCCACGGACCGCTTGGCCCGGTCCTGACCGATAATATATTTATCCAGTTCTTTAACGATTTCAGCTGGTTTTAAGTCTGTCATCAAAACTCCTCAACCGTCACCACATTATTGGTAAATACACAGACATTTGCCGCAATTTTCATGGACTGTTCCACAATTTCCCGGGTCGTCAGATTTAAAGCCTCCGCATGTTTCAGCAGGGCTGTGGCGGCTGCCTGGGCCGCGATGCCGCCGGATCCAATGGCAAGCACACCCGCGTCCGGCTCAATCACATCGCCGTTGCCGGAAATCAGCAGCATCTCGCTGGCATTCACCGCGATCATCATGGCTTCCAGGCGGCGCAGATATTTGTCCGTGCGCCAGTCCCGGGCAAGCTCCACTGCGGCCCGGATCAGGTTGCCGTTATACCGTTCCAGTTTACCTTCAAGCTTTTCAGACAGGGTCAGCGCGTCCGCCGTGGCCCCGGCAAACCCCACGGCAATTTGGTCGTTGTAAATCCGCCGGACTTTTCGGGCATGGTGTTTTACCACGGAATTGTTCAAGCTCACCTGGCCGTCGCCCGCAATAACCATGCTGCCGTTATGATGCACCGCCAGAATGGTGGTGCCATGAAATGATTCCATAAAATTGGCTTCCTGTTTTCTACATCATCAAGCGGCTGTCGAGGGTGCCGCAAATACAAAAAATCATATATTTAGTATTTTGATTGGCTGAAAAATCGTTACAACGCAGTAGATGGCGCTTTTAACGACGCCATTATTTGCGCGGATGGGCCGCATCATAGGCCGCCATCAACCGGTCAATACTCACATGGGTGTATTTCTGGGTGGTGGAAAGCTGCTTGTGCCCCAAAAGCTCCTGCACCGCCCGCAAATCCAGCCCGGCATCCAGCATGTGCGTGGCATAGGAATGCCGCAGATCATGGGGCGCCACCGGCACATCCAGCCCGGCTTCCCGGGCAGATTTTTCCAGAATCCGGGCCACGGACCGCACCGTAAGCCGGCCGCCGCTTCTGTTTAAAAACACGGCACCCTTGTGATCCGCGGTCCCTGTTTGCTTCAAATGCAGGGCATCCCGGTAATTTATTATAAAATCAAGGGATTTTTTCCCCACCGGAACAATCCGCTCCACATTCCCCTTGCCGGTTACCCGAAGGGTTTTTCCGGAAAAATTTACATCCGCAACATTCAGCCCCACCAGCTCTGACACCCGAATGCCGGTGGAATAAAGGGTCTCCAGAAGGGCCCGGTTTCTTTTGCCCAGCAAGGTGTCCGTGTTGATGGAATCCAGCAGCCGGAACATATCATCCACGGTCAGGTATCTGGGAATCGGTTTATCCTGTTTTGGCGTAATTACCAGGGATGCCGGGTTTGATGCAATCACCCCGTGCCGCTCCAGAAATTTTAAAAAAGAACGGATGGCGGACAATTTCCGGGCCACGGAAGATTTTTTTATTTTCTGCTTGTGCAGAACCCCCAGGTACCCGCGGATCATCAGGTTGCTGATCGCAACCATCTCCCCGGCATCCGGCTTCCCGCAGTCCGGCTTCCCAAAATCCGGGTTCCCGAAACCGCCGGCCGGATCGTCATTATCGTCGTCGCCATCATCATAGGTCACTGCAAGGGCCCGGTTTGAAACAAAATAGGCAATAAAGTCTTCCAGGTCACTGACATAGGCCCGGCAGGTATTTTCCGAATACCCTTTTTCCGTGGATAAAAAATCCACAAACGTGTCGAGCAACTGCTTTAATGACGCATAATCCATTAATTCATGGCCCTGTTCATGAATGGCCCTATCCGGCTTTTCGGGTCTGTTTCTTTAATCGGCTGATTTTCTTTCTTAAAATTTCCGCTGTTTTCTTGTCGTTCCGGGCTTTCACTTCAATCCGCTGTTTTTTCAATTCCCCGATTTTCGCCTTGATCTGCCGGACCGTGGCACTGTTGCGTTTTTTGGATCCTGCATCGTCGATACCCCGGGCCGCTTTGATCTCCGCAATAAGCTCGGATTTGTTCATTCCGTGGGCCCCGGTGATGTCCGGCAATTCTTTTGCAACTTCCCGGAGTTCAGTCGCGGTCATTTTTTCCAGGGGTTTTTCTTTGATCTGTTTTTTTTCTTTTGCCATGTTCGCCTTCACTCCTTTCCGCAATGATCTTAAAATACCTGAATTAATGTTCAAAAATACAAAACGAGGGCCAGCCGCCCCCGCCATGTGACATAACTAATTGAATTATAATTTTTTAAAACAATATTTTAAAGGATTGTCAATCAATAATTACAGCATCGGGGGTCAAACCTTGATTTGTGACCCCACAGATTCCAATTTTTGCTTCAACCGCTGAAAAAGCGGGTAATAAATTTTGTATACCGCCTGGCAGATTTCTTCGGCCGTTTCCTCGTTGTAGGTATGAGAGGTCTGATTTCTGCTTTTCAGCATATCCATCCACCCGTCTCCGTCCTCAATCAACTGAAGGGAAAAAGAATAACGGATCACATCCCTTGAGCCATAAATATCAGCGTATCCCTGATATTCAAGAAAATCTTTTAATGTATTCCACGCCAGTTCATAAGTGTATTCAAAAGCCTTCACCAGCCCCTGCTTTTCCAGTTCCGTCAACTCTCCTTTATCAATAAATTTCTGTAACTGTCGTAATGCTTTTTTAAAATTTGTGTATCGTTGTTTCCAGCGGATATCTTTGTTTTCATGCATTATGTTTTCCTCTCTCATAAAAAACAACCCCGACCCGTTCAACGTGTTGGATCAATTCCGCATTATCAATCTGCTGAAGATTGGAAATATCAAAGGTATAAGGAAGCAAAAGCTCATCAAGTTCGATACGAATTTTATTAAGGACAAAAAGCGTTAATCCCTCGCCTGAAAGCACAAGATCGATGTCCGATCCGCGCCTGAAGTTGCCCTTGGCCCGTGATCCATAGAGAATAGCTTTTTTGACCTCAGGAAATTGCGCAAAAACAGCATTAATTTGATTAATGGCATTTTCTTTCAAACCAAACCGCATCGGGGGTCAAACCTTGATTTGTGATTCTAATGATTAAACGCCTGGCCGCAACTTTTTTTCCAACTTCAGCGGCGGCTCGCTAATGGAAACCACCGGCTCACTCGAAAATAGGTCAAGCCAAAATAAAAATCCACTCTTGCCGTACCATAACGGAATTGAACAATAATCACAAATCAAGGTTTGACCCCATAAATTGAATCACCTGCTTTAAATCTTCCCACGCTGTCCGCTTGGCCCCGGGGTGATCAAGGAGATATTCCGGAGAATACGTGGGCATCACCCGCATTCCCTTGAAATCATGAAACCGGCCGCGCAGGCGGGACAGGGGGACCGCCGTTTCCAGCAAAGACATGGCCGCAACTTCTCCGAACGCGCAGATGATCCGGGGGCGGATCAGCTTCAGTTCTTTTTCCAGATAAGCCCGGCAAATTTTCACATCCGCAATATCCGGGTTTTGATTTTCCGGCGGACAGCACTTTACCGCCCGGGTAACGTACACCTGACCCCGGGAGAATCCCATGGCAGCAAGCATTTTATCCAAAAGCGCGCCGGCCTGTCCGCTGTAAGGTGTGCCTGTTTTCATGTCATCCGCGCTGGCAGCGCCGCCCACCACTGCCAGGGGCGCTTTTGCATCGCCCTGGCCGCAGATCATGTTCTGGCGGTATGCTGACAGGGAACATTCCCGGCACTTTTTTACATTATTGGATAATCCGGCCCCTTTTCTGACGGCTTTTGCGGAATCCTTTCCCCAGACAGCAATCCGCTCAAGGCTCGTATCCGAACATTCCTCTCCGGTGTATCCGATATCTGAAAGAAATTTCAAATAACTTGAAACAGTTTCAAAAATATCAGCCACCGGATGGGGGGTATTTTGGCTGTGACCCGGCATTTAAACTCGCTTTTGGGTTGTGGTTGTTCTGTCCGCGTGAATCTGCGTCCATCTGCGGCTAATTTTTTGTTTTTTCAGTTCTTTTTATCTGCGGCTGATTCAATTCTTTTATCCGGTCCAGCAGCACATGGGCGGCGGCACTCTTTTCCATCACCGGCAGTTCCTCTGTGCGGCCGTCCTTAAAAAACAGATTGATCCGGTTGGTATCCGCGCAAAACCCGGATTCCGGGCCGCACACCAGATTGCCTGCAATCATGTCCAGATTTTTTTTCTGTAATTTTTCAAGGGCATTTTCTCTTAAATTTTGCGTCTCCGCCGCAAACCCCACCAGCACCTGATGCTGTTTTTTTCGCCGGCCCAGTTCCGCCAGAATATCCGTTGTCCGCGCCATCTGCACTGCAATGCCGCCATCCCCTTTTTTAATTTTGTGCTCTGCCGTGTCAACCGGCGCATAATCAGACACCGCTGCCACTTTTATAATGATATCCATGTCAACCATGTACTCAAAAACCGCGGCCGCCATTTCCCCCGCGCTCACCACATCCACCCGGCTGACGCCAAACGGCGTTTTCAAGGCCGTGGGCCCGGACACCAGCACCACATCCCCGCCCCGATCCGCGGCTGCTTTTGCAACAGCATATCCCATTTTCCCGGACGAAGGATTGCTGACAAACCGCACCGGATCAATAAACTCCCGGGTGGGACCGGCCGTCACCAGCACTTTTTTACCTTTAAAATCTTTCGGCACAAACACGCCGGCCACCCGATCCAAAATATAGTCCGGTTCCGGCAGCCGTCCGGCCCCCACAGCGCCGCAGGCCAGCTCGCCTTCCCCGGGATCCACAATGAGAAACCCATCTCCCTCCAGAACATCCAGATTTCGCTGTACAGCCCGGTTTTCATACATGTGGGTGTTCATAGAGGGACAGATAATTTTCGGCGCGGTCACCGCCAGCATAAACGTGGTCAGGGCATCATCTGCAATCCCGTTTGCCAGTTTGCCGATAATATTTGCCGTGGCCGGGGCCACCACCACGGCATCCGCCGCGTCCGCCCAGGCAATGTGGCGCATTTTTCCGTCCGGCGTGCCGCCGTACATGCCGGAAAACACGGGATGACCGGATATGGCTTCAAACGTCATGGGGCCCACAAACTCGGCCGCGTTCCGGGTCATCACCACCCGCACATCAGCTCCGGCTTTCTGAAACAGCCGCAGCAGCTCCACGCTTTTGTACGCCGCAATCCCGCCGCAGACGCACAAAACAATTTTCTTTTCAGACAGCACGCTATGCATCAAAAACTCCATTTATTATTTTTAGGACTTCAGCCTTTCATTTTTTTCATTTTCAACCCGATCCGCCTCCATTTTTCTCACCCGCACCAGCACCTCTTCAATCAGCTTGCGGTTGGATGAAATCACATCTCCTAAAAGCCCCACAATCATTACCTGAAAACCGGTAATAAATAAAATGGTCGCCAGAATCAAAGACTGGATATGCCCGCCGCCCTGGCCCAAAAGATAAAAATACAAAAACCGCACCGAGGGAATCATTGCCGCGCCGACCAGCACCGCGCCGATCATGAAAAAGGTGCGCAACGGCCGAAACATGGCATACATCCGCACCATCGTAGACAACTGGTACATGATAAATTTGGGGATGCTCTTGACCAGCCGGGATTCCCGGGTTTTAGGATTGGTCCGCACCGGCACGCTGGTGATGGCAAGCCGTTTGTTGCCC
>JAABSH010000082.1 GCA_011390465.1 Desulfobacteraceae bacterium
GAAAATAAAGTGCAACCTGCAACTCCGGAAACTCAATTTGTCCCAGATAATAATCGATTTGCATCTTTTTTTTCTCAAGCAGAAAAATCTGGTTCTGCCAAAAAACAAGCCCGAGCAGGCCCGCTAAAATCACCCAAAATGCAATTTTAACCTTTCTCATGAAATTTTCTCCATCCTGTAATTGATGAAACGCTGAACACCGGTTGCCGCGGCCCAGAGCCGCAATTTGGTATATTGGATTATCCACATCACCCGCACTGGATAACCAGTTTGGTATAGTGACGGTTTTCAGCCCAAAACTCAACCGTTTTTTGGAAACTGGATTTTGGTTTACGCTATTGGCACGGGAGATTTATAAGGGTACCATTTCCGCGTCCCCCCAGATGCCGGCGTTATCTCCCACAATCACCACAATAGCGGTTACCCCTTGAATTTGCCGGCCGAAATCAATGGCCGGCTGAATGGTTTTTTCCGAAATTACCTGATTGCAGATGGCGGTTGCCGCCGCATCGGCCACGGCGCAGGAAGAAGATACCACGCAAACCGCGTCTGCTTTGCCCCTGCTGTAGGAATGGCCGATGGTGCCGGAGGACGTGCACACCCCCAGCGGTGCGCCGCCGCCGTCCAGCCGGATGCCGAAGCGCATGCTGAGTTTTGATTTTCCGGCAAACACCCCGTAAGTAAAGGGACGATTTAATTTTACAAACACATCCCCGCCATTTTCCACAATCACTTCACGGGACACCGCCAGCAAATCCGTGCCCACGGCCGCCGCCACCGCCCCGGCCACGGCGGCCATGGGACCCACCCCGGCCCGGCGGCCAGCATCCGTCATTTCCCGGATCACCGGCGGCACCGGTTCGGTTGCCGTCCACGGCACCAGGGTTTTTATAAAATCAGGATAGCACCGAATATAGGCTTCAATCTGGCCCCGCACCCGGAATACCTGCTCTTTTGCCTGATCCGTCAATGTCCGGGCCGCTGATAACGGGTCCGCGCAAATCCACAAATCCGTTTCCTGCACGGTCACGCCAAAGGATTTGAGATTCCCGGAACTGATCCGGTTTCGATACGTTCTTTCTTCGTACATTCGACTCTTGTCAGGATTGTCCTAAATCTGAATCATGGCCGGCCGCAGTGTTTCCGGCACCTGGCTCAAAAAAAACTGGTCTGTCATACCGGCAATAAAATCCCTCACGATCTCCGCGGGCTGATGCGCCGTCTGATAGGCGTCCACCATGCCGTCCGCAAACCCGCCAAAGACCGGAGAATCCATGTTGGAGTTTTGAATATCCTGGACAAAGCGTTCAAACAGCAGGGCATAAATATGCTCAATGGCGTGCACTTCCTTTTTAATGATCGGATTCATATAAATCCGTTCGTAATTAAATTTTTTCAATTGTTTCAGGGCATGGGAAACTTCTTCGCTGAAAGAGATATAGGGCTTTCCATAACTGTTTAAAATAATATCCGTTACCAGGGCATAAACGATTTTTCCATTGGTATTGCCAAGGCGGGCCGCACTTTCCGCGGGAAGCTCTGAACGCTCTATCAGGCCCAGCCGGATGGCGTCTTCAATATCCCGGCCAACGTAACTGACCGTATCGGACAGGCGCACCACGCATCCTTCAAGGGTCATGGGCATCAGCTGCGCGTTTTGGCCGTGAACCTTTTTTTCGATTTCTTCTGCATGATCTGAAAAATTTTTCCCGGTGGCCGGTGCCACCCGCAGATTGTGGATTTCGCCATCATGGCACAAAATGCCGTCCAGGGTCTGGAGACACAGGTTCCACCCTTTTCCCTTACGTTCCACCCGATCCAGAAACTGAACGCTCTGCACATTGTGATGAAATGCCCCAATACCGGCGGCCGAGCAAAGCCTGGACAAAATGCGCTCACCATCATGGCCGAACGGCGGATGGCCCACATCATGGCCAATGGCAATGGCTTCAATCAGATCCGCGTTCAGCCCGAGAAACCGGCCAATGGTCCGGGCCACTTTGGAGACCAGCTGCACATGGAGCATCCGGTGGGTGATGTGATCATTTTTCACCAGGTAAAACACCTGGGTTTTATCAATATAGCGGGTATAGGCCATGGAATTGAGAATCCGATCCCCATCCACGGCAAATTGCTGGCGGTAGTCGGTTTCCAGCTTTGCCTCCGGCACCCGCCGCACCGCCTCTCTGCTTCTGGTGGCACCGTCCGCCAGAAGATCAGCTTCCTGACGGTTCAAAAATTCCCGCAATTTTTCAAGGCCGGGTTGATTAAATTTCCCCATTGCGGATCATTTCCTCCATCATCTGATAATAATCTTTGCCGGCCCGGGCAAACCCGGCGCGCCCGTATTTCATGTTGGCCTCCAGTACATAAAACTGGTTGTCATGCACACAGATATCCAGGCCCACATCGTTCCAGCCGCAGCGCCGGGAAGCATCCAGGGCCAGGGCCAGGGCCGGTTCCGGGATGTTGTCAAAACAAATATTTGCTCCGCACCCCACGTTGCTCCGGAATTCTCCGGGCGCATTGATCCGCCAGTAAGCATGCGCCACCCGGTCTCCGATGATAACCACCCGGAGATCCCTGTCAATGGGGAGATATTTTTGGATATAGGCAACATTTGTCAATGCGCAGTATTGTTCCAGCTCATCCGGGGTGCGAATCAGAAACACGCCCCGGCCCAGGGCCGATCCCCGGGGAATTTTGGCGATAAACGGAAACTGAAAATGATCTGGAATTTTTTCCCGCTTGCGGCCGTAGAAAGTCCGGGTAGCGGGATGGGGAATGCCGAGCAGGCAAAACAGGGTGGTCTGTTTAATTTTGTCCTGGGCAAACCGGTAGGTATGCACGCTCGGAAACACCGGCTTTCCCATGGCGGCAAACATATCTGCGTAAAACACAGACGGATAATAGATCTTCTTTGCATCGGTTATCAGGGTTTTTTCCCGGGCCGTGTAATCTGAAAAATTGGGCCGGACCCCCAGGGTGGTGACGCCGGGACACTGCCTGAGACGGGCTTCCAGGGCAATTACCGGGGAATTGTCCTGCGCAAGAACCAAAGATCTGTCCGAAGAAAAACCGGGAGAAATGCCTGGCAAAAAAACCGGGACAAAAGGAGCCATCTACTGCTCCGGCACCGGATCATACACCGGATCAAACATTTCCGGCCGCAACGCCATGCCAGCCCACTGCCGGTCCGCATGAAAAGAAAACCCCTGGCCCGCGGGATTGGAAATCTTCAGAAAAAAGGGCCTGGGCTGATGGTTTACGTCTCTGATATCCCTGGGTTCCGCCTGATAAAGCGTGTTTTTCCTTTGAAATATTTCCACTTTTTCAATGGCCGGGCCGTTAAAATAGATTTTTTCCACAATACCGAAAAACCGTTTTTTCAAAATCAGCACCTGCCGGTCTGAGCCCTCATCCGCCCCCTTTTCCGTCAGCACGGACACATCATCATGGGCATACACGGGAATGCCGCCGGCAAGGAGCAGCGTCAGGGCTCCGGCGGTCACATCAACACCGGTGACCGGCCCAAGGTTTGGGTTCGCGCTTTTTCTTTCAAACGGCTGCTGATCCGGACAGGAATAAAACACAGACCGGCAGCCATTAAACATAAACTTTGCCACAGGCTGGCCGGGAAGTCCCAGAAATTCGATCCGGAGTCTGGGCTCCGGGGTCCCGGCCCATGCGGCCCGGCTGGTGCGGATCTGATTACCGTCCCACAGCCGGATTTGGCCGATGCCTTTAAAAGAGCCGGCCTGTTCATTTTTTTCCTGAACCAGCTGAAGCAGACGGGCGGCCCGGGGCGGCACATCCGATTCTGCCAGATGCATGGCCGGCTCCAGCATGTTCGGCCGCAGAACGGCAGAACAGCCCGTCAGTCCTGTAAAAACCAGAAAAACCACCAGGCTTGCATAGATTTTTTTCATCCGTTTTTCATCCGGAAGCATCACCTTTGTTATTTTTTTATCACTCCTGGTCCTGGATCGTATTTCCAGTCTTGTTCCCGACATTATCCCGGAGGGCGTCAATTTTTTTCTGAAGCACTTCCGGATCACGGTCTTTTTTCTCAAGGGCCTGGTTGTAATATTCAAGGGCTTTTAACGGATTATCCAGGGCCAGATACACATCACCCAGATGCTCGAGCAGCACCGGATCATCCGGAATCAGATCCGCGGCCCGGCGAAGTTCCGCCAGCGCTTCCGCCAGCCTTCCCTTTTTAAAATACACCCACCCGAGACTGTCGATGATATACCCGTTATCCGGTTTGAAGCTCAGGGCTTTTTTGATCATTTCTTCTGCCTCATCCAGCCGGATGCCCTGATCCGCATAGGTGTAGCCGATATAATTGAGGGCATCCGGATGGTCGGGTTCCAGGACAAGCACCTGCTGCATCCGGTCCAGGGCCAGATCGGTTTTTCCCTGCCGGTCATAAATCACCCCCAGATCAAACAGCAACTCCGTGTTTTCCGCATCAACCGCCAGCCCTTCACGGATCACCCGGATGGCATCGTCGATCATATCCTTTTCCCTGTAAAAGGAACTCAGATAAGGAACAAGGGACACGGCTGCTTCCGGCGGGAGCTGGTCCAAGCCCGTTTCCAGCACCGCAATCCCCTGATCCAGATCTTCTGTTTTATAATAAATGATGGCCATATGCAGCAGGGCGTTTTCATAAAACCGGCTGTCGGGTTCTATTTTCTGAAACTGGCCAAGGGCCTGGGCCAGATTTTCTTTTTCATACTGCACAATGCCCGTGGCATAGCTGATTTCGGCACTGTCCGGCGCGCCCTCCCCCATGCCGGACAACACCACCAGGGCATCGTCAATCCGTTTCTGCAAGACCAGATACTGCAGCACCGTAGCGATGACATTGGGGTCATCCACACTTTGCCGGCCCAGATCCATAAGCCGGGTGCGGGCGGCGGCCGGATCTGCCGCATGGTCATACAGCGCCAGTTCAATCGCTGCCACAATGTTGTCCGGTTCCTGCTCCAGAATGGTCCTGTACATATCCGCGATTTTTTCCGTCTGGCCCGTGAGCCGGTAAAGCTTTATAAGCTCCAGACGGGCTTCATTCAGAGACGGTGAGATGGCAAGGGCCTTTGTAAACATGGCTTCCGCCGTTTCATAGTCGCCGCGGATGCCGTAAATTTCCCCTATGTAATAATACCCCACATAATTTTCCGGAAACCGGGTGATCAGCTGTTCATACGTCCGTAAGGCATTGTCCATGTCGCCTGCGGAAAAATATATTTTTCCCAGAAGCTGGTAGACATTTTCCCGGTCCGGGTCAATTTCCAGGACTTTTTCATAGATGGCCGTAACATCATCTTCTTGATTAATGGTTTTCCGGATGGTGGCGGCCATAAGCAGGGCGTCCACGGAATCCGGGGTCTGGGCCAGAATCTGCTCCACCACGGTCAGGGCCTTGTCATGGGCTTTTTGATGCAGATACAAAACTGCCAGCTCTTTTTTGAGATAAAGGGATTCCGGGTCTTTTTCCACGGCCAGTTTCATAAATTCAACCGCCGCATCCAGATCTCCCTGCTTTTTTGCCAGTTCCTGAGCCATGAACAGATAATAGCTGTTGCCGGACAAACTTTTACCAGACAAGCTTTTACCGGAAATCAGCTTTTCAGATGCGTCCGAAGATTCCGGCAAATTTTCCGCCGGATTTTTGAGCGCTTCGGACACCGCCGCATCAGGCGCGGCGGACCGGGCCGAACGCGTTACCATCCCGCAACCGGCGGAAGCCAGAAAAAGGCATATCAAAACAGACAGGGTGCTGATCCATATTTTCATTTTTAAATTCCGATTTCTATTCCAAATTGATGTTCCAATCCATGCAAATGTATGTCATCCAACGCCACCCCCCTATCCCTGCTCATACAGGTCAAAATCCGGGATTTCGTCTTTAAAAAAGGTGCGCATTTTTTTAATGATATTTTTCTCCAGCTGCCGCACCCGTTCCCGGGAGATATTGTATTTATCGCCAATATCCTGAAGGGTCAGCGGTGTATCCGTAAAAATCCGTTTGTCAAAAATTTCCAGTTCCCGTTCCGTGAGCTGCTTGCGGAAAACCACCACATTTTCCTTGAGCACGGTTTCAATTTCCTTTCTGGCCACCTGGCTTTCAATGGATACATCTTCAGAACTTAAAAACTCCCCCCGCTCCGTGTCCGAATCTTCTCTCAGAGGGGCATCCAGGGAAATATCCCAGCCGTCCAGACGCTGGTCCATCTCCATCACCTCTTTTTCAGAAACCCCCAGCCGATCGGACAAAAGCTGGGTATGGGGCACAAACCCTTCATCAATGAGTTTTTGTTTTTCCTTTTTCAATTTGAAAAACAGCTTCCGCTGACCCTGGGTGGTGCCGATCTTCACCAGGCGCCAGTTGTCCATGATGAATTTCAGAATGTAGGCCTTGATCCAGAAAGACGCATAATAGGAGAATTTCACATTTTTATACGGATCAAACTTCTGCACCGCGTGCATCAGCCCGATATTGCCTTCCTGGATCAAATCCAGCAGATTCTGCATCCAGACCCGCTGAAATTCAAGGGCAATCTTCACCACCAACCGCAGATTGGAAGTGGCCATGATAAACGCGGCATCCGGATCATTTTGTTCAGTGATGCGCCGGCCCAGCTCGATTTCCTCATCCCGGGTCAGCAGCCGGTAATGATTGATCTCTGCCAGATACCGCTGCAGCGGATCGTATTCAACAAGACTTTTGTCCGCGCCGGCCTTGGGACCGATACGGGTCTGGTCAATGGTTAAATCCCCGATTTCCGAACCCTCATCCTCTGCCCCGGTTTCAGTCTCCGCATCCTCCGCCCCGGTGTCCATATCAATGGGATCCACATCAACGGTGTCCATATTACCAGTGTCCATATCAACGGCATCCGCCGGCTCAGTGCGGTTCTTTTCCGGTGCTGATTTCTGCTTTTTCTTTTTTGTTTTGCCCATTATATGATCAACCGCTTTTAAAAATGGTTTTTGTGTTTGCGATTATTGTATCCTGTCTCCGAAAAGCCTGCGGACGGGGACTCATGACCCGGCGCAATGCACTATTACCCAATGCTGTTTATCTGAGTATCAGGATACGTCCCAAGGATCAATTATGAATTTTTTATCCGGAAATATTGAATCTCCGGAATGCTGATAAATTTTATCTGTCATCATATTTGATATGGACAAAAAAAACAAATCATGATAAAAAAATTTTTTTTGCGCGCCTGTAGCTCAGCTGGATAGAGCAACGGACTTCTAATCCGTAGGTCGCAGGTTCGAGTCCTGCCAGGCGTACCAGATAAATCAAAGGTTTATGAAATCATTTCATAAACCTTTTTTGTTATTTGAATGCCTATGCGCAGTCACTATAACCGCAATCTTTACAGACGCTGCACCCTCCTTCATGGACCATCCTTCCACCGCAATCGGGGCAGGCCCCTTTTACCAGCTCATATTTTTTTTGGACTTCTCCATACCCATTGGCGGCCATGTGCTCCTCAATAGCCTTTGCAACCGCATCAGCACAAGAGAGCACCTTGTTTTTTCCAAAGCCGGACGGCGAATGACAGGAAATCCCTTTGAGCTGAGTAATGACATTGCGGGCTTCAATACCGCTTCTCCAGGCCAGAGAAACCAATCGCCCGATGGCCTCATTCTGGGAGGCGGCACATCCGCCGGCCTTACCCATGGTGGTGAACAATTCAAAGAGTCCCTCATGGTCCTCATTAATGGTAATATAAATCGGACCGCATCCTGTCTGCATTTGATGGGTGTAGCCTTTAAGAATTTTGGGCCGTTTTCGTTTTGGACGCTGCATTGCATTTTCGTTATGCGCCTCAGCCGGTTTGGACTCATCCGGTTGGACCTCATCCGGTTGGGCCTCATCCGGGACTGACCCGGTCGCCAAAACCTGCTTGTCGCGGGAACCGTCCCGGTAGATGGTAACACCCTTGCATCCAAGCTGCCAGGCCAAATCGTAGACCCTGGCCACATCATCAACGGTGGCTGTTTTTGAAAAATTAACGGTTTTACTGACGGCATTGTCCGTATATTTTTGAAAAGCCGCCTGCATTCGAATATGCATTTCGGGTGAGATATCATGGGCTGTGGCAAAAATCTTCTGGATGTCTTCCGGCATGCCAGGGTTGCTTCTGGCCCTGCCGGTAACAGCGATCTGCGCCATGAGCTCATGGCTGAAAAACCCCTGGGCCTTTGCTGTTTTTTCAAAAATGGAATGCACTTCAACCAATATGTCATCATCCATCACCTGGCGGGTATAGGAGACGGCAAAGAGCGGTTCAACGCCCGACGAGGCATTGGCGATGATGGAGAGGGTTCCGGTGGGGGCTATGGTGGTGACCGTGGCGTTTCGGATCGGGGCCTCTCCTCTTTGTTCAAAAACAGAGCCCGCAAAATTCGGAAAAGGGCCGCGCTCCACTGCCAGTTGCCGTGAGGCCTCGTGGGCTTCATCATTAATGAATCGCATGACATTGCCGGCCAGTTCAATGGCCTCTTCCGTATCGTAGGGTATTTGAAGCTGGATGAGCATATCGGCCCACCCCATCACCCCCAGGCCGATTTTACGGTTACCCATTGTCATTTGTGCGATTTCCGGAAGTGGATAGCGGTTCACCTCTACCACATTATCCAGAAAGCGCACTCCCAAATGGATAATGTCTTTTAAGTGATCCCAGTCAATTGTTTTTTCTTTGACCATTTTCCCAAGATTAATGGAACCCAGGTTACAGGATTCGTATGGCAGCAAGGGCTGCTCACCGCAAGGATTCGTTGATTCAATTTCTCCGATATGAGGTGTTGCGTTGTCGCGGTTCAGGCGATCCAGAAAAACGATACCAGGCTCTCCGTTTTCCCAAGCCTGAGTTACAATCTTTTCGAAAACGTCACGGGCATTCAGGGTCGCCACTGCTTCTCCGTTTCTGGGGTTGACCAGGTTATACGCCTCGTCATGCTTTACCGCTTCCATAAAAGTTTCGGTAATGCCAACGGAAATATTAAAATTATTGAGTTGTTTTTTGTCTGCTTTACAAATGATAAAATCCATAATATCGGGATGATCGATCCGAAGAATGGCCATGTTGGCACCCCGCCGGGTTCCGCCCTGCTTTATGGTTTCAGTGGCCATGTCAAAAACCTTCATAAAAGAAAGGGGACCGCTGGAAACCCCTGTGGTGCTTTTTACAACGTCATTGGCCGGGCGCAGCCGGGAAAAAGAAAACCCGGTTCCGCCGCCGGATTTATGGATCAGTGCCGTCTGTTTGACAGCATCAAAAATCTCTTCCATTGAATCGCCTACCGGCAGCACAAAGCATGCTGACAACTGGCCCAGTTCCCTGCCCGCATTCATCAGGGTGGGAGAATTGGGTAAAAATTCAAGCGCGGCCATCATTCTATAAAATTGTTCCGAAAGGCCGCTCGTATCGGCTGTATTGTCAAATAAGCGTTCCGCAGCGGCAATGGTATCAGCGACCCGTTTGAACATATCAGAAGGTTGTTCGAGAATGCTTCCGTCCGTATCCCGTTTAAGATATCTCCTTTCCAAAACCGTTATGGCATTTTGGCTTAATTCGGGCTGAAATATAAAACTTTGTTTTTTCATAATAATTCCTCCGTAACAGACACATCGAATAAATAAAAAGAGTGGTTTGGGTATAATTTTTCTATATTGGGATTTCCTGCAGGCAACAGTATGCCAAAACTTAATCTGTTGCGCCATCATAATCCGATCCGGACCCTTTTTCCCTTTTATTTTTTCCTTTAAAAAGTTGGTTAAAACCAGTCCACCGCAGTTGTGCACCACTACCGGTGCACAGGGTTATTGACAAACGTCCAAAGTTCATTTATTACCGTTTTACATTATTATTTACAAAAAATACGGTATTTTTCATTCTTTCAGGGAGGGCTTATGCGTTACAACCATATACTTTTTGAGACTGCGGACAATATTGCCACCATTACCATCAACCGCC
>JAABSH010000083.1 GCA_011390465.1 Desulfobacteraceae bacterium
GGCAAGCAAATAGATTTTGGATAAAAAGTGCAGGATCGATTTGGCTGCATACAGGATAAAAACAGGTTAAATGCATGAATTCATGTATTTCTCATACATTTTTTATCCAGTAAGATACATCCATGATGTTTCGCTTGTGTGCCCTGATTATTCATCGGCACACGATATGGAAGCGATGATTTGTTTTTTTAAATTTTTTTAAAAAAAGGAGTGTGTAATGAAGAAAAAAATGTTGTTTCTCATAGT
The DNA here is from genome assembly GCA_011390465.1 of Desulfobacteraceae bacterium. Taxonomy (GTDB): domain Bacteria; phylum Desulfobacterota; class Desulfobacteria; order Desulfobacterales; family Desulfosalsimonadaceae; genus SURF-3. The sequence goes on from JAABSH010000083.1 coordinate 247, forward strand.
TGTCGGCCTGTTTTTCAGCACCGGGGCGCTGGCCGCTGACCACATGGTCTATCAATCCGCACCTGAATCCCAGACATCCATGGCTGGAATTCAATTTATCTCAGGAGGTATCGGCATCACCGAACGGCTGGTCCTCGAGCAGATGGCTGACAAGTATACGCTCAAGGTCGTTCTGGCAGGAAAAGACGGGCACTACCTGTCCCGGTGTGATGTGGAAATCATCCGTGCAGACGGCACTAAAATAGTATCCACAACCACTGACGGACCCTGGCTGCTGGCTGATCTTGTACCGGGGAGTTACCGGATAAAGGCCCAGCACGACAACACCTGGAAAACCCGGACCGCAAAGGTGACTGCAGGCACACTGCAGCAGGTAATCTTTAACTGGTAACAGACACTTTTTGGAGTTGGTATGCAATTTAAAAAAAACTGCGATGTCGTTACCCATGACAAAAACATCGTGGGCCGGATTGACCGGGTGGTGCTCGATCCCGCCACAGATGAAGTTTCACATCTGGTGGTCAAAAAAGGGGTCTTGTTCACAGAAGACAAAGTGGTTCCCATAACAGATATCGAAACCACCGGTGAAAAAACCACTATTTTAAAAAAAACGGCTGAACCGGATGATTATCCGGAATTTGATGAAACCCATTATATTCCAAACGCCGGGGTGGAGGACTTCAACCGGCGTCAGACCGATGAAGCACGTCAGCTGCTGTGGTACCATGCAGCTGTCAAAGCACCGTACTTGAAATCATCGCCTTATCCGTCTGACCATAAACCTTTGTATTATAAAAAAACACACCGCAATATCCCCGACGATGCCGTGGCACTGGAAGAAGGTGCTGATGTGAGAGATACAGACGGCAAACACCTGGGAACCATCGAAGACATTTATGCTGAACCTGAAACGTTTACAATAACCCATCTACTGGTTTCCACCGGCATGATCAAAAAAGACAGGAAACTTGTTCCCGTCAACTGGATCAAGGATATTGTTGAAGACGCTGTTCAGCTGCATATAAACAGCCGGGTGTTTGAAAGCCTTCCGAATGCTGAGGTGGATAAATAATATGGGAATTTATAATCTTGACCGTATTTTTCAGCCTGAAAGTGTTGCCGTTATCGGTGCCACTGAAACGGAAAACCGAATTGGCAATGCCCTGATGACCAACCTGGACAATGGGGATTTTTCAGGTAAAATCGTCCCGATAAATCCCAAATATTCAAGGGTTCACGGGATAAAAACGCTGGAATCGATACGGCAAAGCAGTCATCCCATAGACCTTGCCGTCATCGCCACCCCTATATCCACGGTCCCGGATATCGTCGATGACTGCATTGCCGCCGGCACAGGGGGGGCCGTGATCATATCGGCCGGAGGAAAAGAAGCCGGAGATCAGGGACGCGACATCGAAAAAACAATTCAGGAAAAAGCCTATGCCGGCGGATTGCGGCTTATCGGCCCCAATTGCCTGGGAATCATTAATACCGAAGCGAAACTCAATGCCAGTTTTGCATCTGATATGCCATCCGGGGGAAAGCTGGCCTTTGTCTCCCAGAGCGGTGCCATCTGTACATCCATTCTGGATCTTTCATTCAAGGAAAACATCGGGTTCAGCCATTTTGTCAGTATCGGTTCCATGGTGGATGTGGATTTCGGAGATATGATCGATTACCTGGGCAATGATCCCCGGGCCGGGAGCATCCTGCTGTACATCGAAAATCTGACCCGGATACGCAAATTCATGAGCGCGGCCCGGGCAGTGTCCAGGATCAAACCCATCGTGGTCTTGAAGGCCGGGCGCAGTGAGGCCGGGGCCAGGGCGGCAACCTCACATACCGGGGCGCTGGCCGGAGAAGATGCCGTATATGACGCCGCGTTTAAACGGGCCGGCATTATCCGGGTAAACACCATCGCGCAATTGTTCGACTGTGCGGAACTCATGGCCAAACCCCCACGCCCCAGGGGATCGCGCCTGGCAATCATCACAAATGGGGGCGGACCCGGCGTCATGGCCACGGATGCCCTGGCAGATCACGGATTGAAGCCTGCCCCGCTGTCCAAAGAACTGACCCACGGGCTGGATGACATACTGCCGCCGTTCTGGAGCCGGAACAATCCCATTGACATCCTGGGAGATGCCACCCGGGAACGGTTTATAAAAACCGTTGACCTATGCCGTGACAGCAGCTCCTTTGACGGTATCCTCACCATTATGGTGCCCCAGGCATTGACAGACCCAAAATCTGTGGCAGAAGCCCTGGCCGCATCAGCCAGAGAAAACCATTTTCCCATATTTGCCTCCTGGATCGGCGGAAAAAAGATGGAAACCGCGGTGGACCTGTTAAACCAGGCAGAAATCCCCACATATGAAACCCCGGAAAGAGCCATTCAAGCCTTTGTTTTCATGGTGGCATACAACCGGAACCTGGAACTGCTCACGCAAATTCCCAGAAAACTGTCCCAAAAACTGCAGTATGATCACACCAAGGTCCACCATCTGGTGCAAGATCATATGAAAGAAAATACCGGCTTTTTATCTGAAACTGCCTCCAAAGAAATTTTGTCCGCTTATGGCATACCGGTAAATTCGACACAAACGGCTGCCACAGAAAATGATGCCGTTTCCATAGCCCGCAAGATCGGATTTCCAGTGGCTTTGAAGCTCATGTCACCGGACATTACCCATAAAACCGATGCCCAGGGGGTGCATCTGAATCTGCGATCCGATGAAGCGGTCCAAAAGGCCTTTTGCAAAATAATGGCGGGCGCCAAAGTGTATAATCCGGACGCACACATTCAAGGGGTATCTGTTCAACAGCATATTGACAGCCCGGACTATGAATTGTTGATCGGCGCAAAAAGCGACGTCTCTTTCGGACCGGTAATTGTGTTTGGTTCAGGAGGCATTTTCACTGAAATCCTGGAAGACCGGGCCCTCGGACTTCCCCCGCTAAACCGCCTGCTGGCGCGACGCATGATGGAAGATACCCGGGCTTTTACGCTTTTGAAGGGATTCCGCAACCGCACGCCCGCTGATCTGGAGGCACTGGAAGCGCTGCTTGTGCGGGTGTCGCAGCTGATGGCTGATTTTCCCCAGATTGCTGAACTGGACATGAATCCGGTGCTTGTCAAGGACGGGCATCCCTGGGCTGTCGATGCCCGTATACGGCTTGAAGACACGGCAAAACCATCTCCTATGCATCTGGTCATCAGCCCGTATCCGGATGAATATGAATTCCATGAAAAAACCGATGAAGGCAAACATATTTTTGTCCGGCCCGTAACGCCGGAAGATGCGTCTCTTTTCAAGGAACTTTTCAAGGAACTGTCCTCCACCAGTATTTATCACCGGTTTTTCAGCGCCATGAAAGAAATTTCTCCAGCCATGCTGGCCCGCTTCACCCAGATCGATTATGACCGGCACATCGCTCTGACCGCCTTGGATGACAGTTCAAAAAACGAAAAAATGTTCGGCATTGCCAGGGTCATCACTGATCCGGACGGCAAAACCGGGGAGTTTTCCATATTGATCGGAGATCCATGGCACGGCCAGGGCATCGGGGCAAAACTGCTTGGCCGTGTGCTGCAAATCGCCAAAAAACGGAAAATAGAAAAGGTCTGGGGAACTGTTTTGCGGGAAAACCGTAAAATGATTGCACTGGGAAAACGGCTGGGGTTTACCCCCAGAACCGATACCGATCTGGGAGAGATTGAATTGAAAATTGATCTCACAGAGGCCGACTTTTCATTTTTAGACAAAAATCAGACCGGCGGTTGAGCACAGACCGGCTCTCAATGCTTGGACACAAATTACCCCGCCATATTACGCAAACAAAAAGGAGACCCTGCATCATGTTACACAAAAAAATATACCTGATTCTAAAACCTGCCTGTTTTATGGCTGTATTGCTTTTGGGATTGATGATTATAACAGGCCCACTGATCACCCCTGCAGACAGTGCCATGGAGGATCCCCGGCAACGTCTCGAGTCATTGGGGCAGGCGTTCAGGGATGTAAGCAAAAAAATCAGTCCTGCCGTTGTCTATATCAGTACCGTCTATACCATGGAATCGCTTCCTGAACAATATCAGGAGCTTTTTGAAAATGAATTTTTCCGCCGTTTTTTCGGTATTCCCAGACAGAGGGAACACCAGCGCCGCGGTTTGGGATCGGGTTTTATTATTAGTGAAAAAGGCTATATACTGACCAATAACCATGTGGTGGAAAAGGCCGAAGAGATAACCGTCACCCTGCCGGACAAACGCGAATTTAAAGCCGAGGTCATCGGAACGGATCCGATGTCGGATGTGGCGGTCATAAAAATCGAAGCAACAAATCTGCCGACAGCTGAACTGGGTGATTCCAGCACAGCACAGGTCGGGGACTGGGTCATTGCGGTAGGCACACCCTATGGTCTTTCACAAACGGTGACCGCCGGCATTATCAGCGCCGCTGGCCGTGCCAACATCGGCATTGTGGATTATGAAGATTTTTTCCAGACCGATGCGGCCATTAATCCGGGAAACAGCGGCGGTCCCCTGGTTGATATTGCCGGTCGGGTTATCGGAATGAATACGGCTATTTTCAGCAAAAGCGGCGGTTACCAGGGCATCGGTTTCGCCATTCCCATCAACATGGTCAGAGGAATTAAGGAAAGCCTCATCCAGAAAGGTCGTGTCGTGCGCGGATGGCTGGGCGTCAGTATTCAACCGGTTACCAAAGATATTGCCGACAGTTTTGGATTGAAAACAGCCGAGGGGGTTCTGGTGGCTGATGTCACCAAGGACAGCCCGGCTGAAAAAGCCGGTGTGCAGCGGGGAGATATCATTGTTTCTCTGGACAAAGAACCGGTGGAAAATCCCACGGCCCTGAAAAATCTTGTGGCACAAAAAGAGGTGGACAGCAATGTTCCGCTCACGGTGATCCGCAACGGAAAAAAGAAAACCCTGGAGGTGAAAATCGGAGAACTGGCTTCTGAAGAACAAACCGAACAATCCAAATCAGATTCTCCGGAAAGCGCGCCCCTGGGAATTCAGGTGCAGAAACTGACCCCTGATATTGCCGCCCAGCTGGGTTATGAACAGGAAAAAGGGGTGATTGTCGCCGGTGTTAAACCCGGCAGTCCGGCAGCCGGAGCCAACATTCAACGGGGCGATCTCATTCAGGAAATCAACCAAATCCCGGTTGATTCCGTAGAATCTTATACGAAAGCGGTGAGTAAAGGGGAAAAGTTTCTCTTTTTGATCCGGCGGGGAGAAAACACCTTTTTTGCGGTAATAAAGCCAGCACAATAAAATTCAGATTTCAGATAACCTAAAACAATCATAAAGACAGGAAATAAACCATGAAACAAATGACCCAGCAGAACATGATCAATGCCTTCGGCGGTGAAAGCATGGCTAACATGCGTTACCGTCATTTTGCCCTTCAAGCGCAAAAAGAGAATTATCCGAATGTCGCCCGGTTGTTTGAAGCAGTCTCCCATGCGGAATTTATCCATGCAGGGGACCATTACCGGGAAATCAAACACCTGAATGAAGGGATGGTGGCCAACAGCATGGGCGCTTTCGGCCCGGGAGATACTGCCAAAAACCTGGGCCTGGCCGTTGACGGTGAAACCTTTGAAATCGAAGAGATGTATCCCGCTTATATGGAAATCGCCAAACTGCAGGAAGAGAAAAGCGCGTACCGCAGTTTTGAATGGTCATACAAAACGGAAAAAAAGCACAAAGAATTGTTTGAAAAAGCCAAAAAGGCCGTAGACACTGCCGCAGATGTGCAACTGGATGACATCCAGGTATGCAAGGTGTGCGGGTACACACTGGAAGGCGAAGCACCGGACAATTGTCCGGTCTGCAACGCCAAAAAAGAAGAATTCAAAAAATACTAAGATCTCTGTGATGTGATCATATTCCCCGGGCGTATATCATTGCCGCCCGGGGAATCACTTGTTTTATCCATTACGCAGCTGAAATGGCTTTCTGGATCTTTTTTGGATCATATGTCTGTTTAATAAGGGGTCCTGACTGCAATGGTGCCAGTTCGTCCGTATAGGACCTGGTTTCTTTTCGATATATTATGCCGATGGGAATTTTGTCTTCCCATTCCATGGTTTTTTCAATTGCCTGGTGCAGATCATCGGCTTTATATTTTTCTTTGTCCAATGTATACACGCGATCTTTATAAAATGTGTAGGTGTTTTCTCTGTTAAAGGAAACACAGACCTGAAGAATATCTATCAGGCTGAATCCCGGATAGGAAATACCTGCACTGATCAATTGGCTCAAATGCTCTATCTCTCCGCAATACCCCCGGGCCACGAATCCCGCTCCCTGTGACAAAGCCAGTGCCAGAGGATTGGTTGCCTGACAGGCAACCCCTTGGGGCTGGGCTTTGGTCACAAAGCCCAGCCGGGAGGTGGGAGAAGCCTGGCCTTTGGTCAGTCCGTACACCAAATTGTTGTGCACCAGCAGGGTGAGGTTGATATTTCGTCTCAGGGCGGCCAGAAGATGGTTGCCGCCTTCACCGTAACAATCCCCGTCTCCCATATTGACCAGGATCGTCAGATCATGATCCGCCAGTTTGGCCCCGGTGGCCACGGGCAGGGCCCGCCCGTGCAGTCCGTGGAAAAAATTGCAATGTAAAAAATGCGGGGTTTTGGCAGCCTGGCCGATGCCCGAAACCATCAATATTTTTTCCGGTGCAATTTCCCTATCGGCCAGTGATTTTTTTACGGCATTGAGAATGCCGAAATTACCGCATCCCGGACACCACTTGTTTTCATAATCATTGTCGTATTGGGTTGTGTCACTCATCGTATTTCCTCCAGTACGGATTTGGTATGTTCTGCTATCCAGTTGGGCGTAAACGGCCGGCCGTCATATTGCAGCAAGGATGTATGAAATGAATGGCCGGTCTGCTGGCGGATCAACAGGCCCAGCTGGGAGGATGCATTCTGTTCCACGGTAATAAAACGTTTGCACCGGGACAATGCATCGTTTGTTTTTTTCCGGGGAAACGGCCATACATCACAAAAAACCAGGCCACCGACATCAAAATTTTCAGATCGAAGCAGATCAACTGCTTCTCTTATGGCTCCGTCAGAAGAACCCCATCCCACCAGAAGTGTTTCACTTTCACCATGATACCCTTTGGGCCCTTTCATTTCACCGGTCATACCTTTTGTTTTGGCCTGCCGCTTTTCCACCATGGTGTTCCGGTCAGCAATTGTTTCGCTCATATGGCCGGCTTCACCATGTTCGTTGGCTGTAACACGGACCAGTGCCCGGCCTTTACAGGGCAGTGCTCTGGGGGATATCCCGGATGCTGTGATCTTAAACCGTTTATACTCTGAAGGAGACGACATGTCCCCATCAGTTGTTACAAACCGTTCAATTTCTTCAGGAACTGCCATTTCCCGGGTTGTCATCCATAGGGAATCATTAAAATACTGATCTGTGAGGATGATTACCGGTACCTGGTATTTTTCAGACAGATGAAATGCCCGGATCATGGTATCATATGCCTGATTGGGAGAGCGCGGGGCAAAAACGAATCTGGGAAATTCATCCTGGGAGGCATGAATCACAAAAAGCAGATCCCCCTGCCCGGTTCTGGTGGGCAGACCCGTAGCCGGTCCGGGCCGCTGGGAATTGATGATCACAACAGGGGTTTCGGTAATTCCGGCAAGCCCGAGACCTTCAGTCATGAGGGAAAAACCGCCCCCGGATGTGGCGGTCAACGCCCGGACACCCGCATAAGAGGCCCCGATTATCATATTGACCGCACTGATTTCGTCTTCTGCCTGCTCCACCAGCACGGGTAATTGATCCATGAATTCAGCCAGGTGTATCATGATGCCGGTTGCCGGTGACATGGGATAAAATGCGGCCAGCCGGCAGTCCGCTGCCAGGGCACCGAACGCAAGTGCCTGGGATCCGGAAAGGAGCTTGCCTTTGGCCGAACCATCGGAAGGCCAGTCAAAGGCTTTGGCGAAATCCGTATTTTTGACCGCATCAAATCCGCTGCGGCCGGCGGTAATATTATTTCTCAGTATTTTTTCTTTTTCTGCGAATGTGGTTTTCAGAATGTGTTCAAATGCTGAAAAAGGAGCACCCAGAAGTGCCAGACACGCCCCCGCAGCCACGGTGTTGGTCATGATCTTTCCACCTGCATCTTTTGCCATTTGCGAAAAAGTGATCGGCAATACATTTTTTTCACGGGCTTCCTCAGGCAGATTTTCTTTGGAGTCGTCTTTTTCAGCATCATTTTCAACATCCAATAAAACCAGTCCGTTTTCAGCCATTTCTTTTTTATGAAGCGCACAGGTTTCAGCGTTCAGTGCGATTAACAAATCAATTTTGTGGTGAGGGGCCAAAACCGGCTGGTCACTGATACGGATCTGTAAAAAACTGTGTCCGCCCCGTATACGCGATTCAAAATCATTGATGGCCAGAAGATACAGACCGGCCTTGTGACAGACCCGGGCAATAATATCGCCCACGGTCTGTATTCCCTGACCGGCCTCCCCGCCGATAGTGACGGTAACATCGATACTCATAGGATGCCTCTCTTTTTATGGATGAAATCGGGTGGTATGGGTTTCTGCCGCAATCATGGGACATTTTTTGTTCAGGCCAGTTTTTCCAGTGCCGCATGAATAAAACCCGGCAGATCATTGGGATTTCTGCTGGTCACAAGATTGCCGTCTGTGACAACTGCCTCATCTACAAATGTTGCGCCCGCATTTTTAATGTCCTGAATAATGGAGGTAAAGCCGGTCAATGTCCTGCCCCGGATCACATCTGCGGAGATCAACAGCTGCGGGCCGTGGCAGATGGAAAAAACCGGTTTGTTTTTTTCCATAAAATCCCGGACAAACGCCACGGCACCCGGGTCGGCACGCAGCTTGTCCGGTGAATAACCACCCGGGATGAGAAGCGCATCAAAATGATCTGCACCCGTCTGGTTTACGCTTTGGTCAATCAGTACCGGGGTTTGTTGTTTTTTGCCTTTTACCGTTTTTCCCTTTTCAAGGCCGACATGGATAATGTCATGCCCTTTTCCCCTGAACTCGCTGACAGGTTCGGTGTATTCTGAATCTTCAAACCAATCATCGATAATAACAGCTATCTTGCTCATTTTTTGTCCTTTCCCGGCATTTTCATGCCGACAATCTGATTATCATTGTAATTGTAAAAGAATGTTTTTTTTCGGCAATACAGGAAAGCTTGTATTTTTGCAGGACCGGGCCTGTAGATGGAAGCAAGCGGCACGATTTTTTAAAAAAAATACAGGGCCGGCGGATCAAAAATACAGGATTCTCTCCATAGCGACTGTATCCGAACCGGGATATACAAGAAATATTGAAAGCGCCATAATCAGTTCATCGTCAAGACAGATTGATTAAAATCAAGGGGGATGTTATGGAAAAAGAGCCTGTGAGTGACAACGGCAAGGCCGGGGTGACAGATATGCAGAACATGTCGGCGGTGATTGGCAAGCAGTGCAGATATACCGACATCAGCATATTTCCGGAAGATGATGAACCGGAAAATGATGAAATGGCCAATGCACTCTGCCTGATGAACCTTATGATCAACAAAAACCGTCTCCGAAAAGATGTGATTGATC
>JAABSH010000084.1 GCA_011390465.1 Desulfobacteraceae bacterium
AATTCGGCAAACTGGCAGAAGAATGGAACATGGCGGAAGTGAACATTTCTTTTGAAGGCCATGAGACCGCGCGCACCCGCGGCGTTAAGGTGCTGACCCGTGAAGAACTTCAAACTCCATTTGCCGTGTCGGTACGGGCTTCTTTGACTATTCTTTTCGTATTGGTGCATCGTCGACGCTACGGGTGCTGCGCCGCCTTTTGGAACCATGGAGCTTGCTGTGGCAGAGCAGAGAAATGTAACTGTATTTTATGATGACAGGGTTCTTCACCACGCCCCCGATGTTAACGCGGCTTTTCTTCCCGGCCGCCTCGACAAGCGTATTCGGGGAATTCTGGCAGGCCTGAATGTTCCCTGGAAATATCCGGAACATCCGGGCCGGATCAACGCAATCATCGACCTGTTGAGGCGGGAGCTGATTGCCGGTGTCCGGTTTGAATCAGGCAAGGCCGCCACCCGGGAGCAGCTGGCCCGGGTTCACACCACCTCTTATCTCGATCATGTGTTTTCCATGCGGGACAAGAATGCCTGGCTGGATGTTGATACGACGGCTGTTTCACCGGGTAGCGTGGAAGCGGCAGAGGTTGCTGCGGGCACGGCCATTGCCGCCGTTGAGGCGGTGGTTTCCGGCAGCAGTGAAAGCGCCTTTGCCCTGGTACGCCCGCCGGGGCACCATGCAGAACCCGTGCGTGCCAGAGGATTTTGTCTGTTGAACAATATTGCCGTTGCAGCAGCCCATGCTCAGGCCGAGCTGGGGTGTCAGAGAGTACTGATTGTCGACTGGGACGCCCACCACGGCAACGGCACCCAGGGCATATTCTGGGCGGATCCCGATGTCATGTTTTTCGATATTCATCGGGCATCACCTTTCTATCCGGGCAGCGGCAGCCTGCAGGATGTGGGTGCAGGTCTGGGAGAAGGCGCGACGGTGAACGTCCCCATGCCCGCAGGTGCCGGAGATGTCGCTTATCTCAGGGCTTTTAATGAAATTCTCGTGCCGGCAGCGGAGTACTTCAGGCCGGATGTGATCCTGGTGTCCGCCGGTTTTGACGCGCACTGGTATGACCTTGCGTTGAATGTCTCCTTCGAAGGCTTCGCCGCCATGACGGGCATTGTCCAGTCGCTGGCTGACCGGCTATGTCAAGGCCGACTGGTGTTTGTTCTGGAGGGGGGGTACAACACAGAATCCCTCTCAAGGGGCGTTCACTCGGTCCTCGGCGTGCTTGCCGGCGGGCCGGTGCCGGAACCCAGAGTCTGCGGCATGGAAGAAGTCGAAGCGGCCATCGCTTTCCACCAGGATGCCTTTACCGGGGAATAGGGAGGGCGGACAAAATCATGAAAAATGAATTGTAAGCTGTTTTTTAAGAATATACATCTGACAAGGGCAGCACTTCAAAAAGGCAGAGATTTGATTAGATAAAGAAGCGTATATCCGGTTAAAAATAAAAAAGGTGTGTCCCATGTGTGAGGAGAAAACGCCTCTGCCATGGTCATTGCGAGCGGCAAAACAATTAACGCCCATATAAATTCACTGCTTGAAAAGGAAGATCGGAATAAAAAAAGAATCGCCAAGCTTGCAATAAAAACACAGCTGCTTCCTTCAAGCGTCCTCTCGTATTTTCTTTTGGAAAAAAGCGCCGTTGTTTTGTATTTGTGTTTTCCAAATCTAATTCCGACAGGCTCTGCAAGACCATCGCCAATCCCATTGATCAGAACAGGTATGAAAATGAGACTGCCATAACCCGTTTCGATGAACAAGATGATGGCAGGGATGATAACAACATAACCGGCAATGATTTGGGTAGAAAGCCATTTCAGTGTGTACGGCCGATCTTCCGGCCTGTCAAAGGAAAGAAACATGCGCATTATAATTTGAACTCTGGATCTTACAGGCTGGATATAGATAAGAAGTGTGCAAACTGTGAGAACGCAACTCAATACAAATAATTCTATTGATTTTCCATATGGTATAATTTTATCAAGAATCATCGGCAGGAAAAACATCGCAAAATGATTTATTTTTCGTGTATAATTGACCTTCACACCCTTGTGGAAAACCAGACTGCCGGTTCCATAGGAGATCAAACACAAAGAAAAAAATTTAAGGGTGGTATTTAACCAAAAAGCACTTATCATCGTTTTTTTAACCAGAAGCTGAGTGAAGCCGCTGCGCGGCGGAAAAATCAAATTTTCTGCAATCCTTACCAGTTAAAAAAACCAACGCCTGAACCCCTGTCAGAACCTGCTTCATTTCTTGCAACAGAACCGAACAGATATCATCGCTTTATCTGGTATGTGGTCAACGTATCCTTATTTTACTGAAAAACACGCCTCGTATAACATCATTTCCCCGTGAAATCAAAGTCAAACCGTTTCTTCTTTCATTTCATTTTTCCAAATTCCTGCGGCAGTTCCGGAACCAGGCAACAGCCACATAAAACCCGGGAGAATAAAAATGACATACCGGGCTTGTAATTTCAAAAAGCCGACTTAGCTTAAACGCTCATTCTGCCGATTAGCGGCCGGATGTTTTTTTTGCGGCATCGCAACCTATTTTTTTAGACATCCCAGGAGAAAAATAAATGACAGACATTTCAAAAATCACGCTTTACAGCGGCGGTCACAAGGGAACAGAAGCGGAATTCGGCAAACTGGCAGAAGAATGGAACATGGCGGAAGTGAACATTTCTTTTGAAGGCCATGAGACCGCGCGCACCCGCGGCGTTAAGGTGCTGACCCATGAAGAACTTCAAAAAGGTGACGTGAGCATGGAAATTGTGTCCAAAAGCATGAACCGGACCTATTCCAAAACAGATAAAATCCGGAAAGTCATCCAGTCCATTTTTCACATGGTCAACAGCGGCTACCATGTCGTTGCCGTGGGCTGGATCCAGGCGGATAATACCGTCAAAGGCGGAACCGGCTGGGGGGCTGAACTGGCAAAGCTGTTTAACCGGCCCCTGAGCGTCTATGATCAGGAAAAAAAAGCATGGTTTTCCTGGGAAGACAGACAATGGGTGGAAAGCACACCGGTCATTACCGCGGACACCTTTGCCGGCACCGGCACCCGGCACCTTACTGATGACGGCCGCCAGGCCCTGCGGGAGCTGTTTATCCGTTCTTTCGGTCCGGCCGGTCAGAAATAGCCCAAGTAACCTGAACAAGCAACCTGAATCAACTCGCTCCGGAATGCGTCAAAAAAAGATCATTCCGGGGTTTTTCCTTTTTCAATCCTGATATTCTCCCGTAAAAAGCATGATCCCACCGATTCATCGACACGTTTTCAGTATCTGCATTACAGAGCGGGCATTATCCGCAATAAAAATAGACAACACTTCAAGATCATCTTCATCAATGGCGATGCCGCTTGTTTCCAGCAGCTCGGAAATAAAACCGGCCGCATCAATCATCCGATCGTAGGCATCAGCTTCTTTTTTTGTCACATGATCCATGTATCAGGCTATTTATCTTTTTTTCCGGACTGTTTCTGAGTTGCCTGTTTTTTCCCGCCCTGTTCCGGGGTTTCTCCGGGTTTTGCGGTTTCCTGATTTCCGCGGGGTTTGGCGATCGGCTTTACGGTTTTTAAAATACGGGTGACTTCAGGGCCGTTTTTAGCCAGAAATACGGAAATTTCATTTATGGATGCATCATCCAGTCCGCATTCGAGGTCCCCCTTTTTGATGAATTCCGCAAGCTGCTCAGCAGCATCCAGCATTTTATCATAGGCTTCAGCATCCTTTTTTTCAGTAAAGACCTTGTCCAGCTCCACCCCGTTTCTGACCACAAAAAATTTCGTTATAACAGCCATAAGTTGAATTCCTCCTTTGAACCATTTTGCTGTATCGAACTGCTCCTTTTTGGGCATGATAAATGATGAATAGTAAAACACAATACCAATGTCAATTTTCAACATCACCTTAGGCAGCAGTAAATGGGTATAAAGAAAGGCACCGGAATAAAAACCTTAAAAAAAGGTCAAATATAACTCTTGTGGGATTATATGACCTTTTTTTTTAAGGTTTTTATGGCTGCCGCAAGTACCCTGTTCAGACAATTTTCCCCTATATCAGTCTGATACGTTGTTTAGCGATCCCCGGCGGAAACGTGGCACAAAGATTGCCTTATTAAATAAAAATAAACTTACGTGCCTGTTTGAGCAATTGACTGTGCGAATCTTTTTATGAGGGTTCAGTTCAGCAGTCCTGAACCCATTCAGGCCACCATTTGCGGCGTCGGCCCGAATTTCAAACAATTTTATCTTTTTGCCAACCGAACCTTGCCTGTTTTTTGGGAACCAGGCGATTATCTCGCATTTTAAATGCGGCAATCTACAAAAGGAGGGAAAAATGAGAAAAAAAATCTTAATTGCGGTTGTTTGTCTTGCTGTGGGCGGTGTCGTCACCGTGTCCGGAGGCCTTGTCCTGGCAGAGAACATGGCTCCAAAGGACACGAAGACATACATGCCCGTGGTGATCGAAAAGAGTTTTGAACAGATTATGGAAAAGGGTGCTGCTGAAAAGTCAAAGTACGACAGCCGGCAGCAGGAACTGCTGAAAAATCGCTATGACTTAAGTGACAACCCTTCCGACACCATGATGTCGGCTGAACGCAAAGCGGTTCAGGCAGGGGTTCGGGTCAAACTGCACGGCAATACCAGCTGGAATGATTTATCCGAAATGACGCCTGCAGAGATCAAAGAACAGAATCTTTTCCCCATGGGCTTCCGCCCGTTGCCACATCCAAAGCACAGCGCCGGCGGGATGGTCTTTCCGCAGGACCAGATAGACAACATGGATAAACTGGAAAGCCGTGATCTTGAGCGGTTTGACACTGAATTTGACCTGCCGTCCAACTTCACGCCGGAATTCCCTCCGCCGATCTATTTAACCACCCGCCCGGACCTGGGAGACGTCTCCCAGGGCAAGGTGCTTTCGTTCAAAAACTATTACGAACTGTTTAAAGGTATTCTCACGCCGGTTCAAATGGAGGGAATGCGGCTTTTGTTAACCCCATTTCCGCAGCAGCAGTTCAACCAGACAGAGGACCGCAATGTCCGGGAACCCAGCCTTGGCGTGACGTGCCTCGACTGCCATGTCAACGGACACACGAATGCAGCCTTTCACTTGAATCCCGATACACGGCCGCAGGCCGCCCGCATGAGGCTGGACACCCCCAGCCTCAGAGGCATGCACAACCAGCAGATTCACGGATCAAAACGCTCTTTGCGGTCAATTGAGGACTTTACTGAATTTGAACAACGAACTGCATATTTTGACGGCGACCATGTCACTGCCGCCAAAAAGGGGGTAAATCTGCCGGATCGTGCCAGCCAGGTAGCCATGATGGCCCAAATGCAAAATATATTGGATTTTCCGCCAGCGCCTAAGCTCGATGCAGCAGGACGCCTCATTAATGAAAAGGCAACCGAACAGGAGTTGCGGGGAGAAGTTGTTTTCTTTGGAAAGGGCCGTTGCGCAGAGTGTCATCCCGCTCCTTCTTACACGAACAACGAGATGCAGGATCTTCAATTGGAAAAGTTTTACGATCCCGAGGAAATCAGTGACCAATACAACATCCCGGATGGGCCTATTAAAGCGTTTACGCTTCGTGGGATCAAGGACTCTCCACCATACCATCACGACGGGCGTCTTCTGACGCTTGCCGATACCGTTGAATTTTATAATCTTGTACTGGATCTGGATCTCACGCAACCGGAGAAAGAGGATTTGCTCGCTTTTCTGCTTTGCCTGTGATCAAAGGAAAAATCAGGAAAGCAGCGTAACAGGGCCTGACGGGATCAGGTCTTCTCGTGATGCATGTTCATAAATGCAAAACTGACAGGTGTTGCTGCGGGGTGATGGTTTTTTAGTCCCGCGGCCGGTATGGGATTGGGGTAATTTGACAGCCCAAAAAACTCAAAAAAGCAGGCATGATAAGAATGGCTATTGCAATTTTTATCTGCCTGCTTTTTGCCTTCAGGGGGGCCGCGCCGCTCTGGAGCTCACCCTGTTCTTTGGGGTTTGCCGCCGTGCCGACCCATCCACCGCAGCAAACCGGATATACAGAAAACTTTTTATTCGTAAAGCCTCAGCCCGCACTTCTGACACTTTTTCTGGGGCGGAAAACTGATGCTGCTGGATGGGTGTCAGGACAGGTAACGTGATAACCCTGTTTTTCATTTCTCCAGGCCGGGAAACGCGGGTTTGCGGTGTGCCCGCAAGGACATAAAAAGCTGATGGTGTCACTGCGAACATGGCTTCCAGCCGTGAATGCAAAAAATCAAAAAAAACCGATTATCTCCCGCAGAGCCGCAGGGGCGCGGAGAAAAAATTTTTCTTTGCCCTATTTTCTTTTTGAACCACAGAGTTCACGGAGTTCACAGAGAAAAACAGGAGAATCCCGTGTCTGCATTGCCCTTTGAAGGAGCGCATAGAGGAAAAAATCTTATAAAAACATTTGCTTATCCGCTGACTAACTCAAATTTAGCCATCGAAATCGGGATCGGGATCGAAAACGTCCCGGTTTTCATGGCGGTCACTGAAAAACGGAAAAATCCGAGAGAAAAGAATCAAGGTTACCTTAAACCTGCCATTCTGGTGCCAATGTCATTAACTTAGGCCATATGCGTAGGGGAGGGGTTTATCCCCTCCCGGCATGTGTCTCCTTTTTCGCGGGAGGGGGTAAAC
Source organism: Desulfobacteraceae bacterium (assembly GCA_011390465.1). GTDB lineage: Bacteria > Desulfobacterota > Desulfobacteria > Desulfobacterales > Desulfosalsimonadaceae > SURF-3. The sequence goes on from JAABSH010000084.1 coordinate 6,686, forward strand.
CCCTCCCCTACATTGAAACTGGTTCAATCGGCAATCGGGTCGGGCCGACGCAACAACATAATATTTAAGGATAAACATTCCAAAAATGGCTATTATTCCCGCTTAGCCCAGTATTTTGAAGGTCAAAATCAGCATTGGAAATTCGCAACGGATTATCGGTTGAGTTTGCGAAGCCGTCGCCGTCCTGCCGCCCCCTTAACGGCATCCACAAAGGCCTGCGCCTCCTCGACCTGATCCCGCGAAACCCGGGTAGAGTAAGCCAGGGCCGGAGACTCGAAGATAAGGGTAGCGGATGTCGTACGCATGATAGCGTTGTTCCCTTTCTCTCGCACGGGGGTCGAACCATAAAGCCCCCCTCCGATGGCCCCAAGCGGACCTGCGATAGCGCCGCCGATCAACGTGCCGGCGGCAATTTTTTCCCCTGATATATCATATCTACTCCCGCCGTATTCAGGCGTACGGTTCCGGATGATGTCGGCTCTTGTGATTGCTTTCAGCGTCAGCACACCATCTGGCGTGTGCAACCCCTCTTCGTCCAGCACGAGCCCCATGAACTTGCGGTGCTGCACCATGACTTTCTTTTCCGGTTTTTCGCTATTATCTTCATTTCCAAAAAGTTTTGAAAAGAATCCCATTGAATATCCCTTCTTATCACGCTGCTAACAAGTTAATGTGTGGCTCTGTCTATTAACCCCGTATAATGATTATCTTATACCTTTTTTTCATTCATAACATGGGATACAAACCGGCCCTGCCAGAGTTGCCCGCGCAGCCCTTCCCGGAAATGGATCATCCGCGGATTACCCCCCGTTGCTGTGGCCTCACCAATGGTATGGTTCAGGCTGGCTTTTTCTTTGGGTCCAGTCAGCCAGTTGCAGAAAAACCCATTAATCGGTATGGTACCCCACGATTTACAAGCCTCTGGGGGTTTTGCGCAATGCATTAAGCTCGAAAACAACCTTTAAAGACTGGTTAATTTCCTCTACTTTGTCTATTGACAATCTCCCCCGAATTTTGATCAGTCTGTGACGATGATCTATTGGACGTGTCTGCAAACAGTCTGCTACCGATTTTTTAGATAAACCATTATCGGAGGAAGGATAAATTTCAACATTGGTTTTTATTCGAGCTTTTTTGGCACTCCATTCTGTAATTGGAACAACCTGGATAACCGGAACTCGTTCATTATAAATATCGTTCGTCACAACTACACAAGGTCTGATTTTTCCGGTTTCTGAACCTTTTATCGGATCAGGATTGACGTCAATAATCATCCCTCTTTTCAGCACTGTCATTCTGGCCACCCGTTTAATGCAGTTTCGGTCAATTCTTTTAACTCATCATCTTCAGAATAAATTTCAGAATATAATTCAGCGGATTTTCTTAGACTTTCAAGTTCAACTTCTTTCTTGAAACGCTCTATAGCCTCACGAAGCATAGCGCTTTTATCCTTAAATCCATAGCGTTTAAAATCATTCAAAAACTGGACCTGCGTTTCTTCAACGCTGAATTTTGCTTGCAACATATGGCCTCCTTTTGGGTGGTAATATTGGAACCTTATTTATAGGCCTATTATGGGGACTGTTGCGCCAAAAGTCAATAAAACTGATTGAGCAGATGAGAAAAGGCTAACGCCGAAATAACCCGACAAAAAAGCAGACGGGATTGAAAGACTTCTTCTATTCATGATATAAATGAGGAAGAGGATCATCACCAATTTTCTCAATAATTCTCGGATATTTTACATTGGTTTCTGCTTTTATGCGTTTTCGACTTTTTTTAATCTGAAAAATCCATTTGTCACCAAAATCATACAAAAAATAAAATTTTAAATTTCCAAGTGGGTAAATTTCATTTAGTGATGAATCATATGGTCTACATTCCTTGTCGTAATACTCTTTTTCATCGCCAAATATGATTTTCATGTTTCGAGGATTTCGTCCCAGATAAAACATATGCGCATGTTCCCAACCATTTCTTATGTTGAGCTCAACATAAAATGTGTTATGTGAAGTTCCGCATTATGTGAAATTTTCACTTTCACGCTCCTGAATTCCTTGCCTTTTTATCATCCTGCCATTTTTATTACAACACATAATTCCATACTATAATAGCCTTTGACCGCCAGAATAAACTGGATAGGGAAAGGAGGATATCATGGTATTGGAACAAGTCTTCAAGTGTCCACGCACGCTGAACAAATTACGAACCGGTCCGTTGGCAAAGCTTTTGGAGGAATTCTGCCGATGGCTCTTGGATGAAGGCTTTGCG
>JAABSH010000085.1 GCA_011390465.1 Desulfobacteraceae bacterium
TCTGGCTTCAAAACGTTCATCCTTTCTGTCTCCCATGTAAGTAATGATAAAAAGATACATGGGGGAATTTAACGTTCTGTCGCCCTTGATCCAAATTTTTAAAATTTTAAAAATTTATGTCAGCTTTTTTGAAGGTCAGGTGGGGGATTTTCAAGTGGCCACAAGTGGGGGATTTTGGGTGGCCATCGGGGTTTCAAGGTGAAGAATACTGACCGACCTCATAGGGATTGTTGACTGCTATAAATTATTGCATTTACGATCGGTATGATTGGGGCAGCATCTTTGGGCACGTCCTCAAATAGACAAAGGAAGTCAATTTTTCTCAAATTAAAATAAATCTGAGTACTTAAAAATTAAGATAGTCTTTTATACATGTGATAATGACGCTTTCAACGCTTCAGCCATGTGTAAAACCCTAAAAGGCCGTTCCTGTTTTACTGCGCCTCCCCGCAGCTGCATCACACATCCCGGACAATCCGTCACAAGAATCTCGGCCCCTGTTTCGGCAACAGTGCCAAGTTTTTTGTCAAGGATTGCGGATGATACTTCCGGGAATTTAAATGAATAACTGCCCCCGAGCCCGCAGCAGGTTTCCTCTTCATCATTGGGCACATATTCATACCCTGCATTCTCAAGCAGCGCCCTGGGCGCGCGCCTGACCCCAAGGCCCCGGCACAGATGACAGGGAGCGTGGTAAGCCGCCTTTGCCGTCTTTGTACCAGCGTTTGCGGTGCCCACAGATCCGGCAAGGACCATAAAGGAACTGTAATCAATGACTTTTTCGGCAAATTGCCCGGCCCGTTCCCTTACGCCGGCGTCCGTTTCAAGCAGATAAGGGTAATTTTCCTTCATGTGAGATCCGCACGATGCGCACAAGGTCAGAATAAAATCATATTTTTTCGGATCAATGTGTCCGATGTTCCACCGGGCAAGGTCTGCTGCGGCATCATGCTCGCCGAGCATATACAGGGGCAGCCCGCAACACCCCTGCTCAGGGATGAAATCAATCCGGACATTGGCTGTGAGAAGCAGTTCAAGACCGGCTTCGAGCTGCTCCGGATAAACGAAATCCTGAAGACACCCGGAAAACAGGGCTATTTTATATTTGGGGTGCGCCGGCGAAAAACGGGAAGGGTCCCACCGGTCCCGGAATGGTTTTTCCGCCAGGGCCGGAAGCATTTTAAATTTGTGATCCTTGAAAAAAACTTCCGGCAGGTGCCGGATATAGCCGGTTTTTCCCGCCAAAGGCCGCTGGATATAGCGCCCTGAACGCAAAAACGCATGAAACAGCCGGCGCCGCTTCAGAACGTATGCGGCCATAGAAGCAAGCAACAACCCTTTCTCTCCGCCGATAATTTGCTTCTGTACTTCCCGGATCAGGCGGGGCAGATCAATGCCGGCCACGCATACCTGTTTGCACGCCTGGCAGTTTAAACAGTTTTCAATCAGATTCTTATCTTTGTCCCTGCCGTGGAAAAAATAGGTCAGAATAAGCCCGATGGCCCCGATGTAGATGTGGCCGTAGGCATGACCGCCAACCATTCTGTAAATCGGACAGACATTGGCGCATGCCCCGCACCGGACACACCGGAGGGCCTGGGCAAAGACCGGGTTCTTTGCCATCGCGCTTCTGCCGTTGTCGAGAAATACGATATGCATTTTCTTTTTGCCCGTATCCGATGCCGCGGACGGATTGGCTCCGGTAATCCAGGTCACATAGGAGGTGATGGCCTGGCCGGTGGCATTTCTCGGCAGCCCGGAAAGCACAAGAAGTGCCTCGGAAACTGTTGGAATCAGTTTGTCAATGCCCACCAGGGCCACATGCACCCGGGGCATGGTGGTTACCAGACGCACATTGCCCTCATTCGACACAATGCCCAGGGTGCCGGTTTCAGCAATGGCAAAATTTGCACCTGAAATGCCCATGTCAGCACTCACAAAGCGCTGGCGAAGCTCCCGGCGGGCGACCTTGACCAGTTTTTCAATGTCTGTATCCTGCTGCTTGCCGGTAACTTCCGAAAAAAGCCGGCTGACATCATTTCTGGAAAGGTGAATGGCGGGCATGACCATATGGGACGGCCCCTCATGGCGCAGCTGAATGATCCATTCGCCCAGATCGGTCTCAATGACCTCATACCCCTGGTTTTCCAGAAAATGGTTCAGCAGGGTTTCTTCAGCGGTCATGGATTTGGATTTGACAATTCGGGTGCAGTTGTTTTCCGCTGCAATCCGGGATATGAGCTCATTGGCCTCTGTGTCCGATCGGGCCATATGAACGATTGCCCCCGCAGCCTCGGCCTTTTCCCGGAACTGGTCAAAAAGTTCATCCAGCCGGGCCATGGCAACATCCTTGAGCGTTCCGATTTGTTCGATCAGACCGGTCCGGTCAATGCCTGCAAAACTTGCCTCCCGGCCATCCCGGTAGGCCACGGCAAAATTGTCAAGCGCCGTTCGCTGAAACTCGTTTTTCAAAGCCGCTTTGAGCTGCCTGCGGTATTGACGGAGATTATCTGCTGTCTGCATAAAAAAACTTCCTTATGAAGAGGTTGACGCGTCTATGATCAAAACATGCAGTTCAAGAGGGCCATGCACCCCCAGCGTCAGCACCCGCTCAATATCGGCTGTGCGGCTGGCCCCCGTGATAAAGGCGGTATAATCCGATGCGGCAAAAAACCCGGCCAGTCTGTCTGCCGCATCATCCGAGTTTGCGTAAATATCTTCAGACCGGAGCACCGCCACATGCACCTCGCTGATCATGGTGGCCAGGCGCAGATCCTCGTCCGGGCAGTTGAGTACCAGGGTGCCGGTAGCGGCAATGGCAAAATCGGCCATGGTAAGCCCCACGTCAATGCCGCCGGCATAAGCAGCCAGTCCCTGGCGGATCAGGCCGATGCCCGAATCCCGGCACAGAACCGTCAGAGTTTCAATGTCCGGCGCTGACAGGTTGGGCACAGCCATCAGCTTTTCCCATTGTTTCAGGCCGCACAATTCTTCTGCCGGACCTGAAAGCGCATATTCGCAGCCCGACGCCAGAACCGCGCAGGCCTTCTTTTGCGCACAAACATTTACCGCGTAAGCCAGGGCATCATCGATTCCCGCCATTGTTTTTACAACCGCCGACACAGCCCGTGCCTTTTGTTCAAATTGCGCAACCAGTTTTTGGGGGTTCATTTGGGTTTTTCCTTCTGTTTTTCCCTTAAGCTGCGGGCGTATATTTCAATGGGATGCTGAACTGTCACCCTGCTTTTGGCATGGGAGAGCAGATCCGTGATCTGAAGCATGCACGCCGGGCATCCTGTTGCGATCGTATCGGCGCCCGTGGCCAGAATGGCATCCCGTTTTTTGGCCCCTATTTTTTCGGATAATTCATAATGTTCGAGATTGAAACTGCCGCCCATGCCGCAGCATTGGTCGGCATTTTTCATTTCAATGAGCCGGCACGTTCCCGCGGCCCCGAGAAGGCTTCTGGGCTGCTTTTCCACGCCAAGGGATTTTTTCAGATGACACGGATCATGATAGGTCACGGTTTCCGGACCGGCATCCGGCAAGGCTTCAACACCGAGGATGTCCACAAAAAACGCGCTGATATCCATTGTTTTTGCGGCGATTTTCCGAACCTGTTCTTTTGTTTTGCGGGATTTATCCCAAAGATAGTCTTCCATGGCCGGCCACAGCTTGACGATGGTGGAAGTGCAGGTGGCACATGGGGTGACAAGATAATCAAAATCAAGGGGTTGCCATATGTTCAGATTTTTTTTGACCAGCGTGGAAAAAGTCTTTACATCCCCGGAAGAAAGGGCGGGAATGCCGCAGCAGGGGGCTTTGTCGGCAACAAATACGTCCACGTCATGAAAGGCGAACACCTCCATTGCCGCATCGGCCAGCCGGGGCAGGATCTTGTCCGCCAGGCAGCCGGGATAAAAAACAACACGAATCCGGCCGTCCTGCCGGGGTCCTGAAAAACCCCGGCTTGCCTTTGTATGCCAAGCGGCTGCGGCAATGGGCATGAAATGGCGGTCGCCGATGACCGGAGACATAAATCGGGCACACGATGTTCCCAGGATCTTGTTCGCACTCCGGGTAAAAGGTCCCTGCAGCCGCCCCATCCATTTGAGCAGGTTGTCCAAACGATCCGGATTGGACAAAAATCCCCGAAAAATCGCTCTTTTGACGGGTGAAAGCCCCAGATACCCTGTGATAACGGCTCTTGCCTTTAAAAACACCTCCAGAACCGGCACCCCGCCCGGGCAGGCCGCAGCACATGATCCGCACAAGAGACACCGGTCCAGGCGTTTTTTAACCGCTTGGGGATCATCCAGAATTTCCCGGCTTAAGTTTTCCACAAGCACCAGCTTTCCGCGGGCCACGTCTGTTTCTCTTCCGGTTTGGCCGTAAAGCGGACATACTGCCTGGCACATGCCGCAGCGGGTGCATGAAGCAAGGTCTTCTTCGAGTTCTTTTAACAGGCGAACCAGTTTGCCGATATCTGCCATGGATTAGTCTCCGATCATCTTGCCCGGGTTGAGTATGTTTTTGGGATCAAAGGTCTGCTTGAGCTTTCGGGAATACAGAATAGTGCCTTTGCTGGTTTCTTTTTCCATGTATTTTCGCTTGGCCAGGCCGATGCCGTGCTCGCCGGAAAGGGTGCCGCCCATGGCCAGGGCGGCGTCAAAGATATCATCTATGGCTTTTTCCACCCGGGCAAATTCTTTGTGATCCCGCCTGTCGGTTAAAATGGTGGGGTGCAGGTTGCCGTCGCCGGCATGACCGAAGGTTCCGATATCCAGGTTATAAATCCGGCCGATTTCCTTTATTTTTTTTACCATGTCGGGAATTCTGCTGCGGGGTACTGTGGCATCTTCAAGCACGGTGGTGGGCTTCAGCCGAGCAAGCGCCGGCAATGCATCGCGTCTTGCCTGCCAGATCAGCTCTTTTTCCGCCTCATTTTTCGCCGCCCGGACCTGGACCGCGCCGTTTTTCCGGCAGATTTCCTGAATTTTTTCCGCATCTTCACTCACTTCGGCCGGATGACCGTCGACTTCGATAAGCAAAAGCGCTTCCGCATCCACGGGAAGGCCGGCGTGACGGAAATCCTCCACTGTGCGGATGGTGAAGTTGTCAAGAAATTCGAGAGTGCACGGCACGATCCGATCGGCGATAATGGCCGCTACGGCTTCAGATGCCTGTTCAACCGATGCAAACACGGCGGTCATGGCCCTGGAAGCCTTGGGAGGGGGAATAAGTTTGAGGATAATTCGGGCAAAAACCCCCAGAAGCCCTTCAGATCCGACCATCAGATCCGAAAGATTAAAGCCGGTGGCGCATTTTACCGTTCTTGAACCTGACTTTACGATTTCCCCGTTGACGTCAAAAAACTCCATTCCCATCACATAATCTTTGGTCACCCCGTATTTGAGCCCGCGAAGGCCACCTGCATTTTCCGCCACATTGCCCCCAAGGGTGGACACAGCCTGGCTGCCCGGGTCAGGCGGATAAAAAAGTCCCTGTTCAGCGGCAGCGGCGGCAAATTGCGCGGTTATAACCCCGGGCTCCACAACCGCATACAGGTCCTGGGGGTTTATTTCGAGAATCCGGGCCAGCCCGTTGGTGACCACCACCACAGCATCCGTGCCGGTGGGTATGGTGCCTCCGCTCAGGTTGGTGCCTGACCCGCGCACGGTCAGGGGCGTACCGTTTTCATTGCACAGGGCCACGATCCGGCCAAGCTGCTCGATTGTATCGGGTCTTACCACAAGGGCCGGCACCACGGAATCCAGCACGGCGGAATCATAAGCATAGGCATGACGGTCGGCTTCTTCCCCCATGACATTGCCCGCCCCTGCAATTTTTTCAAACTGGCGGACCAGGTTTTTATTCATCATTGATCAATCCTTTCTGCATTTTTTGGGATTCCGGGTTTATTAAAAAATTCCCGGAAAAATAAGATAGGCAAACACCATTCCCATTGAACCCACCAATGCACCGTAAACCAGCAAAGGCAATACATTTCGCCTTAATATCAAGCCCTCCATGCCAACCAGGCCCACAGTGGCCGATGCGGCGACGATATTGTGGATGCATACCATGTTGCCCATGGCCCCGCCCACTGTCTGCAGGGCCACGATAATCTGGCGGGGCAGCTCAAGGGCGGTGGCAATATCGTACTGGAATTCAGCAAAAAGCAGATCTGAGACCGTGTTGCTGCCGGTGATAAAAGACCCCAGGGCGCCCACAAAAGCGGCAAACAAGGGCCATGATCCTTGTGTAACCGCTGCCACGGCCTGAGCCATTGAAAGGGGCATGGACGCATAACCTAAGGGATTGATGCTGGAATTTTTGAAAATCTGGACCAGGGCCACTGCAAAAACCAATGCAATGGTAGGGTTTTTCATTCGTTTAAATGCCTGGGTCCATGCATTTTTAACCTTTTGGGCGGGCATGCGGTGGAGAAATATGGTAAACACCGCAACAAGTGCAAAGGGAACGATGCCCGGATTGTAAAGCGGTTCAAGGGAATAACCAATGCCGGACTGGCCCAGAATATCCCGGATTCCGAGGCTCCAGGCCTTAACCCAGCCGGAAAACGGCAGAAACTGAATTCTTGTGAGGACCAGAATCAGGCCGATCAGCACATAAGGTATCCAGGCGCGCACCTGGCTCATTTGCGGTTTAAAGGAGATGTCTGATTCCGTGGCAATTTCTCCGGTCCATTCCGCATCCCATTCAGACTGAGGACCAAAATCCCAGGATTCTTTTGGCAGAAACCATTTTCTCCGGGCAGCAAAAAGCACCACCGGCAGGCCCACAAGCCCTCCGATAAGTGCGGGAAATTCCTCTCCGATAAAAAAGGCGGAGATGAGAAAAGGGATGACAAAGGCAGTCGAGGCAAATACTGAAAATTTCCAGACGGCAAGTCCCTCTTTCCAGGACCGGTTGCGGCCGAACAGCCGGGTCATGAAGCAGACAATAAAAATTGGCAGGATAAAGGCCATGACCGAATGAAACACGGAGGCCCACTTGCCGATGAGCATGTAGAATCCGTCCATGTCTGAAAATCCAATGCCGGGTCCGGTTTCTGCGATGGCTGCCTCGACCTTGTATGACAGATTCTTCAGGCCAAACCAGATGGGTGTGCCGACGGCTCCGAAAGTCACCGGTATGCTGTTTAAAATAAGGGCCACCAGAACGGCAGCCAGAGCGGGAAACCCAAGGCTCATCAAAAGCGGTCCGGCAATGGCAGCAGGGGTGCCGAAACCGGCAGCCCCTTCGAGAAAAGCCTCAAAGATAAAGGCGATAATAATAACCTGCACTCTCCGGTCCGTGGAGATCCCGTGGAAACCATAATTGATCGTCTCCATGCCGCCGCTCTCGGAAAGGGTGTATAAAATCAACAGGGCACCGAAAACAATGAGCAGCACGGTGACCGCACTGGCAAACCCCTGAAGTGTGGAGGCCGCCACAACAATCAGATCCATTTTCCAGACAAACACACCTGCCGCTGCAGACGCCAGCCAGGCCAGAGGCATTGCCCGGGTTGCCGGCCAGCGCATGCCAACCATCAGTACCAGGGCCACGAGTATGGGAATAAAGGCAAAAACCGCAAGAATTCCGACGTGCATCATAACGCTCCTTTCATGACGGTTTAAATGCTGCCAGGAGAAAATGGCACTGGCCTTGCCTGATGCGAGAGCCACCAATTAGCATGATCGCGACAAGAACAGCGTACCAAAAAATGAACAAAGTTTACATGTTTATTGTAAAACTGTCAAATCTGAATCAGCCAATAGTATGGGTCAGTAAATGATGCCCTGGTAGATTGTGCCGAACCCTGGATTGTGATGAGTGCAGCAATGGTCGGTTGCAAATTATAGTGGTTGGGAATGGTGTCTCGGGAGAATGTCAATCTGCCAAACACCAAGCCATTAGATCAAACGGCCTTCCTGTGCAAGCCTAAGAAAGCGAACACACTGATCATGAATCCGGTGAAAAATCTCAATCAATATGTGGTATGCCGTCAAAATGAAAAATATTGATCGGCATTATCGATAGTCCACGTTTTTAAAAATGCCTGCAATACTGAAGAATCATAGACGGTTTATTTCCTTTTACGGCTTTAATATTTCCCTTCTCGATAACCAAATCTGAAAATAATAGGAATTTCTCCTATGTATGCCATTTGGGACAAAGAGCGTCCCTCTTTAAGATTTTAACCCAAGTTCGGTATAAGGCTGCGTATTCCGGTGATCTCGGCAAAAAATCTATTTTTCCAATGTCCCATTAATCGTCAAATTTGACCCTTCGAATACCATTAACTCTCTTTTATAAGTCTTGTAGCCTATATATTTTAGTTCGACAATATGAACACCTGACTTCATGGGAATTGTTGCGGGTGAATTGCCAACATACATACCATCAATAAATATCTCAGCAGAATCTATATTAGCTCACTGCTGTCCGGTTAACTTTTTTTACTACTCTATAACTATTTAAATTAATGTCAAATATCAACGATTTTTTATTTTTGGATAAAAATTTTTGTCAATTTTTGAAATTTCATCAAAAATGGAATAATTTACTATAATATCAATATTATAAAATTTTTTATGTAAGTACTCGAAATCCACTTCCGGGCTTGATATAATGCTTTTTGGCGTTTATTTACCGGACAGCACCAAAATGCTTTTCAAGCCAGGATATGCCGAAACGATCATATATTTTTACCCAATTTCTTTCACTGCTGCCTCGATATGAGTTTCAGCAATATGTGAATAAATATAACGGCGATTACCGGACGAAACGTTTTAAGTGCTGGAATCAAATGGCCTGCATGATCTTTGCACATATCCGGCAGGAGGACAGTCTCCGCGATATTGATAT
>JAABSH010000086.1 GCA_011390465.1 Desulfobacteraceae bacterium
CGTGTATGTACACAACACAGATACTGCAAAATCTGGTGTTAGTCAGTATAAAACGAAGATTGTATCATTAAAAAACTGTATTGATTTTCTAACATTAGTATCTTTGAGAGTTTCGACTAAAATTATTGAAGAAAAACTATCGTCTATAGAATGAAAGAAAACCCCATAACCATGCTCTTGCAGCGGATCGCAAAAAACCGCGCCCGCTGAAGAGCGGCGCTACACTCGAACAAGTCGGTGAGCTTGTCGTTAGACCTTGATGGTGCATTTTGAATATTTAACTTGCAAAATACACCAATGCCTTATATAATATTCCCATGAATCTCATCGACAGAACAATTGAACCGATTGCAAAATCACTTGCCAGGCAATACCCTGTGCTCACCATCACAGGTCCGAGGCAAAGCGGAAAAACCACCCTGTGCAAAAAAATATTTTCAGACAAACCATATGTCAATCTGGAATTTCCTGACACCCGACAATTTGCCATTGATGACCCGAGAAGTTTTTTAGCCCAATTTCCGGATGGTGCTGTGCTGGATGAAATTCAAAGAGCGCCGGATCTGGTTTCCTATATTCAACCCCTGGTAGATGAAAACCAACGAGAAGGACAGTTTGTTCTTACCGGCAGCCAGCAGTTTGAAATCAGTAATACCATCAACCAGTCGCTTGCAGGCCGGACTGCCCTGCTCAAGCTGCTGCCTTTCTGCCTTGAAGAAATTCAGTCCGGCTTTTCATTGCCTGCCATTGACCGTCTTCTGTATCAGGGCTTTTACCCGCGAATCTGGGATAAAGGCCTGGAACCGAACCAGGCCCTTGGCAATTATTTTGAAACCTATGTTGAAAGAGATCTTCGGCAATTGACAACGATTAAAAACTTAAACCTGTTTCAGCGTTTCATAAAACTGTGCGCCGGGCGTGTGGGGCAGCTTTTAAACATGAACAGCCTGGCCAATGATACCGGGATATCTCACACCACAGCCCGAAGCTGGCTCTCAATCCTTGAAGCGAGCTATATCATATTTTTTCTGCATCCCTACCATGTAAATATTTCAAAACGACTGGTCAAATCCCCTAAACTGTATTTTTACGATATCGGCCTGGCATCATATCTGTTAAATATCCAGAATGAAACGCAGATTACGCGGGATCCCCTTTACGGAAATCTGTTTGAAAACATGGTGGTCGCTGAGGCTTTGAAGTATCGATTCAATCATGGCAGACACAGCAATCTTTATTTTTACCGCGACAGCAAAGGCAATGAAGTTGATCTTTTACTTGTTAATGGCCCGGACATTTTTCCTGTTGAAATAAAAGCAGGCATGACCATTACACGAGATTATTTTAAAGGGCTGAAGCATTTTACAGCACTGTTTAAAGATCAGATGCCGGATGGCAGCGGTCTTGTATATGCTGGAAATGAATCTCAGAAAAGAGAAGATGTCTCAATTGAGTCATTCTATAATCTGGCTCAGCTATTTTGTGAAAGTGGTTAAGTCTACTCTTGATCTTTAGTGCAATTCCAACAATCAACATGCACCGGATTTCACCGGTGATATTGTCGTTATCGCTGCTTTTATGCCAGCCGGGCGTTTTTTAAATTCATCCATCAGACGACGACTTTGCGCCGTGCCCTTCAACCTTCAACCTTCAACCTTAAACCTTAAACCTTCAACCTTAAACCACCATCAGCACGGCCAGTCCCGCCATGGTGGCCCCCATCAGGATGGTTCCCACCCGCAGCCCGAATTTCCAGCCGCCCAGGTAGATGGCAATACCGCTTTTGACCACACTGTTGGACACCACCGCAATGGTAATGCCGATGGCCCCGACCCCGTGCATGAGCTGTGAGGTCTTGACCTGTTCAATGATGGACAGGGTAATGGCATCCACATCCGCCAGCCCGGAAACCAGGGAGGCCAGGTAGATGCCTTTGTCCCCCAGATAAATTTTGGCGATTTTCGCGGCAAACAGGATCCCCACAAAAAACAGGGCGAATTTAATCGCCGGGCCCAGAGAAAAAGGGTTTTTGAGGCTGATTTCTTTTGAGGCGTTTTCGTCCCTGGAGGTGTCTTTTTGGGACCGTATCCATAAAACCGCGACAGCCAGGCAGGCGGCCGCGGTCATGACGCCGATGGACCAGGCCAGGCGCGTCATCAGGGTCCAGTCCAGAATGGCGGTCACCACCAGGACCCGGCCGAACATAGTGGCGTTTGCAATGATAGTGGCAAAGGCGCAGGCATTGGTGATAGCCGGGGCTTGCCGGGCCTGCGTGGCCATGGCCGCGGTAACAGCGGTGGAAGAGGTCAGTCCCCCGAACAGGCCGGTGAGCCCTAACCCGCGCTCCGCGCCAAGGAATTTGGTGAGAAAATAGCCCACAAAACTGATGCCGGAAATCAGAATCACCAGAAACATAACCTTGTAGGGATTAAAGGCACCATAGGGGTCCAGTGCCCGGTTGGGCAAAAGCGGCAGCACAATCAGAATAATTACAAGAAATTTCAGGGTGTCGGTTAGTTCCACGCGCCGCAGTTTCAGCAGAAGCCGGGGCATCACGCGTTTCAATGCCAGCAGAATCGTAATCAGCAGCGCCAGAACACCGGCCTCGTGAGAATGGGTATAGCAGAGAAATCCCAGTCCACAGCAGACAATGGCGGAAATTTCCGTGGTAATGCCCGGATCTTCATTGCCCACATGAAAGTACATGGCGATAATGGCCACAACAAACCCGGCGATGATGACCGGTGCCACCCACGGCATGACCGACCCGATCAGGGCCGCGGCAAATCCGCCCAGGGACAGAATAGAAAAGGTCCGCACCCCCAGCAGGGTGTCCGGCAGTTCCGGGAATGCCAGGTTGCCGTTTTTTCCCGGATCGCAGACCTCTTTCAGTTTTGGGATTAATGACCGTTCCAGGCCGATCATTACACCGATGCCCAGTGCGTAAATGATTTTCAGGATAATGGTGATGCTGAGATCCATGGGTGATCCTTTCCGGAAAAAGGGGTTTTATCCAGCTCTCGCGTTTTGAATTGCAGCAAATTTTTTTGCCTACCATACCAGATACTCATTTTTGATCAACTGCATTGTCTGGATGTCTGCATCAGGGTAAATTTATTCTACCCCCAAAGCCTATAACCATAGGTCTTTTGTCATATTGCAGGACGGCACGGTGGCCGCCCCTACGACGCGTGGAGACCTTGACCGGTTCGTAGGGCAGGCCACCGTGCCTGCCTTAAAAAAGGCAGAACAAATTTACCGTGATGTCTGCATATTGAACGTTGCAATCCGCGTGAAAAAAATGCTATTAACTAAAACGATTATTCCTTACGGGTTATCAATTTTATTTATTTTGATTATGTATCGGGGGGCGTGATATTGGCTGGCATTTTGATCATTGACGATGATCCCGCTATCTGCAATGTGCTGGCCCGACTGACCAAAGGGTTTGGACACCAGGTTCAGGAGGCCTATACCCTTGCGGACGGGCTGGTGCTGGCCCGGCAAGGCAGCGTGGATCTGGTGCTGCTGGATCTGGAACTCCCGGACGGCAACGGGCTGGATATTCTGCCGGAGCTGCTCAGGATCGCTTTTCCCCCGGAAGTTATCATTATCACCGGCGCAGGCGATGACCGCGGCGCTGAACTGGCCTTTAAATACGGTGCCTGGGATTTTATCCGCAAACCCTTTCTGCTGGAGGAAGTTTCCCTTCCCATTACCCGGGCCCTGCAATACCGCCTGGAGAAAACAGCTCCCAAAACCCCCCGGGCCCTGGACCGGAACGGGATTATCGGCAGTTCGGACAGCATCCGCCGGTGTCTTGATGAGATTGCCCGGGCCTGCATGTCGGATGCCAGTGTACTGGTGAGCGGTGAATCCGGCACGGGAAAAGAGCTTTTTGCAAAAGCCATTCATATTAACAGCAAACGGGCATCCCGGCGGTTTGTTACGGTGGATTGCGGGGCCCTGTCCAAAAACCTGGTGGAAAGTATTTTGTTCGGCCATGAAAAAGGGGCTTTTACCGGTGCCCTGCGGCAGAACGAAGGCCTGATCAAGCAGGCGGAAGGCGGCACCCTGTTTCTGGATGAAATCGGGGAGCTGCCCTTTGCGATTCAGAAAGCCCTGCTGCGTACGCTCCAGGAAAAACGGTTTCTGCCCCTGGGGGCGGGCCGTGAAGTGGCGGTGGATTTTCGGCTGATTGCGGCCACCAACCGGGATCTAGGCCAGATGGTTGAAAATGGACGGTTTCGCGAGGATTTGTTGTTTCGCATCCGGGCTATTGAAATTCATCTGCCGCCGCTCCGGGATCGGAAACAGGATATTGAAGATATTGCCCTGGCAAAGATTCATCAGCTTGCCGATCATTATGGCAAAGGAGCCCGGGGCGTTTCCCGGGAATTTTTAAAAGCCCTGACGGCCCAGGACTGGCCTGGAAATGTCCGGGAATTGATCAATGCCCTGGAGTATGCCGTGGCCTCGGCCGGCACAGATCCCACCCTGCATCCCAAGCATCTTCACCCCAAGTACCGCACCGGCATGCTGCATCTTGAGCCGGCCCCGGAAAAAATTTCAGATACCGACGCTTTGGCGTATCCGGATATTGATGAGGCCCTGCCCACCATGACGGAATACCGGAACGGGGCGGAAAAAAAATATTTGCAGGCCCTTCTGAAGCGGGCCGGGGGCGACCGGCAGCTTGCCTGCCGGTTGTCCGGTATTTCCCAGAGTCGCTTATATGCGCTGCTGAAAAAATATCATTTGTCCCTTTCTGATTCTGATGTGAATCAATCGGCTTAACCGGTAAAATTCCTGAAAAAAAGAAAAAACCATTCCTGTTTCCTGGAAACAGGAATGGTTTTTTCTTTCAGTTTTTCCGCCTAAATTTTTAACTAATTGAATTTATAATATAAAAGAAAATTTCAAATTGTGGCATATAAATTGCTTTCATAAATATCCAAACAATCTTCATCGCATGCGAATATCTGGAATAAAAGGTGGTTATACGGTAGCACCAACACAGCAGCTGAAAAGGAACAGAAACGATGATGAGTTTGCCCCTGAGAAACAGTCATAAGCTTGATATCCGGCCCAATCCCAACGGCACCGGCCTGAATATTTGTGTTATTGAAGAAAAGGGGGTTGTTTTTTTGGGCATGAAACTGGTCCGGAAAATGATGCGGATTCCATTGGCATTGTTTTTCAGGCGTTAAATTGCCGGCAGCCGTGTTTTTCGGCTGAAATTAAACGAACGGAAACATATTTAAAAAATCAGTTCAGCAACAGTGGCGGTCACCATTTTTTATCGGTCATGCCGGTAGAAAATTTAATATATAGCCCGGGTTTCATCGGAAAAATATCTCAGGAACCCGGGCCACTTTTAAAGTTGGCCCTGTTTCAGTAAATCTCCGGCCGGTCAGTTCCGGTCAGGAAAAAATATTAAAGCAAGTTAAAAGGAGCAAGAGACAATGAAAAAAGCAATGGAAATGACAAAAATGGCAGTTGCCACGGTAAAGGCGTTTGTCGAATATCAGTTGTTTTATCGGAAAAACAAACGTGATTTTTAATTTTTTAAGTTAATTGTAATACCCATGCCGGATGGATAACAACGGTTTTCGGTCCGGTTCGATTCATTTTCCTCCAATGTTTGTTGCATAAAAAGCGGCGGGAACAGTCCATTGTGCTGATTCCCGCCGCTTTTTTTATGGGCAGCCGCCATTATTTGTAATACAGGCGGTCTTCCAGCCGCATAAAACGTTGTCTTTTGTCAGCCGGTAATAATGGATCAGATCCCGGGATTTTCAGGAAAAGCTTTTTACGGTTGCCTCAATTTTAATCCGTGTCCAGGTGATGATATTGGTTGAGGGCCTGGTGAAGTTCTTCTTTTATCCGGTTTTTCAGGTGTTCCGGCGCAATGATCCTGGCTTCAGCGCCCATGGAAAGAATCCAGCGTTTCACATCCTCCCATCCCGAGGTCTGGATTTCCAGCCCAAGGGATCCGTCTTTGTTTTCCGTAATGGCCTGGGTGCTGAAAAATTTTCGTTCCCGGATATATTTGGCCTGATTGCTGGAAACCCATAATGAAAGGGACACCGGATCATTATAAACAATGTCAAAAGCGTCTGTCAGCAGTTTTTCCGGATCAAAATCCCCGGGATATTCAAAGGATTCTTCTGATTTTTCGATCCGCTGAATCCGCTCTACCGCAAGGGTCCGGATGGTATTGTATTTGGGCACCTGCACAAAAATATACATGCCGCCGTTGCTTTCAAAAAAATGCAACGGCGCGACAAGATACTGTTTTTCGGTTTCATCAGAAAATGAAAAATAATTCACCATGCAGATTTTCCGGGTCAGAATGGCGTCGGCCAGGGTGTCGATAATTTCTTCCTTGCCGGAATAATCTTTTACAAATTTGGACTGGGGAATAAACAGGGTCTTGATTTTATCCAGCTGCGGAATGACCTGTGCCGGCAGAAACGCGCCGATTTTTTCAAACGCGGAAAGGGCTTCTGCTTCCAGGCGGGTGCCGTTGTAAAGGGAGGCTTCCCCTTTGAGGAGATACAGGGCCAGCATTTCGGAAAAGGTCAGGTTGATTTCCGGCACCGTGATATTCGGCATTTTTTTGACGTATTCAGCGGCCAGATGCCATTTTTTATTCCGTTCATCCGGCGATTTGTCGTCATACACGGGAAACTGCATGCTTTGCAGGGTTTCAAGGATTCGGTAAACCGAGCGGCGGTCCGTGCCGATTTTTTCGCATAATTCATTGATGCTGGCCCCCTGGGGTCGTGCCAGCAGGTCCACGGTTTTTAATAATTTGACCAGTTGTTTTTCTCTCATGGGCTGATTTTGTAGAAATTATGTATAATATGAGTATGTTATGGTTTAAGTGCGGCGTACTGTGTTTGTTTAAGTAGTTTTTTCAGTGAGTTATAAAAAAATAAATTTTTTTTGCCAAGTGTGGCCAAAACCGCACACCTGGCGGTTTATAATCCCTTCATCAGGCTGAGAAAAAACCGAGCCCATCCACTGAACCCCATAAACGGAAACCGGAGGGAGTTGTTATGAAAAATTTAAACCATCAGACAGTCATTAGCTTATCAGATTATCGGCCCCCTGAGAAGAACAGAAACGCGGCCGCCCCGGAAACCGGGAGACCGGAATATGCGCCGGAAAACAAGGCGGACAGGGACATGGATTTTATTGAAACCCTTTTTCGTTTTCTCGGGGAAAACCGCCGCACGGTTATCGCTTTTGTCCGGATGAAGCTGGACCGGCATCGGCGAAAGGAATTTATCAAAGACCTGGCAGATTGTGAAAATCCGCGGGACCAGGCACGGTGTTTGAGAAACTATATCTGCTGCCTGAGAGTCAGCGATGCCCAAACCCTTATTATGAGTCTGCCGGAACTGATGCCGGAAAAAATAGAAACCCTTGCGTTTCACGGGGAAACCGACCCTGCGAACCGGCTCCGGAAGTTTGCCCGCACCTTTGCATTGTCAGATCCGGAATCCCTGTTTTGCATGATTTTCTTTTTAATGACCGGCCGGGATGGCGCATCGGGCAGTCGTGCATGTCTGGGCCGGGCCGTGTGACGCAGAAAGACCGCCGGAATAAATCCTGAGATAAATCCAGAACAAAAGATTGAAACCCGCACTGGAAAAAAATAAAATAAGTGCTTATAGTTAAATTCAAGTATGATTTTTTAACCCACATGGCACAAATCTACAGGAGGTGTAATGGAACAGGGATTTCAGACATTTGCCCAGGTAATCGATTTTGCGGTGGCACGGGAGGAAGAATCCCATGCCTTTTACACGGATCTGGCCTCAAAGACGGATGATCCGTTTTTAAAGCCGCTGTTTACGGATTTTGCCAGGGAAGAATTAAAACACCGGCAGATGCTTCTGGAGCTGGATGCCAGCCGGTGGGACAAAATGCTTGAAAAAATTCTTTCCCGGCAAAAGGACCTGGGAATTGCCCGGAACATGGAAAAGGTGGCGCCGGATCCCCAGATGCCCTTTGGGGATGCCCTGATTCTTGCCATGAAGCGGGAAGACAAAGCCTGTGAACTGTATTCCTTTCTGGCGCAGATTTGTGAAGATGATGATTTGAGCATTCTGTTTCTGGGCCTTGCAAGGGAAGAAGAACAGCATCGCACCAAAATTGAAAAAACATATCAGTCTCTGTTCGGGGGCAGGGGATTGAAAGTTGAAAGCTGAAAGCTGAAAGCTGGAGGCTGAAGGCTGAAGACGAAAGGATAAAAAATGAAAGAAAAAACGCAAAAAAATGTTCGAACCGCATTTGTCGGGGAGGCCAAGGCCTATTTCCGGCTGCTGGCTTATGCTGACAGGGCAGCGGAAGAGGGAAATCAGCAGATCGCACTTTTGTTTCGGGCCATTGCCGAGGCGGAACGGGTGCATGCCACGCGCAATCTTAATTTAATGAAAGATGTGGTTGTCAAAGATACGGACACCAACCTGGAAGCCTCTTTTGAACGGGAA
>JAABSH010000087.1 GCA_011390465.1 Desulfobacteraceae bacterium
AGCGACATGTTTGGCCTGTCCATATAAAAACTCACGATTTTTTCCATTCTCAGAAATTCATTTCAGCTTTGCCAGAGAGGCCGCAATAAACGCCGGAAGATCGCCGGGATTTCTGCTGGAGATAATATTTTTATCTTCCACCACTTCCCGGTCGATAAATTCGGCACCGGCATTTTTGATATCCTGAATAATCGATGTCCAGCCGGTTATTTTCCTGCCCTTGAGCACATCCGCAGTGATCAGCAGCTGCGGCCCATGACAGATGGAAAATACAGGTTTTTCTTTTTCCACAAAAGCTTTTGTAAAAAGGACCGCCTTTTCATTCGCCCTTAATTTATCCGGCGAAAAACCGCCGGGAATCAGGAGGGCGTCAAACTCATCTGCGGACACACTGTCAAGATCCCTGTCAATGACAACCGGGGTCTGCTCTTTTTTACCTGTCACGGTTTTACCCGTTTCAAGCCCCACATGGATAATCTGATGGCCGTTTTCCTTAAATGCTTTAACCGGCTCTGTGTATTCACTGTCCTCGAATAATTCGTCGATAATCACAGCGATGCGGCTCATGCTTCCTCCTTTTTTTGTGGTTTACACAATATTTCGATAGATTGAGCAAATGCGACGATTTTAAAACAACCGCAGGCCTCTGTTTTTTATCATTAGAAATATACTCTGAAAAAAACGGCTCATTTCGGATTTCAGACCGGGATTTTCACACAAATCATCGAACCGCGTCCAACACCGGATTCAACGGTCAAGGATCCGTTACAGAATGTTGCCCGTTCTTTCATGCTTTCCATGCCAAGGCCCGTCGTATCAGAATCCTCATTATGCAATACCCTGCCCGGGTCAAATCCGCACCCGTCGTCCGATATTGAAAGCTCAAGGGTTTTGCCGGTTATCCGGCATTGAATGTCCACTGTTTTTGCCCCGCTGTGTTTCATGATGTTATTCAGTGCTTCCTGTAAAATCCGGTACAGATTGAGCTTGAAACTGTTTCGGATCTGATCTTCGTCAAAAGATATGTTTTGGTGAAACACCATATCCGGCTGCAGCGCACTGAACTCTCTGACAATGGAATTAACAGCAGCAATCAGCCCGATATCTTCTATGATGGACGGATGAAGATTGCGTGAAATCCGGCGGGTGTCAGCGGAAATGGTTTTCAGCAGGTCAACAATACCCAATAGGCTGTTATCCTCATCACCGGCCGCTGCAATTCGTCTTTCCAGCATCAGCCGGGCCGCATTGATATTTGATCCAATGCCGTCATGAAGTTCACCGGCAATGCGCTTTTGTACCGCTTCCTGGGCATGAATGAGCTTTTTTGTCAGCAGTCTTAATCTTTTTTGAGACTGCTGCAACTGCTGTTCCACATGTTTCCGGCGCGTAATATCGGTAATAGAATATAAAATCCCCTGTTCATTCCCGTTTTTATCGCGCAGCCGGTTGGATGACATCAGCCCCCATATGACAGATCCATTGCGGGATCTGAACTTGATCACCTTATCATCAACAGTGTATTTCCAGATATCTGAATCTTCCCCTTCGCAAAGAAGCCGGGTAAAGTCCATCAGCAGGAGCTCCCCGGCTGACCAGCCGAAGAGCTCGCAAAGCTTGTTGTTAACATAGATAATATTGCCGGAGACCGGATCCGAGATCATCAGTCCGACCTGAATCGTCTCCTGAACGGCCTTGGACAGACAGGAATCCACGTCCGGCATGCAAGGGTTCTGTGACATCTTAGAGACCGGAAAAACATTAAAATACGGGTATTTGTCAATAGCCTGAAGGCTGAACAGCATAACCCTTCGTATGAGACAACTGCCGTGGTCAGTCGCCGGGCATGCGTTCAATACTGTCTTTGAAATGCATGATACTGTTCATTAAATTTAAAGTAAAATCATTTCCGGTGTTTTTTTTCAGGTAATCGCAGCCTGATGCGCAGGCTGTGCTTTGCCGGAAAATTTACTTTTCTGAGGGATTGACTCTGACATTGATTGGATTTATTCTACATTCAACGCGAGGTATAGCAAGGTAACTGTCCTGAATAATGACCAATAAAAACCGCTGAAAAAGGAAGAACATAATGACCCGTACCCATTACCATACCTGCCCTTTGTGTGAGGCCACCTGCGGGCTTTGCATCACTGTTGAAAACGGCCAGGCCGTTTCAGTGAAAGGCGATAAAGACGATGTTTTCAGCAAAGGCTATCTTTGTCCCAAAGGGGCATCCCTGGGAACACTGCACCATGACCCGGACCGGCTGCGCCGCCCTTTGGTGAAAAAAAATGGAAAATTTGTGGAAGTTTCCTGGGATGAAGCCTTTAGCACCGTGGAAAAAGGGATCATGCCCCTGATTAAAAAATTTGGCCGGGACGCGGTAGGGGTATATCTTGGCAATCCCTGCTCCCACACCCTGGCCGGCACCCTGGCGGTGCGGCCGCTGTTAAAAGCCATGGGCAGCAGAAATATTTTCAGCGCCAGCACCGTGGACCAGATGCCGCGGCATGTGGCCTCAGGCCTGATGTTCGGTCATCCCACCATTATCGCCGTGCCGGATGTGGACCGGACCCGATTCATGCTTATCCTGGGCGCTGATCCGGTCACATCCAACGGTTCCCTTGCCACGGCCCCGAACTGGCCCCGGCGGCTCCGGGACCTTAAAAAACGGGGCGGCCGGCTGGTGGTGGTGGATCCCAGAACCAGTGCAACCGTCCGGCTGGCAGACACCCATCTGGCCATCCGGCCCGGGGGGGATGTTTTTTTACTCATGGCGATGGTGAATGTGCTGTTTGCGGAAAACCGGGTCAAACCCGGAAGACTCGCGGATTTTACAAACGGTATTGAAACGGTCCGGGAACTCTGCCGGCCGTTTACCCCGGCGGCCGTGGCCGCCCATACCGGCCTTGACCCCGCACAAATCACTGCCCTGACCCGGGATCTGGCCGCTGCCGAATCCGCCGTGGTTTACGGCCGCATGGGAACATCCACCGTGCCGTTCGGCGCGCTCACCAACTGGCTGGTGGATGTGATCAACATCCTCACCGGCAACCTGGACCGACCCGGCGGGGCCATGTTCCCTTGCCCTGCCCACCTGCCCCGGAAGAAAAAACCCGGCGGCCGGGGCTGGACCCTTGGCCGGTGGCAGAGCCGGGTCAACGGCATGAATGAGGTGATGGGTGAACTGCCGGTGGCAGCCCTGGCCGATGAAATGGAAACAGACGGAGACGGCCGGATACGGGCCCTGTTAACCATTGCGTCCAACCCGGTCATTGCCCTGCCCAATGCCCGGCGCGTGGACCGGGCCCTTGCCGGACTGGATTTCATGGTGGCCATTGACTTTTACGTTACCGCCTCCACCCGCCACGCAGATGTGATTCTGCCGCCCACCGGCCCCCTTTCCACGGCCCATTATGATGTGGCGTTTTACAATCTTTCCGTGCGCAACATTGCCCATTATTCTCCGCCGGTGCTGGAAATGCCGAAGGAGGAACCTGAAGCGGAAATGGACAAGTGGGAGATCATGTACAAACTGGCCCTGATTTTCAGCGGCCAGGGGGCCGGGGCGGATATCAAATCCCTGGATGATTTTATTATTCAGATGATGGTGGCCGGCGCCGCCAAAAAAGAAACCTCTCCGTTTCACGGCCAGGAGGCGCAAATGCTGGATTTGTTATCCCCATTTAAAGGTCCGGACCGGATGCTGGATTTTATGATCCGCACCGGTGCTCATGGGGACGGTTTTGGTCTGAATCCGGATCATTTTGACCCGGATGGGCTGAATCTGGAAAAACTAAAAAACCTGCCCCATGGCCTGGATCTGGGACCGCTCACGGAAATGCTGCCCGGCCATTTAAAAACCGCCTCCGGCCGCATCGAACTGGCCCCGGAACTGATGGTAAAGGATGTGGACCGGCTTGCAAAAACCATGGACACTGCTCCAGCCGGGCTGGTTCTGGTGGGCCGCCGGCATCTGCGCACCAACAATTCCTGGATGCCCAATATCCCGGCCCTTGTTTCCGGCCCGCCCCGGTGCGTGCTTCACATCAATCCGGCAGACGCGCAAAACCAGGGATTGCGTGACGGAGACCCGGCAACCATTGAAACCCGGGTGGGCAGTGTCACCGCACCGGTAAAAGTAACCGACAGGATCCGGCCCGGAGTGGTCAGCCTGCCCCACGGCTGGGGGCATGATCTGGAAGGGGTGGCCATGCAGGTTGCCCGGAAACACGGCGGCATCAACAGCAACATTCTGAGCGATGAATCGGTATTTGATCCGGTCTCCTGCACAACAGTGCTGAACGGAATTCCGGTCAGCGTAAAACCGGCCCGGGGACTGGGGTAGAAGTCAGAAGACAGGAGTCAGAAAAAAGGAGATTTATGGAAGAGACAAAAATCGGTCCGGTAAGAATGCTGCCCGGCCCCCGCAAAGGCAAATATCCCCACTGCCATTCCATTTATGTTGAAGGTGCCGGGGTTTTGATTGATCCTGCCTCGGACAGGGACCGGCTGATTCGCCTGCGCAACGAAGAAGACGTGAAAATGATCTGGCTGAGTCACTGGCATGAGGATCATTTTATGCACTGGGATCTTTTTGCCGACCTGCCCTTGTGGATCGGCCGGCAGGATGCGCCGCCCCTGTCGGATCTGGAAATTCTGCTGGACTGGTACAACATGGGGCAGCCGGAAAACCGTTCTTTAAGAGACCGGTGGCGGCCCCTTATGATAGATCAGTTCCATTTTACGCCCAGAACGCCGGACCGACTCCTGGATGACGGCGAGATTTTTGAACTGAGCGGGGTGCGCATGGAAGTGATCCACACCCCGGGTCACACCCCGGGGCATCTGTCTTTCTGGTTTCCGGATGAAAAAATCATCTTTCTGGGGGATTATGACCTTACCTGGTTTGGCCCATGGTACGGCGATCTGTATTCATCCATTGAACAGACCCTGGCATCCGGTGAACTTTTGCGGAACCTGCCGGCAGACACCTGGATTGCCTGCCATGAAACCGGTATTTTTTATGGAGATACTGAAAAACTTTGGGACGACTACCTGGCGGTGGTAGACCGCCGGGAAGAAAAGCTGATGGAATTTTTAAAAACGCCCCGTACCATGGATGAGATTATCCATCAATGGATTGTTTACGGCAGGGCCCGGGAACCCATGGATTTTTTTATATTCGGCGAGCGGGCCATCATGGAAAAACATCTTGAACGCCTGATAACGAGCAGCCAGGTGGGCCGGGAAAAAGAGCGTTATTACGCTATTTAACGGATTCTGCAGCATAGATTATCCCCATGCTGGTCTCAGTTCAGGCTTACTGAAAAATCCAGATCAAACCAGCCTTCCGCCAGGGCCAGGGAATAACTGTTTTTTCGCATCCACTGCCCGAAACACCGGATAAACCGGGGATCGTGAAACACAATACGTTCTCCCATGGCATTCAGATCATTGTTAATCCGCCAGTACAGATACATTTTATTCTCCTTCAGATAGAGGCTCTGACGTTGATCATCGTCTTGACGGCTTCGTAAAAAGTCCAAATTCTTTGTTGCGCTGCATCCTTCGTTTCTTCATGGTACGCTAAGTACAAATCATCACTCAGGATTTGCGCGCCTCGAATTTAAACTTTTATACTTTGCCGTCGAAATCTGACTTTTTACGATTACATCATTTTTGTTCTTGGCCGAAACAATTATCAACGCCCATTCGTCTTTGATTTTTTTTTGCAACAAAGACTTAAAGATATGATGTCACGGAAAAAGTCAATGATTAATGGCTTTTCATCTGGCCCGACATCTAAGAATATCTTTATCAATTTTGTTTTCTATGATATTCAAACAATGTCACGTCACCATCAAAAATGCCGTGACGTCCTGTCAACTGGGAATAAAAAAAACCGGCCGTGATCATGGTTTCGACCAAATGTTGTGATGTTTTCAGTGGCAGCGGCATCTTGCCGCTGAAAAAAGTGGCTGGAAGCCGCTTCCACTATTGACTCCATTTTCGTCGATGGCCAAAACGATGATCAAGGCCAAAAAAACGGCAACGCGTATACGTCAAGCCAACCAAAGGAGGAACCCTTCATGACTGACGAAAGCAAATGCCCGGTAACCGGTGCAACCAAAAACCCCATTGCCGGCGGCGGTCCGTCGAACCGGGACTGGTGGCCGAATCAGCTGAACCTTAAAATTCTGCATCAGCATTCGCCCTTGAGCAATCCCATGGGCAAAAAATTCAATTACGCGGCGGAATTCAAAAAACTCGACCTGGAGGCGGTTAAACAGGACCTCTATTCGCTGATGACCGATTCCCAGGACTGGTGGCCGGCGGATTACGGACATTACGGGCCCCTGTTTATCCGGATGGCCTGGCACAGCGCCGGCACCTACCGCATGGGCGACGGCCGCGGGGGCGCGGAATCCGGCAGCCAGCGCCTGCCGCCCTTGAGCAGTTGGCCGGACAATGTGAACCTGGACAAGGCCCGCCGTCTGCTCTGGCCCATTAAACAAAAATACGGCAGAAAAATTTCCTGGGCCGACCTGATGATCCTTGCCGGCAACTGCGCCATTGAATCCATGGGACTCAAAACCTTCGGCTTTGCCGGGGGCCGCGTGGATGTGTGGGAGCCGGAAGAAGATATCTACTGGGGATCTGAAGAAGAATGGCTGGCCACCAGCGACACGCCCAAAAGCCGGTATTCCGGAGACCGGGATCTTGAAAATCCCCTGGCCGCAGTCCAGATGGGGCTCATCTATGTAAACCCGGAAGGTCCGGACGGCAACCCTGATCCCATTGCCTCGGGCCGGGATGTTCGCGATACATTTGCCCGCATGGCCATGAACGACGAGGAAACCGTGGCCCTGGTGGCGGGCGGGCACACTTTCGGCAAATGCCATGGCGCGGGCGATGCGGCCCATGTGGGTCCGGAGCCGGAAGCCGCTCCCATCGAAGCCCAGGGCCTGGGATGGAAAAGCAGCTTTGGCAGCGGCAAGGGCGGAGACACCATCGGCAGCGGCATTGAAGGCGCCTGGAAACCCTACCCCACAAGATGGGACATGGGCTATCTCAAGGTGCTGTTTAAATACGACTGGGAGCTGGTCAAAAGCCCGGCCGGCGCAAACCAGTGGCTGGCCAAAGACGTGGAAGACGAAGACATGGTCACCGATGCCCATGATCCCGAAAAAAAGCACCGGCCCATGATGACCACGGCAGATCTTTCCCTGAAGTTCGACCCCATTTACGAACCCATTGCCCGCCGGTATCTGGAGAATCCGGAAGCATTTGCCGATGCCTTTTCCCGGGGGTGGTTCAAGCTGACCCATCGCGATATGGGACCCCGCTCCCGCTACCTTGGCCCGGAAGTGCCGGCGGAAGTCCTGATCTGGCAGGACCCGGTGCCTGATGTTGATCATGAATTGATTGATGACCCGGACATCAGCAGCCTTAAGGATAAAATTCTTGCCGCTGGCCTGTCAATTCCCGAACTGGTCGTTACGGCATGGGCGTCTGCCTCCACGTTCCGGGGCTCTGACAAACGCGGCGGCGCAAACGGCGCACGCATCCGCCTTGCCCCGCAGAAAGACTGGCATGTCAACCAGCCAGACCAGTTGAAAAAGGTGCTCAATACCCTGGAAAACCTTCAGAAAGCGTTTAACACGTCCCAGTCCGGGGGCAAAAAAGTATCCCTTGCCGACCTGATCGTGCTCGGCGGTTGCGCCGGGGTGGAACAGGCCGCCAGAAATGCCGGCCAGGACGTAACTGTTCCGTTTACCCCCGGCCGCACGGACGCGACACCGGAACAGACGGATGCGGCGTCTTTTGACGTTCTTGAACCGATGGCAGACGGATTCCGAAACTACCTGAAAGGCAAGTTCAGCGTATCAGCGGAAGAACTGCTGGTGGACCGCGCTCAGCTCCTGACCCTCACTGCGCCGGAAATGACGGTGCTGATCGGCGGCATGCGGGTTCTGAACGCCAATTTTCAAAAATCCCGAAACGGCGTGTTTACCGCTAATCCGGAAACCCTGACCAATGATTTTTTCGTGAACCTGCTGGACATGAACACTACATGGCAGCCGGCCGGAAAAGATGAAAACCTGTTTGAGGGGCGCGACCTTAAAACCGGCGCCGTCAAATGGAGTGCCACCCGTGTTGACTTAATCTTTGGCTCCAATGCCCAGCTCCGGGCCATTGCGGAAGTTTACGCCAGCGCGGACGGCCGGGAAAAATTTGTAACCGACTTTGTTGCGGCCTGGAACAAAGTCATGAACCTTGATCGTTTTGAGCTTGCCTGATGCCAAAAACAGGGTGAGGCGCAACCAAACCAGCCAGTTCCGGAAGGTCGGCCACCGTGCCGACCTTCCTTGCGTTAATACCTTGGTGTAATTTCCTTGACACC
>JAABSH010000088.1 GCA_011390465.1 Desulfobacteraceae bacterium
GGCTGAAAAACGCTCCTGCCGGTCAGTGCCGGGACGGACAGCGGTTACCGTGGCGCAGGCTTCCGTGGAACCATAAGTGGCCAGCACCGGGATGCCCGCGGCTATGGCCTTTTCCATAAGCGGGCCGGGGCATGGCGCGCCTCCCAGCAGAATCATCCGGCAGGCCGTCAAGACCTTGAGAACTTCCGGTATCTCCATCAGCTGCTGGAGCTGGGCAGGCACCAGCGAGAGCACCGTGGGCCGGTATTTGACAATGGCCGGTCCCAGGCGGCCCGGATGGTCATGCAGCAGGGCGGTTCCCCCGCACAGCAGGGTGCGGAGAAAGATCAGGATGCCGCCCACATGAAACAAGGGCAGACTGATGAGCCATGAATCATCCGGACTCAGGCTGAAAAATGCCACTGATCCCAAGGCGCTGTAATAAAAACTGCCCACTGTATGCACCACGCCTTTGGGACCGCCGGTGCTGCCGGAGGTGAAAATAATGGCGCATTCCCTGTTCAGGGGGATATTCGGGGGGATGGTGTCTGTTAAAGAAATGTCCGGTGCAATTTCTTCCGGGCCCGCACCGGCCCCGGCAACAGGGGCGAACAGGGCTGCCGGCGCAATGGCCCTGCATGGCCAGAGGCCGGAATCGCCGGGGGTGACGATAACATCGGGCCTTACGCCCGCGGGAAGGCTGCCAGGGGGCGATTTGGGATCTAACGGCGCATAGATGAACCCCATGACCCAGGATGCCAGAAACAAATAAATATGGGCAGGGGAATTGGGAGCGTGAATACTCACCACCTGTCCTTTTTCTATTCCCAGGCCCTGGAGGGTCATGATGACCCGGGCAAGGGCAGTTTGAACATCCCGGAACGTCAGCGTGCCGGAAGGGCAAACCAGTGCCGGGCGGTCCGGGTATGTTTCAAACAGAACGCTCAACTTCAGTCTGTTTTCAGGGTCCAAGAATTGCGGCATCAGAAAACGCTTTCCACAAAATCCGAAAAAAACCGGAGCCGGCGATGAAAAAACGGCTCAGATAACCGCAGGCATCCGTCTGTAAAAGATAAATCCGGAGAAAACAGGTGGTTGCGAAAATATTTGAGCGTATCCAGACCATGGGCCGTATTTTTTCCGTAAAGGGCCGCCAGAACCGCCAGCCCGGCAATGCCGATGCCGGTATTAAACGCGGAACTCAGCACGGGTTTTATTTTCCGCCGGCTGCACCGGTTCATGGCCTGAACCATGCCGGAAACGCCGGCAAGCACCCCTGGTTTCAGGATAATGGCGCCCAAAGCCGGAGAAACCCGGCCTTTCCGTCTGGCAGAAACCGCTGACGACTGGTCCAGGAATCGGTCCAGGAAGTCGTCCCTTGATTCGCCAATTGATTCGCCAATTGATTCGCCCATTGATTCATCTAATGCCAGGGGCCAGGGCACCCGGGCCGCATCAAAAAATCCCAATTCCGGCAGGAGCGGCTCCTCCACGTATTCCACATGGATTTTCTTTAACGCCTGATAATATGCCGCATAGCTGTCCACACAAAGGCTTTGGTTGGCATCCAGACGAAAAATCATCTGATGATGGAAAAAGGCATCCAGGGCGAGAATCTGGCGGATTTCTTCCTGTGCCGCTATTCGTCCGATTTTCACTTTTAGGGTGGAAAACCCCTGGATTTTTAAATTTTCAGCATTTTTGTAAACTGCATCAGGATCAATGGATGGCACAAACAGCCCGTTTACGGCAACTTCAAGATGCCGGCCGGCCGGCAATTGCCATTTGCCGGCATTCAGGCCCAGCCAGACAAAAGCCGATTCCAGCCCGAACGCGGATACCGGGGAAAGTTCTTTTAGTTCAGGCGGCAGGTTTTCAGACAGCAGGCCCATGGCAGGGCAGGACAGGCAAAAATTTTGCCAGTTCAGGGTCTGTCCCTTCAGGGCATCTCTGGCAATGCGCAGTTCTTCGAGACACAGATCAACGGAAATCGCATTCACGCCGGCCAGGGGGGCTGCCTCACCCCAGCCGATATGACCCTGGTCATCTGTAACCGAAAGAATCAGTCCCTGTCGTGTTTTTAAATTCCGGCCCCCCGCATAAATCGGGCGTTCAAACGGAACCGCAAACCGGAAAAACTGAACGTCCGCGATTTTCATATCGCCGCCCCCATGGCAAACAGCAGGGAATAAACAAACATATACTGGCCCGTGGCAGCCAGAACCCGGTTGAGGCTTCTGTCAATGGGACCGCTGTAAAGGGCGGCCCAGTGAGGTTTAAACAACAGGGCCGCTGCCGGCGCCATGAGAACCAGCCATTTTTCCGGATAAGCGAACAGAAACCCAAAAGGGATAAGCCCGGCGCACACCAGCAGGCCCAGGGAAAATATCCTGGCCCGGGGTGCTTTGATCAGGACAGCCACTGTGCGTTTTCCAGTGCGGGTGTCTGAGGCGGTATCCCGCAGGTTATTCACGGACATGAGCATGGCGGACAAAAACCCCGGGCCCATGCCCGCGGCAAGAACCATCCGGGAAATTTCCAGTGTTTGCAGATAATAGGTGCCGCCCACCGCCACCGGGCCAAAAAAAACAAACGCCAGCACCTCGCCCATGCCCAGATAGGACAGGGGCATGGGGCCGCCGGTATACAGATATGCCGAGACAAGGGAAATCAGACCGATACCGGCGATGGGCCATCCCCCCCGCAACACCAGGCCGACGCCTAACATGGCTGCCACGGCAAAACACAGCAGAATGCCGGCTTTCATTTTGTGCGGCGCAATCAGGCCTTTCTGGGTCATCCGGTCCGGCCCCAGGCGGTCTCTGTCGTCAATGCCATGGGCATAGTCAAAATAATCATTCACCAGATTGGCCCCGATCTGCATCAGAATGCAACAGGCCAGGGTCGCCAGGGCCGCCCACCCGCAAAGGCCTTTTTCCCAGGCCAGCCCAAGCCCCAGAACCACCGGGGCCGCCCCTGCCGGAAGGGTCCGGGGCCGGATGGCCATAATCCAGTATTGAAGTTGCGGATGCATCACAGGTTCCTAGTAATGCCACGGAAACCGGGAAAAATCTTTGGGCCGCTTTTCCACAAACGCGCTTCGGCCTTCGGCGGCTTCTTCCGTGCCATAGGCCAGACGGGTGGCTTCCCCGGCAAACAGCTGCTGGCCCACCAGACCGTCGTCCGGCAGATTAAACCCGAATTTGAGCATGCGCATGGCAGTGGGAGATTTCGCGTTCATAATGCCGGCCCATTCCAGGGCCGTATCTTCCAGTTCCCCGTGCGGCACCACCCGGTTGACCATGCCCATTTCAAAGGCTTCCCGGGCGGAATAGGCAAGCCCCAGAAAAAAAACTTCCCTGGCCCGCTTCTGGCCCACCTGCCGGGCAAGATAGGCCGAGCCGTATCCGGAATCAAAACTGGCCACATCCGGATCCGTCTGCTTGAACCGGGCATGTTCCCGGGAGGCGATGGTCAAATCGCACACCACATGCAGACTGTGCCCCCCTCCTGCGGCCCAGCCGGGAACCACGGCCATCACGATCTTGGGCATGAACCGGATCAGCCGCTGGCATTCCAGAATATGCAGCCGGCCCAGGCGCGCGGGGTCAATGCCCTGGGCGCCTTCATATTTATAGCCGTCTTTACCGCGAATCCGCTGGTCCCCGCCGGAACAAAAGGCCCAGCCCCCGTCTTTGGGAGACGGGCCATTGCCGGTGAGCAGCACCACCCCCACATCCGCACTCATGCGGGCGTGGTCCAGGGCCATAAACAATTCATCCACGGTAGCCGGCCGAAACGCATTTCTCACCTCCGGCCGGTTAAAGGCAATGCGCACCGTTCCCTGATTCCTGGCGCGGTGATAGGTAATATCCTTAAACTCAAATCCGGGAACCACCTCCCATAATCGGGGGTTAAAAATTTCCGAAACCTTTATTTCCGAATCCACATTGCCCTCCCTGTTTGCTGTCAATTTATCCTGAACTATCCTGTTATTCATTTGATTTTCTGACGATCATTAAACACCGTCAGATCTGTTGCCGAATCCAGCATGACCTCGATGATCTGGCACCCGCCCTGGTCCAGGGCGTTGATATAAGCCGCTTCAAATGCTTCGGGCGTTTCTGCCTTTGCATAGGAAAGCGAAAACATGCGGGCCGCGTGATAAAAATCAAATCCATGGGGCGTGGTCATCATCGGGGTGGCGATTTCCGGGAATTCCCGCACCGGCAGACGGTCAAAAATCCGGCCTCCCTGATTATTGACAACCACCACAATCACCTGCGCCGGCAGTGTGGCGGCCAGGGCCAGGGAATTGAGGTCATGCAGCATGGATACGTCCCCGATCACGGCCGTCACCCGCCGGCCGGAACCGGCCGCAAACCCGATACTGGTGGCAATATTGCCTTCAATGCCGCTCACGCCCCGGTTGGTGACCACCCGCACCGATTTGCCGACCCCGCCAAAGCCTGCGTCAAAGGCCCGGACCGTGCTGGAGTTGCCCAGAAACAGGGCTTCATCCGCCGGAATATGGCGGTTGATAATCTCCGCAACCATCGGAAAGCTGAGCCGGTCATCCGGTGTGGCCTGCTGAAGACGTGCTGCCAGTGTTTGAACGGCCCGCACCAGGGATTCCGATAATTCCCCGTGCCGGGGAGAAAACCGTATTTCCCCCAGATCATGGCAAAATTCCGCCACGCGGGTCCTGATCCTGACGTTCACCGCAAATGCCGGATCACGGTGCTCCCGCCGGGGACTGACCTGAATCACGAATCTGTCTCGGTTTTTCAGAATCTCGGCATAATAGTATTTGGACACCAGGCCTGAACCCAGCTGCAGAATCACCTCCGGGGCATATTCCCGGATAAGGGCCCGACATCCGGGGTGATCCAGAAAAAACAATTCCTTCTCTCCCACAGCCCCCTTGAGAGAGGATGCAATATCGCAGAACACGGGCCAGCCTGTTTTAAAAGCCAGGGCCTGGGCGCCTTTCCGGTCTGCTTCGGTTTCCAGCCGGCCGATAATCAGGAGTGCTTTTTGCGCATTTTTCAAAATTTTTTGGACATCGGATAAATCCGGACAACATCGCGCCACCCTCGGATAAACAATGGCAGGCCCGGAACCGGCAAAATACCGCTGTGCAGCCGCCAGCACCGATCGGGGCACCGGACCGGAAGGGGCCGGCACCGGCACCAGGGGCTCCCTGAACCGGCAGTTGACGTGCACCGGACCGGTTCTCACCCGGGCGACATGACAGATTCTCGCGGCCAGGGCCGCCAGGGGAAATTCCGGATCCGGGCAGGGCAAATTCAGAGACTCAAGGCAATACCGATTGTAGAGATTTTCCTGCACAATGGTCTGGTTGGCATCACTGCCCGTGAGCTCCGGAGGCCGGTCCGCGCTCAGGACCATGATGGGCAGATGGTCCCGATATGCTTCGATCACCGCGGGGTAATAATTGGCAAGGGCTGTGCCGGAAGTGCAGACCACAACCCCCGGACGGCCCGTGGCCCTGGCAAATCCCAGGGCGCAGTAGGCGGCTCCGCGCTCATCCATGCAGGAATCCGCCGCAGCCTCCGGATGATGGGCCAGGGCCGCCACCAGCGGGGCATTCCGGTTTCCCGGAGACACAAAAAAATGCTCCAGCCCGTTGCGGCACAGCTCTTCTATCAGCACGGACGCCCACACCACATTCATGTTCTGATCCATCAGGGGCATCACTCAGCCCTCATCCGGCCTGTTGACGATTTCGGGGATGGCTGAACCTTGAAGTCTCTAATCTCAAGCCCGGCCCCGGCAGCCCGCACCATGGTTTGCATTTTATCCTCGGTTTCCTGCCATTCAGACAAAGGGGTGGACCCCGGCACAATGCCCGCGCCGGCAAAAATATGCAGCTGATTTCCATGGACAAGGGCGGAGCGGATGCCCACGGCAAATTCCGCAGCTTCGCCGGTCATCCATCCGATGGGGCCGGCATACCATCCCCGATCATACGGCTCCCACTGCAAAATGAGATTCCGCGCTGTTTCAGCGGGATGCCCGTTCACCGCAGGCGTGGGATGAAAACAGGCCAGGGTATCAAGGACATGATGCCCGTTGCGCAGTTCACCGCAATGCTGAGTGAAAATATGCTGAAGATTTTTAAGCTTGAGGATGGATTCCCGGCAAAGGGTTTTCTGATTCCGGGCAATCTGATGCATCCGGGTCTCCACGTATCGGGAGACAATCCGGTGCTCTTCTATTTCTTTGGGGGATTGCAGGAGTTCGGTTTCAAAGAGACTGTCTTCGGTTTGATTCCGTCCCCGGGGGCGGGTCCCGGCAAGGGCATCCACGCTGATGGAGCGGCCTTCCAGTTTAAGCAGCCGCTCCGGGGTGCGGCCGAAAAACGCGCTGCCACGGCCGGTTTGATACAAAAAAACAAACGAATCATCCCGGATTTGCGCAAGACGCATCAAAACAGGATCAATATTCCAGTCCTCCCGTGCCGTGAGCACCATTTTCCGGGATAAAACAACCTTATCAATCACACCGGCCCGGATATTTTCCAGGGCCTTGACAATCATGGCATCCCAGCCTTTATAAGGCGGAAACAGGTTCAGGGTATGCACGGCCGCAGGGGCAGCCGGTGCATAGGGGACCCGGGCACGGTCCATTGCCGCAAGGATTTGTCTCAGCGCAGATGATGCTGCGTCATGGGAAAGCCTTTGATTTAAAGGCGGGATGCTGGATTGGGCAATCTGATCATCAGAAGCACAATAAAGGGGATAATTAAATGCCAGCCGCATGGCAGAACCGATTCTGCGCAATTCCACCACCGGCAGGGTAAACCGGAAGCATCCAAAATCCTTCCATTCTCCTGCCGGCAGCTGATTTTCGGCAAATGCAGCCCCGCCGAACACCACGGCCTCAGGATGCCGGGACCAGAGGCCGGAAAGTGCTTCAGCCGCTTTTTTCCGGGATATGCCGGACAGGGTCAGGGCACTGCCAAGACCGGCAATTTCATATTGACCATTTTTATCAGAAAAATAAAATTTTTCCGGCACCTGCCAGGAACACAGCCAGTCAATTACAGATTCTGCTGCCGGGGCCTGCCAGAAAACCTCCCTGCGCAGAAACCGCGGTCCTTGCAGCGAAAACTTCCGGGCCGGGCAATTTCTGCTGGTGTCCAGCAATGTTACCAATTGTTTTGTCAACATTTTATCATACCAGCATCATTGCATATCTGAAGCAGACCGCGGCGCAACATATAATTGTTTTTTCCGGTATTTACGTTGAAAGCCCAAAAAATCACACATACGGGCGGCTGCACAGGCAATGCATCAAGCAAAAAAAAAGGACCTGGAAAGTATCTCCAAGTCCTTGATTTTATTGTGGCGGGAGCGACGAGACGCGAACTCGCGACCTCCGGCGTGACAGTCATTATTAAGGGGTGAAGCATGAGTAAGCATAAGTAATGATATGTAACAAAAATATCTAATAATTCAATAAGATAATAACTTTTCTTCTTTCACTGATATAATCATATTTACCGGCGTTTACCAATAGAAAAATCAATTTATGGCAAAATTATGGCAAAAAATTCCAGTGAAAATTTTATACCGAAACATTAATCTTCAGATGATTTGTTGATGATGATCTCAAAGCGATCACGCCCTTGTTCAGATTTTTTCGGCAAAGCAACTTTCGTGATCGGTCGCATGAAGCCTCGTCATTTGAGGATTGAACCATAATTTCAATCTCTATCCAGATTGGCTCT
>JAABSH010000089.1 GCA_011390465.1 Desulfobacteraceae bacterium
CACCAGTCCGGCCTGCGCGGTGAGAAATTGATTCCGGATTTTTTCACCGGCAAGGTCGCCGGCTGTTTGTGATGGATCAGAATCTGTTCTGACTGGGGTTTCCAGAGCGCTGAAAAGATTGACGGCTCCGGAAAAATGCAGCATTTGGCCGAATTTTTCCGCAAAATCCGTTCGGGATTCCCGGGTATCCGGGCCACTGACGCCGGACAACAGACGTATCAGTCTTGTGCTGTTAAGAGATTGGAAAGCCGAATGATTCATTGGAGGTATCGTGACTGCCTTTTTACCGGGTCTGTTTCTGTCAGATGAATAACTTGAATCTGATTTTACCGCCACATATGCTTCATATTCATAGCCTGCATACAATATATTGCTGGCGAGACCTATCACAGAACTATTTCTATTACAAATATAAAAACATAAACTTATTTTCTCTGTGATCTCAGTGGTTAAAAAAGAACAGCCGTGCCAATTGGCCGGAAGCAGGGCAGGGAAATTTTTGTTCTGCGTCCCTGCGCCTCTGCGGGAGATAAACAGTTTTTTTTCCGGTTCAGGCCCTGAAGTCGAGTTTGCAATGATGCCATCGGACTTTTTTTTGCTCTCACGGGCATATTAGGAACCCCCGATTTTGAATTCAACTTATAAATATTGCTTTACAAGCTTATAATATAAGCTTATGATTTTAGGAATCGCTCGAAATTCTTTATATCGAAGAGGTCAGGAAAAGAGATGAAGGCACCTACTAACATCCAGTATATTGAACAAAACGGAAAGCCCGCATTTGTGGTTATTCCTTATGATGAATACATAAAATGGCTGCCTGTTGAAGAAGATTCCATTCCCCATGAGGTTGTGGAGCTTGTTATCAAAAAAAACATGAACCTTGTAAAAGCGTGGCGCACTCACCTTGGCAAAACCCAATCTGAAATTGCCAAAAAAGCCGGGATCAGCCAGGCGGCGCTTTCCCAAATGGAAAAGACAGAAAATCCACTGAGAAACGCGTCGCTGGAAAAACTGGCAATTGCTATGGGATTGTCGGTAGAACAACTTAAAGACTGACCATCAATCTGTGGCGGATTATTCCTTCTTTTCTTCAAACGTCAGGCCCGCGCTGGCGGTCAGGCGGTCAATCAGCTTCTGGCCCATGGCAGTGGCCGGGGTCCAGAACCCGCCGGTTAACTCCTTTTTCCCGATGTCGCTGAACAGGCACACGGCCGCTTCCCCCAGCATTTTGCAGGTTGATCCGTAACCCGGGTCCCGGTCTCCGGTTACCGTCACCCGCAACCCGTTGCCTTTGGAATTTTTGCCGATCAGGTACAGTTTGTAAAATCCGGATTCCCGTTCTTCCAGGGACGGCCCCTCGCCGGGTTTCGGCAGCAGGGTCTTTTTCAATAAAAAACGGGTCGGGGTAAAATAGCTTCCCGCCAGGAACGCGCCGAGTGTGCCGGCAAATGCCGCGGCCCGGACGCGTCCGGTCAGGCCGCGGCCCATCATCATGGCTTCATCATAGGTAAACGCCTTGCCCCAGGCATGGCCCATCAGCGCATTGGACCGGTGCACCACCCGGGTATTGACCGCGGCCATCACAAACGGGGCCACCCAGCTTTCCACATCCGCGTCATATTCAAATGTGGACACATTGGGCTGGCGAACGCCGCTGCGCATCCCTTCCGGGGCCAGGGCATAGGGGTTTTTCGCGATTTTCGCCACCTGCGGATCGTTGCGGACTTCTTCGATAACATTTAAAATACTGGCCACGGTGCCGCCGCTGGCCTTTCCGCGAAGGGATTTGACCCGCATTTTCACCTCCGTCAGGGGATGCCCGAACCGCTCCTGCGCCAGGGTCTGCAAAAACAGCACCCCCAGGTCCGAGGGAATAGAATCAAATCCGCAGGAATGAACGATGCGGGCGCCGGAGGCTTCGGCAGCTTTCTGGTGCGCATTGATCATGCGATGCATCCACTGGGTTTCACCGGACAGGTCGCAGTAATCCGTGCCATTGGCGGCACAGGCCGCCACCAGGGTTGAGCCGTATTTTGCATAGGGACCGACGGTGGACACAACAAGCCGGGCTTTTTTTGTCAGCGCATTGATAAAGGGTTCGTCAAACGCATTGCCGACAAGGAGCGGCAGTCTGTCGTCCGCCTTTAAATCTCCGTGAACCGCTTCCAGATTCGATTTGTCCAGTCCGCCCAGCGCAAACCGGATTTTCCCGGAGGCCCCGTATTTCGGCCATAAATAACCGGCCAGCAGCCTGCCGATAAAACCGGCGGCCCCCCACAAAACAATATCCACTTCCGGGATATCCGAGTGTTTCTTTTTGGTCATGGCATGGTCCTTTCATTTCAAGTTAATGTTATTAAACCATTAATATAGTCCTGAATTGATCAATTGTCGAGGTCGTCGCCTATACAAGCAGGGTAAATTTGTTCTACCCTCAAAGCCCATAACCATAGGTCTTTTGTCATATTACAGGACGGCACGGTGGCCGTCCCTACAACGCACGGAGGCCTTGACCGGTTCGTAGGGCAGGCCACCGCGCCTGCCTCAAAAAAAGACAGAACAAATTTACCGTGCCTATACAAGGAAAATGCGTTTTCGTTCAGGATAGTGTTTTTCGATGGATTCCGCAAGCTATCAGTGTATACCGGCTCGTGTACATCTATCCGGGCATTTCACCTCGGACACAATGGGCAAAAAACAAGGCCCTGATATGGATGTAAAGATCAGGAAAAATTTT
Source organism: Desulfobacteraceae bacterium (assembly GCA_011390465.1). Taxonomy (GTDB): domain Bacteria; phylum Desulfobacterota; class Desulfobacteria; order Desulfobacterales; family Desulfosalsimonadaceae; genus SURF-3. Next base: position 2,741 of record JAABSH010000089.1, read on the forward strand.
TGAGGTTATTTAACTGGATTCCGGCTAAAAGATTGCCGGAATGACGGGGAGCAGGTTTGCGGCTAAAAGATTGCCGGAATGACGATGAGCGGATTCCGGCTAAAGCTTGTCCCGGATGGTTTTTAGCCGGGAGATTGCCGGAATGACGAGGAGCAGGTTTGCGGCAGGAATAAAGATGAAGAGATTGCCGGAATGACGGGGAGAGATTTTGTTATATCTTGTCAATAGTATTCAAAATCTGTATGATTATGGCTATAGCTTGCCTGGAATAAAAAGGTCGGTTTTGCCTTGATCAGTAAACATCAGAGGAAATAACAGATGAAAAGGGACGACATTTTTTCAATTTTGCGAAAATTTAAACAAAATGCAGCTGCTGAATACAACATTAAAAAGATCGGTATATTCGGTTCTTTTGCAAGGGACGAGGCAAACGAGGACAGCGACGTGGATATTGTTTTTGAAACCGACAGCCCCAATCTGTTCCAAACGGCCCGAATGAAAGTGGAATTGGAGCGATTGCTATCCAGGCATGTGGATGTGGTGCGTTTTCGCGAAAATATGAACCCTCGGCTGAAGTCACGCATTGCGCGGGAGGCAAAATATGTATGATCTGGCGCTTCTCGTGGACCGACTGGAGAATGTTCTGGAAGCGCTGGAAAAGATTCTGCGCCGGTTTTCTCATGTCCATTCTGTTGATGATTTCGTGTTGAGCGAAGCTGGAATGGAAAGGCTGGACAGTATTTGCATGCTTCTTATTGCCATCGGAGAAGCGTTTAAGCAAATTGACCGGAGTACTGGTGGAAAACTTTTGGCACGCTATTCTGAAATCGATTGGGCAGGAGTCAAAGGCGTCAGAGATGTTATTGCCCATGAATATTTCGACATTGATGCGGAACAAATTTACAGTATCTGCCAGACCGATATCTTGCCTTTACGGGACACCGTGAAAAAAATGATTGAGGATATTTCCGCTTAATTCCGGGCCGGCATTCAGGATGTTTAACTTTTACCATGGAGACAGCAAATGCCGGGTTGCGTGATTTCTGACGTGCCATTGCTGATGCCCTGTGAATCATAAACCGGACCGCAAAAAGTTACCGGTGGACGAGACCATCACCCGGCGAACGGGGGTGGGCGTCAGTTCGGTAGTCAGCGGGTGGCAGGCTTTTCTTGCTCAGTTTCTGAAACAGATGGGGCCGTATCTGCACGCCGGAAAAATTATTACTTTCCAGCATCTGCGCGATCCGGAGATCCGGCGGTTTGAAGAAATCGTGAGCACCATTGAGGACTGCCTGTCATCCGTTGAAAAGATTATTCAAACCCACCTGAAATAAAAACCCGCCGCTTCAGAATCTCAGGGCGTTTTCGCTCCAGCTGCCTTGTGCTCCGGGGTTTTCTGCCTGTCTCATGCAGACAATACATAATGTGGCTGTCGGCTGCACTTTCAAACGATTGATTTCAATATCCCAGCCGCATCCTTCACATATGCCGAAGGTGCCCTCTTTGATGCGTCTTAACGCATGCACAGTCTTTCGGGCATGTTCCCCTTTCCGCTGCTGGGTTTGAATGACCCATTGCTGTTCATATTGCATATTGGTCAGATCAACATCATCCATTGGCCCATGAAAGTTTCCGTACGCTTTTCGGTAGGAAAGCAATGGTCGCATCGCCGGTGTTATCTCCTGCAGAAGTTCCTTCAAGATCCTGTCAAAATAGGCCAGCATTTCACGTTTCATAAATCCACTCTCCTTTTTTTCTAAAGTTTGCGGCGCACTGAAAAAAACCAGGGCCATGTTTGCCGCGTTGGGTGAAACCGCGCGGCAGTATGCGCCGGCGATCCCGGTGCCCGTCAGGATGCCGAAAGAACGGCAAAAGGTCCGGTCATACCGGGATTGGGGGCTCAGGCCGGTTCTGGGCCTTGCCGCTGCATTGTGTCTTGTGATGGCGGTGATCGGGGGCGGGCTGCTTAAAGGCGCCGGGCAACGGACCAATCTGGCGCAAACAGGCAATGGGACGGCAGCGCTTTTTGAAGAAGCAGACCGCCTGGTGGAAAATGCCATGCCGGTTTACTACCAGAAAATTATTGAACGGGATGCTTTTGGGCCAGGTGATGATATGATGGATTTTATTGTTCCCCCTGTGAATGAGACCGGCGATTTTATGGGAAGCCCGGAAACGGAAAACGGAAAGGAGATGTCCCATGCGTAATGCTTTTAAAATAGTCCTTGTTGTTGTAACTTTGGTGCTGGTCATCCACCCGGCTGCTCTGGCATCAGAATCTTCGCCGGCAGGCAGGTGGTGGCAGATGCCGGTAGTGGTAAAACAGCTTGATTTGTCCGGAGAGCAGATCGATCGCCTGGAAGATTGGCGCTGAAAAATTCCGCCGGCTGGTGGAAATGAAAAAACAGCGTGGCCAGAGAAGATGGATGCCGGAAAAAAGTAAGGTGCCGGATTAATAACCCCATCGGAAGAATCTGGGTTCCCGGGCATTACGGACCCCGCGGAAAGTGGATTCCGGGGCACTGGCGGTAAGCGGAATTTATTCCATAATAGCTGCCTGCTACCGCTGACAGGCAATAGAGGTCATTCTTTTACTGACGGGCCGCCACACAGTGGGCCGCCCTGGCATCCGTTGCGGAGATTTCGCGTGGTCGGGTTTCGTGCCGACCGGACGAACCTGACCGAAGCGATATGCAGGCCTTTTTTTATGAATCTAAATTTCCAGCATCTCCTTGGGCTGGCCGGTGCAGGACAGGACATTGCCCCACAGGCGGGATTTCGGGTGGATGCATTTTCGCCGGGATATGGCCATGGGGATGGGCACATGGGTAAATTCGTTGTACCAGTGGCTGACCACCATGTCGGTTTTTCCGGCCATGCCGGCGTGGACCGCGTGATGCCCCAGGAGCAGACAGAATCCGGAATCATAGGGGGTTGCCGGCATGCTCCGGATCGTGTAGCTGGGATCAATGTATTTTAACGTGACATCCATCCCGGTATTTTTAAAATAGCCCTGAATCTGTTCTTTAAGAAACAGGCCGATATCCGCAAACCGGATATTGCCGGATTCATCCCGGCCGCCCGGCGCTTCAATCAGGTCCTGGCCGGCCCCTTCTCCAACCACAATAACGGCATGACGGCGGCTTTCCAGCCGCTCCTTTAAGGCCTTGAGAAGGCTTTTCATGGAAAACCGCATTTCGGGAATCAGACAGAAATTCACATCCCCGTTGGAAAGGGAGGCAAAGGCCGCGATAAAGCCGGATTCCCTGCCCATCAGTTTCACCAGGCCGATGCCGTTTCTGGCCCCCTGGGCCTCGGTGTGCGCTGAATAGATGACCTCTCTTGCCTCGGAAACCGCAGTGATAAAACCAAAGGACATATCCGTGAAGGAGATGTCGTTGTCAATGGTTTTGGGAACCCCGATGACACTGATTTTAAGATTGCGCCGGGTAATTTCTTCGACAATGGCATGGGCACCCCGCAGGGTCCCGTCACCACCAATGGCAAACAGGATGCCGATGCCCATCCGTTCCAGCGTATCCACCATGTCGGAAACATCCTGGGGCCCCCGGGACGATCCCAGGATCGTGCCGCCCATCTGGTGAATGTCCTTTACCTTTTCCGGGGTAAATTCCACCGGCTCGTGCATGTATTTGTGGGAGAGCCCTTCAAAACCATAGGGAAAGCCGAACACGGTTTTCACGCCGTAATGATAAAACAGCCCCATCACAATCGCCCGGATGACATCGTTTAAGCCGGGGCAGAGTCCGCCGCAGGTCACGATCCCGCATTTGAGCTTGGAGGGATCAAAAAAAATCTTTTCCCGCGGACCGGCAATTTCAAGCATGGGCGGCTTCTTATCCGCTTTGAAAAAGGGTTCGAGATAATCCGGATTCGCGTTCAGCACAACGTGTTCGCTGTCGTCGATAAACCGTCCGGTCATGGGCGAGCAAATCCGGGGGGTGCCCAGTTTTCGTGTTTCAAGATCGATGATTTGATTTTCCATGGCGGGTCTCCTGTTTTTTAGGTATATTTGAAAATAATCATATCAGCGATTTTTGAAAAAAGAAATGCGGAGCGCAACCCTGGAAAAACTGGCAACTGCCATCGGATTATCGGTGGCGCAGCTTCAAGGCTGAATTTTTTGGAAACGGCCCCGTTTCTTAAGGCTTACCGGGTGGCGGACGATTTTTTTGACGCGATGGTTGCCGGCTTGTCCCGCCGGTCATCGACTTTCAAATCAATAATGATGCGCCGGGCGCCTTCAGAAACCTGCGCGGCATGGACTTTTTTCACCAGGTCGAACAGGGCGTCCAGGTCCGGCACTTCAACGGCCGTGCCCATTGCGCCGACTTCAAAGGGGTAGCCGGATGTTTCGATAACAGCGACGCTTTTTCGTACAAAACGCCCCACATGGGGTCCTTCTTCAATGGGATATACGGATAACTGGGCGATCATTTTTCTTTCCTTTCTGAGGTTAATCTATATGCGATTGCACGGAATCCGGGCCAGCATTTCTTCAATGGCATCATCGATCCGGTCTGAAAACTGTTCCATGGCAAATTCTTTTCCGCAGGACCTGCAGATCACCCGGGTCTGCTGTCAGGTCCGTTTCAGGATCATTTTTGCCCGGCAGTCAGGACAGAGGATGCCGGGAATGATTTGATTGAACATTGCGCGCCTTTTTTGTAAAACAGGTATCAGGGGTTGTGATAACAGCCTTGATTTCAGGATTTTCGTTGATCCGGACTGAGCAGTTC
>JAABSH010000008.1 GCA_011390465.1 Desulfobacteraceae bacterium
GCCTTCCATGAGGCCGACAGAAGTGGTGCTTTTGCCTTCACCCAGGGGGGTGGGGGTAATGGCGGTCACTTCAATGTATTTTCCGTCGGGTTTGTCTTTGAGACGGTCGATTACGTTCAGAAAATCAATTTTGGACAGCCGCCCCATGGGCAGCATTTCATTGTCCTGAAGACCCAGTTTTTCTTTCCATTGGTCCGGCATGGGCATGTTTTTTTCCGCTTCTTCGGAAATCTGCCAGTCAGCCATATTAACTGCATCAAAAGCCATTTCTACATCTCCTTCTTCTTAGGGGTTAATACGTTAAGCTTTAATATTATTGAATACTTACATCGTTTTAAAAATAAGTTTACCTCTTTTAACACGTAAAAATCCGTTTGACAAGGGCAATATGAATTTATGCGCATTACTTTACAGATAAATTCCAAACAGCCGGTTTGCTGGTTTTTTCCGTTACCCCTGAAGGGCATTGAGCCGGAAGTAAAATCCGTTTTGCCGTAAAAGCTGCTCATGGGTGCCGGTTTCAATGATTTTTCCGCCCCGGAGCACCATGATCCGGTCTGCTCCCCGGGCCGTGCTCAGACGGTGGGCGATAACAAGGGAGGTCCGATTTTTCATAAGATTGGTCAGGGCCTTTTGAATGCTGTTTTCCGTTTCCGAATCCACGTAAGAAGTGGCTTCATCAAAAATAATAACCTCCGGGTCATGGGCCAGGGCCCGGGCAATGGACAGAAGCTGGCGTTCTCCGGAAGAAAGGGAGGCCCCGCTTTCCGTCATTTCCGTGTCAAGACCGTTGGGCAGTTTATCAATAAACGTATCGCAGCATGCGGTTTTCAGAATTTGAACGATGGTTGATTCCGCAAATTCAGTGGTATCCGGAAAAACATTGCATCGGATGGTGCCGGAAAATATATAGGGATCCTGGGTGACAATGGCGATTTTTGATCGCAGATCAGCCGCTGCCAGGTTCTGGATGTTGATGCCGTTAAAGGTGATAATGCCGTTGTCCGGGTCATAAAACCGGACCATGAGATTGACCAGCGATGTTTTGCCCGCGCCGGTGGGGCCGACAATGGCAATGGTTTCCCCGGACGTAATGGAAAAGGATATATCATCGATGACTGTTTCACCGTCCACATAGGACAGCGACACATGATCAAAGGCAATGGATGTGAGCTTCTCCGGCATCCGGGCCCGCCGGCCGTCATCCGGTTCCGGCAGCATGTCCGTGTCTTCCAGCAGCAGAAGCATCCGTTCCGCGGAAGACAGGGCGTTTAAGGTGATATTGTATTTTTCCGCAATATCCCGGATGGGCCGGAAAAACATTCGGATATAGGAAATAAACACCACCAGGGTGCCCAGGGAGATGCGGCCGGCAATAATACTTTTTCCGCCGTAAAAAATGACAATGGCCAGGGCCACGGAACTGAGCATCTCAATGAGCGGCATAAACAGGGCAAACACCGTGATCTGCTGCATGCCGGCATCAAAATGTTCCTGGTTGGTCTGCCTGAAGCGCCGGTAATTGGTTTTTTCCTGGCGAAAGAGCTGGATGACCTGCATGCCGCCGATGGTTTCGGAAAATCGGGAGTTGATTTCCGCCACTTTGACGCGCAGGGTCCGGAAGGCCTGGCGGGCGGACCGGGAAAACCGGTATGCCGCCAGAAAAACCAGGGGAAATATGGTATAAACGACAAAAGACAGCTGCCAGTCAATGGAAAACAGTATTATGGTGATGCCCATGAGCATGAAAATATCTTTTACCACAAATATCAGTACGGACGTGAACATTTCATGCATGTTCTGGGTGTCATTGGTGACCCGGGTCACGAGCCGGCCCACCGGGTTCCGGGTGAAAAATTGCACGGACAGCCGCTGAATATGGGAAAACAGCCGGAGGCGGATATCATGCATGATCTGCTGGCCGGCATATTCCATGATAAAAACATTGATAAAATTAAGACAAAACGCCGCCAGTACCAGCACCAGCAGCCCGGCCGCGGCCCGGCTGACCCCGGTCAGATCGTCTTTTCGAAGCTGTGCCGCGGTCTGCCGGGGCAGGCGGGACAGGTTCTCGTAAGTAATCAATGCCGTGTTCCCGTTGATTTTGAAAAGATCCGGCCGGCGACTGACAATGGCGGCAATTTCCGGATCAGAAAGGCGGCAGGCGAGAAACCGGGTTTTTGCGCTGTCCGCGGCAGTTGACTTGTCCGGTGTGCTATCCGGCGTACTGTTCTGGGAAACACCCGTTTCCGGCACAATATACCGGTCAATGGCGATTTTTGTAACATAGGGGATGGCCAGCTCCAGCCCGGTGAGCAGGATGATCAGCACCAGGGAAAAGGCCATAAGCAACCGGTAGGGCATGACAAAGGGCGCCAGTTTTTTCAGGAGCCCCAGGTTCTGTGACCGGCCCGGGTCTTTTTCCGCGAAAATGTTTTTTGCTGAGAGTGTCATTTTGACCGGGTTATCCTTCCTGAAGCTCGGCTTGCTGGATGGCGTAGGATCTTGCGTAATAATTGCCCCGGGCCATGAGGGTTTCGTGGGTGCCGGATGCCGCGATACGCCCGTTGTCCAGCACCAGGATTTGGCGGGCAAAGCGCACGGCCGCCAGCCGGTGGGATACAATGATGACGATTTTATGCCGTGCCTGCTGTTTAACGGTGCGGATGATGGTTGCCGCGGTTTCAGTATCCACCTGGCCGATGGGATCATCCAGCAGCAGTATCGCCGGATTCTGGATGATGGCCCGGGCCAGCACAATCCGCTGTTTCTGGCCGCCGGAAAGGATGACGCCTTTTTCACCGACCACGGTGTCAAATCCATGGGTGAACCCGACGATGGTGTCATAAACCGCGGCGGCCCGGGTCGCGTCAACAAGGGTGGCTTCGTCAACCAATGCCCCAAAGGTGATATTGTCCCGGATGGTGCCGGAAAACAGAAACGGCTCCTGGGAGACAAATCCGATATTGTTGCGAAGATCCTCGAGGCGGATGCCGTGAATGTCCCGGCCGTCGATGGCAATGCGGCCGGAAGTAACGTCATACAGTCGGGGGATCAATTGCAGCAGCGTGGTTTTGCCGCTTCCCTGGGGGCCCACAATGCCCAGGACATGGCCGGGGGAAACGGTAAAACTGATATCTGAGAGTACCGGCCGGCTGGATAACGGATATTGGAACCCCACGTGGTGGAAGGTGACGGATTTGCGGATATCCGCCATGGGGACCGCATCCGGAGCATTGTCAATGGCGGGCCGGGTGTCCAGAATCCGCTGGATGCGGTCAAGAGAGGCGGCGCCCCGCTGGATCAGGTTGGTCACCCAGCCCATGGCCATCATGGGCCAGGTCAGCAGGTTGAGATAGCTGATGAAAGCCACGAAATCCCCTGGCGTGATAATGCGCAAAATCGCCTGACGGCCGCCCACCAGCAGGACAATGGTCAGGCTGATGTTGGTGAAAAGGATCATCATGGGGAAAAACGCGCCGGTGATTTTTACCAGTTTCAGATTTTCCCGGATATATTTTTTTGATACATCCGCCATCCGCCGGGTTTCGGCATTTTCCCGGTTGAACGCCTTGACAATCCGGATGCCGGCAAAACTTTCCCGCCCGCATTCCGTAAGATCGGAAAAAGTGGCCTGAACCGTTGTGTACCGGCGGTGCATTTTTCTGCCGAAACTCCGGGTGAGCCAGATGATCACCGGCATGGGAATCAGGGCCAGCAGGGTGAGCCGCACATTGATATACGCCATAAACCCGATGGCCATGCTGCCCAGGAAGACAGCATCGGTCAGGGCCACCATTCCCATGCCCACGGCCATGCGGATGTTGTTGATGTCATTGGTGGCATGGGCCATGAGATCGCCGGTTCGGGAGTGGTCAAAATAGGCCGCGCTCAGGGTCTGGATGTGGAAAAAAAGCCGGTTCCGGAGTTTTTTTTCAATGATGCGGGAGGCGCCGATGAGAAACCGGCGCCATACAAACCGGAGCATGGCCATGACAAGCGCAATCGCGGTGATGGCGCCGGCGTAGATCATGAGCTGGCCGGGATCGAACTGCAGGGCGGCCAGGTCGTCCACGGCCCGTTTGATGATTCGGGGAATAAACAGCTGCAGGGTGTCCACTATCATCAGGCAGAGAATGCCGGCGATCAGAAAATAGCGCTGCTGGTAAAAATAAGGCTGGAGCAACCGGAAGGATTTCATTTTAGCGACTGGCTGAAGTTGTCAAATCTCATAACGTGGTTATTGTTTATTTTGGTGAAAAATCAAAAAAAATACTGTCATAATTGAATTTTTAAAACAAATAGATTATAAAATAAACTTCAGTGCAACCGAAAATTGCGCAGCTGTATTTACCCTTTCCGTTATAAAAAATAAGGACGCCGGCTAAAGGGGCGTCGGGAGCAGAATGAATGTCAGAGGACATTTTTTTACTTGTTGTATTGTTGTTTCTGTCCGGATTTTTTTCGTCATCCGAAACCGCTCTGTTTTCCATTGGCCAGGCAAAAGCAAAATCTTTGGCAAAAAAAACCAGCGCCACCAATCAGCTGATTCTGAAAATGAAAGAAGACCCCCACAGGCTGCTTACCACCATTCTTATTGGCAACACTCTGGTGAATATCGGGGCGTCCGCCCTGGCCACCTTCATTTCCATTGACTATTTTTCCGGTTTTTCCGGAGGCCCGGATGCCAATGCCGGGGTCATGGCCGTGGGGACTGCCACCGGCATCATGACCTTTCTGATTCTGGTGTTTGGGGAAATTTTTCCCAAATCCATTGCCTCCCGGAACAATGTGGCCATTGCCCGGGTGGTGATTTTCCCCGTTTACTGGCTGTCTTTGCTGTTCTACCCGGTGATCCTGATTCTCGATTTTGTTTCCCTGCTTACCGGCCGGGCCAAGGCGTCGCCCGTGGTGACGGAAGAAGAGCTGATGTCCTTTGTGGAGGTGGTGCACGACGAAGGCCAGATCAATCCCGGGGAAAAAGAGCTGATCAACAATATTTTCAAGCTGGATGACATTAGTGTGGATCATATCATGACGCCCAGCGCGGACATGTTTGTCATTGACAAGTCCGAAGAGCCGCGGCTTCAGGAAATTATTCAGTCCGGTTTCACCCGGATTCCGGTTATCGACGGTGATATTGATCATATTGTGGGCCTTGTCAATGTCAAGGATCTTTTCCGGCAGCAGTCCATGGAAGAAGGCACCCTTGAGATCGAAAAAATCATGCGGGAGCCGTATTTTGTGCCGGAAAACAAAAAACTGGATCAGCTGCTGAACCAGTTTCTGAACCGCAAGGACCATGCCGCCATTGTGGTGAATGAATACGGAGAAGTTACCGGTATTATAACCCTCGAAGATGTGCTCGAGGCCATTGTGGGCGATATTGTGGATGAGACCGATATCATCAAACAGCCGGTGGTGAAGATCCGGAGCAAGGAATGGCTGGTGCTGGGGGCCGCGGATATTGAGGATATCAATGACGCCATTCACATGGATATCCCCCTGTCCAATGAATATGAAACCTTTTCCGGGTATATCCTGGCCCAGATCGGAAAAATTCCCCGGGAGAAAGAACAGATCGTCATTGACCGCTACCTGATTACCATTAAAGAAATGGATGGCAACCGGATCAAGTCCTTTGTCGTAAAGCAGCGATAATCTTTTTATCAATTCTGCATCAGCCGCATTGACTTTAAACAAGCCCCCTGATATCCAGTTTTTCATGGAAAATGGAACCATTGTGGAATATATCGACCAGCAGCGGATTTTCTGTGCCGTGGTCATGGAGGAAAACGATCAGCGGGTTCGCCTGCTGAATGAGGAGAACTGCGACATTCATCAGAAAGCCGCCCGGCTGTCGCACATCTCGGACACTCGTCTCAAGACCTCCGGCAGCCGGGACCGGCTTATCGCGGACCTGAAGGAAACCGCGGCCCGCCGGAAAGCCATCAGTGAACAGATTGATATCCAGGAGCTGTGGGAAGTTTTGTCGCCCCTGGACGAATGGGTGGATCTGGCCACCATGACCGGCCTGTGCTTTCCGCACCACCCGGATGCTGACCACGAATCCGCAGTGATCCGGGCCTGTTTTGACAACCGGATTTATTTCAAGTTCAATAAGGATTCCTTTTTTCCTTATTCAGCAGCAGACGTTGAAAAAAATGTTCTCCGGGAAAAGGAAAAAGCCGCCCTGAACCGGCTGATCGAAGAGGGCGGGGAGTGGCTGCGACAGGTATTTTCCAGTGCCGATGCCGCGCCTGTCCCCACGACTGACCCGGGAAAACCCGGCCTGATCGAGATTTTGAAATCCTATTATCTGTTTGGCAAGGAAAGTCCTTACAGTGCCGCCGGCCGGGCCATTGTGGCCGGGGCCGGTCTTGAAAGCGCGGAAAAGATATTTGACGCCCTGGTAAAAACCCGTGTCTGGGATGCCAATTACAATGTGGATCTGAAGCGCTACGATATTCCAGTGGATTTTCCGGCCCCGGTGCTGGAAAAAGCCGCCGCTCTGCCGGATGAAGTAGACATCCGGCATTTTTCCCCGGTCCGCGTCAACCTGATGGACCTGCCCATGATGACCATTGACGGCCAGGGCACCCTGGATCTGGATGACGCCATCAGCATTGAAAAGCAGAGCAGTTATTACCGCATCGGCGTGCATATTGCAGATGTGGGGGAGCGGGTGGCCAAAGGGGACATAATTGATCAGGCAGTTCTCTGCCGGGGCACTTCCATTTATATGCCGGACATGAAAATTTCCATGATGCCCCAGCGGCTGGCGGAAGATGTGTGCAGCCTCAAGGTGGGGGAGGTCCGGCCCGCCATCAGCATTTTTTTCAAGGTCAGCCGGTATGCCGAACTCTATGATTATGAAGTGATTCCTTCCATTATCAAGGTCAGCCGGCAGCTTACCTATAATGATGTGGACGCCATGGTGGATTCTGACGAGTCCATCTGGCTGCTGCATGAGATTGCCTGCAATTTTCGGCGAAAACGGCTTTCCAGCGGCGCGGTGCAGATCACCATTCCGGAAACCAGCATCCGGGTGTTTGACAATGATGAAATCAGCGTCCGGAAACTGGACCGGGAAAGCCCGGGCCGGATGTTTGTCTCTGAAATGATGATCATGGCCAACTGGCTCATGGCCCGGTTTCTGGCGGATAAAAATATGCCGGCCATTTTTCGGGGACAGCCCGAACCCAAAGCCCGGCTGTACAGTCAGAAAAAGGAATCCACCCTGTTTCAGAACTGGATGCAGCGGCGGATGCTCAACCGGGTGATTATTTCCCCGCACCCGGAAACCCATTCCGGGCTGGGACTGGACAAGTATGTGACCGCCACCTCTCCCATCCGAAAATATTTTGATCTGGTGACCCAGCGCCAGCTCCGGGCCTGTTTTGGTCTGGAGGCGCCGTATTCCGCGGGTGAAATTGAAAAAATGCTGCAATATCTGAAACAGCCGCTTTTTAACGCGGCCCAGGTGCAGATGCGGCGGAACCGCTACTGGCTGCTGAAATATCTTGAGCACCAGGTCGGCGCCAGGGAAGAGGCCATTGTGCTGGACAAACGCCGGGATAAATACATGATTCTTTTGACCAATTATCTGATCGAGTGCAAGCTGGGCTCTGCCAGCCACTATAATCTTAAACCCCAGGACATTGTCCGGGTGACCATTTCCCATGTAGACGCCCGTCGGGACGCGCTTTCCATTGATATGGGCTGAAATTAAATGATATGCGGTGAGATTGAATTTAAGGGACGATAAAAAGCATTATGAGATACGAAGGACAGATTTTCCGGCCGTTCAGTGAGGCCAACAGCTACCTGCTTCAGTGCACCATCGGGTGCTCCCATAACCAGTGCACGTTTTGCGGCATGTACAAGGACCGCAAATACCGGGTGCGCAGCCTTGAAGAAATAAAAGAAGATATCCGGATGGCAAAGGCCCATTACGGCGATCTGGAAAAAGTATTTTTATGCGACGGCGATGCCGTGGCCATTGAAACCGATGCGCTGCTTGAAATTTTACATACCTTATACCGGACATTTTCCTCCCTGCGGCATGTGGGCACCTATGTGGGGCCCCAGAGCACCCTGGCCAAATCCATGTCCGAACTCACCGCCCTCCGGGCCGCCGGGCTCACCAAAGCCTATCTGGGGGTGGAGTCCGGGGACGATCGGGTGCTGGCGGAAATAAAAAAAGGCGTGAGTGCGGACCAGATGCTGGCGGCGGGTCAACATCTGGTGGCGGCAGATATCAATCTGTCATCCATGGTGCTGTTGGGAATTGCCGGAAAAGGAAAGCGGTCCGCGGAACATGCCATTGCCACAGCAGACATCACCAATAAGATGAAACCCCGGTATCTGGCGGCCCTGACCACCACGCCGGTGCCCGGAACGGTCCTGTATCACAAGGTCCAAAAAGGCGAGTTTGAGATGCCGGATCCGTTTGACACTCTTGAAGAAATGAAGCTCATGTTTGAAAATATTACCATGGACAATCTCAAGTTTGTCGGGGTCCATGCGTCCAATTATCTCCCGGTGAGCGGCACCCTGCAGCGGGACCGGGAAAAGATGCTCGCCGCGGTGAACACGGTGCTTGAAACCCGGGACCGGGGGGCATTGCGCAGCGAGCAGATGCGGGGGCTTTAATCCGCAAACCTGATTTTTTCCATCTGCGTCTTGACAATGGAAAAAAAGTAAACAGATTAGCGGCTGATCATGTTAAAAATTTCAGGGTATTTTTTATGAGACCTTTAAAAAAAATGTAACCGCCACCGTCGTCCACGCGGATGCCCCGCGATCCCTGTTCGATGAGGTTAGCTTCCAGAAATCCGGTACCGCATTTTCCATGCCGGATCTCTATTATTCCACAAATGCGGCATTGCCTGCTTTTTTAAGAAACATCACCCCCCCTATCCCCCCATATTGCCGCCACCATTCTTTTGATTTGATTCCTTTCTGTCTGTAATTCAGCAGTTTTCTTTACATTTTAATTTTTAATACCCCCTCAAGCCTCTGGTACGTTCCGGAAATACATGAAATAATTCCTTACCGTGCATATCGAAGACGGGGTCATCAGGCAGTAGGGTGAGGTTTCGGGTGTCAGGTGTCGGGAAAAGTGTGGAAATGTCATTTTCCGGCACCGGCCCTTAAATGTAGGGGAGGGGTTTATCCCCTCCCTAAAAGAATAACCATAAGAAAACAATTCGCGCAGAGGCGCAGGGGCGCGGAGAATTCAGAAAAAGATTTTCTCTGTGGCCTCTGTGATCTCTGTGGTGAAAAAAAGAATGAAAATTATTATACCAAACAACATCTGCCAGATTTTTATTGCCCTGGCAGTTATAGCCCTTGTCCTGCCGGCAACTGCCTTTGCCGCCTGGAACCTGTCCGCGGACGGTGATTTCAGGTATCAATATGAAAACTTGGGGGGAGGACTGGGAGCATTCCGAGGCCAATATTCATCGAATCGGGATTTCAGCCCGGAAAACCTTTGCCGACCGCCATGGGGGCCGACTTATCCTGTTCGGGCTGGTGGAGGCGGAAGATAATTTTGATGAGATCATGGCCCATGAATTTTACGGCCAGTATAAAGGTCCTATGGGCGCATGGAATGTGACCGCCGGGCGATTCGGTCTGCCCTGGGGGCTGCTGCCCGGATTTTCGGCATCGCGGCTTCTTTATGACATGCCCCATGACCGGCTGCTGGGAATGGATGTGGACAGCGGGGTCAAGGTTTCCGGCATGGTCGGGGGCCCATCACACGTCCCATGACCTGGGCCATGGCCTGGCTGTGGCCCGCATTGGCTTCATTCCCGGAGATACGGATGAAATATCCCTTGGGCTTTCCGCAGCCTGGGGCCGGTCAATCATGGCCCATGAGGGAGTGAATGATCCGGATATGGCAGATATGGATACGGATCAGCCCTGCACCGGGCCTTGGGCGGGGTGGATGCCACTCTTTATCTGGGGCGCTGGCTGACAAGAATCGAGGTCAGTTCAGGTCGGGTGGATCACCGGTCTGTGACCACGGGATTTGCGGCCCTGGATTTTCCCTGCTGCCAGGGCTGGATTTTAATCTGGCGGTAAATGCCGCATGGGATGGGTCGGATTATGAGGATGCGTGGTTTGTCGGATTCACCGGCAACCCACCGTGGTTTACTATCAGAGGGGGATATCGTTATGCAGAACACAGTGAGTCCCGTCATGAAGTCATATTTCAGGTATATCGTTTGTTTTCTTTGTCTTTTTAGCACGCTGGCGGTCAGTTTGCTGCCGGCGGGGGCCCAGGATGCCTATCTGTGCATCTGGCGAAATCCTGAAAGAACCATGACCCGGATTTTTCCGGATGCGCGGGATTACAGAACCGTCACCGCCGGGATTTCTCCGGAGCAGCGCCGGCGCATCGAAGATCAGGTCGGTTATGAACTGCTGCCCGGACAGCAGGATCAGTTCCAGTATTTTGAAATGACCGGCGCAAGCGGCCAGGTCATCGGCACCATTATACCTTCCACATAGAAAGGGGAGTACGGAGCTGTGGAATTTGTGTTCGGCCTGAATAATGATCGGGTCATCGCCGATATTTATGTCCAGCGCGCCCGGGAACGAGACCAGAGCTTTAAAAAACGGGCGTTTCTGGATTTGTTCGGGGGACGCTCCATTGAGGAAAAAATGACCCTGGATCAACTTTATACCGGTCCGCCCACGCCGGGAGCTGAGGCGGTGATGCGGGGGCTGACCAAAGCCCTGGTATCTTATGAGGTGCTGGTTCAGGATTCGGGCACGGAATAAGGCCGACAGCTCCGAGATCAATTTTCATTTACTTTCAAAAGGGATATTTGAAATAATAATATAAACGCTTTCTCTTAGCGTCAGGGAGTCCCAAACAGATGGGACACCCTGACCTACTGATAAGGCCTCTTTGCCGTAGGCCAGGGTGCGCGAAGCGTTCCCTGACAATCTGGACTGTTTTGTTTATTGATGGTATCTATGAAAAAAGCCAAAAATATAGAAATTATCAATTGTACAGTGGGAAAAAATTATTTTAGGATGCCTTATGGTTCAATTGGGGTATATGCTGTTTTCAAATGATTTTTGGTTTATTGGCAGGGGCGCAGGGTGCGATCCCGATTTCGATCCCGATTTCGATTTCGGGAACTGAAGGTGGAACTAATTGATAAAAATGTGATAAAGAGAAATTTATGTCTGAACCTGAAAAAATTTATCTGAGCCGGACCGTCAAAGGGGCCGGGTGAGCGTCCAAACTGCCGCCAGGGGACCTGGACAAAGCACTTTGCGGACTTGAAATTCCCACAGATCCCAATGTCATGGTCGGGCTGGACCGGGCGGACGATGCCGGTGTATACCGGATTTCCGACGATCTGGCATTGATTCAGACCGTGGATTTTTTTACACCTATTGTAGACGATCCCTTTTGGTTCGGCCAGATTGCCGCGGCCAATGCCCTGAGCGATATCTATGCCATGGGCGGAGAGCCCAAGACCGCCATGAATCTCGTGGGGTTTCCTTTAAAAGAAATGGATATTTCCATTTTGCGCAAGATTCTGGAAGGCGGAATTGCCAAAATGAAAGAGGCCGGGGTGGCGCTGGTCGGCGGGCACAGCGTGGAAGACAGTGAGCTGAAATACGGGTTGTCCGTTACCGGTTTTGTGCATCCCGACCGGGTGCTTACCAAAGGCGGCATTCGTCCTGGAGACGTGCTCATTCTTACCAAGCCCCTGGGCACCGGTGTGATCAATACGGCGATCAAGGCGGATATGGCCCCGCCGGATCTGGTGGACCGGCTCACCCGGATGATGGCCGAACTCAACCGGGATGCGGCCCGGGTCATGGCGGATTTTCCCGTGCATGCGTGCACGGACATTACGGGTTTCGGTCTGCTGGGGCATCTGGCGGAGATGGTGATCGGTTCCGGATGCGGTCTTGTGTTGCGATCAACGGATATTCCGGTGCTGCCGGAGGCTGTGGAATATGCCGGGTACGGACTGCTGCCGGCCGGGGCCTTTAAAAATAAAGAGTTTCGCCAGAACATGGTGGAATCTGATCCTGGCGTGGATGCGCTGATGGTGGATCTTTTTTTTGATCCCCAGACCTCCGGAGGGCTGCTGATAGCCGTTGCCGAAGAACATGCCGCGGCTTTGCTCGAGCGCCTGACCGAAAACGGCGTGCAACGCTCCCGGATCATCGGTGAGGTAACCGCCACTCCCTGGGAAAAAATTCGGATTGTTTAACTGGATTTCGTCAGCAGGCCCTGCCCAACAACCGCCATATCCCCCCAGATTCCATGAATTTTTTCTGAACGCGCCTGCAACGGTCCTTGTGTTTTTTATGAACATATGCTAAAAAAGTTCAGTTTTTTACCTGAAAAAAAAGAGGGCTGAAAATGAACCGATCTTTGTTTTTAGTGTTTTTGCTTGTGACGTTCACCGGAGGACTGTTTTTCAGCGGCTGCGCCACCCACAATGCAGCCATGACGTTTGATGAGGAGGTTGCGGTATCTTCGCCGCCGGCGGCGCTGGAGGGTTTCAATGCCATTGTGGTGTATGATTCCTGGAGCGGCAACACGTGCCAGATTGCGGAAGAGATTGCCGCCGGCCTGAACTGTCCGGCAATGGCGGTGGATGACGCAGCAGATCTGGCGGCAGGGGAATATGATCTGATTGTGGTGGGATCGCCGGTGCACGGCGGCATGCCCACGGGCAAAATTGAAAATTTTATGGAGCAGGCGGCACCGGCTGCGTTTTCAGCGGTATTTGTGACCTATGGCGCGCCGCTTTTCGGGACCCTCACCGCAAACAGGTGCCTGAATTCCATGGAGAAAAAACTTGGCGGGCAGTGCCTGGGGCGGTTTAAATGCAATGGGTTTCACAAGATATTCCGCACGTATCCCCGTCATCCGGATGAAACGGACAAATCCGAGGCAGCCCGGTTTGCTGCGGGACTCCTGGAAAGAATGGGCGATTATGCCACAACCCAAGGATTCACAGATTGAAAAGGCACCAGGAGGACAAAATGACCCGGGAACACCCGCACAGGGGAAAATCCTCAGAACAGCATATCAACAAAGACGTGGTCCTGAGCGCGCTGGCCATCCACCCCAGGCAGACCATTCTGGATGCCGGGTGCGGCAATGGCTACATGTCGCTTGCGTTTGCAGAACGGCTGACCAGCCAGGGCAAGGTGGTTGCCGTTGATCCGGATGCGGAAAGCATTGAAAATCTGAAAAAGAAAATCGGCACTCTGCCCATAGAGGCCATGGCCGCGGACATCACCCGGCCCCTGGCCATTGACGCGTTGTCCCTGGATATGATTTATCTGTCCACTGTATTGCACGGATTTTCCAAAGACCAGATAAACGGATTTCAGCGGGAAGTACTCCGGCTGCTGAAACCCGGCGGCCGGCTGGCAATTGTTGAGATAAAAAAAGAAAAGACCCCGTTCGGGCCGCCCGTGGAAATGCGGTTTTCCCCGGAAGAGCTGAAAAATACCATTCACCTGGCCCCGGGCCCCTATGTGGAAGCCGGCAGGTATCTATATCTGCAGATATTTGAAAAAAAATAAAACAGAACGGTTTTTTATAATTGATTGATCACGGTTTTGATCAGGATCAGGCCCGGCCGGTTTCCCGGTTCACGTCCGCGTCAAAACCCCCTGTTTCAAAGGATTCATCCATGCCATAGGCCCGCTTGAAAGTGTCTATGATTTCATGAAGGGGCACATCATCGTAACATCCCCGGTCTCTTAAATATTCCATGTGCCGGTGGCCGCTCAGGTCAAAGGGATGGTAGATGGAATCGGTTGTGCCGTCAAATTCCAGCACCCGCAGGTTGAATTTTTCGCACAGTTCGATGTTAAAGGCAGGCGTTGCCTTGACCCATTTTTCATTTAAATAAATGGACGTGTACCCGTGCCAGTAAAATACATCGGTTTTCATCTGCTGGCGCATACGTTCGGTGGAAAGATGATTGCGCACATCCGCAAACCCCAGGCGCGCCGGGATTTTGAGACTGCGGCAGCAGGCGGCCAGCAGAATGGCCTTGGCCACACACCATCCCCGGCCGTTTGCCAGGGTGGTGCTGGCCCGGATACCGTGAACCGTGAGATCAATGGAATAGGGATCGTAGCGGATGCCGTCCCGGACCGCATAATACAGATTCACTGCCTGAGAAACAGGGGATTTCTCTGTTCCGGCGGACTTTTGCGCAAACCCGGAAACCATGGGATGGGTAAAGTCAAGGGCAGGGGTGGACAGAAGATATTTTTCCATCACAGACTCTTGTTGATCATGGTGCCTTTGTTCAGGTAGCCGGATTGAAACGCTCCCCATAAAAAGTAAAGCACATACCCTGCCGCGCAGAGGCCGGCGAAAATCAGAATCAGCCGCAGCATCTGTTTGGGCTTGATCCAGATCAGGATGCCCAGGGCCGCAGCAATGCCCATGGCAGCAAACGGCTGATACACGATAAAGGTACGGATGGAATTAATGATATCCGCGATATTCATTGATGATGCCTGTTGTCAGGGTATTTTGGTTAGGGCATTTGTGCCAGAATATCCAGAACTTTTTCCGATTCCGTTGCGTCCGGTACCGGCGGCAGCTGGTACATGATGCCCAGGCCCTCTGATGCTTCGTGAAAGTCTTCGGCTGAAAGGGGGCTCACAAGCACCTGGTTGGCCATGGCGTTTTTCATGAGGATATTCCGGGCAAGGGTCAGTCCGGAGATTCCGGCCACGGTTTCATCGATAACAATCAGGTTCGGCAGTCCCTCGGACAAGTGGTCGATGGCTGCTTCAGATGAACCGGCCATTTGAATATCCACGGTTTCTTTTTGGTTGAGACCGTCTGTGAATGCGGAAAAATTTTCCGCCTGGGATGTGACAATCAGAATTTTTTTCATTTTTGGATCCTTGATTCCAGGGGCCTGCCGCGCCCCGTGAAAGGGACGGGCAGGAGCCTGGATGATGGTAGTGAAAAAAGGTGGCTGCTGTCCGGAAGAACAGAATCTGAAACCGCGCCAGTCCGGATTCAGTGCTGTGACGGGATCACAGGGATGGATGCGGTTTTCAGGTCGGAATTTTCCGGCATTGATTTTTTGCCGCCCCAGATTTTTTGATAATAATCGTCAATGGCTTCACCCAGAGTATTTATCGCAAGAGCGGCGCAATGCATATGATCTTCCGGCAGGCCGGCCAGTTCGCTGGCCACATCTTCCGGTACAACGGTCAGTGCGTCTTCCAGTGTTTTACCGCTGATCAGGTGGCACATGGCGCTGCCGCAGGCCACCGTATAGGTGCACCCTTTTGGCGCATGCCGGATATCGGTAATTTTTCCGTTTTTAACGGATAAATACACTTCAATGGCATCCCCGCAGACGCCCACGCCTTTGGCATACCCGTTTGCCGAGGGCAGAACCCCCATATGGCCGGGCTGATTGGCGTGGCTGAAAAACTGTTCATTCAGAAGATGGGGATCATGCTCATGGCCGTGATCGCTTCCATGATGATCGTCACCATGGTGAAGCTCTGGTATTTCGAATCGGTGTTTTTTTGCCATTGCCGTATCCTGGTGTTAAGCGCCGCCGCCGCAGGTATGCTCCTGGGAAAACTGGGGCAGCTGCCCTGCAATAAAGGCTTTCACCGCTTCTCCCACGGTTTGATGGTCCCCGCCAAAAAAGACATCAACGCCCACCTGGTTAAACCCCATCAGGGGCCGGAATCCCATGCCGCCGGCAATCAGTTTATTGGCGCCGTTGTCCGCCAGATACTGTACCGGTGCCATGCATCCGCCCTGCTGGTGAGGCATGGGGGGGATGACTTTTACAGCGGTGATTTCGTCGTTTTCAACGGAAACCATGGTATATACGTCGCAATGACCGAAATGTGCGCCTAAAGGCGCCTCCAGACCGCCAGGGGTCGTGGAGGGAATAGCTATCAGGATACTCATGTTATCTCCTTGTTATTTATTCTGAAAAATAATTTGCTGATTTATTTCTTCAGTTATCCGTAAAGAACTGAAAAAAGGCTTTTACAGGAAAAAAAAATTAAAATCAACAGGATTATATTGATATTCCCGCAAGGCCGGCGGCTGCCTGAATAAAGACCGGGCGCAATCCGGGGATGCGCATCAATGGCATTACCGCTTTGGAAAGGCCCGCGCCCTTCTGCCCGGAAGGTTGCCCGAAAACTTACCCGGAAATTTAACCGGAAGGGCGGAGCATGCTCCGCCCTGTTTTGTATAAGATAAGTATACTTAAGATAAATGCAATCAGCGTGAGGTCACTGACTGAAGAATTTTTTTCCAGATGCCCTCAAGCTCCCGGGTAAATTCATTGTCCGCATACTCGGTAATGGTTTGCTGGTTGATCATGGCTTTGGTGATGGTCGGATCATGGGGCAGCTTTCCGAAAATAACAAGGCCTTTGTCTGCTGCAAATTTTTCAATGGCAGCGGCTTCCTTTTCATTCAAATCGCTTTTGTTGATGATGATGCCGGCTGGAATTTTAAAATGGCCGCACAGCTCCGCCACCCGTTCCAAATCGTGGCGTCCGGACGGAGTGGGCTCAGTGACGATCACCGCAAGGCTGACGCCGGAAAGCGATGCAATCACCGGGCATCCGATGCCGGGGGTGCCGTCGGACAAAATCAGTTCCAGGCCTTTTTCTTCCGCCATTTCCTTTGCTTTTTTCCGGAGCAGGGAAACCAGCAGCCCGGAGTTTTCTTCGCCCGGAAACAACTGGGCGTGGATCATGGGGCCGAAGCGGGTGTCTGAAATAAACCACCGCCCGCAGAACCGGTCCGGAAAATCAATGGCTTCCGCTGGGCAGAATTCAACGCAGACTTTGCATCCTTCACACTTCAGCGGGTCGATGAAATAGCGGTCCCCTTCATTTTTCACCGCGTCGTAACGGCACATATCCAGACAGGTGCCGCAGGATTCGCATTTTTCTTCCACAATCACGGCTTCATGGCCGGAAATAAAATCATGGCTTTGGCTGTTTTCCGGTTTCAGGATGAGATGCATGTCCGGGGCATCCACATCCAGATCGCAGATTACGTGATTTTTTGCAAGATGGGCAAAGGCCGCGGTAAGAGAGGTTTTCCCGGTGCCGCCTTTTCCGCTGATAATCAGTATTTCATCCACGGCGCACCTCCCCGGCTTTTTGTTGAATTTTTTCCGCAAGTTCAAGAAAGAGTTGTTTCATTTTATCTGATGATTCCGAGATAATGACACCGCTGGCGTAAGCTTCCGCGATGGACCGCTCATAAGGGATTTCCGCAAGGATCTCCAGGTTTTTGGCGCTGCAGTAGTCGTAGATTTCCGAATTTCCCAGTCCGGCCCGGTTGACCACCACGCCCATGGGTTTGTTCATGGGGGTGAAGGCTTCATGGGCCAGTTTCATGTCATACACGCCAAAGGGCGTGGGTTCTGTCACCAGGACGATGACATCGCTGTCCATAACCGCATTAATGGCCGGACAGGAAACGCCGGGAGGGGCGTCGGTAATGACATCCTTTGGGGCATCCAGCTGCATTTCATTCAGCTTTTTTTTGACTTCCCGCATCAACGGCGGGCTCATGGCTTCGCCGATCCGCAGGCGGCCCATGATAAAGTCTGTTTTACCGGCCTGGCCCCAGGAAATTTCCCCCAGTTCCCGGTAGCTGGGACGAAGGGCTTTTTCCGCGCAGATGGCAATGCATCCGCCGCACCCATGGCACATTTCCGGAAATGTCATGAGAATCTCTCCCATCAGGCTGATGGCCTTGAACTGGCAGAGATCACTGCATTTTCCGCAAAGGGTGCACAGGGACTGGTCCACTTCCGGGATTTCCATTCGGGCAATACGGCTGCCGGTAAATTCAGGTTTTAAAAACAGATGGAGATTTGGTTCCTCCACATCCAGATCCATGGCAATAACCGGTGCATTCCAAACGGAGACCAGGGAGGACGCGACAGTGGTTTTGCCGGTGCCCCCTTTTCCGCTGGCAACTGCTATTTTCATTTCCAGTGTCCTTCTTTATTGGATGTGTCGGCAAATTCGATATTGCCGGCTTTGTATTTTTCAATGGCCTGGCGTACGGTCATTGATTCCAGATTCTGACCGATTTTGATGCCTGCACCGGACAGCCCCTGAAAGGCTTTGGGCCCGACATTTCCGGTCAGAAGCACTTTGGCCCCGGAGCGGGATACATTTTCCGCCGCCTGGATGCCGGCTCCCTGGGCCATGACCTGGGTGGAACCATTGTCAATATATTCGAATTCCATTGTTTCCGGGTCAACGATCATAAATCCCGCAGCTCTTCCGAACCGGGGATCTACCTGTGCATCCAGACTGGGGGCTTCGCAGGTTACCGCGACTTTGTCCATGCTGTTCTCCTTTAATTTGCTGTTAAGCGAATGGAGGGTATTTGCAGACTGATTTTCTGAAAATACCCCGCATTCAGCAGGTGGCACAAAAAATTTATTTATGAGTATATGCTCAACAGAAAGTAATGATTCACATGGGGATTGTCAAATTTTTTTTTAATCAGAATGGATTGTTTTTTTCTTCTTTTTTAATGTCCTGTTCAGGTATGATCTGAAAGCAGTTTTTTTCTTTAAAAAAGGATATTGATGATGAGTCTCTGGATTATTTCGGCCATTCTGGTGATGGTGCTGGTTTTATTGGTAACCGAGCCGATTCCCGTGGATCTCACCGCCATTGGCATTATGGTGGCGCTGGTAATTTTCGGGATTCTGTCTCCCCGGGAGGCGGTCATGGGACTTGCCCATCCCGCGGTGGTGACGGTGGGGGCCATGTTTGTGATCAGCAGGGGAATGATGCGCACCGGCGCGGTGGAATTTATCGGCCGGTATGTCATCCGGTTTTCCCGGGGAAACCGGTATCTGGCCCTGACCATTATCCTGCTCACCGTGGGGACGGCGTCGGCATTTATCAATAATACGCCGGTGGTGATTCTGTTTATCCCGGTGGTCATGACCATGTGCTGTCAGTTCGGTCTCAGCCCGTCCCAGTTTCTGATTCCCATCTCCTACGCGTCCATCCTTGCGGGCACCTGCACCCTCATCGGCACGTCCACCAATATAATTATCAGTGATCTGAGCGCTGCATCCGGGCACGGGGCCATTTCCATGTTTGAGCTGGGTCGGCTCGGACTTCCCATCGCCCTTGCCGGCATCGGATTTATGCTTGTGCTGTCTTTTAAAATAATGCCGTCTCTGGCAAACCCCACCTGCCAATTACAGGGCAGTGACCACCGCCGGTATCTGGCGGAATTGAGAATCCCCAAAGGCAGCCGGCTGATTGACAGGCCGGCGGCAACGGTGTTTGCGGAAAAATATCCGGAACTGGATATGCTTGAGGTGATCCGGTATTCCCATATTTTTTATCCCGGCCGGGATAACGTAAAAATTGCGCCGGATGACCTCATACTGGTGAAGGGGGCGTTAAATGATCTGGTAGATATTTTAAATCATAAAGACGTGGAACTGCCGCTTATGGAAAAAGGATTGTCATTTGGTATCGGCAAGGATGACACCCTGGTGGTGGAGCTGATCATTACGCCCCAGTCGGAACTCCTGGGCGAGCGGCTGATCGAAACCGGGCTCATGCGGGATCCGGACATTCATGTCATGGCCATCAAGCGGCACAACCTCCATTTTACGGAACGTCAGATTCATGACGTGCGGCTGCGAAACGGGGATATGCTCCTGGTCTGGTGCAAAGGCAGCCGGCTGGCGGCCATGCGTGCGGACAAAGATTATATTCTGATTGAAGATGTGCATGAAGAGATCGTGCTGAAACGAAAATCCTGGCTGGCTGTGGCGATTTTCGCCGGGCTGGTCATCTCCGCCACGGCGGGTATTGCGGAAATCATGACCTGCGCGCTGACCGCGGCGTTTTTGATGATTGTTACCGGTTGCATCCAGATGCGGGATTTTTACCGGTCCTTGCAGGGCGGGGTGCTGCTGCTGATAGCCGGCACCATTGCCCTTGGCACTGCCATGGAAAAAACCGGCACCAGCCAGGTGTATGCAGAAGCGTTTTTAAGTCTTTTCAGCGGCGCAAGCCCGCAAATGGTCCTGGGGGGCATCATCCTGATGACCAGTATCAGCACCCAGATTTTAAGCAATAACGCCACTGCCGTGCTGCTTTTTCCCATTGCCGTATCCACGGCCGTCAGTCTGGGCGTGGATCCCCGGCCTTTTATCATCGGGGTTTGTTTCGGGGCCAGTGCCTGCTTTGCCACGCCCATCGGCTACCAGACCAACCTGCTGGTCTACGGCCCGGGCGGGTACCGGTTCAGTGATTTTCTGAAAATGGGATTACCGCTGAATCTGTTTGTGATTGCGGCAAGTACGCTTTTTATTCCGATGATCTGGAAGTTTTAGGGGGGGAGAGGGTTGCAGGTTATTCCCCTTCCACCCTCAACCCTTCCTGAATATCCCTTTTCCGCACATCATAGAGCGCATCTACAAACGCGGTGAAAAAGCTGCCGGGTTTGTCACTGACGTTCACGGCATGGTCTCCGCAAAGGCCGTAAAAGCCGAAGGCTGCGGCAGTGGCGGAAAGCAGGTCTCCGTCATCACAGACCGCACAGAAAGCGCCCACCATGGCACTCAGTCCGCATCCGATGCCGGTGACTTTGGTCATCAGGGGCTGGCCGTTTTTTACCCGGAAGATTTTTTTGCCATTGGTAATAATATCCTCAGCCCCTGAAATGGCGACGATGCAGTTTAATTCGGCGGCAAGATGTCCGGCAGCTTCAATGAGTTCATCCGTGACGCCAATAGAAGAATCAACTCCCCGGGTACTGACATCCGCAGAAGCCAGGGAAAAGATTTCCGAGGCGTTTCCGCGCAGCACCGAGACTTTGACTTCTTTCATGATTTTTTTGACCGCCCGGGTGCGGAGGGATGTGGCGCCGGACCCCACGGGATCAAGGATAACGGGAATGTTTTTGTCATTGGCGGTTTTGGCGGCAAGAATCATGGCATCCACCCAGTCTTCCTGCAATGTGCCGATGTTCAGGACCAGGGCGCTTGCCATGGACGCCATTTCTTCCACTTCACCCATGCAGTGGGCCATGACCGGGGACGCGCCGGCAGCCAGCAGGATATTGGCCGTTGAATTCATCACCACAAAATTGGTGATATTGTGGATCAGGGGCGATGTGGCGCGCATTTTTTCAAGAAGTTGTATGGTGCGCTGTTTTAGGGTCATTGAACAGGGTCCTTATTTTTTGGGATATCCAACGCTCTGGCACAAGTTGACTTTTTGCTCCGGGCCAAGGCCCATCTTTTTCTCAAGGGCCGGTTTGTCCACATATCCGCGCACCACCGTGGCAAGACCCGCGGGAACAATGATGAGGGAGGTAAAAATTGAAACAGTTAAAACAACCAAGAGGGTGAATATGAATATTTTTTTCATGACAGTCCTTTCTGGCCGGAAGGTTTTACGGCCGTTTAAATGCGATTTTTTGCGGGAACATCAAAGATAAAAAATTATATAATTCGGTTTTTTTAAAACCTGATGCCACAATGGTTTCTTTTTGATTTTTTTTGAGGTGTTTTATTTTTGCTTCAACAACCAGTGCGGCACCATGGTCACCGATGTCGCAATGGTAAACCAGGTCGACGGATTTGCAGGCCCGGGTGAACCGCGCTCCTTTTGAGAGCCGGCTTTTGTGTTCGCCCACCCGTCTGTCAATATCCGTGGTGATGCCGGTATATAACATATTTCTTTCATTGCGCAAAATATACACTGTCCAGCAGGGCTGTTTCAAATGATCCGTCATTTTTTTTCTAAAGGGGTGGCGCGGGATCCGGCAAACAATTTGCCGGTGATGCGATTGAAAAGTCCGGCGATTTCGGAAATTCCCAGAAGATAGCCGGCTCCGATGAAAAGGCCGGAAAAAATCGCTCCGACGATTATGCAGACCAGGAAACTGCCGGCAAGTTCCGTGGTGTTGATTCCTGAAAGAACAGTTGCCCGGAATGCTTCTAAGCCGATGCCCATGATTGCGCTCAGACAGATGATTTTAGCGTAAAAGCCTGCCACCGCGGAATATCCCGCGTTTCGGCTTCGTCGGTTCCAGATGCTGTAGAGCATGAGAACCTGGATGACAGCAGCGGCGGACACAGCCAGCGCCACTCCCCGGGCCCCCATATATATCATGCCGAAATAATAGAGCGGCAGGCTTAAAATTACGGCAAGGGTGCCGTAAAGGGCCGGGAACAAGGTGTTCTGGATGGCAAAAAATCCCCGGACGACAACAGTCTGGGCGGCAAATGCCACGGCCCCTGCCATAATAAATACCAGCAAATCAGCGGTCAGAGCAGTGGCCGCGGCGTCAAACCGGCCCCGCTGAAACAGAATCAGGATTACCTCATGGCGAAGCACCATAAAGAGAACGGAAAATGGAATCACAAGGGCCAGATAGCGCAGGGTGTCGTTGAGGAGCCGGTTCATCTCAGCCAGTTTTTTCTCCGCCGCAAGACGGGCCATGAAAGGAAAAGATGCCACGCCCACGGCCTGTCCGAAAAAGGCCACCAGGATGAGCATGACCCGCAGGCTGTAGTTCAGGGCCGCAATCCGGCCTTCCGGGAGAAATGAACCGAAAAATTTAAGAAAAAATTCCGTGGAAAACGTCATGGTGAGCCCCAGCATCAGGGGCAGGGTCAGCAGGATGTATTTTTTAAAATCCGGGTGCGTAACGTTTAAAATCAGGGAAAATCGCATGCCGACCCGCCGGGCCCCCCAGATCTGCACGGCAAAATTTCCCAAAAACGCCCCGGCCAGGACTCCCCAGGAAAATCCGGCCATGCCAAGCTGATCGTAGAAAACAATCCCGCCAAAAATGATGCCCAGATTGTAAATCAACGGTGCCAGGGCGGCAATGGCGAATTTTTCTTTGGCAAACTGAACCGCGGACAACATGCCGCCGGTAAAAAAGAAAAACTGGGCCGGCAGAATAATCCGGGTCATGTGAACCGCATCTGCCTTGATTTTCGGATCCGTGATTCCCGGCGCCAGCACACCCACCAGTTCGGGCGCAAACCATTGGGAAATGGCGATCAATACCAGGAGCAGCGCGCCAAAACCGGTGAGAATGATGGAAAGTACCCGCCATCCTTCCGTCTCCCGGTTTTCGGCAAGATAACGGGAAAAAATGGGAATAAACACCACGGACAGAAAACCGGACGCCACAATATGATTTAAGACTTCCGGCAGGATAAAGGCGATCTGATAAGCGTCCACCGGCGCGTCCGCACCCCCGGCCCAGGCAATGACCATTTCCCTCACCAGGCCGATGGCCCGGCTGAGAAAGACAGACGCCATCATAATGAGAGAGGCGATGCCGATTTTTTGGTATAAGGATCTGGCTTCAGGCGGTGTCATGGGTCCGGTTCGGTCCAAACAGGGCTCGGATTGAGGAAAAAATGCAGCAGTTATGTTTTTAAGGGTGGGCGTGATTCTGCCGGATTTTTTCGGCAAATTTTGCGATCTGGCTGGATATGTCCCGGACGGTCATTTTTCGGTTGTCGATCCACCACTTGGCATTTTTTTCTGCCTGCCATTGATTAAACAATTGTTCAAAGGCTTTGTCCGAGATTTCCTTTTCTGCGGCATCGCTGAATGTCAGGCTTTGGTTGAGGTAATTGACTTTGTTGATCAGTTCCGCGCGGATGGTTTCCGCCCAGGAGATCATTTTTTCCGTGCCTTCAAGTTCGGCAAAGCCGATATCCTGATGGGTTTTGGAAAGTGCGGATGTTTGTTTTTTGAAATACGCTTTTTTGCACTCGTCGCAGTACCAGTCTTTTTTAGCAGCGACAAACAGGTTTTTTTCGTGGGAATCGAAAAGCTGCACAGAGAATTTTTTCCGGCATGTGCGGCAGACAACTTCATAGGCGTTAATATCTTTTGTCATATCGGGTATCGTTATAATTTATTGGATAATTTATTGGAATTTTGAATCGGTTTTCGGGATAATGATAACGTCGATCCGCCGGTTGGCGGCGCGTCCCTCTGCAGTGGCATTGGATGCCAGGGGCCGCTCAGAACCATATCCCGCAGCCGTGAGGTTGTCCGCGGGCAGGGTCTGGTTGGCAATCAGATACTGGCGCACGGCGTCCGCCCGTTCTCTGGAAAGCTGGTTGTTCAGTTTATGGGTGCCGGTGCTGTCTGTGTGGCCTTCAATCACCACTGCGGGGGCGCCAAAGGTTTTTATGGCTTTCTGCACTTTGCTGAGGAGCTGATAACTGTTCGGCATAATAACGGCCTGGCCCACTGGAAACCGGATGCCTTTTAATCGGATCATGAGCTGGTTTCCTTTTTTATAGACATCGGCTTCTTCCGGTTTAAAGTACTCCTGAACCTTGATGAACTGAGAGTGGAACTGCCTTTCCGCCTTAAGTTTTTCCTGCATTTGCTGCTGCTTTTCCTGCAGCTCTTCGTTAATGGCCTCTTTTTCCGCTGTTTTTCCTTCCAGAAAGATAATCTGCTGGCTTAAGCCGGATACCTGTTTTTCGTAATCCGCCTGCAGGGCCGCCATTCGTTTTTCTTTTAAGGCCAGTTTTTCCCCAAGCATCTGGTTGTCATCCAAAAGGGATTCGATGCTTTTTTTTATGGTATCCACCTGGATGTAAAATTTTTGATCCCGCATATCTGCCAGGCCGATTTCCCGGGCGATTTCGCCCAGGGTGTCTTCAATATAAAAAGCGATTTCCTCCGGCGGCATGTCGGCAATGGCCTTGCTGTGATCGGCAATGGCCAGGGCGCGGCGGGTCATGAAAAGGTTGTGCCGGGCCATTTCATAAATTTCGTCTTTGGCATAGGGATTGTCGTAAATAAATTTTTTTGTCGTTTCCAGCAGATCATCGGCCAGGGCAAAGGATTGGGGTGCATACTGGGTGATGTGATCTTCCTCTGCTTTTTCCAGAATCTCCGAAATTTCACCCACCGCTGCTTTTCGGATGGCCCGCAGTTCCAGTTTTTTAAAATCATCTGCCACATCATCCGCGTTTTTCCGGGCATACCGGATGTTGCTTTTTTCAATGGCCCGGGTCAGCGCGGAAAACCGCGCTTCAATTTCCTGGTATTTTTTCCCCCCCATTTGATCCGCCCCGGCCGCCAGAGCGGCGTTGCGGTTTTGAATGGTGCTGCCCATAACGGTGTGTGCAATTTTAGCATTTTCTGCGGCATCATAAAGGTAGAGGCGGGACGTATGGATATGTTCATTGACCACTGCCGGATCATTTTTTGCTTCCGCTGCTTCCCTGGCGTTCAGAAAGGCCTGTTCCGCCTGGTTGAACAAGGAGGGAGACAGAATATCAATCTGGTCCTTGCGGGCCGCATCAATTTCATCGCCGAGCCGGGGAATGGCTTCTGAGGGCGGTAAATCCGCTTCTGATATTTTTTCCACCGGAATAACCGGCGGAGAAGCACTGCATCCTGCCATCAGCAGGGCGGTGGAAACGATGGCAAAAATGATGACGGACAAGTGAACGGGGTGGTGGCGCATTGGAGGCTCCTTTGTTTACGGTGTACCTTGAATTTCATAGGACAGAACAGCGCTCGGAGTCAACAAAAAACCGGACAGCCACAGCGCCAGAAATGAAATACGCATATGTAGATTTTCGGTATCGGATTCGGCTAAAGCGCCAGATAAATGAGAATTCCAAAAAAATGGGTGATGCTGCCGCCCAGCACGAACAAATGCCAGATGGCGTGATTGTAGGGGATTTTTTCCCAGGCGTAAAATATAATGCCGAAGGTATAAAACAGGCCGCCTGCAAGTACCCATGTGAACATTCCGGCCGGAAGGGCCGCGAGCATGGGTTTGATGGCGATAATGGCAAGCCATCCCATGATGATATAGATGACCACGGACATAATTTGATATTTTTCCATGTTGAACGCTTTAAACACCATGCCAGCGGCCGCCATGGTCCAGATCAGCACAAACAGGGTCCAGCCCCAGGCGCCGCGCATGGCGATGAGGGTGGGCGGGGTATAGGTTCCGGCAATTAAAAGGTAGATGCAGGAGTGGTCCATGAGCCGGAAAAATTTTTTGACTTTCTCGTGGGTGAAGGCGTGGTAGAGGGTGGAGGCCAGATACAGAAGAAAAAGGGTGGTGCCGTAAATGCTGAAGCTGACAATGCGCCACGCATCTTTGTGCTGGCTGGCAAAAACCACCAGGATGGAGAGTGCGGCAATGCTGAGGAATGCGCCAATGCCGTGGGTGATACTGTTGGCGATCTCTTCGCCCGGGCGACAGCCGGAAATGGCTGCGGGGGCGGTTTTTGGTGAGCTGGATTTTTTCATCAACAGGCCTTTGAAAATTTTTCCGAAAATGCGGTTTTTTTGCCGATAATCAGGGATTCGGCATTTTGACTGCGTTTAACTTATCGAGTTTGCGGGTTGAACTCAAGGTCTAAAAATGGCAGCGCCGTGGCCGGAACAGAAACTTTATCAGGCTTTCTGAAGGGTTTATATGTGTTGAAACCCTGAAACCCTGAAACCCTGAAACCCTGAAACCCTGAAACCCTGAAACCCTGAAACCATTGACGGATGCAATTTGATATTTATATTTTTTTGTAACTCATAAAATGTTTTCACGACGATAATTTTTAGGCTCACACGCATTATGTATTTAGCCCGCAAAACAATAAACAGCCGGAATCGTTATTTTATTCGGGAAAGCTACCCGGACGGCGACCTGATAAAGAGCCGGGACTTGTTTGACTTAGGTGCCCGGCCCGAGGCATACATCATTTATCCGGGCGGTAATGCCTGCTATTTTCATGAAGATATTCACCGCGAGCTGGAAAAGCAAGGTGTGGCACCGGACGAAGAAGAACTGGAGCAGCTTTTCTGGCCGTTTCTGCGCCCGGAAACCCGGCGGGTCATCGAAGGGTTTACCCACAAAAACCGTCCCGGCAGACGCCGTGAAACCATCAGAGAAGCCTGCCGGCGCTGCGAAACCACGGGGTTTCATCTGTTTGACCGGCGGCGGCTGCATTACCTCCGGTTTGGCCAGCTGGACCAGTCCAAAATTCTGCGGGCGCCGAAAAAAATTTACCGGCCGCTTCTGGACAAGTCGCGCGATGAGATTGAACAGCAGTTCCTGCAAATGGAGGCTGTGCTCAATGCCAATGAAAAAAAGACCTACACCTATGTGATTTTTGATGTTCCCGGGAATTTTGCAGGCAATCTGGCGCGCAATTTTCCCCAGGCCCTGTCCCAGGAAAAAGTGGATGAATGTTTTCTGGACGAGGTTTGCCAGCTTCACGCGGATGAAGGATTCTGGGCGGGCATGCCCCGAACGAATGGGCTAAACGAGCATCTGGTGCGCTATGTGTGCTGGTTTTTTGATCATGATTACGCCGAAAGCCGGTATCTGGATCAGATAATCTATGACTGGATGGCCCGGCACCGGGATTTCCGGCCGCCCCGGCCCCAGCCGTCCATGCCCCTTGCAGATGCGCTGTCGGTCATGGAAATCGATAAAAAAGAGCTTGCCAGTCTGACGGTAAAAACGCTGACCCGGAAATACCGGTATATGGCCCGGAAATTTCATCCGGATACGGGTGGCGGTCATAACCGGTTTGTTCGGCTCAACCAGGCATTTGAAGATTTGCTCAGACATGTTCGCGCCCGTTTGGCCGCGCCAGGTTTTCGCACTCCTCGAGGCTGACCCAATTTTATAAAGCAGCCCCCTATGAACAAAACAGACTCTCATTCTGATCGCTTGTCCACACGCCGGACCCGGCGCCGAACCGTCAACCGGATTTGTCACTGCTGCAACAGCACTGCTGCGTTCTGCTGGACCTGCCGGTGCGGATTTGCCATCTGTCAGGCGTGCATGTATGAAAATCAGTGGGGCCTGTCCTGCAACGGCATTACCTGGCAGTGCCCGGATTGCGGTGCCCAGAACGGGTTCGGCAATCAGTAACCGGGTTTTCTGCGGGGGAAGTCCGGAAGGCACGGCAGCGCCTTCCGGATTTTTGATGGCGCGTTTATCAGGCTTTAACATATCGTCTTTATTCTGTTAGCGGTTTATTTTGTTGCCGGTTCAATGGGAATCTCGATTTTATGGGTTTCCGGCTGCATTTTTTCAATAATGGTGGCGTGGTAATATTCTTCCTGAAGCCCGCGATACAGGCTGTAACACATGATCAGCAGCACAATGGTAAAGGGCAGGCCCGTGGCAATGGATGCGCTTTGCAGGGCCACCAGCCCCCCGCCCATGAGCAGGGCCGATGCGCAGACTCCTTCAACAATACCCCAGAAGATTCGCTGGGGCACCGGCGAATCCAGCTTTCCGCCGGAGGTCAGATGATCTACCACAAGGGATCCGGAATCTGAAGAAGTGATAAAGAAAATGGTCACCAGCACGACCCCGATAAAAGAGGTGATTTTGGTCAGGGGAAAACTTTCCAGCATGATAAAAAGCGCGGTGGATACGTCTTTGGTGACCGCGCCGGCAATATCGGCCGCACCGGTGACCTGCAGCCACAGGGCGGACCCGCCGAACGATGACATCCACAAAAAAGAGAGAAGGGTGGGAAAAATCATTACCCCCAGAATAAATTCCCGGATCGTGCGGCCCTTGGAAATCCGGGCAATGAACATGCCCACAAACGGTGACCAGGATATCCACCAGCCCCAGTAAAAGATGGTCCAGGGGTTCTGCCAGTTGCTGCCCTCGGCGCCGTAATACGTCTCCACCCAGAAACTGAGCTGAGGCAGATTCTGGAGGTAAAAACCGATGTTCTGGGTAAACGCCTTTAGAATATAGACCGTTGGCCCCACCACCAGCAGAAATATCATAAACAGCCCGGCAGTATACATATTGGCCATGCTCAGATTTTTAACGCCCTTGTCAAGGCCCGTGGCAATGGACAACACCGCCAAAAAAGTGATCACGGCGATGAGAAGGACGGCAAACTCCGTGGTTGTGGGCAGGCCGAACAGGTAGTTGAGTCCCGAGGACACCTGCTTGACCCCCAGGCCCAGGGAGGTGGCCAGGCCGAACAGGGTGGCCAGAACGGATAAAATATCAATGAGATTTCCCCAGAATCCGTAAATTTTGTCTCCCAGCAGCGGGTAAAAAATCGACCGGATGGTCAGCGGCAGTCCGCGGTTGTAAGCGAAAAACGCCAGGGAAAGCCCTACCAGGGCGTAGATGCCCCATGGATGGATGCCCCAGTGGTAGTAGGTCAGCCCCAGGGCCACCTGGGCGGACTGGGCCGTCTCCGCGGGCACATCAAACATGGGCGAAGGGGCCATGTAGTGAAAAATCGGTTCCGCCACGCTCCAGAACATGAGCCCGATGCCCATGCCCGCGCTGATGAGCATGGCATACCAGGCAAAAGTGGAAAATTCCGGCAGCGCGTCCGGCCCGCCAACGCGGATTTTACCGTAATCGCTTGCGGCAATCAGAATCATGACAATGACAAAAAAATTGGCCGCCAGAATATACAGCCAGCCGAACGTGTTGCCGATAGTGTCCACCATGCTCTGGAAAAACGCTGCTGACTGCTCCCGGTAAAGAATGGTCAAAACGATGAAAAGCAGCACCAGTCCGCCGGCTGTCAGGGAAACCTGGGGGTGGATATCAAAACCGAATCCGGTCCAGTTGTTTTCGCCGGGCTTGCGGCCATGGGATTCATCGTAATAGCTGGCGGTGGGAATGATCTGCAGCCCGCGAAAAGGGCGCCGCTCATTGATGGCTTTCTTTTTTTCTTTTTCATAATGTTCCTGGGCCATCTCCAGGGCTTTGTGCGCGTAGGTCAGGTCTTTTTTTTGCTTTTTTTTTGATTTTTTTGATTTCTTTGACTGTGCGGCGACCATGGGCTTCTCCTTCCATGACGATTTAAGAGTGAACGTAGTCCAAAAAAATACTTCTTTATATCATTGATGACGCAAATTCGCAAGCAGGCAGTTTTTTGAACCAGGGTAAATTTGTTCTGTCCCCAAAGCCTATAACCATAGGTCTTTTGTGATATTATAGGACGGCACAGTGGCCGTCCCTACAACGCTTGGAAGCCTTGACCGGTTCGTAGGGCAGGCCACCGCGCCTGCATTAAAAAAAAGCAGAACAAATTTACCGTGTTTTTTGAACTGGGTTTTCCTCGGGAATTCGCCGGAATTTCTGTGTCCCGGTAAAAGAAAGTTGACTTAAAACGGGTATTCTGTGATGACAAGGAAGTAGATAACATCTTTAAGTATTGAACAATCCGGTTTGCCGGGAAATCCGGTGTACTGAAAAAATGATTTTGGAGGAAACGAATGGGTCAGGTGATTAAAATTATGCCCTGTCTGGATATGCAGAACGGGCGGGTGGTCAAGGGCGTGCATTTTGTGGACATCAAAGATGCGGGAGATCCGGTGGAATGTGCCCGGGCTTATTGCGCGGCCGGTGCGGATGAACTGGCGCTGTTGGATATTACCGCAACAGTGGAGGGCAGAGCCACTATGCTGGATGTGGTCCGGCGGGTGGCAGCGGTCACCACCGTTCCTTTTACCGTGGGGGGCGGGATTTCCGATGTGGCGTCCGCTGAAAAAGTGCTTGGCGCGGGCGCGAACAAGGTGTCCACCAGCAGCGCGGCATTCCGCCACCCGGACCTGATTCCGGAACTGGTAAAAGCCTTTGGCGCGGACAAAGTCACCGTGGCCATTGATGTGGACCAGAATCCGGCCATGGCGTCGGGTTATGAAGTGTTCATCGACGGCGGCCGCACTGCCACAGGGCAGGATGCGGTGGAATGGGCAAAAAAGGTGGACGGCTGCGGCGTGCCCGTGATTTTGCCCACCAGCAAAGCCGGGGACGGCGCGCGCACCGGCTATGATTTGCCCGTGATTCGGGCCATCAAAGATGCGGTTTCCGCCGAAGTGGTGGCCTCGGGCGGGGCCGGGAAGCTCTCTCACTTCTATGATGCGGTGGAAGCCGGTGCCACCGTTCTTCTGGCCGCGTCCGTGTTTCATTTCGGCACCATCGGCATTGGTGAACTGAAAGACTATCTCAAGGGCCGGGGCGTGGCAGTGAAATAGAAAAGACGGCTTCGCAAAAAGTCCAAATTCTTTGTTGCACTGCATCCCTCGCCGCTTCAGCGTACGCCAAGTACGCATCATTGCTCGGGATTTGTGCGCCTTGAATTTGAAGCTTTTTTCTTTGCCGTCTAAGTCTGACTTTTTTACAGTTGCATCAAAAAAAGGAGACTTTTATGGTAAACGTGAATGTGGATGATGCCAACCTGAAACGGATTTTTTTTGCCCTGGGCGCTCTGGGCTGCATTGTACTGGGGTTTACCGCCATCGGCCTCTTAAAGACGCCTTTTGAATTCCTGTTTTCCCTTTTGTCTCCGTTCTTGCTGGCGCTCATTCTGGCCTATGTGCTCGCGCCGGTGGTGAGTTTTCTTCAGAAAAAGCTGCGCCTCGGCCGGGTGGGCGGCACACTATTGGTTTTTTTTCTGATTCTGCTGGCGTTTTTCATTGTCATGGCCATTCTGATTCCGGTGCTGATCAGCCAGAGCATTGATCTGGTGGAAACGCTTCGGGTGGTGATGCCTGGCTGGATACAGGCCATTTCCGCCCATCCGTCTTTTAACATTGATCCGGATCTGGTAAAAACCCTTGAAACCCGGATTAAAAATATCGAGATTGATTATGAAGCCATTGCCGGATCATTGCTGC
Source organism: Desulfobacteraceae bacterium (assembly GCA_011390465.1). Taxonomy (GTDB): domain Bacteria; phylum Desulfobacterota; class Desulfobacteria; order Desulfobacterales; family Desulfosalsimonadaceae; genus SURF-3. The sequence goes on from JAABSH010000008.1 coordinate 31,722, forward strand.
CGGTGGTGCAGAAGGCCACCAGCGGCGGCATTTCCACAATGGGTCAGATTTCCATGACCGTGTTCCGTGGCGTCCGTTCGGTGATCGGGTTTGGCGCGTTTTTTGTGTTTGTGGCCATTGTGAATTTTTACCTGGTTCTGGACTGGGATCGGGTGGGGCCGTTTTTGCGACAGGCCATTCCTCCGAAATACCGGGAGCGCACCTGGGATATTATGGATAAAATGGATGACGCCGTGGGCGGATTTTTGCGGGGACAGCTTACCGTGTCCTTTCTGGTGGGCCTGATGTTTGCCGTGGGCCTGTTTTTCACGGGGTTCATCGGATTTCCGGCACTGACCCAGTTTTCCATTCTCATCGGCGTGGCTGCCGGCATCGGGGGATTTATCCCCTATCTGGGGCCGATTGTCGGCGTGACCCCGGCGCTGTTGATCGTTCTGCTGAGCGGTTCGCCGGAATGGAAGATCAAACTCATGGGATTTCTGGTGGCGGGCGGTATTTTTGTGGCCATTCAGGCCATTGAGGGGATGGTGCTTCAGCCCAAAATTCTGGGAAAAGGGGCAGGACTGCATCCCATCGCCATTATGCTGGCCCTTGCCGCAGGTGCCTGGTTCGGCATCACCGGCATGATTGCCGCGGTTCCCGTGGCCTGCATGGTACGGGTGCTGCTGATTGAATTTTACTGGAAGCCGGTGTGCGAAAATGGCGACGTATCGTCATCCGCTTAAAGCTGACGGCTTCGTAAAAAGCTTTTGACGGCATTTTCGCCGTTGTATGGACCAATCAGAAATTCCTGTTTGAAGTGTTTTATCCCGCAGGGACACTGAGGCGCTGAGATTTTTTCTCTGCGAGCCCTGCGGCTCTGCGGGAAATATGGTTTTTAATATGTATTTAGTTAGAAGCCCAAATTAGATCGATCCATTTTATTGGAAATTCGGAGGAACCATGGCCGCTAAAAAGAATGCGAACAAGACACCAAAAAGTCGTCAACCCAAAATCAACACGCCGTTGTATACCAATCCCAGAACCGGCATGGAGCTGGAGGACGTGAAGCAGGATCTGGCGGAAAACCTGCTCTATGTGCTGGGAAAACCCCCGGCCCTGGCCAGCCCCCACGACTGCTACAAAGCAGTGGCCTATAGTGTGCGCAACCGGCTGATGAAAAAGTGGATCGCGTCCACGGAAAAGTTTTTAAAATCCAAAACCCGGGCCGTGTGCTATTTTTCCGCTGAGTTTTTGATCGGCCCCCAGCTTTACCGGAACCTGATCAATCTGGACATGGTGGCCACCATGAAACAGGCGGTCAAGGAATTCAATCTGGATCTTGCGGATATTATCGAAGAAGAACAGGAACCGGGCCTGGGCAACGGGGGCCTTGGCCGGCTGGCCGCCTGCTATATGGAGTCCATGGCAACCCTCGGGATAACGGCAGTGGGATTCGGCATCCGGTATGAACACGGCATGTTTCACCAGAGCTTTGAAGACGGCTGGCAGGTGGAACTCACCGACAACTGGCTGCAGCTGGGCAACCCCTGGGAAATTCCCCGGCCGGACCGCACTTACAATGTCAAGCTTGGCGGATACACGGAAGTTTATCCGGATGAAAACGGCGTTTCCCGCGTCAGATGGATTCCCGGCCGGACCGTAAAAGGCATGGCCTATGACCTGCCCATGCTGGGATACCGGTCGGAAACCGCCTGCATGCTGCGCCTGTGGAAAGCCGAAGCCACGGAGTCCTTTGATTTCCAGGATTTCAATCTGGGGGATTATTACGGGGCCGTGGAATGCAAGGTGGCCGCGGAAAACATCACCAAAGTGCTGTATCCCAATGACCAGCAGATGCAGGGGAAGCGGCTGCGGCTGGAGCAGCAGTTCTTTTTTGTGAGCTGTTCCCTTCAGAACATGATTGACATGCATCTGCTCAAAGAAAAATCTCTGGACAATTTTTACGACACTTATGCGGCCCAGTTGAACGACACCCACCCGGCCGTTGCCATTTGTGAATTGATGCGCCTGTTTGTGGATGAACATGGCATGGATTGGGAAAGGGCCTGGCATATCACCCAAAAAACATTTTCCTATACCAACCACACCCTGTTGCCCGAGGCCCTGGAAAAGTGGTCTATCCCCCTGTTGAAAGACGTGCTGCCCCGGCATCTGGAAATTATTTATGAGATCAATCAGCGGTTTCTGGATGATATCAGAAATAATCACCCCGCGCACAGCACCCGGATTGGGGAACTGTCGCTCATAGAGGAAGCCGGGGAAAAATATGTGCGCATGGCCAATCTGGCCTGCGTGGGCAGTCATGCCATCAACGGCGTGGCCGCGCTTCACACGGATTTGTTAAAAGCGCATACCCTGAATGCGTTTTATACGCTCATGCCGCAAAAATTCAGCAATAAAACCAACGGAGTGACCCCGCGCCGGTGGATGGCCCTGTGCAATCCACGGCTTGCGGGCCTTTTGAACGACTGGGTCGGCGACGGATGGCTCAAGGATTTGGAAAAATTGCGTCAGCTGGAAGATTTTATCCATGATGAAAAATTTCTGTCCCAGTGGTGGCTGGTGAAACAAAACAACAAGCGCCAGCAGGCGGAATATGTGTTCAATAAAACCGGGGTTGCGCTGGACACCAATTCCATGTTTGACGTGCAGGTCAAGCGGATCCATGAATACAAGCGCCAGCATCTGAATGTTTTGCATATTCTCACCCTGTATAACCGGATCAAAAAAAATCCCGGACTGGCCATTGCCCCCCGTACTTTCGTGTTCGGCGGAAAAGCGGCTCCGGGTTATTACATGGCAAAGCTCATTATTAAACTGATCAATTCCGTGGCCGAAGTGGTGAATGCCGATCCGGACGTGAAAGAACGGCTTAAGATTGTTTTTGTTCGGAATTTTAATGTAAAACTCGGCCACCGGGTGTATCCGCCCGCGGATTTGTCCGAGCAGATTTCCATGGCCGGCAAAGAGGCGTCCGGTACCGGCAATATGAAATTTGCCATGAACGGGGCCCTTACCATCGGCACTCTGGACGGGGCCAACGTGGAAATCCGGGACGCGGTGGGGGCTGAAAATTTCTTTCTGTTCGGAATGAACGCCAAGGAAGTGGCGGAATACAAAGCAGCCGGACATGTGCCGCGGGAATACTATGATTATTATGAAGAACTCCGGGAAGTTATTGATTTGATCGGGTCAGGGCAACTTTCAAGAGGGGACCGGGATTTGTTTGCGCCCCTGGTGCACGCCCTGCTGGGTGAAGACCGGTACATGCTGATGGCGGATTACAAGTCCTATATTGAAGCCCAGGAACAGGTGAACCGGCTCTGGGCGGACCAGAAAGAATGGACCCGCCGGTCCGTATTAAATGTCGCCAGAATCGGCAAGTTTTCCTCGGACCGGGCTATTCGGGAGTATTGCCGGGATATCTGGAAAATTGAGGTGGCGTAGAGGGTGCAAACAGCGGTTGCTAACTGTTTTTGAGATAGGTTTTAAGATCCCGGTAGTAATTTTCGTGGGGGCCGATCATGATGAGTTCGAGATGATCGTTCGCGAAACGGCAGGCGAGCAGGTATTGGGTGGTTTTTATCTTGATTGAATTTCATGGTAACAGCTACCAGTAGGATCGGACAGGGTATTGGCTGATCAGCGGATCCGGGGTCAGAATGGTCAGGGCGTGTTCAATTGCCTGGCAAACCAGCATCCGGTCAAAAGGATCATTGTGGGGAGTTGGCAGTTTGTGAAGATGCAACGTGTCCCGCTCTGTTAGGGCAAGAGAAGAAATAAAATGACTTTCCCTCTCTTGGGGGATGAATTTGTCCGGCGACGCTGGAAGCGGTAATTTTCCGAGTTTGTATTTTACATTGATTTCCCATGCGGAAACGGCACTGAAAAAAACTTCATTTCCAGGATCCCGAAAGGTGTCAAGGGCATTTTGGGAAAGCGCTTCACTACCGACGATCAGCCAGAGAAATGTGCAGGTGTCAAGGAGCAGTTTCACCTTTTTTCACCGTTAAATAGCGCAGTGATATCCTCCGGAAGCGGCTCGAAAAAAGCATCGCTGATGATGAATTCCGGATATTTTTTTCTGGTCAAACCGATCGGACGTTTTTTGTTCGGAAGCGCGACGATCGGTTTGATTTCGGCAATGGGGACGTTCCGTTTGCATACAATAATGGTTTCTCCCTTGCGTACTTTTGCAAGGGAGTTTGAAAAATTTGTTTTTATTTCGTTGATATTTAAATTAATCATGGCCTTATAATAGGTCATGATTCTGGCCAAGTCAAATGATAATTTGCGGCCCGCTGCCCGGGTATCATGAACTGGCCGCGTTCTCATGGGCTTCGGTGAGCCGTGCTTCAACATATTTTATGGCATCTTCATCATATTCTTCCAGGTCAAAACAGATGGCGTCTTCGCCCAGGAGTCCTTCAGGTACAAAGTCGCCGGTTTCGTCCGGATCGGTGATCAGTTCACCATAGAAGCAGACTGACAGCCACCGGGGCGAATCTTCAATCACGTCCACCATGGCATACAGGGGTTTGTTTTTCTGGCTTTCATGTTTTGCCCGCAAAGAATAGGTAAGGCCTTCCCGGGGCACGTATTCAAATACAATACCGGGCTTTGCCTGTAAAAAATCCTTTAGCCGGATAAAAATGTTTTTGTTTTTTTCCGGGGAATCCGGCCAGTCCTGGATGAATTTTTCAACTTCTGCTAACACGTCGTTCATTGGGTTCCTCATTATGAATATTGTTGGGCCGGATGTCGCCTGCGGGACGAATCCGGCCTGTTTTTTTGGGTTCAGATGATTCTGCTGAAGACTGAAGGTTTTTCCCCCGCCTTCTACCTTAAACCTTAAACCTTTTTCTAATCAAATGCCATATTCGTCTTCCACTTTTCCCACACCTTGCCCACCAGATCAATACCGGGTTTCAGGGTCGCTTTTCCGGGTTTCCATCCGGATGGCGTGGCTTCCGTGCCTTTGCTTTCCCGCACCAGCTGAAAAGCCTGAATTTGCCGCAGCGATTCGCTCACATTTCTGCCCACCGGCGGAGACAGCACTTCAAATCCCTGGATCACCCCGTCCGGGTCAATGATGAACCGGCCCCGGGTATCCACGCCGCCGTTGTCGTCATATATTCCATAGAGGGTACCGACTTTGCCGCCCGCATCCGACAGCATGGGAAAAGGAACGCCGCCGTCCACCATTTTTGAAATTTCCTGGTCATTCCAGATTTTGTGCACAAACACGCTGTCAATGCTCATGGAAAGGACCTGAACGTCGAGTTTTTCAAATTCAGGATGTTTTTCAGCAACTGCTGAAATCTCGGTCGCTCAGACAAAGGTGAAATCGCCCGGGTAGAAGCAGAGTACCACCCATTTTCCCAAGTATTCGGACAGGTTCACGTTGACGAATTTGCCCTTAAAATAAGCAGGCGCGGAAAAATCCGGCGCTTTCTGGCCGACTTTTATCATATTTTGAATCTCCTTCGGTGTTATTTCTGATGGGGTTTCTGTTTTTTCAGCGGGTGCTTCTCCCACCGGGCCGCCGGTGGGCCGGGCGCAACCCGGGTTGAAATCTTCGGGCATAGTGTCTCCTCCTGTGCTTGAATGCCGGTGTATAAAAGGGTATTATGCCAGTTTTTTCCCGGCACCAGGGCCGGGAGCCACGCCGTAAATTTTATCAATTTTTAAAATTGCGGCCCCTTTGGATTTTAACGGGAATCCGGATTGCGTGCTTTTTTCTTCAATCCATTTCGCGGTTTCTTCAAAGCGCGGGCCGGATGTTTCCACCGTGACAGTACCTTTGACCTGATAGCCCTCATGGCCTTCCCAAAAGGTGATGGCGAATTTGGGATTGGCTTTTATGTTGGCCAGGGTTTTTCCGAAAAACTGGTCGGAAATCAGAAGGGTTTCATTATCAAGGATTTTTTTGGCACCCACGGGAACCGCATTGGGCGTGCCGTCAGCCGTTGCGGTGGCCAGAATTGCAGTCGGTACCTTATTGAAGAGTTCCATCATACGTTCCGTCATTTTCGCCATAATAATTCCTCCTTTACTTCTGTTTAATGGTTGGTAAAGCCGGCTGAACCGCCCTGGTTACTGCAGGGAGGGTATCCGGCGTCAGATATATTCACAATCAATGCTGGTTATGGGTTTCAGTGGCCCAAATGGGATCATTCCCAAATTGTCTGAACCATCGCTCCCGGTCGGAGAGGTATTTCTCAACCTCCTGCCGGGCAAAGGAATACCGGTATTCATGGCAATACTGAAGAATGATATTATAGGCATTAATGATCTCCCGGGTTTTGTGTTCAGCGGTTGCCGGGTCACTCGTATTTTTATCCGGATGCCATTTTTTGATTAATCGTTTAAAATTGTTTTTGACCTGGTCAAAAGTGGCGGCTTCCGGTAATTCAAGAATTTTTCGGGCTTCGCTGATGGTTTCAAAACGGGTTTTCATGGGTTGCATCCCGGTATTCTGCGGCTTTTGCCGTCTTGCGTTACTGCTTTTGGGTTATGTAATAAAACACTATAACACCGGAATGCTGCAAATTCAATGACAGGTTTGGGATTATGCTCAAAAAAATTGCACAGCACTTTTCAGGTTCCCGCATTCCCCTGAGGGACCTGTCTTTTTCGTAATTCAGACGTGCGTTCCCACGGAGGACCGTGGGAACGAGGCCGAGGCAATTTCTGCCTCCTATCTCCTATCTTCTGAATTCTGTCTCCTGTCTCCTGACTTCTGACTTCTGACTTCTGAATCCTGCCTTCCAGCCTTTTCTAATCCTGCATATTCAGGGATTCTCCCCCGGGGATGCCCAGTTCTCTTGCCCTGAGCACCCGCCGCAGCAGTTTGCCGCTTCTTGTTTTGGGCAGTTTGTCCAGAATGACCACATCCCGGACCACGATGTCCGCTGCCAGGTTGCCTTTCAGAAAGGCTTTGATTTCATAATTCAGGCGTGAGGACGGGATATGGCCGCGTTTCAGGGTGATAAAAGCTTTCAGATAGGAAAGACCTTTGCCAGGCTCGCTGCCTTTGGATATTACCGCGGCTTCGGCCACGGCCGGGTGAACGCACAGCACCTGTTCGATTTCAAAGGGACCGATCACCTTGTCGCCGCCGGCTTTCAGGAGGTCATCATTCCGGCCCTGGTGATAAAAATACCCTTCTTCATCTTCAACGGCAATGTCGCCGGTAAGAAACCAGTTGTCAGCGGTAAAATATCGCTGGTATCCGTTTTCATCATGCCAGAGGCCGCTGGTCAGGCCGGGCCACGGACATTTCAGGGCCAGTTCCCCTAAAGAGAGGGGGGGCAGGGGCGTGCCGGTTTCATCCAGAATCGCGGCCCGGATGCCGGGGAGGGGTTTTCCCATGGAACCGGGTTTAATGTCATTGCAGGGCAGATTGGCAATGCAGATAATGCCGGTTTCCGTCATCCACCAGGTATCATGGGGAAAGCAGTGCAGATGGTCTTTCACCCAATAGAAAAGCTCCGGCGGAAGGGGCGCGCCCACACCGGCAATGTGAACAAGGGCGCCGAGCTGATACCGGGACGGCAGGTTGTCGCCGGCTTCCATGAGATCCCGGATGATTTTGGGCGTGGTGTACCACACCGTAATTTTGAATTTTTCCAGGGTCCAGTACCAGTTGGCCGCGGTAAAGGGGTCTCCCTGGACAAAAGAGGTGGCTCCGCACAGCCACGGGGCGAATGCGCCGTAGACAGTGCCGGTCACCCAGGCCGGATCCGCGTCCGTCCAAAGGATGGAATTCGTTTTAAGATCCAGCACCCATCGGGCTGAGGCCAGCATGCCGGTCATTTCCTGATGGGTGTGCATTACCCCTTTGGGCGGCCGGGTGGAACCGGAGGTGTAGATCAGATAAAGGGGCGTATCCCCTGGAAATGCTTGAGCCGGAAATTCGGCCGGCATCTGGTCCGGTATGCTGCTGATAACGGTTTCATTCTGAAAAATGCCCGGTGCCGGTCCCTGGGTGAGAAAAATGTGGTCCATGCGGGCCGCGCATTCAAGGGATATCTTTTCCACCAGATCCGGCAGGGTCAGAATGCCTTTGGGGGCTGTGATTTCAAGGCGGATTTCCAGCTCATAAAAACCCGCGCTGGCGAAAATCGGGCAGAAGATAACTCCTGTACGGGCACAGGCGGCCATGGTGAAAAATATTTCCGGGCAGGGCGGCAGCATGATTATCAGCCGGTCGCCGGCCACAAAGTTGTATTTTTTCAAAAGACCGGCCCATTGGCAGGATTTTTTTTTCAGTTCCCCATAGGTGTATCGCTCCGTCTGCCCGCCTTTTGAAAAGACCAGGGCGTCATGGGCACATTTTTCAGGATCATCCGCCCACCGGTCCATGGATTCAGTGATAATATTCATGTGATCCGTGCCGTGCCATGAAAATTCCGTTTCGATATCTGTCCATTGAAAGCCGGGCAGGATGGCGTCATAGGATCTCAGGTTGGCGGAGACGGTATTGCAGGCGGGTATTCTTGCTTTGATCATCATCAGTATTCCTCAGCGCAGAAAGCCGTACGGGGAGTGAAGGGTTTTGACGCGGTCCACAAGTTTTGCCGCGTCAGGGCTTGGGGACAGGGTCGCCAGGGGCGAGGGCGGACGGGTCAGTTCCGTTACCATATCAAAGATGGAATCCGCCAGCGCGCGCTGATCATAGCCTCCTTCCAGAGCAAAAAACAGGGGGGCATTTCCGGTCTGTTTTCGGAGATGCATGAGCAGCCGGGTGATGTTGCGGTAAAATTTCCGGGTAAGCCGGGACCGGCCCACAGGGTCATCGCCATGGGCGTCAAATCCGGCGGCTGTCATGATAAGCTGGGGCTGATACGCGGCTATAAGGGGGGTGAGGATTTCCTGATACAGATACAGCATATCATCGTCTGTAAATTCACGGATAATGGGGATGTTCACGGTGTACCCGGTGCCTTTGCCCGCGCCGGTCTGATCCAGGGCGCCGGTATAAGGATACATCATGGGATCATGGGTGGACAGGTAAAAAACATGGTCGCTGTTGTAGAAAATATCGTGAATTCCGTTTCCGTGGTGAATATCCCAGTCAACGACCAGGATTCGTTCCAGGGCAAACCGGTCCATGGCGTATTGGGCCGCAATGGCGATATTGTTGAAAATACAGAATCCAGCGGCCTTGTCCGGCAGGGCGTGGTGCCCCGGGGGCCGGACAAACCCGAAATAGGCCTCGCAGGTACCCGTCATCAGGCTTTCCACTCCTTTGATGCAGGCCCCGGCCGCCAGCCAGGCCGCAAAATGGCTGTCCGCGCTGATGGGGGTGTCCGGCGCAAGAGAGGTGAGCCGCTGTTCAGCAGTTTTGAGAATGCGTTTTATATAGGCAGGAGAGTGGATCCTTTCAATCTGCTCCAGGGTGGCCAGGGCTGCCGGGATCTGGATAAGCCGGTTCTGGAAGTGCTGATCCAGCATCCGGTGCACCGCGTCCAGACGTTTGGGATGCTCCGGGTGATGGTGCCCGGTTTTGTGTTTCAGAAACCGCTCATCACGGGTGATGCCGACATTCAATCCGGAAGTTGTCCTTATTATAATTCCGATACATCCACCCGGTTTTGGATCAGCGTGTCAATAACCGATTCATCTGCAATGGTGGAGGTATCCCCCAGCTCGTCCATTTTACCGGCCGCGATTTTTTTCAGAATCCGGCGCATGATTTTGCCGCTGCGGGTTTTGGGCAGTCCTTCCGTGAATTGAATTACGTCAATGGTGGCAATGGGGCCGATTTCCTTTCTCACCTGCATGACCAGTTCTTTTTTCAGCGCATCTGAAGGGACGGCCCCGCTTTTAAGGATGATAAACGCGTAAATGCCCTGTCCTTTGATGGCATGGGGAAACCCCACCACTGCGGCTTCGGCCACATTTTTGTGCAGCACCAGCGCGGATTCCACTTCCGCGGTGCCCAGGCGGTGGCCGGACACATTGATGACATCGTCAATGCGGCCGATAATCCAGAAATACCCGTCTTCATCCTTTTTGGCGCCGTCACCGGTAAAATACATTCCCGGTACCTGGCTGAAATAGGTGTCCCGGAAGCGTTCATGGTCGCCGTAAACCGTGCGCGCCATACCCGGCCAGGGTTTGCGGATACACAGCAGGCCTTCTTCATTGGGAAATTTTACTTCTTCGCCGGTGTCATCTAAAATGACCGGGTCCACGCCGAAAAACGGGCCGGAACACGAGCCCGGCTTGATGGGGTCCACCCCGGGCAGCGGGGTCATCATGTGGCCGCCGGTTTCGGTCTGCCACCAGGTGTCAATGACCGGGCACCAGTCCCGGCCTACAAAATGATAATACCACCGCCAGGCTTCCGGATTGATGGGCTCCCCCACCGTGCCCAGCAGTTTTAAAGAAGAAATGTCATGTTTCAGTACATGAGATTCCCCTTCTTTTGCCAGTGCCCGGATGGCAGTGGGAGCCGTGTAGAATTTGTTGATCCTGTATTTTTCCACAATGGCCCAGAACCGGTCAAAATCCGGATAGCTGGGCACCCCTTCAAACATGACGCCGGTGAGCCCGTTGATGAGAGGGCCATAGACAATATAGCTGTGCCCGGTGATCCATCCGATGTCCGCGGTGCACCAAAAGATTTCATCGTCTTTTAAATCAAACACCAGTTTAGTGGTCATGGCTGCGTACACCAGGTATCCTCCGTGGGTATGCACCACGCCTTTGGGCTTGCCCGTGCTGCCGCTGGTGTAGAGTATAAACAGGGGATCTTCCGCATCCATGGATTCAGGTTCCACATAGGCGGGCAGGTCCGGGGCCGCCATGGCCTCATGCCACCAGATTTCTTTACCTGCCTCCAGCTGAATGTCCGCGGCGGTGCGATTGACCACCACCACGGTTTCCACATTGGGGCAGTTTTTCAGGGCCGCGTCCACATTGTTTTTAAGGGAAACCGGTTTGCCGCCCCGATACCCGCCGTCCGCTGTAATGACCACTTTGGCGTTGCTGTCGGTAATGCGGTTGGCAATGGCTTCCGCGCTGAAGCCCCCGAACACCACGCTGTGAACTGCCCCGATCCGGGCGCAGGCCAGCAGGGACACCGGCAGCTCAATGATCATGGGCAGATAGATAATCACCCGGTCCCCTTTTTGAACGCCTCGGGATTTCAGCACGGCGGCAAAGCGGTTGACCTGTTCATAAACATCCCCGTAGGTATAGGTTCTGGCATCATCCGGCCGGTCCCCTTCCCAGTAGTAGGCGATTTTGTCTTTGATGGTGTCCATGTGCCGGTCCAGGCAATTATAGGATGCGTTGAGCCTGCCGTTTCCAAACCACTGGATTTTTGCTTCATTAAAATCATAGTCCAAAACAAAATCCCATTTTTTTTCCCAGGAAAGATATTTTTCGGCCTGCTCAGCCCAGAATTCCTCCGGGTGGTCGATGGATTTTTGGTACAGTTCCTGATATTGTTTTTTGCTGTTGATATAGGCAATTTTCCGGTAGTCTGCGAGATGCGCGTCATAAAATTTCGGATACTCGGTCATTACTGCCCTCCTTCATTTTGATCATCAAGTTTGCAGGTTAAAATGGTCATGCCGTCTTCAAAGGAAGATTTTACGGGATAGGGGAGTTTTTTAAACAGTTTGATCATGCCGGTGTTTTCCGGAGACGTATAGGCCACCAGCCCGGAAATGCCATTGTCTTTTGCCGCCTGTGCCAGCTTAAAAAGAAGCGCGGAAGCAATGCCTTTGCCCTGCCACTGTTTGCTGACCGAGAACGCCACTTCCGCCATATTGTTTTTGGGTTCCAGCATGTAGGCGCCGATGCCGATGACCGCGCCAAAGCCAAATTCGCCGGTTACCGCCAGAATGGTCAGATTTTTAATGTAGTCGGTTTCAAACATGCTTTCCACGTCATCCCGCAGAAAACTGGTCTTTTCGTGAAAAAACCGGGCCACCACATCTTTTTTATCCAGGCCGTAGAAATGTTCCTGAATCCGCCGGTCGTCCACAGCCTTGGCGGGCCGCAGCTGAACCGTCCGGTCGCCGTAGTGGCGGATTTCTTCAAGTCCCGCGGGATACACGCTTTTCAGGGATTCGCTGAGTTGCCGGCCATGGCTCATCAGGCCCATGGCTTTGGCTTTTGCGAACAGTTCATCCCGGAATTTGGGGTGGGCCAGACTGATCATGGCGGTGGCCCGTTCCTGGAGATTTTTTCCAAACAGGTTGACCGCCCCGAATTCGCTGACCACATAGGAGACATCTCCCCGAGGGATCACCACGCCGCCGTTTTCAATATTGCTGACAATTCGGGTTTCCGTCTTGTCTATGGAAGTGGATGGAATCAGAAGAATGGATTTGCCGTTGGGGCACTGGGAGGATCCCCTGATAAAATCTATCATGCTGGAGATGCCGGCAAAATAATTGTGGGGCAGGGCGTCCACCGCGGCCTGGCCGGTGATGTCCATTTCCATGACCATGTTGACGGAGATCATTTTATTGTTCTGGGCGATAATGCCCGGGTTGCACACATAATCCGACGGATAAAATTCAATGGACGGGTTGTCGTGAATAAATTCATACAGGTTTTCTGTGCCCACCGCATTGGTGGCCAGGATTTTGCCGTTATGAATGTTTTTGTATTTGTTGTTGATCACCCCCATGGAGACCAGATCCATAATGCCGTCGAGCAGAAACTGGGTATGAACGCCGAGGTCGTTTTTACCGGCCAGGGCCAGGAGAATGGCCTGGGGCGTCGCCCCCAGCCCCAGCTGAAAGGTGGCCCCGTCTTCCACCAGATTGGCCACCATTTTTGCGATTTTATGGGCCGTATCAAATTCGGGCAGGTTGTCGATGATTAAGAGATCTTCTTCTTTTTCCACAATCACGTCCACGTCATTGACGTGAACAAAACTCTGGCCGAGCACCCGGGGCATTTTTGGATTTACCTGCACGATCACCAGGTCCGCGGATTTGATGGCGGCCTGACACACATCCACGGAAATCCCCAGGCTCATCCACCCGAAATCATCCGGTGGTGATGTCTGAACGAACGCCGCGTTCAGCGGAAGCTGACGCTTGAGAAACAGTCCGGGCACCGCCGATATATTGATAGGGGTGATGTAGGGCTTGCTGGCGGACAGGTGGGTGGCGGCGGCGGATCCGTGATAAATGTTCCGGATATTAAAATTTCCATGGGGGTTTGTGTCCGCAAGCCGGGTGATGGGGGAGTTTGCAATGCTCATGAGACGAACAATTTCAAGATCTGAAAAATGATCGCCCATACGGATGAGGGTGTTGGCCAGGTACTGGGGTTCGGCGCAGGAAGACCCGAAAAACACCCGCTGGCCGGAACGGATCATGCGCATGGCATCTTCGGCACTGCATCGTTTTGCAAGGTATTCATCCGGCCAGTAGTTCGATCGCATTCGAGATATCTCCGTGGTTTTCTGTTAGAAATAAAATTTATGAATCGAAACGATGTTTTAAATTTACCTTAGCACATAGTCAAAGTACGTCAATTATATTTTAGGTTTTCTGCGGTGCCTGCCAATTTTCTGCTATGGGTTTCTGCCATGGGGGCTCTGCCTTGGATTTTTTATCCGGATTGACGTTCAGGGTCTGTTGTTATGAGGGGGGGCCGGCAGGGCGCATGATTGGTTGACAATGGGTGACGGGAGTGGCATATTTTATAAAAAACGCTTTGTTATGAATTCACACCAGTGAAACGGATACTGCCTTTGAATGCTTCTTGCCCATCGGGTACGCAACATACTGCCCATAAAACGGTTTTATCGGCCCGGATGCTGGTTGCCGGGCCGGCCGGTGACCGCATGTCCGAGGTGCTTGCCTGCCTGAAGCAACTGAATATCGTTGTGGCATCTCCGGCGGAAACCAGCAGCGAACTCCTTTCCCGGATTCCGGAGGAGGCCCCGTCACTGGTGTTTCTGGATATGGATCTGCCCGGGGCCCCGGTGCTGGAAGTGGCTGAAGAAATCCACAAAACAGGCGCTGCTTCCGTCCTTTTTGTGGGCACCCCACCGGAACTGGAACAGATTCCCGACAGCCATCTGAGTTTTCCCTTTGGATATCTGGCCCCGCCGTTTCATCCTGGTGAGATGCAGCGGCTGATTGCCATGGCCCTGCATACCGCGGACCTGAAAAAAAAGGCCAATGCCGACAAACAGGCCCGGCAGGCAGCGGAAGCCCGTTATGATCTTCTGGCCAATCATATTTCTGATGTGATTTTTACCATGGACCTTGAGTTGAGATACACCTATGTCAGCCCCTCCATAAAACGCATGCGGGGATTTGATCCCGAAGAGCTGATCGGCAAAACCATCCTGGACATGGTAACCCCGGAATCCAGAGAAGAACTGATTTCCCGGTTTGAAGAACAGATGGAAAAGGAAAGATCCGGCCAAAACCTTGCCCAAAGTTCCGGCCAAGGTTCAGGCCGGTTCGATCCCCACCGGTTCCAGATCCTGGAGATGGAAGTGTTCCGGAAAGACGGCACCACCATATGGATCGAATCCAGGGTTTCGTTTTTGCGGGATGAAAATTTTCAGCCCGTGGGTCTTATCGGGATTAACCGGGATATTACCGATAAGCGGCAGATGATTGGACAGCTCCAGGAAAGCGAAGAAAAATTTCGGGCCTTGGCGGAGCGGTGTCCTTTTGCCATTATGATTTATCAAAATGATTACTGGGTCTATGTGAACCCGGCTGCGGAAGCCATCTCCGGTTATCTGCGCGAAGAATTCTACCGCATGCGATTCTGGGAAGTTGTGCATCCGGATTATCAGCCCATGGTGAGGGCCCGGGGCAATAAGCGGCAGGCCGGGCAGGCGGCCCCGCCTGCCTATGACTTCAAGATCGTTCACAAAACCGGCCGTGCAATCTGGGTATCTCTTTCCGGCAGCCCTCTGATGTATCAGGGAAAACCGGCCGGCCTGATCACCATCATTGATATTGACGAGCGCAAACGGGCAGAAGCCGCCATGATGCGCAGCGAGGCAAGATACCGCACGATTCTTGAGAGCATTGAAGACATTTATTATGAGGTGGACCTGAAAGGGAATTTAACTTTTTTTAATGACCGGCTCTGCCGAATTTCCGGGTATTCCCGGGAAGAGGCCACAGGGGTCAATTACCGGCATTTTGCGGAAGCGGAAAGTGTGGAGCGGCTGCGCAAATTTTTTTACCGGATTTCAGATACCGGCACGCCCAGTGTCCCTTTTGCGGTTGCCATTATTTTGAAAGACGGCACCACCCGCCATATGGAAATAACCGCCTCCCTGATCAAAAATCAGGCCGGAGAACCAGTGGGTTTCCGGGGCATTGCCCGGGATATCAGTGAACGGATGCTGGCGGAAAAACATCGGCAAAAGCTCGAAATCCAGCTGCGGCACGCCCAGAAAATGGAAGCCATCGGCACGCTGGCCGGCGGCATTGCCCATGATTTCAACAATATTCTACAGGCCATCAGTGGCTATACTCAATTGCTGCTTTTGAACCGGCATCCGGAGCACCCGGACGCCAGAAAACTGGTCCAGATCCGTCAGGCCGGGGAACGGGCCGGCCGGCTGATCCAGCAGCTTTTGACGTTCAGCCGCAAAATGGAAGGCACGCCAAAGCTGCTTTGCCTGAACCATGAAGTGCGTCAGGCGGAAGAGCTCCTTCGCCAGACAGTTCCAAAAATGATCGCCATTGAACTCTCGCTGGATGAGGATTTATGGGGGGTGAATGCCGATCCCATGCATATTGAGCAGATTCTGCTGAACCTGGGCAGCAATGCGGCGGATGCCATGCCGGAAGGCGGGCGTCTTGTGATTGAAACCGCTAATGTGACCCTGGATCAGAAATTTTGCAAAAACCATGTGGATGCCGTGCCCGGCGGTTATGTCCTGCTGACGGTGACGGATAACGGCACGGGCATGGATGAGAGCATTGTGACCCATATTTTTGATCCGTTTTTTACCACCAAGGCTGTTGGCAAAGGCACGGGAATGGGGCTGGCGTCGGTATACGGCATTGTGAAAAATCTGGGCGGCATTATTCTGTGTTATTCAGAACCCGGCCGGGGCAGTACGTTTAAAATTTATCTGCCCGCGGCCGGCAGGAAAAAAGCCGTCCCGGATGCCCGGATTCCGGAAACAGCGGTTCGGGGCGGTACGGAATCCATTCTCGTG
The DNA here is from genome assembly GCA_011390465.1 of Desulfobacteraceae bacterium. Taxonomy (GTDB): domain Bacteria; phylum Desulfobacterota; class Desulfobacteria; order Desulfobacterales; family Desulfosalsimonadaceae; genus SURF-3. Next base: position 47,908 of record JAABSH010000008.1, read on the forward strand.
GTGGATGATGAAGTCCTGATCCGTGAAACCGCGGCGGAAATGCTTTCCCATTACGGATACACGGTCCTGCTGGCGGAAAACGGCGAGGCGGCGCTTGAAATGTTTCGGCATCAGATGGATGATATTCACCTGATCATCATGGATATCAGTATGCCGGGCATGGGCGGCTATCAGTGCATGCAGGAGATTCTAAAGGAAAGCCCGGACGCAAAAGTGGTGATTGCTTCAGGATATGCCACCTCTGATCATGCCCGGGAAGCTTCGGAACTGGGGGCTGCCGGATTTATCGGCAAGCCTTACCGGTTTGATGATATTATTGCCACGGTCCGGCAACTCCTGGATCGGTAAAAATTTCGGAATCTTTAATTATTTATCCCCAGCCGCGCAAAATGTGCTATGGGCACGGCAAAATAAACCCCCTGGTGGGGTTTTCCGGTTTGTTCGCACAGGGATTCCAGAAAGGCAATTGCAGCGTTCAGCAGGGCTTCGCTGTCCAGGGCCGTGAAAATGGTTTTGTTGTGCCGGCCCCCGCCGCTGGTCAGGCTTCTTAAGCCCGCAAAAATCGGGATATGCTGGGAAATCAGCTGAATCGCGCCCGTGGTTTCAATCACCGTGGCGCCGCTGATACCCAGATCCAGCCATCCGGTAATCAGCTCATCCAGCAGATCTTCGTTTTCAATAACAGCAAAAAGCAGATACACGGCAGTCTCACGTCCCTGTCAAAAGGGTGATGAAAAAAAGAAGGGGGTATGATTGGCCCGTTCTGATTTTCAGGATTATGTTAATTGAGTATTGTTGTTTTCCATGGTTCGGATCTGTTCCAGCAGGCCGGCGACACTGTCCGCGTGACGGATGGCATCCAGAAACCCGGGATTCTGGCACAGCCGGGACACCCGGGCCAGCATGCGCACATGGACCCCGGGTGCGGATGCCGGAAAGATCATGCCCAGAATAAGATCCACGGGCTGATTGTCCAGCGCATCAAAGGGAATTGGGGCTGCCAGACGGAGGAGCACAACAAAAGTATCCCGGACTTCCGGATTTGCGGTGTGCGGAAATCCAATGCCCTTTCCCACTCCCGTGCTCATGGTCTGTTCCCGCTCGACCAGTCCCTGGTAGAGCATTTCCGGTGTTTCAATGACGCGGTTTTGTTCGCAGACACGGACAATATATTTTAATACCGCTGTTTTATCCGCCAGATCCGCATCCAGAAAAATGGCTGTCTTGGTCAGGTGATCGGTTAGTTTCAATATAACCCCCTATTGTTATTGTTAATCAGTTTAAGACAGGCAAAAAGAGAAGTCAAGCACGACTGCATGCGAAATTTGATTGCCCTTGACACGTCGGCGCCACCTGTGTAATTTTAACAATGATTTTTGTGGTAACTTTCTGAAACTACAATTATTTTTTTAAAACCCGGGGTTGCCCGGTGCTATCAGCCGGCACCATCAGCCGGTACAGGATAATCCCATGAAAAAATGGCGTTGCCGCCAGGCCTCTTTTTCCCGCGTTTTTAGCCTCTTTGTCATTGCTTTGGGTGCGCTGGCACTGGTGAATGCGACAGCCCTTGCCGCGGACCCTCGGCCGGTTTCCGTGCCGGTTTATGTAATAGACATCAGCGGTGAAGTGGATCCGGGCATGGCCGCGTTTGCGGAACGGGCTGTGGCGGACATTGCCGGCGATCCGGACGCTATTATGATTGCGGAAATTGATACCTTTGGCGGCCGGGTGGACTCAGCCCTTGAAATCGTGGATACATTTTTAAAAATTCCCGCGGAACAGTCCATTGCCTTTGTCCGGAAAAAGGCCATCTCCGCCGGCGCCTTGATCGCGCTGTCCTGCGGCCGGCTGGTCATGATGCCGGCCACCACCATCGGCGACTGCGCGCCCATCACCTATTCCCAGGAAGGCCCGGAAATGCTGGGCGAAAAGTTTCAGTCCCCCATCCGCGCCAAATTCCGGGCCCTGGCCAAACGAAACGGATATCCCGTGAAACTGGCCGAGGCCATGGTGTCCATGGACAAGGAAGTTTTTGAAGTGGAAATGGACGGTGAAACACTGTTTATGGACGCCAGTGATTATGGCGATCTCACGGACGCGGAAAAGGAAAAAATCACCCGGAAAAAAACCGTGGTGGAACAGGGCGAGCTCCTTACCATGGATGCCGCGGAAGCCCTGTCGCTGGGATTTTCCAAAATGACAACAGACACCGTCGAAGATATGCTTGCGGCCATGGGCATTGAAAATTACGAAATTGTTCGCATTGAACCCAGCTGGTCGGAATCCATGGTGCGGTTTATCGGCCGCATTGCCCCGATTCTGATGATGATCGGACTGGCGGCCCTGTATATGGAAATGAAGGCCCCGGGATTCGGGTTCCCGGGCATTGTGGGCCTTGTCTGTCTGGGCATTGTTTTTCTGAATCAGTACATGGTGGGACTGGCCGACTATACCGAGCTTTTGATTCTCGGCGCCGGGCTGGTGCTCATGGCCATTGAGGTGTTTGTGATACCCGGGTTCGGCATTGCCGGTTTTGCCGGCATCGTGTTTCTGGCCGTGGGGTTGATTTTGTCTTTTCAGGGGTTTGTGCTGCCGGATCCGGCCGTGCCATGGGAATTCGGTATTCTGGTGGATAATGTCCTGCGGGTGGTGGGCGCCTTTCTTGCCGCCTTGTTGACGGGCCTGTTATTTCTCGCCTATGTGCTGCCCCGGTTTTCCACGGCCCGCAAGGGCCCGTTTCTGGAGACCGATCTCAAAGCCGCCCACGCGGATTCCAGCGAGACAGGCAAGGTAAAGGCCGGGGACAGGGGCGTTGCCATGACGTTTCTTCGGCCGTCCGGAAAAATGAAAATCAGCGGAGAAATCATTGATGTGGTAACGGAAAATGAATTTCTGGAAAAAGGAACGCCGGTAATGGTAAAAGCCATTAAGGGAAATCGTATTATTGTGGCCCCTGTCAGCGAGGAACAGGCACCATGACAGGGGCGTTGATTATTCCGATAGCGCTGCAGCTGGCAGCGGTGGTGGTGATCATAGCGGAAATTATCATCCCGTCCGGCGGACTTTTGTCCATTATTGCGGCCGGCCTGCTCGGGTATTCCCTGTATGCCGTATTTACGCAGGTTTCCAGTTTTGCCGGCATGGTGTTTGTCATTGCGGATGTGATTCTTCTGCCGGTGGTTCTGGTTGTCGGCATCAAACTGCTGGCCAGGTCGCCTGCGACGCTTAAAACCCGGCTTTCCAGAACCAATGGCTATTCTTCCCAGTCAGTGGAACTCAGCGCCTATGTCGGAGGGACAGGTACCGCTGTTACGGATCTCCGGCCTGCCGGAACCGCCGTGATAGATGGCCAGCGGGTGGATGTGGTCAGCCGGGGGGAATATATTGAACGCGGAACATCGGTGGCCGTGACGGCTGTGGACGGAAACCGGGTGGTGGTGCGGCAGGTGGAGAAATAGCAGAGCGCGGGAACCCGCACCCCGTGCGTCATGTCGATAATATCAGGGAAGTGCATTTTTAAAAAAATTTATTTCCCGCAGCGCTCGCAGAGAAAAAACTCAGCGCCTCAGCGTCCCTGCGGGATAAAAGAAATGCAAAATTTTGTTTGGAAATCGCAGCGGCAAAACTGCTGCCAATTATTTTTCAGGGAACCGTCAAGTTTAACGTATTACGCCGAAAGGAGTTTTTAGATGGGAATTCAACAGATTTTTTTGGTCCTTATTTTTATTGCGCTGATCATTTTGATTTTTTTTATCGGATCAGCCATTTCCCTGTGGGTCCAGGCTCTGGTTTCCGGCGCCCGGGTGGGATTGTTCAATATCGTGTTCATGCGGTTTCGAAAGGTGCCGCCCAAACTGATTGTCAATTCAAAGATCATGGCAGTGAAAGCGGGGCTGGATGAGATCAGCACGGATGACCTGGAATCTCATTATCTTGCCGGCGGTGACGTGATGCGGGTGGTCCAGGCCCTGATTGCCGCGGACAAGGCCAACATCGACTTAAAGTTCAACCGGGCCGCGGCCATTGATCTGGCGGGCCGAAACGTGCTGGAAGCGGTCCAGATGAGCGTCAACCCTAAAGTGATTGAAACGCCCCTGGTGGCGGCCATGGCCAAAGACGGCATTCAGCTCAAGGCCTTGTCCCGGGTCACGGTCCGGGCCAACCTGGATCGGCTGGTGGGTGGCGCCGGGGAAGAGACCATTCTGGCCCGGGTCGGCGAAGGCATTGTCAGTTCCATTGGTTCCGCGGAAAGTCACAAGGATGTGCTGGAGAATCCGGACAGCATTTCCAAACGGGTGCTTGAAAAAGGCCTGGATGCGGGCACGGCGTTTGAGATTCTGTCCATTGATATCGCGGACGTGGACGTGGGCAAGAACATCGGTGCGGTGCTGGCCACGGACCGGGCCGAAGCAGACAAGATCATTGCCCAGGCAAAGGCGGAAGAACGCCGGGCCATGGCGTTTGCCGTGGAGCAGGAAATGAAGGCGCGGGTGCAGGAGATGCGGGCCAAAGTGGTGGAAGCCGAAGCCGAAGTGCCCATGGCCATGGCAGATGCGTTCCGCAAGGGCAATCTGGGGGTGATGGATTATCTGCGGATGAAAAATATTCAGGCGGACACTCAGATGCGCGATACCATCGGCGGGCCCAAAGACGATAAAGGTGAGGCGCCGACCGGCCAGGACTCTTAGAAAGGAACGTTATGGATTTTGGTGATCTGATATTTTTTGTCATATTTGTGGGGATCATTATTGCAAATATTGTCAAACAGGTAAAAAAAGCGGAAAAAATGTCTTCCGCGGAAAATGCGGCAGAGGAAACACCGGGAAAAGAGACAAAAAAATCGCCTGAAAAACCCTCACCCAAACCCTCACCCGGCTGGAAAAAAGTGCTTGAGCAGATGCTGGAAGAAGCCAGCAAGCAGCTGGAGGAGAAGACCGCGCCGGCACCGGCCGATGCCCCTGCCGGGCGCTCCAGCGGATGGGATGACATTATTCTGGAAAAAACGCCGCCTTCCCGGGAGCCGGATAAAAGACCGAGAACCAGGCCGGAAACCAAGCAAGAAAAAAGATCGGAAATCCGGCAATCCAAACGCCCCCGCCAGGCATCGGTGATGCGGAAGGACGCCGTCTTGCAAAAGAAACCGGTGTTTCGTCCGGAATGCATGCGCTGCAATGCTGCCATGAAGGAAATAACGGATCTGGGAATTCCGGACCAGAGGGGGCTGGTGTATTGCGACAACTGCGGGGAGCAACACCAGTACCGGATTGTTGACGGGCACTTGAAATTGAAAAGCGCCCAGATGAAGCGCCAGCCCCTGGCGTCGAGGGAAAAAGCCTATGAAGCGGCACCGCCTGCATCTCCGCCGGTCCCCGGTGCCGGATATGCCCCGGCCCGGCCAAAGTTGACCGGTGATGTAAGCGCTTCTGGCATTTATCGCAGGCTTTCCCGCAACGGTCTTCAAAATGCCGTGGTATGGTCGGAAATTCTGGGAAAACCCCTGGGGTTGCGGGATATGTGATATGCGCTCAGTTCAGGTTGCTGATTTTTTTTAATGTAAGGATTTTTCATTGTCTGATCATAGACTGAAGGATGGAGGCGTTCAGGCTGAAGAACCAAAGGAGTTGATCCTTTTTATTCCTTCCCTTCAGCCTTCAGTCATCGCCCTTCATAAGAAACGGTTGTGTTAAATATTTTAAAAAAGCGGCATTATTTAGGTTGTTGTCTGATCATTTTTCTGTGGGCGGCCCTATGGGAAGCAGGGACCGGGATTTTTGCGGCCCCTGTGGGCAAGCTGCCATCGTCATCCATTGGGGTGCCGCTTATGGAACCCGTCGGGCCGGCAACGGAAAACACCGGCCCGCGGTTTTTGCCCCAGTGCATTCCAGCGGCGGATACACCGCCGGTTTTTAAATCCGTGCGCCCGATCGGACCGGACATGGCAACGGAAACACTCTGCTTTACCGGCATGATCGCTGATGATAAGCGTCTTTCCCATATTCGGATGGTGTTGCACACGCCCCGGGGCTATGGGTTTGAAATTATCAACAGCCCGGTTTCGGCGGAGCAGGTGGATCTTTCCGGGGTCTGCATTGAAAATATTTATGACTTGCTGTCGTTTTGCCAGGGGGATTATGAGGTGATTCTGACAGCCGCGGACTCCCGTGGACAGAAATCCACCCGCGTCCTTGAATTTTATCTGCCTGTTTTTACAGCATGCCGGCAGGACCGTCCGGGCGGCCAGTGCGTCAATTATGTTCGGGAATTTTTCGGGGGCAGGATTGATTTGATGCCCGGGTTGTGCATTTATGGGGACTGCGGTGCCTATCACGCGTGGGAGATATGGGATCTGGGTTTTGGAAAGGGCCGGCTGCCGGCGGAACAGTCCATCCTGGTGCTGGACAGAGATCCCCTGGAATACGGGCATGTGGCTGTGGTTCAGCACTGGAAGCGGCTTCGGAACGGCACTTATGAGCTGATTGTGAGCGAATCGAACTGGGACCAGGATGAATTGATTGACTGCCATATCCGGTATACCTATTTTCCGGATTCCGCCACCGCGGTTCGTGAAGGAAGGGACCGGGTGTACCGGGTGGCGGGATTTATTTACAGCAAAAAAAATGCCATGGCGAAAACCGGTCATGACAGTTGCAGGGAGAAAGATTTATGAAAATAGAAGTTTCAGGAAAAGGGGGCAGCGGCAAGAGCACCTTGTCGGTACTGCTGGCCCGGGCCTTGAAAAAAGCAGGATACCGGGTGCTCCTGGTGGATGGGGATGAATCCAACATCGGCCTTGAAAAATTGACCGGCATTGGCGAGCCCGTGCATCTTCTGGATTATCTGGGCGGGAAAAAAGGATTCAAGGAAAAACTCAACCAGGCCATGCTGCCGGACAATCCGGCCGGCCTGTTCGCCGGAAAGCAGACCCTTGATGATCTGCCGAAAGAATGTATTGCCAGATCTGATGACGGGCTGGAAATGCTGGTCATCGGCAAAATTCACCATATTGGCGAAGGATGCGCCTGCCCCATGGGGGTGCTGGCTAGAAAATTTCTGGCCAGCCTTGAGACCCGGGATAAAGAGATTGTTCTGGTGGATGCGGAAGCAGGAGTGGAGCATTTCGGCCGAGGCATTGTGGGAGAATGCGACCTGATTCTGGGGATTATTGATCCCACGGCGGAATCTTTTCAACTGGCCCGAAAAATGATGCAAATGGCGGAAAACGGAAAAAAGGCCATCCGGTTTATTTTAAACAAGGTGGAGCCGGAAATTGAAACGTTCATGAAAAACCAGCTGGATCCCGCATTTATCGCGGGGACGGTTCCCAAAGACCATGCCATTTTTATGCAAAGCCTGGAAGGAAATCCCCTTAGCCAAAATCTATCGGAAGTGGATGCCATTTGCCGAAACATTTTGACCCTTGCCCCATAGCAGGTTAAAAAAACCGGTTGACTTCCACCCTCATGTGCGTCTAAATTTATATTTTTAATAAAAGGCAGAAGCCTTTTTCAGTTGAGTACAGCAATGGCAGGTGCCGGCATTCCCGGCAGTTGGTTTTATAAAATTCACCGCTTTGGCGGAAAAGAAATATCAGCCACGAAGGCAGAAGCAGACAGACGTCTGCAGTGCGTTCGTGGCTTTTTTGTTTTTAATCTGAATTGAAAACGCTCAGGTCAGTTAAGGAAGGTTTCGCGTCATGAAAAATTATGGAAAAAACTGGATTCAGGAATTTGGATTGGCAGTAATGCTTGTGCTCTTTTGCCTGACGGGCGTCGGATCTGCAGCGGCCGATAACGCCGCTAACAAAGATGGCCAGGCAGCAGAAACGGTGGAAAAAGACACTGATGAAGACGGTGTTACGGACCGGGTAGCGGTTTTTGACAATAAGGGCCGGATTCTGCGCCTGGAAATTGACGGGGATCAGGATGGGTTTTTTGAATCGATCCAGTATTATGAAAAGGAAATGCTTTCCCGTATGGAAAGGGATACGGACGGGGACGGGTTCAGAGATTCCGTGGATTTTTTTGAAAAAGAGAAAAGAATCCGTCAGGAACGGCGCACCCCCAGGGGCGCGGTTTTTCAGATCACCACCTTTGACCCTTCTGAACAGCCCCTTGAAATGAAAAAAGACACCACTCAAACCGGTTTTTTTGACACGGTCTACACCTTTGAGGCCGGAAAACCAATATCTTCCACCCGGGACAGCGATGAAAACGGGGTGATCAATATTGTTCAGACCTTTGAAAACGGGCTGCCGGTGAAACGGACAAAAGACGCGGATGAAGACGGCACAATCGAAGAAATCGTATTGTTTGACGATCAGGGCCAGCCCAAAGAAAGCCGCCATGATCAGGACGGCGACGGTCGCCACGAAATTATCCGGTTTTATGCGGCAGGCGACATCGTGCGCCAGGAAAAGGATATGGACGGCGACGGCCGGACCGATACCCTGACCCTGTTTGAGAAAGGCCTGCCGGCGGAAGAAAAAAAAGACGCCAATCTTGACGGCGAATTTGATATCTTTACAAAACTGGCAAACGGTATTCCGGTGTCCCAGGAAAAAGACACGAATTTTGACGCCAAGCGCGATGTGTTTATCGATTTTGACGCGGACGGCAAAGTCCGGCTGATGAAAGAAGACACTCGCCATATTGGAAAAATTGACCGGGTCCGGCACTATGATACCGGGGTTCTCCAGAAGATGGAAACCGACACGGACGGGGACGGATTTTTTGAGACCCGGCTGTTTTATGAAAACGAGAAAATCAAGCGTCAGACCAAAGATGAAAACGCAGATGGCCAGCCGGATCTGAGAGTGTATTTTGATGAAAACGAGCAGAAACACCGGGTGGAGAATGATTCTGACCTGAACGGCAGAACCGACACCTGGGAATTTTATGAAAACGGCATTCTCGTGCGCCAGGAAAAAGACGACAATGGCGACGGCCAAGTGGACCTGCGTGTGTTTTTTGAAAACAATGAAAAAAAGAAACTGCTCCGGGACGCTGATTATGACGGCCGGTTTGAAACTTTCCAGCGCTTTGATCATCCGGAATGGGACATGGTCATGGAGCAGGATCTGTATGGCGACGACACCCCAGACAACCGGTTTTGCTATCTGGACGGCGTGCTCCGGCAAAAAGAAATTGACGAAAATAATGACGGCATGATGGACCTTACAGAATTTTATGATGACGCGGGAAAACTGGTGCGGTTGGCGGAATATGAACCGTATCGCACGCATCCGTTTCTTGTCTGGTTCTATGATGCATCGGAAAATCCCGTGCGCGCGGAAAAAGACACCACGGACAGCGGCACCACAGATGTCTGGTTTTATTATGAAAACGGCCGCGTGACCCGGGTGGCGGAAGATACCAACCATGACGGCGCTGTGGATTTGTGGGAGTATTATGACGGGTCTGAAGCCCTTGTGCGGCGGGAAAAAGATTATGACTTTGACGGCACCGCGGATGTGATTGAAGATTTGCGGGAAAAAGACGCAGCCGGCAAAACCGAAGATGACACTGCATCTTTGGGAAATGTACCGGAACATGCGTCGGAAAATGTGTCGGAAAATGTGTCGAATGATACGTTGAATGATACGCCGGGTAAAAGATCGGACCATGAATTTGAAGAACAAAAACCAACCGTGGGACAAACTGTGGGAGGAAAATAAATGATAGCGTTTTTAGCCAAAGGCGGGGTGTTGGTGGTCCCCATTTTGTTATGTTCCGTACTGGCCCTGGCCATTTTTGTGGAGCGCCTGATCCGGTTTTCCCGGATGCGCAGCCGGGGGACCGGTCTTGCGGAAAAAGTGGTGGAGTTGATCCGTTCGGGCAGGGAAAAAGAGGCCTATGACACGGCTTTCCAGAGCAATTCGCCCATGGGCCGGGTGCTGGCCCAGGCCATCGGGGTGAAAGATCAGGATCGGGAAATTATTGAAACGGTGCTGGTCAATGCCACGGAAAACGAAGTCCGCAGCCTTTCGGCATACACCCAGGCCCTGGCCACCATCGGGAATATTGCGCCGCTGTTGGGCCTTTTGGGCACAGTGATCGGTATGATCAAGGCGTTTATGGTGATTCAGCAGATGGGCGGCAAGGTCAACGCCGCAGTGCTGGCCGGCGGCATCTGGGAAGCCATGCTCACCACAGCCCTCGGCCTGTGCGTGGCCCTGCCCACCATGGTGGCCCACAGTTATCTGCTGGCCCGCATCGACAATTATGAGGCCCGGCTGCAGGGCGGATCGGTTGCCTTTATGAAGACGATCTTGCGAAAATAGGAGGCTGCCATGCTGGTTCATCCCAAAAAACGGCCCCGTTATCAGATTCAGGCGCCCTTGACCTCGCTGATTGATATCGTCTTTATGCTGCTCATTTATTTTCTGCTGACCACGAATTTTATGGTGGATGAAGGCATTAAAATCAAGCTGCCCCATGCATCGGCAGCCGCCCCCCAGACCCGGCAGGAAATCACCGTGTATGTGGACAAAGACGGCCGGGCCTATCTCATGGACGCGGAAGTGGCCTTAGATGATATGTTCGCCCGGGTAAAGGCCATGATCGGCAGTGACCCGGACAGGCTGGTGGTGATCAAGGCGGACCGGGAAGTGATTCTGAACAAGGCGGTCAAGGTGATGGATATTGTAAAAGCCGCCGGCGCGGGCCGGCTGTGCCTGGCCACGGAAAAAGGATTATAAAATCCGCGTAAAAATAAAAAAAAGATTTAGACACGGATTTCACGGATTACGCGGATTAAAAACCAGGAAAAAAGTTCGCTTCGCGAATGAAGATCAAAGGTCTATATAATTTGGGTAAAAAATATTCAGAGAAAAAGAAATTAAAAAAATCCGTGAAATCCGCGCAATCCGCGTCAAAAAAAAGATTTGGACACGGATTTCACGGATTACGCGGATTAAAAAAAGGAAAGGATTTCGCTTCGCGAATGGACTCTTTTATATGAAGCACTCTGATATCACGGAAAAAATAATCAAGGCAGCATATACAGTGCACAACACGTTGGGTTTTGGATTTCTTGAAAAGGTATATCAAAATGCACTGGCCATTGAAATTCAAAAAGCAGGGATGAATGTGCAGCAGGAGCATCCCATTGCGGTTTACTACGAGAACATAATCGTGGGTGAATATTTTGCTGATCTTGTGGTGGATGAAAAAATTATTCTTGAATTAAAAGCGGTTAAAGAACTGTCGCCTGCACATGAAACCCAACTTGTGAATTATTTAAAAGCTACGGGAGTGGAGGTTGGTCTGCTGATCAATTTCGGTCATTCAGTTAAAGTAAAGCGAAAAGTTCTTACAAATATAAATTTAAAATCCGTGTAATCCGTGCAATCCGCGTCAAAAAAAATATTTGGACACGGATTTCACGGATTACGCGGATTAAAAACCAGGAAAAAGTTCGCTTCGCGAAAGGAAGTAAAATTTAAGGAATTCGCGTTAAAAATTATTTAGGCACGGATAAAAAAATAATTATAAAAAAATCCGTGAAATCCGCGCAATCCGCGTCAATAAAACAAAAAAAGAAAAATTTGTGTCCAGAATCAGAAACAAAACTAAAAATCCTCCCAATCGGCTCCTGCAGGTGCTGATCGGTATTTCCCTGGTGGTGCATTTTTTTATTCTGCTCCAGATTGCCGGGATTTATGACATCCGGTCCATGTCCTATATTGAGCTTTCGGTGCGGGATTTTCAAAAACCCGAGGGCCGGGATATTCCCCGGCCCCGGCCCCGGTACAAACCGCCGGAGGTCAAAGATCCGGCAAAGCTGAGCGTTCCCCGGCCCCGGGTGCCGAACATAAATGTCGAAAATATCGACACGGCCGCGCCCACTGCGCTTACCGAGGCCATCAGCGTTCCGGATACCAGCGGGCTTTCCGCGGATGTGGCCCGGTGGGAACCTTCGGGAACCGCGGCCTATGCCACCCGGTCGGATTATTTTGACATGCTGCGCATGCGCATTGAAAGCCGGAAGAAATATCCGGACCGGGCCCGCCTGCGACAGATCGAAGGCCGGGTGGAAGTGGGGTTTCTGGTGAGCCATGACGGTGGCGTCACGGACGTGGAAGTGGTGAAAACGTCCCGGCATCCGGACCTGGATCGGGCCGCGTTGCTGGCGGTTGAAAACGCGGCCCCGTTTCCCCGGCCCCCGTCTGCGCTGTTTGACGGGCCGCTCAAGATGACCATTACCATCATGTTTGAGCTGATGTAAGAGATAATACGTAATAAAAGGCAGAAGTCTTTTTCAGCCCGGCAAAAGCCGGATCCCTATCTCTTTCTGGTAAAAATTGCGTCAAGCATCCGGGCCGGCGCAGGATTTAATTTTATTCGATTATTTAAGCCACGAAGGCAAAAAACAGGCAGACGTCTGCTGTTGCATGCGTGGTTTTTTTGTTTTTAAGGAGAACTCAGAATCGTCTCGATAATTTTCTAAATGTGGAGGAATTTATGAAAGGGTCCTTAACCTGGGTGAGGGGCCGCCACCCATTTTTCAAAAACTTGCCGGCGCGCGGCTGGCGGTTTTTCCTGCTGGTGACGGCGGCCGCCGCAGTGATGTTTCCGGCCGGTGTGTATGCTGAAGATGAAACTGCCGGCCCGAAAGTTTACAAGCTTGATGATGTGGTGGTGTCCACCACCCGGAATGAAATTCCCGTGGGTGATGCGGCCCAGAGCGTGACCGTGATGACCGAAGAAGATATCATGAGCTCGCCCTTTGAACGGGTGGAAGACATTATCCGTTCTGTTCCCGGGGTTTACAACACCCGGCATTACGGCACTCAGACCAGCGGCGTATCCAACCCCATCACTGTGCGCGGGGTGGGCGGCAACCGCGTGCTGCTGCTGGTGGACGGGGTGCCGCAAAATGACAATTTCAACAATTCCATTGCCTGGGTGGCCTGGGGGCATATTCCCAAAGAAGCCATTGATCGCATTGAAATCGTCCGGGGGCCCACATCCGCCATGTACGGGTCTGAGGGAATCGGCGGCGTGATTCACATTATCACCAAAAAACCGGACCCGGAGCGAAAAACATCCCTCCGGGCCGAGGGCGGCACGTCCGACACCTGGGCCGGTCACGGGTTTCACAGCCAGACCATGGATAAATCCGGATTCCTTGTTGCCGGCGGATATGAAGAATCTGACGGGTTTTACATGGTCGAGGATCCCGCAGACTATGAAATCCGGCGGCACCGGGAGGCGGGAAACGTTTTGGGAAAAGCCGCCTATGAACTGGACGATCGCTCCCGTCTGGAGTTGTCCGCTCTGTATTATGATCATGAAACCGGCAAAGGCCGGGAATTTTTTTATGATGAGCTGCGGCTCAACCAGTACTGGCTCACCTATACCCGGCAGACCGCGGCCGGTATTGGTTTTCGCGGGCTGGCCTATTACAGTGAAGCGGATAAAACCGCGTATCAGGACAGTGCAAAAGATAATTACACCTCCCTTTTGCGCAAAGAGGACGCTCCGTCTTCCACCTGGGGCGCGGATTTTCAAAGTTCAATCCCCCTTGCCGGCAGAACTTTGCTGACCCTGGGCGCGGCGTTCAAGGAAACCACCTGGGATTATGATGATCATTTTGTGAACAGTTCCCGGAAAGAAGGCGCCGAAGGCACCCAGCAATATGTGTCGCCTTTTGTGAATGCGGATTTTAAATTTCTGGAGGACCGGCTGCTGGTCAATCTCGGGGCCCGTTATGACTGGATCAGAACGTCGGACGGGGCCAACTGGGATGATGATCCGGATGTGGGGGATCCTTATTCCAACACCTATGATTCAGCGGAAGACAGCAGTTTTTCGCCGAAAATCGGCATTACCTGCCATCCGGACGACCAGACCACCCTGCGGGCCTCTGCCGGCAAAGGCTTCCGCGCCCCCAGCCTGTTTGAGCTCTATAAGGTCCATGTGCGCAGCGGCGGCCGGTCTTACCGGGAAGCCAACCCAGACCTGGACCCGGAAGAAATCTGGTCCTGGGATATCGGCGTAGACCGGCAGCTTCTGAACAATCTCCGGGGCAGTCTTACCTGGTATCAGTCTTATGCAGATGATTATATCGGCACCCGGGTGACCCAATCCTATGAGAAAAACGGTAAAATATTTCAGGAATCCATTCTGGACAATATCAGCGAAGTGGAAATGCACGGCATTGAAGCGGAGCTGAACTGGCAGGCGAATTCAGATCTGATGCTTTTTGCCAATTATACCTGGAATGAATCGGAAATTGAAGAAAACGATGCCGCCCCCTTTGAAGAGGGCCAGTATCTGACCAATGATCCCCGGCATAAATTTCATGTGGGCGCAACCTACCAGAACCCGAATATCGCCAATATCACCCTGATCTGGAACCGGTATCTGGACAAGTATTATGCTGTGGACGAGCTCACCCAGGACAGTGAAGATTTCTGGAGCCTGGATCTGGCCGTGTCCCGCCGGTTTTTCGATTATGTCACCGCTTATCTGAATGTGGAAAATATTTTTGACAGTGTGGACAATGAGAATCTCGCGCCGGGGGCGATTTACACCGCGGGCGTGAAATGGGAATTTTAACAATACACTGGCAGTCGTACAGGTTCAAAATGCCTGATATCCCGGGGAGGCGCAGAGGCGCAGAGATTTTTTCTCCGCGATCTCCGCGCCTCTGCGGGAGATAATGGTTTTTTGGGTTTTCAAATGAGATCGTTTAAAATTTAAAAAGGACAGTATCAATGAGAGAATATTTCAAAATATCAATTGTTTTTATGATTATTGCGCTGGGGATGGGGGTTTTTGCCGCCCCTGGTTTTGCCCATTATTTGTGGGTTGAACCGTCAGAAAATGGCTATGCAATCTGTCGGGGAAGCATTGGCGAGAGCATCGACCCCTATGATCCAATCTGCATAAAAACCATTGCCGCTTATGCGGGCGACGGCACTGAACTTGCGGTGACCCGGACAAATGAAAAAACCCGGGCCGTGTTTACCGCGGCAGCGCAGCCGGCTCTGGTGTCCGTGGTCAGCCAGTGGGGGGACCGGGTCAATACCACCCGGGGCAAACGGCTGATGAACCGGAAACAGGCGGAAGCAGAAGGCCTGAGGGTGATCAGCGCGTTTACCTCCACCCAGTTTTCAAAAACCGTGTTAGCGGCTTCGGATATGAACACAAAGCCCCTGGGCATGAAATTTGAGCTGGTGCCCCTGGCAGATCCGGCCACATTGTCGGCAGGCGTGCCGTTTCGGTTTACACTCCTGTTTGACGGCCGGCCCCTTTCCGGGATTTCTGTTTTAACAAACCATAACCAGGAAGCCACCACCGATGAAAACGGGGTGGCAAGTGTTGTTTTTGATGAGCATGGCACTCATCTGTTGTTTGCCACGCAACAGATTCCGGCAGATGCCGCATCCGGCCTGGATTTTAATAAATTTATGACATTTTTAACATTTGAGGTGAAAAAATGAGGTGCATGTTTTTTATGATTGCCGTGGCTGGATTTCTCCTTGCGCCGGCCGCTGCTTTTGCCCATGGCACGGATTACCGGGTGGTTGATGACAATGAGCCGGTGGTGGGGATGGCATTTTTCTATTCCGACAAAGTTCCCATGCGATATGCGGAAGTGCTGGTTTACAGCCCGGAAAATGACAAAATTGAATTTCAAAACGGCCGCACCGATGCTGAGGGCCGGTTCGCGTTTTTTGCGGAAACCCCCGGGGACTGGCGGGTGGAAGTAAATGACGGCATGGGCCATGCGGTGCATGCCAAAGTTGCCGTAAGTTCCGGGGAAGCGCGGGAAAAAGATGCTGAAACTATTTCAGACACTGAAAAGAAAGCCCCTGCCTGTGCCGCGGTCCCGGAAAAAAAGCCCACCCTGCTGGGGAATGCTTCCATGGGGGTAAAAGCCGTTCTCGGCCTCAGTATTCTGATGAATCTGTTTCTCGGCATGTATGTGTGGAAGCGGAAAGACGCGGCCGCTGCCGGATGAAAAACCCTTATCTCGCGCAGAGGCGCAAATCTCGCAGAGAAAAAATTCTCAGCGCCTCAGCGTCCCTGCGGGAATAAAAAAAATAACAAACTGAAAAAAAAGGATATTTTTGAGTATGAAAAAACAAAAAATACTTGCAGCAGCGATTTTCTGTGTTTTGTTCTGCATTGCCGGTGTTGGGCATGCCGGCGAACCCGGAAAACTTTATGTGGTGGGCATGGGGCCGGCCGGCCCGGATTTGACCGCTCCCCGGGCCCTGGCCCTGGTCCAAAAAGCGGACGTGCTGCTCTGCTCTCCCGGAATGCCGGACAAATTTGAAATGTTTGGCGCTGCTATTGATCCGGCAAAAATCGCGTTCAACCCCTGGGAACATATCATGGGTGAAAAAACCCGAAAACTCAGAAAAACCGATCCCGCTGCCTGGCAGGCGGCCCGGGACAAACAGAGACAAAAAGTTCAGGATTTTGTGCGCCGGCAGATAGCAGACGGGAAAATCGTTGTGATGATGGATGGCGGCGATCCTTGTGTTTACGGGCCGACTCTCCATTATCTGCTGCAAGGGTTTGATGATTCCCAGTTTGAAGTGATTCCGGGCATGGGAGCCTTTAATGCGGCCGGGGCGGCCCTCCGGCGCACCCTCACCCCGAGTAATGCGCGGTTTGTCATGTTGACTTCGCCCCAATCCATGTTTGGCGAAAACTGGGAAAAACAGGATGATATTTTAGCGGATCTGGCCAAATACAACACCACCATGATCTGGTATATGTCCCTGCGGTCCATCGGCAAAGTGGTGGAGCGGATGAAAGCCGTGTATCCGCCGGACCTGCCCATTGCCATTGTTTATTACGCCGGATATCCGGACAAGGAAAAAGTGCTCAAAACCACCCTGTCCACCATCCTGGAAGATGTGGAAAAAATGGATGAAAAATGGCTGGGGCTTTTTGTGGCAGGAGATTGTGTGAAATAGAATAAAAAAAGGAGGCAGCCGCAACCGGCCAGGATCGACGGCTGCCCCCCGGTTGAAACAACGCCCCTTTGGCAAAAGGAACGTCAGAAAGATACTACCTCTGTCATCCTCCTTTTGTCAAAGCGGAAAAATCAATTAATCACGTTTTATTAAGGAGGATGAAATGAAGTTATTCATGTGTAAAAAGTGTTGCTTGTTATGGTTTCTGTTCCTTTCGGCATGCGTGCTATGCATGTCAGCCGCCGCGCCGGTGTCTGCCGCGGATGAAGCAGCCGACGAAACCGTTGATCTTGGCGGTGTAACCGTTCAGGCCGAGCGGCTTCAGGACAATATCGAGCTTAGCCCCGGTGTTGTCACCATCAACCTGGAAGACTATAAAAAGGCAGGGGTCCCGCACACGGTCCTGGATATCTTAAAAGACCGGGCCATTTTTGATTTTCGGGGCGCCAGCGATCTTGCGCCCACTTATGATGACATCCAGATGCGGGGTTTTGAGGCCCGCCAGTTCACCACCGCCGTGGACGGCCTGGCTGTCCAGAAACTGGGCGGACACTGGGGTTTTCATTTTGTGGATTACAGCATCATTCCCATGGAACAGATAGAGTCCATTGAAATCCTGCCCGGTCCCCACAGCGCCCTTTATGAAGGGAAAAGTTTTGGTGGTGTTTTGAATATCAAAACCAAGGCCCCGGTAAAAAGGGAAACCCCGGAGGTAAAATTCAACACCGTCACCAGCTACGGGTCCCTTAATACCTATGATACGTCCGTAACCATGGCCGGCGGGGGCGGGAATATGGATTACGTGCTGGGGGTGAAAGAATACCACACGGACGGGTACCTGAAAAACAATGACTACGATTTGTCCACGGTATCCGCCCGCATGGCGTGGCTCCTGCCCAATGATGGATATATGAGTCTGCTGGGATCTTATTCCGATAAATCCGAAGGCATTGCCTGTGAAAATAATCCGGATGGCAATTTTTATGATGCCAGTTATCCCGTCGTGGAGAGCGTGAGCAGACGGTGGTCGGACCCGGCATTAAATGCGCGGCGGGAAAAAACCCCTTATTCGGTGCGCTATAATTGGCAGCAGCCGTCCGAGATCGGCCGGTGGACCATAGGCGCGTATTTCACCAAAGAAGATCAAACATTTGATACGGATTCCGGAATGCTGGCCGATACCGAATGGTCCAGCAAGGGCGCCAAAATCCATAACGAATTTTATCTGACCGATGATCATCTGATAACCGTGGGCATGGATGCCGCCGGTTTGGGCCGGGGCACCAGCGAAGATATCGTCCGCACGGTGGCAGGGTTTATCCAGGACCGGTGGTATATCACACCGCGCCTGTCTTTTACACCGGGCCTGCGATATGAAAAGATCCGGATTTTATGGAACAATGAGAATTTCCGAACCGGCGGATACGCCAACCCCGATATTCAGGCAGCCAATGTCGAGCGTAATTATGACAAGCTGATGCCCAAGGCTTTTGCCACTTATGATCTGGATGGTATGGCGGATTGGCTCCGGGATACGTCTGTCTCCATGGGACTGAGCAAGGTGTGGACCCCGCGAGCCACCTGTGAGGTGTGCACCTGGGGATCGGGTGTTGAAATGGACCCTGTAAAAGGATACGGCCTGGACCTGATTTTTCAGCGGCGGGTATGGGAAGACATCACCGTGATGATCGATTTCTCCCATTATGAATTTGACAACTATGTGGTTTGGGCGGAAACGAGCTCAAATTATTTCCAGAATTCACCATGGGGCCGGCGCATGGTGGGACTGGAAGATGTGAGCAAAGACGGCATTGAAATGGAAATCAACGGAAATATAACGGAAAAACTCTCCGCAAACCTCAGTTTTGCCTATGTGGACTGGGAGTATAACGGTCCCGAGGGCGGCATTGAAGAAATGAGTGCCGATGACCTGAGCAACCGGGCCAAGTACCGGATCAACGCCGGTGTGACTTATGATTTTACCGACCACCTCCAGTTTCATCTGGATTACAAACACCAGGACAAGCAGGAGCGGGATATTATTGAGATCATTGATGAAGATACCGGCGAATTCGACCTCCGGCATGTCAAGATCGATTCTTACGGCATCATGGACATGTCCTTGTCCTACCGGTTCCTGGAAAAATGGCACCGTCTTGAAAACCCGACCCTTAAAGTGTTTGCCAACAATGCCCTGGACAAGGATTACGTAAATGACAGCGGATATCCGGCCACTGAAAGGACATATGGGGCGTCGCTGAGTATGGCATTTTAAGAGGCTGTTTGTAAGAATTTCAATGATAATAAATGGCCGTGGGGTGGTGTTGCACCCCGCGGCATCCCGAATTTCAGGAGGTATTTGATGCGAGGTACATTTTTTTTAACCAACCGGGCCTTTTTCATCTCCGTCTTAACAACGGCGGTGATATGCGGCTTTTTTTCAATCGCTTTGCCGGTCCATGCCGAGCAATATCAGCATGCCATTGTCACGGCAACATCCGGGGACGGACTCAAAGGCAGTTATTCATGGATTCAGGAGCGGAAATCCGGCGGGTCTCGGCTCAATGATCACAACATGATGCCGACCATCTCAGATATCCGGGCCGCCACCCATAATGAGTTCTATTTTATCATGGAAGGCCAAGGACTCAACCGGATCACCTGTTATGATATCCAGAGCCTGGATCAGGTGGTCTGGCAGTATGCGGCCCAAGACGCTGAGGAAACACAAGACACTTTGCCATGGGACCTGATTTCTGTTTCCGACCATAAAGCGTATCTGCTACGTTATGGCAGCAATATTGCCTGGGTTGTGGATCCCCTGGCAGAAACCGAAGCGGAATTTAAAACCGGTGAACTGGATTTCAGCGCCTATGATGACGGGGACGGGTCCCCGGAAATGTGCTGTGGCGCAGTGGTCGACGGAAAAGCATTTATCGCCTTGCGGCGCGTGGATGCGGATGGAATTCTCCAAACAGCCTATGTTTCGGTCGTTGACACGGCAACAGACCAGTTTATTGATACGAACCCGGATGGAGACGGTTTTTCCGGCATCCCCCTTTCCGTGCAGCATCCCGTTTCCATCCAGTACCTGACGGAAACCGGGTCGATCTATGTTCTTGGCAGCGGCACACTCCTTCCGCAAGCCGCATACACGGGCGGCATTGAACGGATCGATCCGGATTCCTATACCACCGATATGGTACTCGATGACGGTGACGGGGATTCCCATCCCTATGGGTATTTTACCGGAATGGCCATGATATCGGCAACCGACGGATTTTTCATCGGGGCTGCATCTGAAACCGACCAGACCCTGTATCATTTCAACCCCGCAACAGGCGCGGTGGATGCGGTGGAACTCAATGCCAGCGACCGGAATTATATGCAAAAGAAACAATTTGCCGGTCTCGACGGCGGCATCGGCCTGGACAAGCATGACCGGCTGTGGATCAGCAATATTACGAATCGGGAAGTGAATATCCTGATCACCGTGCCGGTCAAGGGGTTTTATTCCGGCGACGGTTTTATGGCCATCCCCAATGATAATGCCGGCCGGGCCATGCAGCCCGCCCAGATTGTTTTTTGCGAGGAACCCCAAGTAACGGACGAAGATGAAGCGGAAAAACCCAGCAGTTCAGGCTCCGGCGGCAATTTCTGCTTTATCGGACATCTGCTGGCGGATTAGGCAACAAAAAAAAAATCAGGCGAATCGTCAAAAAAATCATGATTGCGATCCGACTGAAAATTGAAAAACTGAAAGGCGATAAAATTGCCATTACATAATGATTGTATAAAAAGACTGCTTTTTTGGGTGTTGCCGGTAGCATCGGTCATCCTGCTGCATGCGTGCGGCCATTGTCCCGGAATCTGCCGGTTTCAGTCAGCGTCTGATCCGGTGGCTGGTTATGAAGCAGTGGGAACGCGGGCCGCACACACCGCGTTGGAGATGCTTGGCATGACGGCATCCAATGTTTCCCCGGGCCGCCTGATCGCGATGTCCAATGCCGGATATGTCGAGATCAACGGCCAATCCGTTTTTGCGGCCCAGGACGGTTTGGCCCGGGTGACCCGGGCTCGGCGCGGGCACAATGAATTGCTGGAGGTCCATTCCACATTCAATGCCCCGCTATGGTTTGCTGTTTATGACAGAAAAACTGGAAAATGCGCTTATCTGGAACCGGCCGCAGATATTGACCCTGCGGCCTGGTCAAAGAGAACAGCACCTGATGCACATTTTTTCACTGTCCGGGCGGTGGAAACCGTCAGCGCCGAATATTTGTATCAGCATGCCCCGGCATTTGATGAAAAAATGAAAAATAAACTGTTTGGCGGCAATGCCTTCCGGGTCATCGCCATGGCCAATGCCGTGGATGCCGGTGCGCCTACCCGCGTGGTCAAGACATTTGAATTTCATGACCATTACTGCCCGGGTGTGAGTTCCGGCATTATGATGGCGGATTTTATCAAACAGCATCTGCATCTGGCACCGAACGGCAAATATTTCATACAATCCGTCCAGCCCTGGTGCAAGGAAGACGCCTTGATCGTCATGCTGAATACCACCCCGGGCAAGGGCGGTTACGCCGTCACGTACCCCACGGACGCGGACAAGGCCCGATGGACGGATGCGGCAAAGGATGCGGCCACCATCGTATACCGGAAAAATCCGGAAACCGGTATATGGGACGGCATGGTGCTGGGATTTACCTGGCCGGAAACAGGATGCCCGGATTTCGGGAAATCCGTTGTGGGCAAGCTTTGCGGTGACTTGTTTTTTATTAAAAATCTTCAATCACCGGAAAAATTTGTCAAGGTGATCCATCGGTTCACCCTTGATGAAGGCGTTGGGCCAAAGGCATATGCCCGACCCGGCGTTGATCCTATGATTCTGCTGGGGTTGGCAAATGACGGGGCCAGTAAAGGGAAGAATTGAGAGAGGAACAATCATGAAAATCTGCTCAACTGGGTAGAGAGAAAAAGCGCCTGAGATGAAAAAATACTCGCTTTTCGGATTTAATGGTTTGATTTCATACTATTTTTATAATGGAGAAAAAAAATGAAAAAGACTGCATGTGTTATACGTTTTCTGATTATCATGATGTTTCTGGGTTGTGTTTTGTTGCCCGCGGCCAGTGGTGCCCCAAAATTTCCGCCGCAAAAGCCTCAGCTATACTTGGTCAGTGTGGGCAACGGCGATCCGGACAACATTACCCTGCGGGCCGTCAACACTATAAAAGACGCGGACATTATTTTTTGCGTGGATCGGACCCGGGATAAATTTCCCGTTTTGCTCCAGGGCAAGGAGATCCATGATCCGGGATTCGGGATTTTCGCTGTTTACGGTAAAACACCGGAAGAGGGACGCAAGAGCAAACGGTTCAATTATGATGAAAAAATGGCTCAGTTTGCGGAAATTTCAAAAATCATCCGGCAGGGGATCAAAAACGGCAAGACCGTGGCCGTGCTGGACAGCGGGGATCCCACGATTTACGGGCCGAACATGTGGTACATGGAAGCGTTTGAGGACCTGAACCCGGAGATCGTAACCGGAGTGAGCTGTTTTAACGCGGCCAATGCGGCCCTGAAAAAAGGCGTCACCTCTGGCATAAAGGCCCATTCCGTGATTCTGACGGCCTCTTTCGGCCGGGAAGATTATCAAGGGCCCGACAGCATTGAAAACCTGGCCAAAAATCAGGCCACCATGGCTTTTTTCACCATGTTCATGGACATGGAAAAAGTCGTGGGCCAGCTCAAAACCCATTATCCCGGAGATACGCCGGTGGCCATTGTTCAGCATGCCGGATACCGGGACAAGGAGCGGGTGATCCTTGCCACGCTGGATACGATTCTTGAGAAGATTAAGGGTCTGGATATGGATTTTGAGTACATGCTTTATGTGGGCGATTTTCTGGAAAACCGGTATCAGAAAAAACAATAACAAAAAGCGGGTTTCAGGTGTCAGTGTTCAGGTATCAGACCTCTATCGAAATTATTCTGACACCCGAAACCTGACACCTTTCAACCTGAATCATAATAAAAGGAAAATTGATAATGAAAACAGCAAAATGGATGTTGATGGCCCTGATATGTTTCTTTGTCGCGCCAAGTGCCGCCAATGCGCACATGATCTGGCTGACCCCGGACAACAGCGCTTCCAAGCCCGGCGATACGGTCACGGTAACCCTTGGCTTCGGCCACCACTTTTCACCGGAGGAAGTCATGGAAAAAGAAGGACGGATGGAACGGGTATGTGCGGTGAGCCCGGACGGTACGGAAATTGATCTGAAGGCCGTCACCCCGTCCCAATATACCTTGACCCCTGAAACCGCAGGCGCCTATGCGGTGTATGCCACCATGAAATCCGGGTGCATGTCCACCACTACCACCGGCCGGAAGATGGGCAACCGGAAAACCCTGGAGGGCGTGGTCTCCTGCTTCGGGTTTGAGATGTCGGCCATGACGACCGTGCTTTGCGGGGAGGGCGCCGGCACGGGGTTTGGGAAAGACATGCTTACGGTTGACATTATTCCCCAAAAAGACCCGGCAGCGGTTGGGGTGGGCGATGTCCTGCCGCTGCTGGTGCTGTATCAGGGAAAACCCCTGACCGGTGCCACGCTTTCCGCGGTGGGTGCGGGATGCAAACTTACGGAAGATCTGTCCTGGGACCAGGAAGTGGAAACCAATGCCGATGGTATCGCGCAAGTGGGCATCAGTGTTTCCGGTCCATGGTTGTTCAGTGTGCGGCACAAAATTCCCTATGCTGATCCCGAAGCGTGCGATGATATGGTATACAGCACCACATTGACCCTGGATTTTTAACCATGAAAAACACCTTAAACGGTAATGGCCTGAAACGGGAGATCGGCCTGTTCTCCGCAACCATCCTGGTGATCGCCAATATGATCGGCACCGGCATTTTCACCACCACCGGATTTATAATGGCCGAACTCAACCATCCCGGGGCCCTTCTGGTCTGCTGGCTGTTCGGCGGGATCTTTGCCCTGTGCGGCGCCTTGTGCTACGGCGAACTGGGCGCAAAATTTCCCAAAGCCGGCGGGGAATATGTGTTTTTGCGGGAGAGTTTCGGCAAGCCCATGGGATTTCTGTCCGGATGGATTTCTCTGATCGTGGGGTTTTCCGCCCCGATTGCCGCGGCGTCACTGGCGTTTTCACAATATGTTTTCCATGCCTTTGCCCTTACCGCGAATCCAAAATTTGTGGTAACGGTTTTCGGGGTCCCGGCCATCACTTTCAGCCAGATGAATCTCATGGCCGTTGCCGTGATCGTTCTCTTTTCCCTGGTGCATTACCATAGCCTGCTCACCGGCTCCCGGGTGCAGAACGGGCTTACGATTTTTAAAACCGCGCTCATTGTGGGGTTTATTATCTTTGGATTCACTTTTGGCAGCGGGTCCATGGAAAATTTTGCCGCTCCGGCAATTTCCACGGGTTTTAAAATGGAACAGTTTGCCGTGTCCCTTATTTTTATATCCTTTGCCTACAGTGGATGGAACGCGTCCGCCTATCTCGGCGGTGAAATTAAACACCCGCAGAAAAATATCCCTCTGTCCCTGTTTTTGGGAACCTTGGTGGTGGTGCTGCTGTATATGCTGCTTAACCTGCTCTACATTTATTCCATGTCCTCGCAAGAAATGCATAATGTGCTGGATATCGGGGCCAAATCCGCCACCGCCCTGTTCGGCAGCCATATCAGCCGGTATTTCAGCGGCGCGGTAGGAGTGGGTATTCTTTCGGTGTTGAGCGCCATGATCATGACCGGCCCCCGGGTGTATTATGCCATGGCCAAAGACGGGATTTTTTTCAGTCCTTTCGGCCGGGTGAACCGGGAGCGCCACACACCGGCAGCCTCTATTTTTCTGCAGGGCGCAATTGCTGTGGTGCTGGTGATCACCGCGTCTTTTAACGCGCTGTTGATTTATATCGGATTTACCCTGTCAATTTTTGCCATGATGGCTGTGGCCGGCATGATGCGGCTCAGAAAAAAATACCCCAAAGCAAAAAGCCCTTACCGCACGTTTGGCTATCCAATAACGCCTTTGCTGTTTATCCTGGGCAATCTCTGGATCATCCTGTTTTCCATCAAAAGCCGGCCGGTCAGTTCCCTGTTCGGCCTGGCCACCATCGGCACCGGGCTTTTGGTGTATTGGTATTTTTCAGGCACCCGCAAAAAGAAGGTATCGGAGAAACAGGTTTCGTCTGCCTGTCCTCATGTGGTACACGAAAAAAGTTGACGAATTATTCGGCGAAAGAATGCTGAATGAATTGATTATTATGAAGAAAGAAAGGAGACATTCCGAATGACGATACCTGACAATGATATAAACGGCCTGGAATTCATCCTCCGGCCCGTGGGAGTGGTGAAAAGCAAGATCACTGAGCCCACCTTTCTGCCTTTTGGGGACCAGGACGCTGAAGAACGCATGAAAAAAGCCAAAGCCCGGCATCAGCGGACCCAAAAGATGGTCTCCGCGGTGGTGATTGATCCGAATCTCGACGGCATTCTGACAGGCATTGAGGATTTTTCCCACATCCTGGTGCTTTACTGGCCCCACAAGATTCCGGAAGAAGAAAGAAACCTGCGCCAGGTTCACCCCATGGGCTGTAAGGACATTTCTTTAAAAGGTATTTTCGCCACCCGGAGCCCGGCACGGCCCAATCCCGTGCTGATCTCTGTGGTGCGGCTGGTGGGACGAAAGGAAAACGTTCTGCGCGTCCAAGGACTGGAGGCTTTAGACGGCAGCCCGGTCATCGATATCAAGCCCTTTACCGGCCTCTATGATGCGCCGGAAAACGCAAGCTTTCCCCAGTGGCTGGAAAAACTCCACGCGGAGATGGCGGCGGATTAGCGCGATTCAATAATTTTTTTCAGGTTAGGTTTTTTAAAATGCAACTTTGATTTTATTGGAATATGGATAACCGTAACCCGCATTATTTAAGTGCAAAAGGAAGTTCTCTGATGCGAGATGATATTGATATCAATTATTTTAAACACCGTCTTGAGTTGCGCCTGAATGAGATTGAGTCGGCGAAAAAGGCAAACGCTCCCGTGGAACTGGATCAGTCGCGAATGGGACGCCTGACACGCATGGATGCCATGCAGCAGCAGGCCATGAACCAGGCCGCAGGCCGACTTACTGAAATTGAACGGCAGCGCATCCGGACGGCCCTTGACCGTATCAAAATGGGCGAATACGGCTATTGCGTGCAATGTGAGGAGGATATCGCCGAGGGCCGCCTGCGGGCGGACCCGAGTGTGTTAACCTGCATCGGCTGCGCCCGGGCCGCTGAAACCGGTTGATAAGGGAATTAAAAAACATCAAAACACCCGGTATTGACTATCTTTTTCGCCTGATGAATGCCTTTTCCCGGGGAAGATGACGGTGACGGCATCATAGAAGGCATGAAAATCATTCATAAATGAGGCCCTTAACACTCCACACTCCAATGCCCGGCAATACAACGGATAATCCGCTTATTGTTCAGAGCGAGCGAACGATTCTGCTGGACTTGCTTCCCCGCTGGCGGCACGGCATCAAAGAGAAAGTGAAGAGAGAAAGAAGCCATGGTGCCCGGACCTTGAGTATAAGTCATATGATCTGAAACTTATCGGGCGTGGTGCCGGATATTTTTTTTGCTGCCTGCCGCCGGTGCGGGAATCCGATAGTTGAATCCCTCAACAGTGCACTGCTGCACGGGATTGCCGATGGTCCGGTTGATGGCTGTGACCATCTGCTTGTCTTCGCTGGTGATCAGGGTGAAGGCTGTCCCGCTGCGTTCCGCCCGGCCTGTTCTGCCGATGCGATGGATGTATGCTTCCGGTGTTGACGGCATGTCGTAATTGATAACATGGGAAACATCGGCAATATCAATGCCGCGGGCCGCAATGTCCGTTGCCACCAGTACCTGATATTTGCCGGATTTGAAACCGCTCATGGCAGCGCGCCGCCTAGCCTGGGAAAGGTTGCCCTGCAAAGAGGTTGAAAGGTAGCCGGCTTTTGCCAGTTTTTCCCCTAATTGCCGCGCGCGGTGTTTTGTGCGGGTAAAGACCAGAATGGTTTCTCTGGGGGTATTTTTCAAAAGCGCAAGCAGTAGTTGGGTTTTTAACTGTTGGGAAACCGGATAAAACGCATGGCTGACGGTTTGGGCCGGTGCAATCGTGTCCACCTGAACCTTCAGCGGATTCTGAAGGATGGCATCCGCCAGTTTGCGGATGGGCGTTGACATGGTGGCGGAAAAAAGCAGCTTCTGGTATCCTGATTTTGGCAGCCGGGTGATAATTCGCCGGATGTCCGGCAAAAACCCCATGTCAAGCATCTGGTCTGCCTCATCCAGGACAAGCATTTCTACCCGGGAAAGATTGATGGTTTTCCGCCCGATGTGGTCAAGGGTTCGTCCGGGGCAGGCCACAACAATATCAGCGGTTTTTAATTCTTTTATCTGTTGCTGGATGTTGACGCCGCCAAAGACCATGGTGCTTTGCAACCCTGTTTTGGCGCCTAATGTTTGAATCACTTCGTGAATCTGTTCTACCAGTTCGCGGGTCGGGGCAACAATCAGAGCGCGCAGCGCCCCGCGCGGGCCGGTGATCAGTTTATGCAGAATCGGCAGCACAAACGCTGCTGTTTTGCCGGTTCCGGTTTGGGCCAGCCCAATCAGATCAGCGCCATTCATAATTTTGGAAATGGCCTGTGCCTGAATCGGCGTGGGAGAAGTGTACCCGGCCATGGCAATGCCATGGGCAATCCGGGGATTTAGTGCAAATTGATCGAAACTCAAATGGGTATTCCTTATAAAATAATAAATAATGGTTGGGGTGGAAAAAGATCGGGGCACTTTTCTAAAGAGAAAAGCGCCCCTTTGTAATGAAAATGTTTTTTATTTAACCTGTGTTTTTTTAAAAACTGAGGTTAGACGACAGTGACGTTGGCCGCGGCCGGGCCTTTGGGGCCTTGTTCAATGTCAAAAGAAACGCGATCGCCGTCGTTGAGGCTTTTAAAACCGGTTGCGGAGATGGCGGAATGATGAACAAATACATCCGGGCCGTCTTCCTGTTCGATAAAACCGAACCCTTTTTGGTCGTTAAACCATTTTACTGTTCCGTTGGTCATGGGGATATCCTCCTTTCATAGTATTATCAAAATTTAAGACTGGAGGATTGAACAATGGAGATTGTATGAGGCCTTCAGAAAAAAACCGCGCCGCAAATTAAAGGCAGCGCCTTGTTGAGTACTCGTAAAGTAACACCTTTTAAATTAAAAGCAAGCTGAATATTTAAAATACGTTAACCGTCATTGGGGATGCTGCTCCGGTTTTACCGGATATTCATATACATACCAGAGACATGGGCGGCAGATAACCTGCCAAAATGTTTTTTTCAGGGGGGGTAAAAGAACCGCTTCTTCCCCTGAATCAGAAAAAGCGACACGGTTTTACCGCCTGTTGAATCCTTTGATGTTTTGGTGTAGATCATTTTTATAAATCATATTTTTTATAGTGGAGGCGCTACATGATGGAGTTGAAACCCATTGGGGTTATTCATTCGCCGTTTCAAAATCGCAACGGAATGCCGATTCAGCCAAGCGGGGCAACCGATGTTGCCGGCACCGTTGAGGTGTTTGAAGAATACCGGGAAGGGCTGACGGATTTAGACGGGTTTTCCCATATTATCCTGCTGTATCTGTTTCACCGAAGCAAAGGGTTTCAGCTCGAAGTGGTCCCGTTTATGGATACCCGGCCCAGAGGACTTTTTGCAACCCGGGCCCCCCGGCGTCCGAATCCTGTAGGTATGTCCGTTGTCCGGCTGGAAAAAATCGAAAATTCAATGCTTTATGTCCGAAATGTGGATATTCTGGATGGCACGCCCCTTCTGGATATCAAACCCTATGTGCCGGAATTTGACAGCCGTGAAAATGCTTTTGCCGGCTGGATTGAAAAAGCCGGGGCCTCTGCACGCAACCGGCAATCAGACCGAAGGTTTACCTAAAAAAGTAAGCGTTCACAGGGCACCGCATCTGCTTTGTTACCGGGCACTTGAAGTACGACAAGTACGTCTTCGTGCCCGGTGCCTCGCATCTGCGGCACCCTGCAAACGCTTACAGGCCAGTGGTTTAAGAAAATTTGAACATTTTGACCCCGTAATATTTTCTGCGGTTAAAACCGTTCCTTTCTGTAAAAAATTGGCGTAGCAGCGCCAGCAGATTTTTACAAAGCCGTCTTCCGCCTTTTCGATGCTTCCGCTCAATCCCCTTGCCGTGGATTCCCCCGCCAACAGCTGGTATTGCCATTACCATAACCCCGCACACCCATATTTTTCAGAAGCAGGTTTTTCTCATTGTGAGCGTTCCGCTGTTTCCGGCGATAGAGAATTTCAATGGGTATGCGGTTATATATTGAAATTATCAATTTTACATATTTGAAATCAAAATGTATGAGTATAAGCTCACAATAAAACAGGATCTTTAACTTTTATCTTGAAAGGCGAAAGACAATGAAAAATCTGTTTGCAACACGATGGGGAATCATCGGGGTGGGGGCGTTTATCGGCGTGATGGCGGCCCTGCTTCAGTATTGGGGCAATCCGGGAAACATGGGCATCTGTGTGGCCTGTTTTGTCAGAGACATTACCGGCGCTCTGGGCCTGCACCGGGCCGGAGTGGTTCAGTATCTGCGGCCGGAAATTGTCGGATTTGTGATCGGGGCCTTAACTGCGGCCCTTATTTTCAGAGAATTCCGGCCCCGGGGCGGTTCAGCCCCCATCATCCGCTTTGTTTTGGGGGCCTTTGCCATGATCGGCGCGCTGATTTTTCTGGGGTGTCCCTGGCGGGCCATGCTGCGTCTGGCCGGGGGGGACTGGAACGCGGTCCTGGGGCTGACCGGCCTGGTGGCCGGCATCTGGATCGGCACCCGGTTTTTGAAAAATGGGTACAACCTGGGGCGCACCCATAAATTTGCGGCTGCCGCGGGCTGGGTCATGCCGGCCCTGATGCTGGGATTTTTCCTGCTGATGCTCTTATCCCCCTGGCAGGAAGGCGCGGCCCAGAGCGGTGTGTTGTTTTACAGCCTTAAAGGACCGGGGGCCATGCATGCTCCGCTTCTGGTTTCCACCATTGTCGGTCTGATCATTGGGTTTATTGCCCAGCGAAGTCGTTTCTGCACCATGGGAGCGTTTCGGGATCTGATCCTTTTCAAACAACCCCATTTATTTTCCGGCGTGATTGCCCTGACGATCACCGCGTTTATTACCAATGTCATTGTGGGACAATTCCATCCCGGGTTTGAAGGCCAGCCGGTGGCCCACAATCTGCATCTCTGGAACGCGCTGGGCATGGTGCTGGCAGGCCTTGCCTTTGCCCTTGCCGGCGGATGCCCGGGCCGGCAGCTGTTTCTGTCCGGAGAGGGAGATGCGGATTCGGCAATTTTTGTGATCGGCATGGTGGCAGGGGCCGCGTTTGCCCATAATTTCGGATTGGCCAGTTCGCCAAACGGGCTCGGGCCCCACGGCATTGCGGCCCTGGTCATCGGCCTGGCCGTTTGTCTGACCATCGGGTTTACCATGAAACAACAATCATAAGGAGACGGATAATGAAAACAACCAATGACACGACGGTTGATGCCCGGGGGCTTTCCTGCCCGCAACCGGTTTTAATGGCGCTGGATACCCTCAAACGCACCACTGCATCTGAAATTAAGGTGCTGGTGGATACGGAAGCTTCCAAAGAAAATGTCAGCCGGGCGGTGGCCAGTCAGGGATGGGAAGTAATCCGTATTACGCAGAACGATGAAACCTATCAGCTGGATATTTGCAGGAAATAATATGGGGTTTTTTTCACTTTTTAAAAAAAAGAATGCCGAACTGGCAACGTCGGTGGCGGATCGGGGCATACTGGTCTTTGAAAATACCAGCGAGGTGATTCGGGCTGAAACCCTTCTCAAAAAAGGCCCCTGGCGGATTCGGGTCATGGGGCCGCCGCCGGAAATCCGCACCGGATGTGATCTGGTGATTGAGTTTCCGCTGATTGAATGGCTGGAAATCTTACGCCTTCTGGAGGCGGAAAAAATTTCCCCGCTTGAAGTGGTGCCGGTTTCCGGGCCCCTGCTTGATCCGGTGAGTATTTTTTTCACCAAAGACTTTGGCCGGTTTTTAATGGTCCGGGCCGCCAACATGAAAATCACGGTCGAGAAAGAAACCCGGACCGTAGTAAACATTTCCGGCGGCGGGTGTCCGGATGTGCCGTATCTGGCAGCGGAAATGATCGGCAAATCCCTTGATGAGGCGCCGGCTCCGCGAACTATCGGCCATACCCTGTGCGGATATGCGCTTCAACTGGCATATGAGGAGATCACAAAACAATGTTTGCCATAATCGGCACGGTTCCGGATGAAAAATTTCCCCTGACCTGCGGGTCAATATCCCTGTCCGGCACCAATTTAATTGTGGACGGCCAGTCAGGGGATCGCCGGAAAGTGGACATTAATCGGGGAACCCCGGCCCTGCTGGCCACGGCCTTTAAGGTGTGTGAATATTTCGGGGCGCCCCCGCCCGTTGCCTATCTTATCGGGGATATCGGCACAGGCGCCGGCAGCCGCAAACTCTATGCCCACCTGGAAAAAGATCTGCCTGACGCCAGGTTTTCCGGCCTGACGTTTCATTATATCCAGCCGGATGTGGACTGGCATAACCGGGTGCTGTTTGCGGTAAACGACATGGCCGAGCGCCCGCTCATGATTGCCGATGCCGGGTTTATGTATGCGGCCAAAATGAGCGGCCAGGCGGAAACCTACGATCTTTTCACCCCGGATATCGGGGAACTGGCATTTCTGGCCGATGACACCGCGCCTCATCCGTTTTACACCCGGGGATTTATTTTTCACGAAGAAAACCGGGTGCCGGAATTGATTGCCCGGGCCTACCAGCACGGGAACGCGGCCCGGTATCTGATGGTCAAAGGCGAAATTGACAGACTGGCGGATGCCGGCGGTGTTTTGAAATCCATAAAAGAACCGTCAGTGCCGGCCCTGGAAGCCATCGGCGGCACCGGGGATATCCTCACCGGCCTGGTTGCGGCCCTTGCCGGGATTGGGAAAGACATTCCGTCCGCCTGTATTTCCGCTGCTGTTATCAGCCGCCTGGCCGGAGAACTGGCGGCTCCTGATCCCGGCACACAGGTCATGGACATTATCCAAAAGATTCCGGAAAGCCTGAAAGCCTTCTATGCGCGTCACCATTTACCGTTTGAATAATTACCAAATTTTAATGAAAGGAGTTGCGATAAAATGATTCGGAAAATTTTATTTTTAATGTTTTTAGTGGTTTTAATCCCGCAAGGGGCATACTCTCTTGAGGTTTACCGGGACGGCGACAAATCCCTGAACGTCGGTTTCTGGGGTCAGGTCTGGTATCAGTATGTGGACAATATCGACCGGGACAAAGACGGAAAGTGGGATGACGATCTTCATGATTTTATGGCCCGGCGGGCGTATCTGAGCGTGTCCGGCACCATGACCCCGAAATTGAGTTTTTTCCTGCATTATGCCGGGGACCGCATTGGTCAGGAAGGACTGGACAATTCATCTCTGGGGCTGGGTTCCGGCATGGCCCTGCGGGACGGGTGGGTCAACTACAAAGTGCTGGGCAATGATTTCATGATCCAGGCAGGCCGCATGTATGTACCGTTTACCCGCAACTACGGCACCACCTCCACCAAATCCCTGCTTACCACGGAGCTGGACTGGGGCCAGGGCGGCCTTCGCAGCGGCATTTTATATCCCCAGAAAGTGGGCCGGGACGACAGTGTCACCCTGTGGGGAAATATTTTCGAAGATAAACTCCAGTACCGGTTTATGGTGGGGGAGGGGGTGGAAAGCAGTGCCATGAACCCGGACGACCGGCTGCGGTTTGCCGGCCGGCTCAGCTTTAACCTGTTTGATACGGAAACCGGATGGTTCAACGCCGGCACCTATCTGGAAAAAAAGAAAATTCTGGCCATCGGCGGCGGGTTTGATTTTCAGCCGGATCTTGTCCCGGATTCTGCCATGGACGGGGCCAAACGCAATTACGAGGCCTATACCGCGGACGTGCACCTGGATGTGCCCCTGGAATCCTGCGCCATTACGGCGGAACTCGCCTGGATAACCCTTCGGAACGTTGTCAACACCGTGACCTGGTCCGGACTGAGTGCCGGCACGGACGGGGACATTTACACGGCCAAGGCCGGCGTCCTTTTAGCAGGCAACATCCAGCCATTTGTCCATTATGAACTTATCGCACCGGATGCGGACAACACCGACGACACTACGGTTTACGGCGTGGGCTGCAATTATTACCTCAAGGGCCCGGCCAACAAGCTGACCCTGGAATATTCGAATGTGGATGATGACAATGATATCTCCGTCGACATTCTCACCCTTCAGGCGGCCTTTGGATTTTAAGGATTGACGGCTTCGTAAAAAGTCCAAATTCTTTGTTTCGCTGCATCCCCAGCTGCTTCAACGTACGCCAAGTACGCTTCATTGCTGGGGATTTGCGCGCCTCAAATTTGAACTTTTGTACTTTGCCGTCTAAATTTGACTTTTTATGGTTGTATCAGGATGGACGGGCAAATGAAAAAAAATTCGGCTCAGGAGATCACCGCTGAAATGACGGTTCTGGACATTGTCGGCAACCACCGGGAGACGGAAGCGGTATTCAAACGCTATGATGCCGTTGCCGGAGAATGTATCTGTTGCAATGCCCTGTTTGAAAGTTTAAAACAGGTATCAGAACGATATGCCATTGATATGAAGGCCCTGGTGAAAGATCTGAACGCTGCTATTGCAGAAAGCGCCAAAGAAATCACTTCTTGATCCAGCCGAAAACCATGCGCCTCAGCCGGTCCTAAAAGGGATCGGCTGAGCGTTCAAATTTTATGGGACGCATAATACTGCCGGTATATCTGGACCGTGTCCGGCCGTCTCATAAGACGGCGAAACAGGAAAATGGCGACATTTATGATCACCCATGCGGCATTTTTATTGCCGATCTTTTCCCATCGTCGGGTGGATGCCAGGGCGTTGCCAAAAAGGTAGGTGCGACGTCCCAGCCGGTGCAGCCGGATGGAAAATTCCACATCTTCCATGATGGGCATAACCGGAAACAGGTTATGGGCAACAACCGGAACGCGGCGGAAAAACTGCACCTGATCCCCGAAGCTGATTTTGAAAAACGCGGCCCGGAAATCATTGGCCCGTTCGATGAACCGGTACCGGTGAGAGGAACTGTCAAACCGGCTGCCGACAGCCCCGCCGATGATGTCCGGACAGCGGTTCAATACTTCCATTAATCGGTCAATCTCGCTTCCCGGCAGAAGGGTATCTGCGTGAACCACTGCCACCGCGTCCCCGATGGCGGCGTCAATGCCTGCCTTGATCTGGCCGCCGCGGCCGCCGCCATTTTCAATGGGCCGGTCATGGATCAATACCCGGGCGCCGGTTTGTTGCGCCAGCGATTGCGTCCGGTCATCAGATGCGGCGTCCACCACGATAACCTCGCATACATGGGGATTACCGACAACGGACCGGATGCAGCGTTCAATGCAAGATTCTTCATTCCGGGTGGGAATCACAATGGACAGTGTCCGGCAAGGGACAGTGTGCAGCGGTTTGTGATGGGAAAGCCATGACCCTGCCGTATTCCAGGCCGACAGAAACAAAAACGGTATCCGGACAATCACTTGCCCCCATACCGGAAAGCCCCGGCCAATGGTTTTGATGGCGGAATCAGGTTTTTTTTTCATGGGAAAAACCCTGTCACGCTGAGCATCATATGTCCAATTGATAATATCTATTCTTTATTTCCTTTTTATTAATTTTTTCAATCATCGTTATTTGGGTTTGTTCTGAAAAAAAATTCCGGTATTGATGGTTCAGGAATTTAAAATCCGCGTCATCCGTGTAATCCGTGTCTGAAAATAAATAAATCTGGATTTTATCGGGACACAAATCATAACCATGGCGATACCAGAAAATATCCGCGGCAATCAATGGATGTACATGGGGATTCCGTGTGCGGTTTTCATTGCCTATACCATGATCTTTTCCCTTGACGATCTGCGCACCGCGGTTCCGGAGTGGATCGGGTTGTCCGCTTTGATAATATCACTTCTTGCGGTTTCCGTTTTCGGCATCCGCGACAAGACGGTTGCCTGGTCTTTGGGTTTTATTATCACCGTGGGCGCAATTTTCAGAGGGATGTTTTTGCTGCGCCCGGCAGAACTTTCAGACGATATTTACCGGTATGTGTTTGACGGACAGATGCTGCTTTCCGGGCACAATCCCTACACCGCCGCTCCCATGGACACCCTGACCACTCACCCGGCTCTTTCAAGTCTGGCGGCCCTGGTAAATCACGGGGACCTGCCCACCATTTATCCGCCGGCCGCCCAGTTTGTGTTTGCTGCCGGTGCGGTTGCCGGCGGTGTTTTCGGCATAAAGCTGGTGCTGGTGGTGCTGGATCTTCTGTTGTGCGTGGTGATGGCGCAAGTGCTCAAACGTCTCAATCGTCCGCGTTCCTTCCTTATCCTTTATGCATGGCATCCTCTGCCGATATTGGAAATTAGCGGCTCCGGACATGTTGACGGCGCTTCTATGCTGTTCTTGTTTACAGCGCTGCTCTTTTTAACATCAGACTTTCCCAACCATCAGACGCCGGAAGGTCAGGTGTCTCGGTTTGCCGGATGGACAGCCGGTATTTTTCTGGCCGCCGCCATGTTGACCAAATGGCTGCCGTTGATCTTTTTTCCCGGTGTTTTGATATTGGCCGGGTCAGTTCAACGCAAGCAAATTGCCCTGGCTTTTTTGCTCAGCACGCTGGTCATGATCGGCGTTTTCTGGCCAGCTGTTCAAAACGGGTTTCACACCCTTTTTGTTTATGCCGCCAACTGGGAATTTTCCGGGTTTGCCTTCCGCACGCTTCGTGATGGACTATCATCCGGCAAGGCCGCGCGGCTCATACTGGCGGGTGCTTTTTCAACGATTGCCGGCGTTATTTATTTCCGGTGTTACCGGGTTATGGGCGGTATAAAGAATAAACAGATTCTGTCCTTTCAATCATTTTATATGATATCTGTCGCGTTTTTGCTGTTAACCCCCACCCTGCATCCATGGTATGCCCTGTATCTGGCGGCATTTCTGCCGTTTGCCCCGGGTCCTGCCGGGCTGGTGCTGTCATGGTCCGTCTTTCTGGGGTACCGGGTGGTCATTGGATATGCCGTAACCGGCCAGTGGGTGGAAAACGACCTGATGCCGGCGCTGATCATCGCCGGTCCGGCCGCGGCCTTTATGGCATGGGTTTTTTTATCCGGTTCCATTCTTCCGTCCCGCCTTCGAAATTGACGGCATCCGGCAGTCCCGCCAGCTGATGCACCATCCAGGCATATCCTGATCGGATGCCGCCGGTGCAGTAATAAACCACGGGTTTTTTCAAATCCACGTTCTTTTTTACAAGCAGGGCTTTCACGTCTTCTGGCGAAATAAACCGCCGGTGCGGGCCGTCGTAAAATTTCTCCCAGGGGATGTGAACAGCACCCGGAAGATGGCCGGGAAGATATTCCGTGAGATATTTCCGGGTATCCACCAGGGTGATGGTGTTGCCGGCTCGGGCGATGTCTTCCGCGGTCATGTTTTGATCCGGCTGAAGATTGATCGAATAGGTTTTTTGAGAAAAATCGGTCTTTTCAGATGTTGCCACCGGAAGCCCCGTGGCCTGCCACAATGAAAAACCACCGTCCAGACAATACACCGGCCCCTCATGTCCCAGCCAGGCAAAAACCCAGGCAACCCAGCCTTCGCCGCCCCAGCTCGTATCCGCATCCCCGTAAACCACCACGGCATCCGTATGGCTGATGCCCAGTTTGCCCAAAGCGGCTGCCAATTCTTCCGGCGGAAAGGTCCGGTAGGGCACGCCGCCTGCGTCCGTTCGGGTGTAGGTTTCCCAGGAAAAAGACCGGGCCTCGGGAATGCGGCCTGCCTGAAATTTTTTGACAGGGCGGCCGTCCAGAAAAATGAGGCTGTTTTGTTTTGCGGCCGCATCAGACACACTGATTTTTTTCAGATCTATTTTTTTCGAATCCAGGCCCGCTGCCGGCGCGCACAGCAAAAGGACGGTGACCATAGCTATTAACGGCATGATCACCATTTGCAATAAACGATTAAATTGTCGGTAAGTTATCTTTCGGGTCGTGCATAAATCAAGGTTCAAAAGATTTTCCTTTATTAATGTATGCAGGAGGCAATGATGGTTATGGCAGTAGGGGCGAATGGCATTCGCCCATCCCCGTTCAATCATAAAAAGGCGTATACCATACGCCCCTACAATGGCGGTGGCCGGAACCTTGGTCAGCCCTGATTATTAAAAAGCTGTCTCTATTTATCCGGCTGAAAAGAAACGGCAAAGGTCCATGTCGCGCCTTTGGCCGTATTTTCTCCCCAAACCGCCGGTGTGTATCCCAGTTCCAGCCCCCATTGGGTGGTAATATGGTATCCCAGGGTCAGGTCCAGTTTGGCAAGATCATATTCCAGGGTGGATGTGGGGTTGCCGAAATCATCGGTAACGTTATCGGCATTGTCCATGCTCATCAGGGCGTCCAGCTTTGCCCGGCCGTAGAAATTTTTGCCGAATTCCGAGCCGATTTCCACCAGATAGCGGAACTCGTCCGACGGCGCTTTGGCCCGCCATCGGTACCCGGCCTCCAGGTTCATGTACCCGGGAATCGCCGGCCACAGGGACCGGCCATAAAGAAGGCGCACTTCATAGTCATACTGGCCGTTGCCCAGGGGCAAGGCATCGTCTTCATCATAGAGTTCCGGAATTTTCACCAGGCCCTGGACGGAAAAAATGCCGATATCGCTGTTGTGCAGCCGGTACCGGAGGCCCAGGTCCACATCCCCCATGCCGTCGGTTTCATATTTAAAATAATCATCTTCCCGTTCAATCATTTTATAATACACGGAACCGATCACCGTGAGTTCATCGAAAACACCGTATTCCAGGTAATAATTGAGGTTGAAATCCGTAAACTCGCCGTTAAACGGCATGGTGCGGGAATCGCCGTCCGCGTCATATTCTTCGTCCGCATAATAATAATTGGCAGCGGCCCGGTGATAGCTTTTTCCCTTTTCCTGGGTCCAGGCCCCGGCAAATGCCATCCCGGCGGTCATCAGCACGAGACAGGCCGCCAGCATCGGCTGAAGTAACATCTTTTTTTTCATCGTCAGACTCCATTATATTTTAATCGTTGTGTCAAATTTATATCGTAATTTTTAAAAAAACATTATCTCGCGCAGAGCCGCTGAGCTCGCAGAGAAAAAAATCTCAGCGCCTCAGCGTCTCTGCGGGATAAAAAATGTTATGAAAAATGTCCCCCAAATTTTCTATGACAATTCAAGGTCCTTTTCCTGGGCCGGCCGGAATTTCCGAACCATTATCGGAATCAGGGATACCAGTACAATCAGCAGAATGCCGATGACAAAGGCGGGTGAAATGTTCCCCTTGAGCAGATCAATAAATGAGCTGGAAAAAACAATAAACGCCACGCAGGCCGGGAGCATGCAGACAAACGAGGTCACCGCATAGGGCAGAAATTTGATCGGCGTCAGCCCGAAGGCGTAATTGAGCAGGTTAAACGGAAACAGGGGCACCAGGCGGGTGAAGGCCACGATTTTCCAGCCGTTTTTCTCAACGCTCTGGTCCAGCTTTTTCCACCGGGGGCTGGAAAGCTTGGCGGCGACCCAGTCCCGGGCCACATACCGGGAGATGAGAAACGCGAGACTTGCCCCGGCAGTGGCGCCGGTGATACTGTACACCACCCCCCAGAACGAGCCAAAGAGAATTCCGGCGGCAATGGTCAGTGGCAGGCCGGGCATGAAAAGGGAGGGTGCCAGGCTGTAGAGAAGTATGAAGGCCGCCGGCGCAAGCGGCCCCAGAGAGGCCACAGTCCGGCGAAGGGTTTCGGCGTCAAAATTGTCCAGAATGCCGGACACCCGGATACCCGCAATAGCGGCAATAACAGCGGCCAGGATCAGGATTTTTTTTATTTTGGCGCTGCCGTTGCCCGCCGGGGCGAAAATAGAGGTAAACGTTCTTTCCCGGGTAACCGGAGCGGGGTGGTTGTTTTGCACGTAGCGTTTCAGGCGAATCCGGTTGAAATAGGTCATTGGCGCCCGGGCCACTTTCCGGGTCCCGGCGGTCACATCGTCGGGATGAAAAACCGCGTCCAGAATATGGTCCGTGGGGGTTTTTTTGTTCAGGAAATTGGCGCATCCCGCGCAATAGGTCAGCAGGCGGCGGTTGGCCGCTTCTTGTTTGCGCCGCTCCCCCCATGTTTGAGCCAATTTGGAATTTACGCATCCCACGGACCCGCCTTCTCCGCAGCACAGGGTTGTTTTGCCGCTGTGGTGCATTTCTTCCAGCGTGAAACCTGCGGCACCGGCCAGTTTGCGGACCGATGCCTGAATTTCCGGTTCATTTCTGAGAACACAGGGATCATGGATGGCAGCCACAGGGGAAGCTTTACCGGCAGGGCTGGTCTTCGCATCCTTATCCGCGGATAGCTCCGGCAGGCCGTACACAGGAGCCACGGAGAGGGGCTTGCCGTAAGTTTTGAATACTTTATAGCAATTCGGACAGACCACAATGACCCGGGTCACCCCGTGATCCGTCAGATAGGCCCGCATTTCTTCAAACATGTCGTGAAAATAATCGTTTTTTCCCAGATCATGGGACGGCTTGCAGCAGCAGTCCAGCACAATGCCGAGATTCGGAATGGTTTGTTTGAGCCGCTCATAGAGGGCGATGGTGGTATCCATGCGGGTGCCGGAAAAGGTGCACCCGGGAAACAAGATGGTATCGCATCCGGCCGGCAGGCTGTACCAGGAATATTTTTGGGATACCCCCCGGGCTTCATAGGCCATGATGCCCTTGTGACCGGGCAGAGGCGCCGCTCCCCGTTCCACGGCTTCCCGCCGCATTTCAAGGAATAATTCCACCGGAGAGAGTTTCACCGGGCAGACAGCCGCGCACAGGCCGCACAGGCTGCACGAAAATGCCAGGGTCAGCCACTCGGGATTTTCAGGATCATAATTTTTAGCAATAAACTTTGGCGTTCCGTTCTGTTTTAAAAAATCACATTGGGCCTTGCATTTCGGGCAGTCGATGCACTTTTCCATCATCAATGAGAGCTGCACGGCAAGGGGTGAGCGCAAAGGGGGGATGAATGGGTCTGATGCGGCAGGCTGAGATTTCAATGGGCTGCTCCTTTGTCGTTAACTTAGGGGCTGAGAGGTTGAGCAGAACTTAACTTAAATGGCATAAATAAAATAAAAAATTTCAATCTGTCAAATTGATAATTTCTATTGTTTTTTAAAAATCCATTGAAAAATTCTATAATCCATTGAAATGTTGAAGTTTTAAAACGGGTGTGCTAAACGGGCGCCCATGCAGACAGCAATCCTTAACATACTCACAATGGTTCATTTTCTGGCCATGGCAGGGCTGGCAATGTATGGGGTGCACCGGATCTGGATGATCCGGTGCCGGCGTCATTGCTTGCTCGCACCGCCGGAAGCAGGGGATTTTTTCGAAAACGATAGGCCGACCGTCACGGTCCAGATTCCCCTGTATAATGAGCCCCGGGTGGCGGCCCGGATCGTTGACGCAGTGGCGGTGTTCGACTGGCCGGCGGACAAACTCGAAATCCAGGTGCTGGATGATTCGGATGACGAGACCCGGACCATTACTGAAGAGCGGGCTGTCTATTGGGCGTCAAAGGGCAAAAACATCCAGGTGATCCGCCGGAACCGCCGCATTGGATACAAAGCCGGAGCTCTGGCAGCGGGGCTCGAACAGGCATCCGGTGATTTTATTGCCGTGTTTGACGCGGATTTTGTGCCGGGTCCGGATTTTCTTAAAAATACCCTGCCGTATTTTTCAGGAAAAGACATCGGCATGGTGCAGGCCCGGTGGGGGTTTTTAAATACAAATTATTCCTGGCTGACCCGACTCCAGGCGTTATTGCTCTCCGCTCATTTCGGGATTGAGCATGCGGTGCGGTGCGGACGGGGGCTGTTTTTCAATTTTAACGGCACGGCCGGGGTGTGGCGAAAAACCGCCATCCTATCTGCGGGCGGATGGCAGTCTGATACGGTCACCGAAGACCTGGACCTTAGCTACCGGGCCCAGCTGGCCGGATGGCGGTTTGTGTATCTGCATCATGAGGCGGTGCCGTCCGAGCTGCCGGTGACCCTGGCGGACTTCCGGTGTCAGCAGGAACGCTGGGCAAAAGGAGCCATCCAAACGGCCCGAAAACTCCTGCCGCGAATTATGTCCGCTTCATTGCCCCTGTCCGTAAAGATAGAAGCGGCGGCCCACCTTCTGGCAAACTGCTGCTGGGTGTTCGGATTTATTGCTACGCTGACCCTTTACCCGGTATTGATCAACCGCATCGGCATCGGCGTTTATCAGATGCTCTGGATTGATGTCCCCCTGTTCCTGTTCACCGGCGGCGCCGTCTTAACCTATTATCTTCTGCACGCCATAAAATCCGGGCTGAAACGGTCTTTATTTGTTTTGCCCCTGCTGCCCGCGGCCAGTATCGGTCTGGCCCCCTTTTTTTCTTTGGCCGTGTTCAAAGGCATGCTGCAAAAAGGCGGGGTATTTGCCCGCACCCCGAAATTCGGTGTTTTAAACAACATCCGGGAGCGGAAGTGGCGCCCACTGGTCCTCCGGCATTCCCTTGTAAATATTTTATCAAACCTGGTTCTATTTATTTATATGCTGCTGCCAGTCTTTTTTTCCACAAGCCGGGGAACATGGCCTGCTCTGCCTTTTTTATGTCTGTTTCCGGCCGGTTTTCTGCTGATTATCCTGTGTGATCTTCGGGAATGCCTGGCGTGGCTCATGCGGATGGTAAATACGAATTTATTAATGTTTAAACGAAAGGAAGTCTGAATATGATGAATACAACTGATTTAATCCGGAAATCCGGGGACGGCAAGGTATTGTCCCGTGACGAACTGGTCTATCTGCTGGGATTGCCCGTAGACTGTGAGGACACATTTCGGGTTATGGCGGAGGCGGTCCGCGTTTCCAGGGAAATTTCCGACGGAAAGGCAGAAGTGCATGCACAATTTGCAATCAATCTTGCCCCCTGTCCCTGCGAGTGCCTGTTTTGCTCATTCGCAAAAGCCAACAATGTTTTTACATCTGCCACGGAAATTACCCCGGAGCAGGCCGTGGCCCATGCCCTTCAATTTGAAAAAGACGGGGCCAATGCGATATATATAATGACAACTGCCACTTATCCGTTTGGGAAATTCATTGAAATCGGCAAAGAAGTGCGAGCGCATTTGAAACCGGAAACCGTTCTCATTGCCAATATCGGGGATCAGAATCTTGAAGATGCGCGACGGCTCAAAGATGCCGGATTTGCAGGAGTCTATCACGCACTTCGGCTTCGGGAAGGCACGGACACCAAAATTCCGCCGGAAAAACGGAAAAAAAGCATCCGTCATTTCAAGGAAGCCGGCCTTGTGGTGGGAACCTGTGTGGAACCGGTAGGACCGGAACACACCAATGAGGAATTGGCGGACAGAATTGTTTTTACCGCATCCTTTGATCCGGCATTCAGCGGCGCGGCCCGCCGGATTCCGATTCCCGGCACCCGGATGGCTGGACTGGGATCGATTTCGGAATTGCGAATGGCCCATATCGTTGCGGTTACGCGCCTTGGAATGCCACGGTCGGTCATGGGCAACTGCACCCATGAACCTTGCACTTTGGGAGCCATTGGCGGGGCGAATTTTTTCTGGGCCGAAGTGGGCGCCAATCCAAGGGATATCAAAGAGAAAACCGAAGAAGGCAGGGGCGAATCCGTTGCTTCCTGCGGCACCCTTTTTCAGGAAAGCGAGTGGGATAAGTGGGAAGGCGCTTCCCGATTTTTTTTCAAATAAGGATAGCATAAAATCTTGCTGGATTTTGATAATAAACCACTAATTTTTTTGTCAGCTATTTAAGGTTTAAGAAAACAAAAGGCCGCTCGGATTGAGCGGCCTTTTGTCATTTATGAACATTTGGTTTTTACCGGCGGGTTTTATTCCGTTGCCGGCAGGTTCGGTCTCTGGTCCAGGATGGGATTCAATACAGGACTGTCGCCGTTATAGGCCGATCCTTGGCCCATACCCGGAATTGTCAAAATTGGCGATGTCCGGATATCCGATCATGCGCGCGTAGCCATAAGCAAATGGAGCGGTTATTCGGGAATTCCGGTTTCCCTGTCATTTTCATCATTGGTAGACCAGAGGAACCATCCGCCTTCATAGTTTGCCGCGGGCCATCCCATCATGTACGCATAAAAGGTATACATGGCCGACCGCGCACCGCCGCCGCAGTAAAAATACATTTTTTTATCGGGTGTAAATCCGTCCTGTGTCCAGTTCGCCTCTGCATCTTTAAAAGAAATAAAGGACTGATGATCTTCAGTGACAATATCGACCCAATCTCCGATCCATCTGGCTGTGGGGATACGGCCGTATTCTTCAAACCACCAGTAATATGAATTGGATTCACCGGTGAATTCCTCCCACTCCCGGTCGTCGACGATGACCGAGCCTGTATCCGTCCCATCTATCACGTTACGGACATCTTCGGTGGTGGCAATGAACTCCGGATTCCCTGAAGACTCGCCGAAACTTTCTACCGGGGACCACGATGTAGTGCCCGTTTCCACCGGATAGCCGGCTTCCGTCCAGGCGTTGTAACTCCCGTTAAGAATACGGACATCCTCTACGCCTGCATATAATAATGCCCATGCAATACGTCCGACCGTCATCATGGAAATATCGTCATCTGCATAGACCACAACCGTGGTGTCCCTGGTAATCCCCATGTCGGCGAAAAATGCCTGCAGAACGGGAAGTGATTTGATGTATGAATGG
This sequence comes from Desulfobacteraceae bacterium, assembly GCA_011390465.1. GTDB lineage: Bacteria > Desulfobacterota > Desulfobacteria > Desulfobacterales > Desulfosalsimonadaceae > SURF-3. The sequence continues at coordinate 91,832 of JAABSH010000008.1, forward strand.
CTCGGATCCGCATACCCTTCAAATTCCGAGGTCGGCCCGGTTTCCACCGAATAGGTATCCAGGAAAATGGCGCCGGGGATGTGCCCTTCCATGGCAAAGGGAAGTCCTTCACCGGTCGTGGATATTTCGTTTGTTTCCCAACGGGGATACCAGGACGTAAACACGATCTGGTATGGCTTTTCATAATTGTCGTTGTCCAGCAATACGGTTTTAACCCATTTTGCATCCACGAGCCGATCCACATGAGCATAGCCGTCAAAATCATATTCGGGATAAACACCATACGCCACGGGCCGGCCGGAGGGATCCTGAATCCATCCGTCCGTAGCCCCCGGAAGGTCTTCCGGCGCCGTATAGGATGGATCTTCGATATAGGTGGTGCTCCAGTCTTCCCAGCCATCGGAGTAATTTCTGACATTTTCATACCCCATCAGATAAGCAAACAGATAGGATAGACTTGAGCGGTATCCGCTGCCGCAGTAAAAAATCACCTCTTTGTCGAACATGGCATCATCGATGGTGGAGACGATCCCCAATTCTTTCCACATATCCCTCACCTGAGCGAAGTTTCTCAGGGTATTGTCGCTGTTCAGGTATTCGGGATGGGGCGGCTCTGCACAAAACGCATATACGGCACCGGGAATGCGGCCCTTGTTTAGCACATAGCCATAGCCGCTGGTCTCTCCCGCATATTCAGGATACGTCCTGACATCGGCAAGGATCGAATTTCCGGTATTGTATACGGTTTCCACATATGGCGTTTCAGCCGCCATTGTCGGTACGACATACCCATCATAGTCTACAGGCACCGGCTCGTTGATTTCTGTCTCACCCTCATATCCGGCCGCGACCCAGGCCTCATACCCGCCGTTTAAAAACCGCACGTCCGTCACACCGGCGTATTTGAGAAGCCACCAGAGCCTGGCGGAAAAAATTGGATTGTTGCTGTAAACAACCACGGTTGTATCTGCAGTAATGCCCATGCTGCCGACAGCGTCCATGAGCTCGTAATCGGGAAGTTTGAACCAGCGGGGAAAATTGTTTTCATATACATCGGAATTGGAATGGATGGCACCGGGAATATGTCCCTTCAGATATGCATCATCTGCCCACCCCTTCTCCATATCGTCAAAGCTGCCCCATTGGGTTTCAAAAATCAGATAGTTGTGATCCCGGCTGTATTCATATTCAGCAGGCGCATCGGAGCTGCTCCCCGAAGCATGGTAGTCGATCAGTGCTTTGACCCATTCCGGGTGTACCAGGGCCTGGTAATTTTCCATCTTATCCATGGGATAGCTATCGGCATCTGCCGCGGCCCAGTCCCAGACGGAGGCGTCATAATTGGCGGCATTGTCAAAATCCATGAGCCGGGCGATGAAATAGGCATACGCGCTCCGGATGCCCGCGGTGCAGTAAGCCACCATTTCCTTATCCGGCGTGACCCCTTTGGCGTCGAATTGGGCTTTCATGCTATTGTAATCCAGGAGGGTCTTGTCATTCTGGTAATATCCCTCATAGGGAAGGTGAATGGCGCCGGCAATATGGCCGCCCCGCTCCTCGTTATACAGGGTCCAGCCGATGAATTCCGCGTCGGTCCGGGTGTCGACAAGATTAAAGTCCGCATCGTTCAGACGATCCGCAATATGAGTTTTATCAACCACAATGCTGTCATTCACCTCGGCGGTAAATGTGGCCGCCTTTCGGGTGTTGGCCGTTGTTTCCGGCTGGTTGCCGTCCGCAATCCATTTGTCCCACCCGCCATCAAGAATCCGGACATTTTCGCATCCTAAATATTCAAACATCCAGAACAACCGTCCGGCAGCACCCCAGGAGGCAGTGGTGTCATCATAGATGATCATCCAGGTGTTTTGCCTGATGCCTGCGGCCCCGAGCTGGGTTTCCAGATCGCTCATCGGTTTCAGGTTCAGCCCGGCATCGGAAAAATCCTGCCAGGGCATGGAAAGCGCTCCGGGAATATGGCCGGCGGTGTAATCGTCTGCGCTACGGGCGTCTATAATGACCACTCCGGATTCATCCAGGTCCGCGGCCACCGCCAGTAGCCCGCCGTTGGGATATCCTTTGTATGAAGCATCGACAGTTCGTTTTTTCTCGGAACTGGAATCATTGCACCCGGCAATGACCAACATGAATACGCACAACAATAAAATCGTGAATCGTGATTTTTGAAACATAACTTTCTCCTTAATGAAAAAATATAAAATAATGAAATGGAATGTGCGAGCATACTGTCACGGAGTAACAGTGATGTCCAATTCATAATATTTATATTTTTTTTGGTTTAGATAGATATTTTCTATTCATTATAGATATTTTAAATCAATTTCCAGATTGCTATTGATATAAACTATTGTACATATTTAATTGATCACTATATGGATAAGAAGATTAAAAGCGATTATCGAAAAAACATGAGGCAAGCAACGGATGGAAGCAAAGGCATGCCATCAAAAACTGTCGGACATTTTTCGGGACAAACCGGAACTGGTGACCCGGTTTCCGGGCTGGATGATTTCTGGCGGCCTGATGGAAAGAATCAGGCGTATGGAACGTCCTGCCATTGTCGAAATCGCCGGGCGTGATAGTGTCGCGGCGGCGGTGAAAAGCGTTGCGGAAAATGATTTCACGGATTTTATTCCGGTATATGCCTATACCGGCACGGAATACGGGATATGGGAAATGGTGCCCCTGGCAGCAAATCGGCTGGCCGAACGCCTTCCGGATGTTCGGGTTCATCCACTCATAGTCATGGGGGCGCCAGACTTCTGGCGTGCCTTGAACGCCCGGTTTGTCTCCGAATGGCTTGACCGGTTCGGTTATTATTCCCCGTGCCCCGGTTGTCATCTCTACCTTCATGCGGTCCGGTTTCCCCTGTCAAAACGGCTGGGAAATATTCCCATCGTTTCCGGTGAACGGGAACTGCACAGCGGTCAGGTGAAAATCAATCAGACCGGGCAGGCTTTGGATGTTTATCAGGAAGTCGCCCGGCGCTTTGGCGTCCGGTTGCTGTTTCCCCTGCGTCACATCGCCCAGAGCCGTGAGATTGAAGAGATTCTGCAGATGTCCTGGAAAAGGGGTGAAGAACAGCTCGAGTGCGCATTTTCCGGTAATTACCGGCGGATTGATGGTACGGTAGGACCTTCCGCGGAAGCGGTGCATCGGTTTTTCGGGGAGTTTGCCGTGCCCACTGCCTGCGCGGTCATTGATGCCTATATCGCCGGCAGCCTGCCGGATTGTGAAAAAATTGCCCGGCAGGTGCTGAACTGAACAGCACGGCTGTTAAATAGAATTCAATTTCCAACATATTATTCAAGAAAACATATGCATCCATTTCCATTATTTTTTCAATATCCTGTACTGGCAGCGCCCAATTTCATCACTGATCCGCAAAAAATGCGGGATTTTGCCGTTGCCCACGGATTCGACGGCATTGACTGGTCTTTTGATCTGGGGCATCTGCCGGTAACGCCTGCGGAAGAATCCCGTTGGGCAGCACTTCAAGAACGGTTGAAGCCGCTGAGGGTCCGTTATCATTGTCCGTTTCTGCAGGTGGATATTGGACATGAGAATGAAGCGCACAGGGCTTATGCCATGGATATTTTTCGCCGGATGATCCGGCTGGTATCCAAGGCCCGGCAAAAATATTTATCTCTTCATGTGGGTCTCGGCCACGACACCACAAAAATTCTTTCATGGGAAGCCACCATCCGCAATTTGCGGGAGCTGGTGCAATACGGCCATGAATGCGGTGTAACGGTGGCCCTGGAAAATCTTATCTGGGGATGGAGCAGCAAGCCCAATCTGTTTGAAAAGCTGGTGCGTCGCAGCGGGGCTTATGTGACCGTGGATATCGGTCATGCCAAGGCCTGCGCGTCAGTTCAGAGCCAAACCTACAGTTTTCAGGATTTTATTTCTCCTCATGCGGATAAACTGACCAATGCCCATATTTATGATTATGAAGTACCCGGTGTCGGCCATATTCCGCCGAACCAGGTGGATGATATTGCTGAACGCCTCGACATTTTAATGCAGACCCCCTGCCGCTGGTGGGTTTTGGAAATACGGGAGGCTGCTGAATTGATCCGGACCAAAGCGATTGTAGACGATTACCTGAGCAGCCATTTCCAGGCCAGCGCAGGAACGGGCGCATGAAAATTCTCCTGGTGCTGCTGGACGGCGTGGGCGATCGCTCCTATGCGGAATTAAATGACCAAACCCCGCTCCAGGCCGCTGCCGTCCCGCATCTGGACCGGCTGGCGGCATTGGGTGGCAATGGCCTGTTTCACGCGTCTTTTCCCGGAGAGTGCCTGCCCAGCGAAATGGCCCATTTTTTGATGTTCGGCTGCGACCGCCATGGGTTTCCCGGCCGGGGGCTGTTGGAAGCGGTGGGAGACAATGTGGATTTTGAAGATTCGGATGTTTTGGCCCTGGCTCATTTCTCAAAGGTTCGTGCGCAAAAAGGCTGCTTTTTTTTGGCGCGGGGCCGGGATGATGTAATGGGCACCAAAAAGCAATTGAACCGGTTGTATGAGGCGGTGGCGTCTTTTGAAGCAGTTACCCCTTTTATTCCGGAGGCGTATCCTTCTTTTGAAATTTAGCAAGTATTCCATGCACCTGTATCGGATCGCAGTGCCCTGGCTGGCGCGGTATTTTCAAAATTTTTGAACTGGAATTTCAGGATGCCGAATTAGCGGCAGATATCCTTGATCTAATAATTCCAGCCGAAAAACCCGAACGCGAGAATATTCATGATCGCCGGCACGGCGTAGATAAGGCTCAGGGTGATGATTTTATGACTCATTTGTTTTAAACTGATCACCAGAATGATGGCGCAGAAGAAGTGGAAGTACCCGAAGAAAAAGATCAGCCAGATGCCTTTGAAAGAAAGAAACCAGAAGGGGTATTCCCAGACCAGGTGCCCCCCGATATTGAGAAGGCATTCAACGAACACGGCAAACGCTGAAAAGCCGACGGCCCAGAACCATTTTTCCGGAATGCCCATGATTTTTTCCGTGGTGCTCTCCGAAAGGGTGTGGTAATAGACAAGGCCCGCCAACAGGAACATGAAGATGATTTCAATGTTCCAGCCCACCATCACCCGAAGCGCGGTATCGCCGGGAGTGGTCCAGAAGGCCGACCGTTGGGTGAAGTGCATGACCCAGCCGTTCCAGGTTTCATTGAAAAAATCCACGCCGAACAGGGTCAGCCCGGCAAATACGGCGTTCCAGTTGCCCGAAGTCCGGGCTGCCTTGATTTCTTTGGCATAAATATACATCACGATCATTAGCAGCGGAATGATATACCATTTTACCATTGAAAGATCTCTTATGCCGTCTAACGCCTGAATCGTTGCGTCCGTCATCCGTTTCCCTCCTTGTGTTTGTGGTATGATAAATCGGGCAGAGGCCGAAAATCATGAAGGATTCCGGCACAGTCCCCGCAAAACAAGTGCCGCTCCCTGTTCGTACATGCGCAATGCCGAGATCCCCTCGGACTTGACGTAGGTTTTGATTAAAAACATGATGTAAACCGAAAACAGAAATTCCGTTGTGTGCTCAACGTCGATTTCAGTAAAGCGCCCTTCATTTATTCCCTGGACAAGAATATCCTTGATCAGGCGCATGGCGCCCTGGTTGATTTCATGGAAGCGGTCTTCGGCAGGGGTCAGGGTGAAAATGGCAGGGTCCATGATCAATATGGACCGCAATTGTTCGTCATCAGCCAGATATTGAAATGATGCCAGCGCCATGGTCTTGAATTTTTCCACCACGTCGTTTTTTTCCGCGATGGCCGCGGCCACGGAATCCCGCCAATGTTTCAAGGCATGGCGGATCGACTGCTCATATAAATCCCGCTTGCCGGCCACATAAAAATAGAGATTGCTTTTGGTCATGCCGACCTGGGCGGCAACTTCCGCCACGGTTGTTTTCTTGTAGCCGTAACGGGCGAACAGCTTCAGGGCCGCGCGAAAAATTTCCTGTTTTTTGTCAGCTTTAGACATGTCAATTCTGAATATTTGAATTATTGGTTCATTTGTTCAAATATTTAGAATTTCAGTGATTGTCAATCATATTATGGTTGTATTAAAGATAAAAAGAATAAATCGCTATGTCCTTTAACGGTAAAGCGTTCGCACGTCGCCCCGCCGGCAGGTGAAACCGATGTCATCCAGGTATTCAAACACTGCTGTGGCATTACTTCGGCCATATCCAAGTATGGCCATGCTATCACTCAGGCAGACGCTTCCCCGGCGCGCAATGGCGGTTGCCACCCGCTCTTTAATGTCATCTATCATTTTAGCATGCAGATAATGGCCGTCATTGAGGCGGATGAGTTCCCCCTGGTCATGAAGAAAATCCAACACCTTTTGAACTTCTCTTTTTTTGATGTCAGAATGACTTTTGATGCAGAAATATCCGGGTGAAAAGGAAAGCAGTCCCGAATCCAGTGCAAAATTGATCAGGCGGGCCGCCAGTTTTTGCTGATACCGGTTCAGGCCGGGAGTAAAATCCGGCAGGGTATACCCGCCTTTTACTCTGCTCACCCGGTTTTTGGCACAAAGGTCCTCCAGTACACACTGCATCATTGCCTCATCCGCCGCGATGCCGGCGATTCTTCGAATTTCTTCTCTGCAGACGAACTTTTCAAGGGGGTCGGCATTTAAAATCCTTTTAATGGTCTGATGTATTTTTTCCGCCAGCTCCGTGTATCGGTTTTTCATTAAAACGGATTTGTCGTGAAAGACAATGATGTGGCCGCTATTGAAAAGAACACGGATTTCTTTTTGAACGTCCTGCATGGGGATGCCGATGCGCGCTGAAATTTCCGTCAAAAAAACCAGCCGGTGGGATTGGTTGCGGATGTAGCAAAGGATCGCGTCACGCCAGTTACCACAGCGCAGGGCCGAAAGATAAGGAATAAAGCGATCGGATTTGGCGGTTCGAAATTTTTCGTTTGTGGGGTCTATAACTGTTCCGCCGCCAATAATAGAGCGCGTACTCAACTCGCAAATCAGAAATGCATCACCCCTGACGGCAAAAATAGGATGTTTCAGCCGCAATTGGACAAGTCCGGCGTCTCCGGCGGCCAGTGCCTGATTTTCCATGAGGATGATAAGCGCATTTGCCGCCAGTGTTCCAATATAAAGTTTTACCCGCTGCAAATTTTTAAGGGTTGCATTGGCCGAGATTTCTGCGTTGAGAAAATGAAAAAGGCGTTCCGGCCGTTTTTTGGCCAGCGCCATCCCCCGCCGGATTTCTTTTAAGGAAATTTTTGGCAGGTTGATGCCTACTCGCTGCCCGGCAATGGCCGTTGTCACCTTCCGATGGTGAACTTCCAGGGTCCGGGCTTTTGTTTCTCCTTCCATCGGCAGCACCCACAAGGGATCGCCCTGGGAAAGCGTACCGGAAGCGATGGCACCCCGGGCCACGGTGCCGAATCCGGGGACGCCGCAGATTTCGTCGATCCACATCCGGAATTCCCCGTTTGGATTCCGACCGGGAATCATTTGCGCCATTTTTTTAAGACGCATTATCAATTCTTGTCCGCCGGTATCGGTGACGGCGGAAAAAGGGATCACGGCAGCATCCGCCAGCACGGTATTGGCCACGGCCTCCCGGATTTCAATTTCCGCAAGTTCCAGGGTTTCCGCATCCGCCAGGTCGATTTTGCTTAATACGATCAACCCATTGGAAATTTTCAGATACTTGATGATGTTGATGTGTGCCATGGTTTGGGGCATGACGCCGTCATCGGCGGCCACGACAAGGAGGCAGACGTCTGCGGCGGCAATGCCCCGGATCGCATTTTTTTGCAAGCGAGGGTGGCCGGGCACATCCATGAGGGAGACGGATTGTCCGGTTCCCAATGGACATTCCAGGATTTGGGTCCTGCCGGACCGGGCGGCCTGTTTCTGGGGTTCCGCGGTTTTCCGCCCAATGCCCGCGAGATATCCGGCCACGGCGGTCTTGCCGTGGCCGGAGTGGCCGGCGACAGCGATGGTGAGATGGGGGGTTATCGACATGAAATCCTTCTATGGAGAGGGCAAGGGGAATCGAACCTCCTCTTTGTTTTTCAGACAAAGCCGGCGGATTTGAAGTCCGCGGGGCGCCCAGCGCCATTGCCCTCCCGGGTTAAATTATTGGGAACAGCAGGAGCCGGCGCCGCTGCATCCCCCGCACCCGCCCCCCAGTTTCATGGGAGAGGTGATTTTAAAGCCCGTATTAATGAAATCCACCGCAATGGGCTGGGCTTTTTTCAGGAACTCTTTTTCCACGAGATACTCCACGCCGGCGATTTTAAAGACCATATCCGTATGCCGTTTTTCATCCATGGCCATTACGATCTGGGCGCCCCCGCTGCGGCAACGGTGCCCCCTTCATCCGCGGATACCCGGGGAAGGGCTGCGGCCAGCAGAGCTATCATCGTTGCAATCAGCGTATTGATTTTCATTGGTTTTCTCCTTTTTATTGGATATGTTCCATATTCTGTTTATCAAACCGGAAGGACGCCGGTCGGCTCACCCTTGATCATGACTTTAGGAGTGGGACCCAGGGCCTTTACCGCGGTAATGACGTCCTTGGCCACGCTGACGAACTTGGTGGATTCCGCGGACGATATCCACGAAAAATGCAGCCGGTCGGGTTCCAGGCCGGTATGCTCCAGCAGGTTTTTGAGCAAGGCGAATTTTCGGCGGGCATAATAATTGCCTTTGCTGTAATGGCAGTCTCCGGGATGGCAGCCGGATACCCAGACGCCGTCCGCGCCTTGTCGGAAGGCGGCAAGAATGAATTTTGGCGATACCCGGCCGCTGCACGGAAGGCGGATAATACGGAAATTTGGCGGATATTCCATGCGACTGACACCGGCCAGGTCCGCGGCCCCGTAAGTACACCAGTTACAGAAAAAGGCGATAATGATGGGTTCCCATTCGTTCATGATATTTATTCCTTTTGGATTTCAATTATTGAAGTCGGCGCTATGTGCGGAACGCCCCTTCCCCGGGCCGGCGGCGCTGAACCAGATGCACCCGCCGCCGGTCCCGCCGCCATTGGTTCAAGGCCCGGATCTGCTCGCGCAGGTCCCGGCAGATTATCCGGAAATACCGGACATCTCCGCACTTCGCGGGATCAATGTGCACATAAAAATAATTAAAAAAAACCGTTCCCGGTCCCATGGTTTTCAAAAGTCCGCTGATCCGGGAGGCCGTGTTGAAATAGGCCTCGATATCCAGGATATTTTCACAGACCTCATCCAGCAGTGAAAGAATCTGGCGATAGGCGTCGGGATGTTCCCGGATGACCTGGTCGGACCGTTCGTAATATTTCTGCCACCGGGCTTTCAACTGGCAGTTCAGACAGTTGCATAGGGTGCTGTCGTCCATGAAATTTTTTCCAAAAAAAAAGCAAGAAAGGCGTGGAAATTCTTATTCCGGCAGATTGATTTCCTTTAAGTCATCGCCAAGGTATTCCCGCTCATTTTCTCCCAGAACGCCCAGGGAAAGGGCAATGAGGGTCCAGAGATGGATGGAGCGGTATCCGCCGTAATGCTCGCCCAATTCATGGATCTGGGCATGACAGTTGTGGCAGGGAGTGATGACATAAGGTGCGCCCGTTGCCTTTATCTGCTGGTCCTTGAGCCATCCATATTGCAGGCGTTCTTCCTTGTACCCGGACTGGAGGTTGCCGCCGCCCCCGCCGCAACAATAATTATTGGAACGGTTCGGATAGATTTCCATAAAATTTTCTTCACCCACGCACGCTTTGACCACAAACCGGAGATCTTCCGCCAGAGGATCGCCAAAACTTTTACGCACCTGCTGGCAGGGATCCTGAACAGTAAATTTGATTTTTAAATCCCGGTTCCAATCTGAACTTACATTGAGTTTTCCTTCCCGCAGCCAAAGGGCATAGTATTTAACCATGGGCTCAATTTTCAGGTCTGTTTTGATGCCGTAGCGCTGCTGCCCCTTCCATACGGAATAGGTCGAATGCCCGCATTCCGTATTGAGGTAGACCTTGCACCCAAGGCTTTCGGCGGTGCGGATGGTTTTTTCGGCAATTTTTTTCCAGTTTTCATCATCCGCCAGGAACATGCAGTAATTTTCTCCGCCCCACCCCTCGCAGCTATAGGTCCAGTCCGCCCCCACAATATGGAGGATTTTCCATAACGGAACCATCTCATCCGGCTCGGTTACCGGTTCCCGGGAATTCTGGCTGACAAAAAAGTATGCGCCCTGCTTATCCATGGGGGCTTGCAAATCTTCCCAGCCGGGCTGGGTTTCCCGGACCTCCTCCACCACGTCTTCCACCACGAATTTAAAGTCATCCGGGGGGGTTCCCATGGCGCTGCAGCTTTCGTTTTTAATGGCCATATCACAGGAACCCAAAATGCCTTTGGGCCGTTCCTCCCGGGGCCAGAGTTTTCTGGCTTCAAATACCAGGCCCGGGATGTTGATTGCCATGGGGCAGACATGGGTGCAACGCTCGCACATGGTGCACATCCAGACCCAGGGATGCTTTGAGATTTCCTCATCCAGACCCAGGGCCACCATGCGCAAAAATTTTCGCGGGTCCATATTTTCCAGGCCTGTTGCCGGACACCCGGACGAGCATGCCCCGCAGGTCAGACACAGGGATAAATTTCCGCCGTCCGGCAGGCTCTGTTTTGTTCGATCCAGAAATTCGGTTTTTTTTGTTCTTGGAAGTTTGATTGAATCGTTCATTTTCGCTCCTCAAAATATGTTATGGTTAATAATATTGAATTGTTATAAACCAAAAGCATGGAAACGGGAGCACATCCGGCAAAACAGGAGACGGCAAAGATAACGAAAGCTAACAGTGATGCAGGGAAAATAACTGTTTAGCAGGGCCGTAAGGCCAGCTATTCTTGAAGTGAAACAAAGAAATGGAGAAAAAGACTTCTAAGAAATTCTATTTTTGTGGCCCATGGCGTCGTGTGCGCTACCAATCCCGGGTAGATGTGCCGTTAATGCTCATGTAAAGCCAAAAAACAGATATCTCATGATATTATGAATAAATATATTTTAAATAAATAGTTACGGAGGATTAAAATTTAAAGATTTTACGCTAAAGAAAAAAAACAGAGATGTCAATTTGATAATATCTATAGAATCTTTAAATTCGATAGGTTTTATCAATACATTTGCAGCACAACGCCAAAATCATTGAAAATGAAACCTTGTCAGTGGTAAACGTAAATTCAGATAAATATTTTTGGTAGAGGGTGTCCGGATATGCCGTATCTGACCACAAAAAATGGTGGGCAAATCATGAAAAAACGAAATTAATATCATAAATGAGATACAAATTCTCTATTCGAAAGAAAATGTTTCTGGTCATGCTGGCGCCGGCGCTGGTGCTGGTGCTGGTCATGCTGATGGATTATCGGAATATAAGTGTTCTGGGCCAGAGCGCTGAGCAGATTCTTTCGAAAAATTATAAAAGTATTAATGCGGCCCTGCAGATCCGCCGCTCTCTGGAAAAGAACCAGACCCGGCTGCTGTATCAGTTTTTTCAGACCCAAATTCAGACCCCGCCATCCGCCCCCCTTTCTTTTTTGCAGGATGCTGATATCGAGCAGATTTTGGGTATTTGCCGGGAAAACATCACCGAGCCCGGTGAAGAAGCAATTATCAAAGACCTGTACAAAATTTTGGAAACGTACCGGATAAAATGGAAGGGAATCGCAAACCGTGATGCCGAGATCCATGGCCTTGGCAGTCAGATCTATGCTTTTATCGCTACAACCGACAGGTTTAATGATAAATTAAATGATTTAATCCTGTTGAATGAACAGGCCATGGAAAAGGCGGAAACCCAGACACGGCTGATTGCGGATCAGACAATACGCTATTCTATCACCCTTTTGATCATCGCCATATCCTTCACTTTTCTGCTGAGCTATCTGCTTTCCGGCCGTATTTCACGGCCCCTGACCATTCTTGCGGACACCATGGCAACCGTCAAGGAAGGCAGCGGCCGATATCCCCGAATCAACATCAACACCAATGATGAAATCGGGTTCCTGGCCCAGCAGTTCAACCGGCTGTTTGAACGGCTGGAACTGTTTGATCACCGGAGCGCTGAGCAGTTTATTCAAGTTCAATCAAAAGCAGATCAGGCGGAGGTTGCCAAAGCATCTTTTATTGCGGATTTATCCCATCAGTTAAAGACCCCAATGACATCCATCGCCATGAGCATCGGCCTGCTGTTTGAAAAAGGCGACGCGCTGACAGAGGTTAAACAAAAAAAATTAATTGAAACGGCCATGGAAGAATGCCTGCGGTTAACCGCCCTGATCAATGAGCTTGTGGATATCGCCAAACTGGAAAGTATGGTGCGGCCGCTTAAAAAAGAAGTGCTCGCCATCGACCGGGTCGTGACGGAAACCCTCCAGCCCCTGATGCATCAGGCCGAAGAAAAGGGCGTTCAAATCAAAATTCACATCGAAAATACTATTTCACGGGTGGCCATTGATTCTTTGCGGTTTCCGTGGGTATTAACCAACCTGGTGGGCAATGCCATCCGCTATACCGACAAAGGCGGCCTTGTTGAGATCAGAATTAAAAAAGAAGGTCACCGGTGCCATTTTCAATGCATGGATACCGGCAGCGGCATTGATCCGGAATTTTTGCCGAAAATTTTTGACCGGTATTCCCAGTTTTCAGAACGGGAAAAAAGCGGTACCATCGGGCTGGGGCTTGCCATTGTAAAAGAAATTATTGAACAGCATGGCGGGGATATCACTGTTAAAAGCCGGGTGTGCAAAGGCACGGAATTTGAATTCTGGATTCCCATCGGCGATATCAGGAGGGAATAATGAAGACAGCGCTTATTGTTGATGATGACCGCGGCATTGTGACCACCCTGGAAATTTATCTGGAAGAACTCGGGTTTACCGTTTATTCCGCGTCCACGGCGGCCCAGGGGCTTTTGCTGCTGAAAACCCGGAACCCGGACATTGTTTTTCTGGATTTAAAGCTTCCGGATAAAAACGGCCTGGACATCCTCCCGGAAATGATCGCCAGCGCCCCCCTTTGCGCGATTATTATCATTACCGCATACGCAACCATCGACACAGCGGTGAAGGCGGTGAAGACGGGCGCTTTTGACTATCTGCCCAAGCCTTTCACCCCGGCCCAGATCACCCGGGTCATTGAAATGATAAAACGGGTGAACAAACTGGAGTCCCAGCTGCGGTCCCTGAAGGGCATCACCCAGGAAGGCGGCCTTATTACCCGCAGCCGCCGGATGACAAAAATATTGAAAACCGCCCGCCAGGTTGCCGATTCCACCGCAACGGTTTTGATTACCGGGGAGTCCGGCACGGGCAAGGGCCTGCTGGCCCGATTGATTCATGACTGGAGCCCCCGGGCGTCAGCACCGTTTGTGGTGGTTGACTGCGCCGGTTTATACGAAAATCTGCTGGAAAGCGATTTGTTCGGACATCGTAAAGGCGCCTTTACCGGAGCCATTGAAGACAAAGAAGGCAAACTGAAAATTGCGGACGGCGGAACGGTGTTTCTTGATGAAGTCTCTGAAATGACCCCTTCCATTCAGGCCCGGTTTTTGCGGTTTTTGCAAAGCCGGGAGTTTGAGCGCTTAGGGGACACAACAAGCCTTAAAGTGGATGTCCGGGTCATCGGTGCAACAAACAAATCCCTTGAAGATCTGGTGGCGGAAGCGCGGTTTCGCCAGGATCTTTATTTCCGCATGAACGTGGTGGAGCTTAACCTGCCGCCGTTATGTGAAAGGCCCGAAGACATCCGCATACTTGCGGAATTTTACGTGAAACGATTTGCCCTGTTAAATGAAAAGCCCCTCTCCGGCATTGCGGATGACGCTCTGGAACGTCTTGAAAATTATAAATGGCCGGGCAACGTCCGGGAACTGGTTAATGTTATTGAACGCGGCACCATTTTGTGCCAGGGAAAACAGCTGACCCTCCGGGAACTGCCGCCGCACATTGCAGATTTCAATAAAACCGCCACTGGCCGGGAGCAGTTTAAAAGTCTGGCGGAAATTGAAAAAAATTATATTCAGCATGTTTTAACCCGCACGGATTCCATTGATGAAGCATCAAAAATTTTAGGTATTGACCCGGCAACCCTGTGGCGAAAGCGGAAAAAATTTAATATTGATTAGGTTCTTGCAAAATGCACGGCAAAAATCTTGCATTTTGCAGGATTTTACGTCAATTCCCCTCCTTTCTTTTCTCATTATTTTCTATTTGCCTGATTTTTTGGAATAATTCTGCCCTGGCACTTGTCTTGCTTAGCTTGAATGAAGCAAACAACGTCCATGGGAAATTCCACGGCCCATTGTGATCCAACGCCAAAAAATACAGGCGGCCTTATGAAAACATTGGTATGCGACATTGCGGCAGGCGACCGGTTTTGTTTGGATAACCGGGACCAGACATCCAGTCCGGTTCAGTGCATTGAAAAAGCCCTGTCTGAAAATTATGAACTGATCGTTATTTATTTTCCAGCGCGGCCCATAAAACAGCGGGATGCGTTGATTGAGCTTTGTGCGTTGTTAAAACGAAATGATCATACCTGCCGGATTCCGGTTTTGGCGCTTTTGCCTGTTAAGCACAGAGCATTGCTTGAAAAACTAAGTGAGGTGAAAGTGGAATACGCAAAGATCATAAACCATGAGTCCGTTGCAAACACCTATCAGCACATTGACGCGCGAGACGCCGTTTCAACTGTTTTGTCCGGATGGTGCCCCTATATTGCCTACCAGCCCATTGATCGGCACAGGGAATTGGTGGTTTGTGGCGCCTATTATTCCCGCCTGGTACTTTCCGGAAACAGGTTGGCCCGGACATGTCAACATCCGGATTTTAAAAGTTGTCCCTATTTTCAAAGTCCAAAAATTTCAAATGCGCAAAAAAACAAGGCAGGAATAAAACCCGAGGTCTTTTATGACGTTTTACAGTCGATTTCTTAAATTTCATCCGGCCACCATTGTTCTGTCGAGTTTTCTTCTGGCCATTATCGCGGGGGCGCTGCTGCTGAAACTGCCGATATCCACAAACAGCGGTCATATTTCGTTGATTGACGCTCTTTTTACCGCTACTTCCGCTGTCTGTGTTACCGGCCTGATTGTGGTGGATACGGGCAGTTATTTTACTTTTTTCGGCCAGATCGTCATTCTGGTGCTCATCCAGATCGGCGGGCTGGGGGTGATGACCGTATCCGTGATGCTTTTTCGAATCATCGGCAGAAATATCACGTTCAGACAGCGCATGGCCATGCAGGATATTTTTGCGCATACCCCCAGGGGCGATATTTTTCAGCTGCTCAAAACCATTTTTATTTTTACGGCCATTGTCGAACTCATCGGAATCACAGGTTTTTTTATTTACTGGGTGCAATCTGTCGATGTCGCCCGGGCGTTGTATCTGGCTGTATTTCATTCAATTTCCGCATTTTGCAATGCCGGTTTTTCCCTTTTTCCAGACAGCATGACGGGCGCGAGCGGTGACTGGCTCCTGAACCTGAACATGTGTCTGCTGATTATCCTGGGCGGTATCGGATTTCCCGTGGTTTATGATGTTTACACAAAGTTGAAATCAGGACATCAGGAGCGCAGAAAGCTCTCTGTTCAGACAAAGGTTGTTTTTTTTACCACCATGGCCCTGATTTTTTTCGGCGCCATCATGTTCTGGGTACTGGAAAAACCCAATATTCTGTCCGGCCGGCCATTTGGAGAAACCCTTTTGATCTCGTTTTTCCAGTCCGTGACGTGCCGGACGGCCGGTTTCAATACGGTTGATATCTCGCTGCTGTCCGATGCAACCCTGATGGTAATGACCGGGCTGATGTTTTTCGGCGCGTCACCGGGTTCCTGCGGCGGCGGGGTTAAAACAACTTCTCTGGCCCTGATCGTGGCCTTTACCATCAGTCGTATCCGAAAGCAAAAACGCCTGAACCTGTTTAAAAAAAGCATCCCTGTTGAAACCGTCAGCCGGTCGGTTTCACTAATGCTTGTCTGCCTGAGCCTGATCGGGCTGGTGCTGTTTTTATTGCTGGCCGGCAACGCATTGCAAGGCACCTTTGTTCCGTGCCTTGAAAGCCGGTTTATTGTGTATCTGTTTGAGACCGTGTCCGCATTCGGCACGGTCGGGCTTTCCATGGGCATTACCCCGTCGCTTTCCCTGTGGGGCAAAACCTGGATTATGTTGCTGATGTTTGTCGGCCGGGTCGGGGTGCTGACCTTTGCCTATATCATCGTGGGCGGCGGCACCGAAAAAGGGGTCGAGTACGCCGAAGAAAATATCATGATCGGTTAACGGAGTAAAAAATGAAAAAATTCGCGGTTATCGGGTTGGGAAATTTTGGATTTCATGTGGCCAAAACCCTGTTTGCGGACGGCAATGAGGTGGTTGCCATTGATACGGATAAAACAAGGGTTCAGGCCATTGGGGCTTATTCCACGGAAGCCATTGTAATGGATGCCACGGAAAAAGATGCGCTGAACTCACTGGGGCTGGAAACCATGGATGCCGTGATTGTGTCCACCGGCACCAAAATCAGCATCAGTGTTCTGATTTGTTTGTATTTAAATGAGATTAAAGTCAAAAAAATACTGGCCAAGGCATTGGACGGAGACCATGCCAAAATTTTAAGAAAAGTCGGTGCCACGGAAATTATTCACCCGGAAAGAGATATGGCCGTCAGAATTGCCAGAGGATTGTCAACACCCAATATTCTGGATTTTATCCCGCTGGCGGAAGAATTTGATCTGGTCCAGGTCGGCCCGCCCCGGGCGTTTATCGGAAAAAGTTTAAAAGATCTGAATCTCCGGGCCAAATACAACGTCCATATCATTGCCATCAAAGAGCTGGTGCCGGAAAATTTTACCCTGGTGCCGCCGGCCAGTTTCGTCATAAAGGACAGTGATATTCTGATTATGCTGGGGAAGTCTCAAAACATTAAAAAAATCAAAGAATTGAAATGATGAGCCGTGTTGATGCGGCCGTAAAAAGTCAGATTCCGTGATGCCGGACCTGATTCGACATCACGGAATATATTGAAATTGAAGGATTTTTTACACAGCTGCCATCAGTGCTTGAAGCTCCGCTGGCCTGTGAGCACCATGGTGACATCGGCTTCATTGCAGGCTTCGATGGACTGGTAGTCCTTTAACGACCCGCCGGGTTGCACCACTGCGGACACGCCTTCCCGGATGCCCACGTCAATGCCGTCCCGGAACGGGAAAAACGCGTCGCTGACCATGGTGGCGCCGATCAGCCCGCCTTTTTCCGCCGCCACCCGGGCGTCAATGGCTGCTTTTTGATCTGCATCCGCCAGATCATTGTAGGAAATGCCGTGGGCTTCAAAACAATACCGGTCCGCCAGTTTGCGGCAGGCTTTGTCCCGGGCGATTTCCGCGACGCCCACCCGGTCCTGTTCGCCGGTGCCAATGCCCACGGATACGCCGTTTTTCACATAGATCACGGAATTGGAGGTGATGCCGGATTCCAGGAGCCATCCGAACCGGATATCCGCGTATTCCTGGTCCGTGGGGGGCCGGTTGATGACATAGTCCCTGCCCTGATACGAACACCGGGCCAGGACAAAATCTTCTTTTTTGAGCGATGTCGGGGCAAACGACCATTGGGCCACAATCCCGCCGTCCATCAGGTTTTTAAATTCCACCACCCGCTGCCCGACAAAAGAATTGAGCTGGTCAATATTTTTAATGCGAATGACCCGCAGGTTTTTCCGCCGGGATAGAATATCAATGGCGCCGTCCTCAAATTCCGGGGCCACCACCACCTCCGCGTACTGGTCCGCAATGGCCCGGGCCGTGGCTTTGTCCATGGCCCGGTTTACGGCAATGCACCCGCCAAAGGCCGCCACCCGGTCCGCCATATAGGCCTTGTGATACGCATCTTCCAGAGAATCGGACAAGGCGGCCCCGCAGGGGTTGTTGTGCTTGACAATGATCACTGCGGGCTGGTCTGAAAAATACCGGAGAATGTTCAGGGCGTTGTCCGCGTCCGTCAGGTTGGTTTTGCCGGGGTGCTTGCCGGATTGCAGCAATTCAATGTCGGATACCAGGTATTTGCCGGGCAGAAGGGTTTCTGTGTCCCCAAGGATCAGGTTGCCGTTGACCAGGCGGTATAGCGATGCTTCCTGTCCCGGATTTTCGCCGTACCGGAGGCCTTTGCGCACGTTGTCGATTACCCAGTCCGCTTTTTCATAAAAAAGGGTCTGCCGCCGGGTGCCGTCCACAAAGCTGATTTCCATCTGCGGGGGAAAATGATCATCCATAATGGTTTTATACATTTGCTTTAAATCACGGGTCATCTTTTTTTTATCCTCTCGGGTCCAGGGTTTTGTTTTTAAAATCGGGTCCTTCAGGTTATCTTAACCCCGCAGAATTTTATCCAAAACCTTTGTGTCCGCTTTGATCACGGTGTTTGCTTTGATCAAGGGGCTGCGGGCCAGTAAAGATTATTGGATTTCCGGGTAGCACGCGGCCACTTCTGCGGGGGTCCGGTCCCTGAGATATCCGGCAATCATCTGGTCATAATCCGCGGTGTGGGCAAAGGCTTTTTGCGCCAGCCGGAAACGGGTTTCAAGGGTGGTTTTGCCTGAATTATCTTTAAGTTCCCTGATAATATGGGCATAATCACCCGGATCCACCACAGATGCCACCCGCAGATAATTTTTGGCCGACGCCCGGATCATGCAGGGCCCGCCAATGTCAATGTTGCCCCGGGCCATTTCCGGGGTGACGCCGGTTTTTTGAATGGTTTTGGCAAAGGGATACAGGTTCACCACCACCATGTCAATGGGCCGGGCCTTGGTGCGCTCCAGGTCACCGGCATGGGAGGCGTTATAGGTTTCCGTAAGAATGCCCAGATAAATTTTAAAATCAAGGGTTTTGACAAGGCCGCCCTCGGTTTCCGGCTGTCCGGTATAATCCGCCACCTGCATCAGCGCTGTTTCTGCCTGGCTGCCCAGAATGTCTTTGATTTTATTGTATGTGCCGCCGGTGGAAAGGATCCGGACGTTGGGATTGACGGCGATAAGACCGGGAATAAAGGTTTCCAGCCCGGATTTATCGGATACGCTGATCAGCACGGTGCTGACGGTTACCTGGTCATCGATTTTTTTTACAAACTGAATGCTCATAAGCTTATTTTCCGCCGGGAAATTTTCCGCAAGGGGCAAAAAACCGGCAGAGTCTCCTTTCTTCGGATGTTTCGGGTTTTTAACGATTTGCAAAAGCATTTATGAAAAATAATTTGATTATTGTACCGGGTCAGGGAAAAAATACAATTTTATTTTTTTCAAAAGGTGCGATACGGTTTTTATTCGTTTTGTATTTTGTTCTGTAACACAGTTTTTTTATTTTTTTCATCATTTCAGTGAAAAGGAGCAGACCCTTGCATGTTACATTTTACGGCGCGGTCAGAGAAGTTACCGGCTCAATGCACATGATCACCACCCCGCACGACAATATTCTTCTGGATTGCGGGATGTTCCAGGGCAGAAGAAAAGAGGCGGACCGGAAAAACCGGGTAATGCCCATTGATCCGGAAATTATCACCAACGTGATCCTTTCCCACGCCCATATCGACCATTCCGGTCGCCTTCCCATGCTGACCAGCAACGGGTTTGGCGGCCATATCATTACCACCCGGGCCACGGAAGATGCCTGCGGCTATATGCTGCCGGACAGCGCCCATATTCAGGAATCAGATGCCGGGTACCTGAATTATAAAATGGTGCGTAAAATTTTATCCAGAATGAAATCAGATTCTGAAAACGGCAAAAACAGGACCAGCAGCATCCGAGAACTCACAAAAATGCTGAAAAAAGGCAAGAATCATCTGAATCTGGACCTGATCAATGAACTGGCCGCGGAATATCAGCTTGAGGCGGTTTCCCCCATCTATTCCATTGAAGATGCAAATCACGCGCTTTCTTTTTTTGACGGAATCCCCTATGAACAGCCCGTGGCAGTGGGACAAAATGCCGTTGCCACCCTTTATGACGCCGGTCATATCCTGGGCTCTGCCATTACCGTTGTCCGAACCACCAACAACGGACGGCAGTACAAACTCTGTTTTACCGGGGATATCGGCCGGTTTGACAAGCCGATCCTGGTAAATCCCACCCTGAAGTTTGCCGAGGAAGACCGGGATATTGATTTGCTGATTATGGAAAGCACCTATGGTGACCGGCATCATGAGCCCGTGGCAGACATGGCCCCCCACCTGAAAGCAGTGATCAATGACACGGTGGAGCGCGGCGGTACCCTGCTGATACCGGCTTTTGCTTTTGGCCGGACCCAGGAGCTGCTTTATGTGATTCATAATCTGTACAACAATCATGAGGTGCCCCGGATTCCGGTATACGTGGACAGTCCGCTGGCCACGCGCATTACCCGCGTGTTTGGTGAGCATCCGGAAATGTATGACCAGGAAACCCATGAGGATTTTCTGACCAACGGGGACAACCCGTTTATGTTCAATCAGCTGAAATTTACGGCCTCCGTGGATGAATCCATGGACCTGATGCGGGAGAAAAAACCCCATATCGTGATTTCCGCCTCCGGTATGTGTGAAGCCGGCCGGATTCTGCATCACCTGCGGCATAAAATCCATGATGCCAAAAATACAATTCTGATTGTGGGATTCATGGCTCAGCATACCCTTGGCCGCCGCCTGCTTGAGCAGGGCCGTGCCTGGCAGAAATCCGGTCGCAAGGGAAAAGCCCCTCGGCTGCGGGTGCTGAACAAAGAATATCCCCTGGCTGCTCATGTGACCAAGATTGACGGGTTCAGCGCCCATGGCGATAAAAATGAAATGCTGCGGTTTGTGGAAAAATCCAACCTGAATATTAAAAAAATTGCCCTGGTGCACGGGGATGAGGATCAGACCCTGGCGTTTGCAGACACCCTGAGAGGCAAAGGCCACAATGTGCTGGTGCCCAGGGTGGGATCCACTGTGGATTTGACATTACAATAAACTGAAAGGAACCCAATATGGTTGTTGTCGCAAAAATAAAAGCCCTTGCCGGGCAGGAAGCGGAGATGAAAACAGCGCTTTTGGAAATCATCCCCAAAGTAAAGCAGGAGCCGGGCACCTTGGTATATTCTCTGCATCAGGACCAGAATGATCCGGCTGTGTTTTTGTTTTATGAAAAATACGCGGACATGGAGGCCCTGGTGGCCCACAGCAGCACCCCGTATTTCAAACAATTGTTTAAAAATATCAAATCACTGATGGATGGCGCGCCCGAGATTACCATGTATACGGAGCTGGCCGGTATCAATGCCGATATCAGTGCCGATATCAGTGCGGGTATTTAGTGACCGGCCGGTTTCATAAAAACCTGCTGATGTTGGGTGCGCCATGGTTTTCAGAGCTTTTTGGCCGGTGAAATGAGCCTTTATGCTGGAGTTAATTGATCTGGACATTCCTGCCCTGGGGTATACCCGGTTTATTTCAAGCTGGCTGTATCAGAAAGCGGAAGAAAATTTTCTGGTGGATCCGGGCCCGGCCTGCACCATGGGGCACCTGCTCAGGGAACTTGACCGGCGCGGCGTGTCCCGGCTGGACTGGATTCTGCTGACCCACATTCATCTGGATCATGCCGGTTGCATGGGAGATCTGATAGAGCGCTTCCCTGAAGCAACGGTGGTGTGCCATGAAAAAGCCGTTTCCCATCTGGCGGATCCTGGCCGGCTGTGGCAAGGATCTCTGAAGGTTTTGGGGAATGTGGCCCGGGTTTACGGAGAAATGAAACCGGTGCCCCGGGCAAATATCTTGGTTGCTGATGTCCTGCCGGTGGCCGGCGGCATCCGGGTAATTCCCACCCCGGGCCATGCGGCCCATCATCAGTGTTTTATTTTAAGAGATCACTTGTTTTGCGGTGAGCTGTTCGGGATTTTTCTTCAGCTGGAACATGCCATTTATCTGCGGCCGGCCACTCCCAGAGTGTTTGTGCTGAAGGATTTTTTATCGTCCATGGATGCAGTGGCCCCATTCATGGATCGGCGGATCTGTTTTTCCCATTACGGTTTTTCCGACAAAGGGCCGCTGATCCTGGATACCGCCAGAAAGCAGCTGCAGCTCTGGGTGGCTGTAATTTCAGAGTTTTGCCATAATTCGGGTATGGAACCGGGTATGGAACCGGACATAAACCGGATTATGGCGAAACTCTTTGAAAAAGATCCGGTTTACCGCCGCCGCACCCTGCTGCCCCAGGCCCTTCAGACCCGGGAAGCCCATTTTTCGGTGAATTCCATTCAGGGAATTCTGCACTACCTGCTGCGCCACAGTTTTATCTGATTTCCGGCCCGGGCCGGAAATGCCCGCCTGTGTATTTTTTTCCTCAAAAAATAATTTTCTCCCTGCTTTTTTAAACTCCTCCCACATTGCTCCACATTGGTTATTTGGATTTTAATATTCAATAATCATTAGAAAAAAATAAATTGTAATTATTTTTTTCCTTGACATTGTTATTAATTTCTATAGTCTTGAAACAGATGTGGATGAAAGTGGATGTTTATGGAGGATAACGTTTCCATGGGACGGTTCCGGGGAGCTTCAGATCATACGATTGATGAAAAGGGCCGCGTCATCAT
>JAABSH010000090.1 GCA_011390465.1 Desulfobacteraceae bacterium
CTGGTGGTGGACTGGGCAAATTTCAAAGCTGCCTGGATTTCACACACACACATCTCACGATGTTGAAGCATTTTCATGATCTTGACCCGGCTGGGGTCTGAAAGGGCTTTCATCACCTTTAAAAACTGTTTCATAGGTCCTCCTGAATTGATTATAAATCGAAATATAACGATTTATATCCATCTGTCAATAATTTTTTCGGTTATCCGGTTGACGCATCAGGACGAATCTATCGTCTTAAAATTCAGAGCTTAAATCTTGACATAATTTTCAGATGCGTGTTAATTGAACAAGTGTTAAGTAAACGCATGTTCAGATGTCCAGATAGCCCACCCCATGCGGGGGCCGGGTTATTTTCCAGCAACGGATTGCATTAAACAGGAGGGGAAAAATGGCGATTTCGGAACAGGAACTAAACGCCCTTAAAGAAACCGCGAAAACCATTCGAAAGGATATCGTGAATGTCACTGAATGGGCCGGGGGCGCACACATCGGCGGCGCTTTGAGCATGGTGGAAATTCTGGTGATTCTGTATTTCAAATACATGAATGTGGATCCCAAAAATCCGGACAAACCGGACCGGGACCGGTTCATTCTGAGCAAAGGCCACGGCGGAGTGGGATTTGCGCCGGTGCTGGCCCGAAAAGGGTATTTTGATTTTGACGAACTCAAATCCTTTAACCGGTTCATGTCGCCCTTTGGCATGCATCTTGACGGCAGCAAGGTCAAAGGCGTGGATGCGTCCACCGGCTCCCTGGGCCACGGGCTACCCATGGCCGTGGGCCTGGCACTGGGAGCCCGGCTGAAAAAAGAATCCTGGAAAACCTACTGCCTGATGGGAGACGGGGAATGCAACGAAGGCAGTGTGTGGGAAGCAGCCATGGCAGCCGGGCATTTTAACGTCACCAACATGATCACCTTTGTGGACCGGAACCAATTGATGATTGACGGAAAAACAGAAACAGTCATGGGGCTTGAACCTTTTACGGACAAATGGAGGGCCTTCGGGTTTATCGTAAAATCGGTGGACGGCCACAGTTTTGAAGAACTGGCGGCGGCCATTGATTTTGCCCACAACCAGAATGACAAGCCGGTGGTGATCATCGCCAACACCAAAAAAGGCCGGGGCGTGGATTATATGGAAGATGATGTAAAATGGCATTATGGTTCCATCAATTCCGCACTTTCCGAACAGGCCCGGAATTCCATCGATAAGAATGGGTAAGAATGGATAAGAATGGATACCTTGTTTTGTATAAGGAGAAACAAATGACTGAAATCACCGGCACCACCTGGACCGTATACGACGCCAATGCCATGACCCAGGCGGAAATCTATGGCCATGTTCTGGCGGAACTGGGCCAGACCCACCCTGAAATTGTAGGCCTGACCGCTGATCTTGCCAAATCCACCAAAATCGGGGTTTTCGGAGAAAAATTTCCAGAACGGTTTTTCAATGTGGGCATTGCGGAGCAAAACCTGTTCGGCATTGCCGCCGGCCTTGCCAAAGCAGGCCTGCTGCCCTTTGTGTCCACCATGGCGGCGTTCGCGTCCATGCGGGCCTGCGAACAGGTGCGCACTGACATCTGCTACCAGAATTTAAACTGCAAAATCATCGCCACCCACGGGGGCATTTCTTTCGGCACCGCCGGCAGCACCCACAATGCCCACGAAGATATCGCCATTATGCGATCCTTTCCCAACATGACCGTTATTGTGCCGGCAGACGGCATTGAAACCGCCAATGCAGTGCGGGCCTGTATCCATCATCCCGGTCCGGTCTATATCCGCGTGGGGCGGGGATTTGAACCCACCTGGTATGAAAACGAAGATTATGGATTTGAAATCGGAAAAGCGGTCACCATTCATGAGGGAACAGACATCACCCTGATCTGCGCCGGCATCACCGTGCTTCAGGCCGGCGAAGCCGCCAAAGTGCTGGCCGAAGAAGGCTTAAGCGTCCGGGTGCTCAATATGCACACCATCAAACCCATTGACCAGACGGCCGTCATGCAGGCGGTACTCGATACCCGGCGGATCATCACCATTGAAGAACACAATGTCATCGGCGGACTTGGGTCGGCCGTAGCGGACGTGATTGCGGCCAGCGGCAAGGGGTGCGCTTTTGAGAAGCTGGGCCTTCAGGATGAATTTTCCCTGGTGGGCTACCCTGAAGATCTCTATGCCCACTACAAACTGGATACCAACGGAATTATCGAAAAGGTCCGGGAGGTGATGGGCCGGGATTTTGAAGAAGACGAAGAATGGAAAGATGAGGTTTGACATGGCAGACGACAGAACACGGATCACCACGCGGATCATTTTAAATGCCATTTTGCCAGTGATGAAGGTGGTGGTATCAGATGATCCCCGGATGAAAAAACGATTTGACAAGGTAAGTGCCCGGGTTCAGTTTGCGGCCCTTGACAATGGCAAACCCCACGGGGCGGCCCTGGTGTTTGAAGACGGCGCCCTTTCCATTGAACAGGGAATGGCCGGCCCGGCGGACATTACGTTTTCCTTTCCCACCCTGGAAAAATTCAACGCGTTTTTGTGCGGCAAAACCGTAATCCCAAAAATCCGGGGCATGTTACACCTCCGGCTGCTGTTTAAAGTCGTCATGCTGCTTTTGGCCATGAAGCTCATGCTGCCGTCGGCCCGGCCCAAAGATCCGGCAAAAAAACGCCTGAAAGTCAAAATGGTTATTTACATGATCACCACGGCGCTCAGCCAGTACAACAAGGGAGGGGACCCGGAAATGACCGCGTGGACCGGCAAACAGCCGGACCGGATCTATCAGATGTCGGTTGCCGGGGAAGACGATATTGCCGCGTGGGTGAGAATCAAGGCCGGCAAATCAAAAGCCGGCCGGGGGCTTTACACCCGGCGGCGGCCCTTTGTGCATATCCGGTTTTCCAGTGTGGACGGAGCCTTGCCCGTGCTGCTCAATGATGTGGAATTTGTGGCGGCAGTGGGCCAAAACCGGGTGTCGGTGGAAGGTTCCCCGGAATACGGGGCCCAACTGAATGACTTTATGCAGCGGATTCAGGCCCTGCTGGTATAACCCCTCAAAATAATAATCAAAAACACCGGAACGCCCCCATGCCAAAACAGCCCATGAACAAAGCGGAATATCATGAAAAAAAAGAGCAGATTATTGATATTGCGGCTGAAATTGTGATGAATGAAGGATATGAAAGTCTTTCCATGCGCAACATCGGCGCAAAAATCGGCATGACCGCATCCAATCTTTACAATTATTATTCAAACAAGGATGAACTCAACATCGCCATCCGAACCCGGGCCGGCAAAATCCTCTATGATGACCTTTACCGGGCGTATGGCCGGGGACGCACGGTTTTTGAAAAAATCCAGCACATGATTGCGGCCTATGTTTCCTTTGGCATTTTAAAAGCCAATTATTACACCATCCTGTTTGATATGCAGACACCCAAATACGCGGATTATGTGGGCTCGCCCTTGGAAAAACGGGCGCTTCAGGAAAAAAAATCCACGGAAAAAAGTCTTGGGCTCATGCACCAGTGCATCCGGGAACTGCAAGGGGAAGGGTTTTGTCTGCCCGCGGATACGGACGCTTTTCTGCTGATAATCTGGGGCCAGGTGCACGGCCTGGTTTCCCTTTACAACAATAAGCTGATCTCGGAAATCAATGCCGCGCCGGAAAAAACCCTTAAAATGGCCACGGCCCTGGGTTATGATCTTTTGGTCGAATTTATCAAAAAACAAAATTCTTAAGGAGAAAACCCGCTATGAAAGCATTTGTTACCGGCGCCGGCGGATTTATCGGCAGCCGACTTGCCGCAGCGCTGGTTGAAAAAGGATATGATGTGACCGGCCTGTTCATGCCGGAAGAAGACAGCACTGCCGCTGAAAAAGCCGGAATCACGGTCTGCCGCGGCGACATCACCCGGCCGGAAACCCTTACAGGCCTTTTTGACGACACGGATGTTCTGTTTCACCTGGCCACCCGCACCAGTGACTGGGGACCGGCGTCGGTCTTTGAAAACATCATGGTCCAGGGAACAAAAAACATCCTCACCGCCTGCCGGAAAAAGGCGCCCCGGTTTGTCTATTTTTCATCTATTGCGGCCCTGGGTTTCAATCGCCATCTGGATGGACTGTCAGAAGATGCTCAACGCAACCTAACCGGGATTCCCTATTGCGACACCAAAATCAAAGCCGAGGATCTGGTGCGGGAATTTTGCGAAGCCAACGCCATGGCGTATACCATCATCCGTCCCGCCAATGTGATCGGCCCGGGAAGCGTGTGGGTAAAGGATATTCTGGATGCCTTTGCCCGGGGCCCGGTGCCGGTGGTGGCTGGCGGAAAGGCCTCCGGCGCCTTTGTCTTTGTGGATAACCTTGTGGACGCCACCCTTCTGGCCGCGGAATCAGATGCGGCGAAAAACCAGACATATCACATCAGAGATGATTATGAGATTACCTGGGGCGCATACACCAATTTCCTGGGCAGCCATATTGACCGGAAAACTTTTGGCAGCGTTCCGTTTCAGGCGGCCTGGGTTCTGGGCCGGTTTTTTGAAATGATCCTGACCCCTTTGCGCATCCGGCCGCCTGTGACCCGTCTGGCTGCGGGCGTTCTCGGCCGCAACAACGATGTGGACACGCAAAAGGCCAGACAAGAACTGGGCTGGTCCACCCGGGTGCCCCTTGACGCGGCCCTTGAAGACATTGCCGCGTGGATCAGGGAAGTCTATATCCCGATGAATTTTCACAAAACCCGGAAAATGAAAAAATTCTTTCAAAAGGTGGTTTACATCACCGGCGGGTCTTCCGGCATTGGTCTTGAAACCGCGAAACTCCTTGTGCGCTGCGGGGCGAACGTTATTTTAATTGCCCGGAATCCGGAAAAACTGGATGCCGCCAAAAAACGCTTTGAACTGATAAAAATCGTGCCGGATCAGGTGATTGACGTCATTTCCATGGATGTGGGAAATGCGCGGGAAGTGGCTGAAAAAATGCAGGGCGCCGTACAGAGTTTCGGGGCGCCGGATATCCTGATCAACAGCGCGGGCATCAACAAATACGCCAATCATTTTGAAAATATCACTTCTGAGATGTTCCAGGAAATAATGACCACCAATGTCACTGGGGTGCAAAACGTCACCCACGCGCTGTTTCCCGCGATGAAGGAGAAAAAAGGGCATGTGGTGATTCTGTCTTCTGCCGCGGCGCTTTTCGGCATGTTCGGATATACCGCCTATGGCACGTCCAAGGCCGCGCTCATGGGATTCGGGGAAAGTCTGCGCTATGAGCTGGCCCCCCTGAAAATGCCGGTAACGGTAATTTTTCCGCCGGAAGTGGATACCCCCATGAATCTGGATGAAGCCAAAACCCTGCCGGCGGAAGGACGGGCCATGAAAAGCATGGCCGGTCTGCTCCAGCCTGAATATGTGGCCCGGGTCATTGTCAAGGCCATTGAAAAACAAAAATATTTTGTCATTCCGGGATTTCAGACCCGATTTTTGTATTTTTTCCACCGGCTCACCAATGGCATGGCAAGCCGGATGGTCTCGGATCTCGTGGTGAAATGGGCCATTAAAAAACAGAAAAAAACCAGAGGCGACCGCCATGAAACTTTTTAATGGAGAACGAAAGGTCATTATCCGGCGGTGCGACAGCTATGACCGCCAAACCATCCATGACATCATCCGCCAGGGATTTGAAGAACTGGGCATCCTGCCCAGGGGCAAAATTTTAATCAAACCCAACGTTGTCACCGCAAACAAAGACTATATCCACCACAGCTTTACCGAACCCGCCATGCTCGAAGCCATGGTGGACACCCTGCGCCAGGATTTTCAGCAACATCAGATCACCATCGGCGAGTCCGGCGGCATCGGCATTCCCACGCGCATGTTTTTTGCGGAATCCGGCATCCAGGAGACAGCGGAAAACCTCAAAGTGCCGCTGGTGGATTTTAATGAAGAACAGGCCAAAGTGGTTTCCCTTGAAAAAGCAAAAGTGCACAAGACCATGGAAGTGGCCAAATCCCTGTATGCGGCGGAATTTAAAATCTGGATGCCCAAGCTCAAGTTTCATATTGTCACGGAAATCACCAACACCCTCAAGCTCAATATCGGGATTTTAAACCACAAAGAACGGTTCCTGTACCATGACGACCGGCTGCACCAGAAGGTGGTGGACATGCTGGAAATCGGGTATCCGGATGTGATTGTCTCGGATGCCGTCACCATTGGCCGGGGATTTGAATCCAGCCCCTATCCCGTGCATCTGGGCGCCATTCTGATCGCAAACGAGCCCCTGGCCTGCGATATGGTGGCGGCAAAAATTCTCGGGTATGAACCGGAAGCGGTGCGCCATCTGGCCGAGGCCCGGGACCGGGGATACGGCACCCTTGATTTTAACGATATTACCGTAACCGGCGACATTACCATGGAAGAACTGGCAGACCGGATCAAAGGGGTGGATTCGCCGTTTCAGGACCTGCAGAAACTGGACACGCCGCTGGCCTTTTATGAAGGCATCAATAAAAAATCCGGCAACATCTGCTACGGCGGATGCATCTGTTCCATCAAGGGCGCACTGGGCACCGCGGAAAAGCGCTCTCCCGGCACCCTGAAAACCGCGAAAAAAGCCGCCATTGTCATGGGGTATTATGACGGAGATGTGCTTCATCCGGAAGATACGGTGGTGATGGTGGGGGATTGCGCCGGTGTGAGCGGCCGGCTGGCGGCAAAAAAAATCATCCGGATCAAAGGCTGCCCGGTCAAGGTCAAGGACCTCATGATTTTTCTGCTGGTGCGCATCGGCGTGAAAAGCCCGGTATTTGATCTGCGGAATTTACGGCTGCTGATTTATTATTCCCTGGTATCCGGATGGATGAAACTGACCATTCCGTTTAGAAAAAAAGCCCGGCTGGAAAAACCCTGACCCATCCAGGCGCCGGGGACAGCATTGGTCAGGAAGGGCCGGTTTGCTGAAACATGCTGGAAATTCAATTCAGAAGTGATGTTGCGCCACGCTTAACCTGATATGGCATTTTTACAAAGGCCGCCACAAATTGCCGATTGCGTGTATAAAAATTGTCGGGTCTTTACTTTTTATAGGCAGGTTTGAGATTTTTGAACATAGGATAGTGTCTGGTATCCAGCGTCTTTAATTCTGACGGCTTCGTAAAAAGTCCAAATTCTTTGTTGCGCTGCATCCCTCGCTGCTTCAGCGTACGCCAAGTACGCATCATTGCTCGGGATTTGCGCGCCTC
>JAABSH010000091.1 GCA_011390465.1 Desulfobacteraceae bacterium
GGCAAGGGCACGGACCATCAGGGTGGCGGACTGGGCCCCGGCATTACCACCGCTGCCGATAAGCAGGGGCAGAAAAAACACCAGTGCCACCGTGGCCTGAATCGTATCTTCGTAATAGGCGATCCCGGCCCCGGAAAAAATATTCATGAACACCAGGGCCATGAGCCAGGGCAGCCGCTTCCGGATCAACAGCCAGGGACTGGCGTCCCGCAGACCGATATCCACCAGGTCGTCCGCTCCGGAGCCTGAGCTGATGGAACCCATGCGGTGGAAGTCTTCGGTGGCTTCTTCTTCAATTACGTCATGGACATCGTCAAAGGTAATGATTCCCACAAGGGAGTCGTTGCCGTTGACCACCGGAATGGCCAGAAGATCGTATTTGGCCATCTGCCGGGCCACCTCTTCCTGGTCATCATGGACCCGGGCGAAGATGGGATCACGGCGCATGATTTTTTCAATTTTGGTCGTGGGCCGGGCCAGAATCAGCTCCCGCAGCGACACCAGGCCCAGCAGCCGCCGCCGGGAATCGATCACATAAGAGTAATAAATGGTTTCCTTGTTGGGTGCTTCCAGCCGGAGCTTGTCAATGGCCTGCAGGGCGGTGAGACCCGGTGACAGGGTGGCGTATTCACTGGTCATCAAAGCCCCGGCCGTGTCTTCTTCATAAGAGGACAGCCGTCTTATGTCTTCCCGCTCGGTGGTGGCCAGCAGGCGCAATAAAATTGCGCTGCTTTCTTCGGGCATGGATTGCAGCAGATCTACCCGGTCATCGGATGACATTCTTGTGATGGCCAGGGCCAGGACATCATTGGACAGCTCTTTGGCGATCTCCCGCTGATCCTCGTAATCCATATGCGTGAGCACATCGGCACAGCATTCCGGGGACATGTGCGAAAAAATGCTTACCAGCTGATCCAGGTCCAGCTCTGACAGCTGGGCTGCCAGGTCTGCCGGGTGTTCGGATTCGCACAGGTGCGCCAGCACCTTGTCATCGATATATTCAGGGGTGTCGCCCTGACCGGGCACAAACAGGTTATCCGGTAGTTTGAGGGAATCGTTCACAACCCTGCCTCCTTTCAATCGGTCCGCCATCATGACAGGCGGACCAGAGGTCACGGCGTGAAGAAAAAGATCAGTGTCGACCGGGGCTGAACCGGTCCGCCATGGCGTCTTCGCGTGTCATTGACAGCGGGATATGATGAAAATGTCGGTCTTTTTTGAAAATCACAGATATCGATAAGTGACAACTACCACCTTCGTCATCCATTTCACATCCTCATTATCAATCGTTAATCAAAACCAGGACATCACGGGGCGATCCCGTCATTTTGTCCCGGATCAAATTCAAAATGTTATTATATACATGAATAACGCCCGGATTGTCAATTTAAAAATATCCTGATAATGTTTTTCAACTCATCGGGGGACTGGTTTTGATCGTGCCATGAATACGGCTCTCACAGGTGCCGGATACCCTTCCACGGTTTTCGCAGGGTCATCGGGATCCAGAAAATCGCTTAAGGATTCTGTCTGTATCCAGTCGGTTTTCCGCTGTTCAGCTGAAGTGGTGGGAGTGACATCCACACACTGAATGTCCATGAACCCGGCCCGTAACAGCCAGGATTCCATGACCGACAGATCCGGAATAAAATACACGTTGCGCATTTTGGCATACCGGTCTTCCGGAAACAGGCACAAATGGCTGCGGCCCTGGATCACCAGGTTTTCCAGCACCAGGGTGCCGGCGGGTTTCAGGCGGTCGTGGATCTCTTTGAGCATGTCCACAGGCGACCGCCGGTGGTATAATATGCCCATGCAGCACACCAGATCAAAGCAGCTGATGAGCTTTGGCATCTCTTCATAGGTGGCCGGCAGGCAGGCCACATTTTTCTGATTCACATACTTTTGGACAGCCAGATACTGGCAGAAAAATGCGCTCTGGGGTTCCAGGCCCAGGACCAGGCCGGGGTTGCGGGCCGCCATGCGGAACATGTAATACCCGTTGCTGGCGCCGATATCCAAAACCCGTTTGCCGGTGATATCCGGCAGATGCGGGGCCACCCGGTCCCATTTCATGTCGGACCGCCATTCCGCATCCACAGGGATCCCGAACAGGTTAAACGGTCCCTTTCGCCAGGGGGAGAGCTGTTTGAGCAGGGTTACCAGCTGATGCCGATCCGTTCCTGAAAGATCGCCTGACGTTCCGGCAGTCACTGCCGGGGTATCCAGATGAATCACCGACGGCAGCTGATCGGGCAGCTGATTCACCACGTGCAGATATTTACGAAAATTGCCCTTTGGATCGGCCAGAAACGCCTGTTTCTTCTCAACAAGTCCGGCGATTTCATCCATGTACGGGGCCAGTTCCGCCAGCTGATATGGGGTTAAAAGCGGTCTCAAAGTGTCACACCTTTGGGTCACCTCCCTGTTTCACCGCCATCAGGGCGCTGAAGTTGAACCATTTGAGCCACACATCCACCTGACTGAACCCGGCCCGGTGCAGCCGGTGAAAATGGGTGTCCAGGGTGTCGGGGATCAGCACTTTTTCAAGTGCGTCCCGTTTCTGGCTGATCTCCAGGTCGGAATACCCGTTTTCCCGCTTGAACTGCCGGTAGATATCCAGGTGCAGGTCCTGGAAAACCGTGTCCTTGTGAACAGTCTTCTCCATGAGCAGCAACACCCCGCCGGGGATCATCCCGGAAAAAACCCGGCGGATCAGGTGATCCCGTGCGGCCGGATCCAGAAACTGAAGCGTCAGGTTGATCACCACCACGGAAGCGTCGGCAATCCGGATATCTTCCATGGCGCCGCAGACCAGATGAATGCGCCGGCCCGGTTCCGGCGGTTTAAGCCTGTGCCTGTATTTTTCCAGCATGGGTTTCGAGGTGTCCACCCCCACCAGGGTGAAACCGGTTTTTTTGAACGCCGCCTGGAGCTTCACCCCGAAATTGCCGTGGGAACAGCCCAGGTCATAGATCCGGGTCCCTGCCCGGTAAAACCGCGTCACCAGATCCACCTGCCGGCAAAGGCTTTCCCGGTACAGCGGCACAGACCGCACCAGCATGTCATCAAACACGGCCGCCACTTCCCGGTTAAAGGAAAACGGCTGGATCTGTCTGCGTTTTTCTGCAAATACCCGGTCCCGTGTCATGGCGTTCCTGTTGTCATTTTAATACAAAATTGATCCCCTTATATCTGATTTGCTGCCGGAGTGCAAGACAGACGGGTATTGCATTTTAGGTGTTTCCCGCCATTGCCTTTTCAGGTTTTCTTTGAATAATGGCGCACGCTGATTTCATTTTTCAAAGATTCCAAGGCGCCTGATCGCAGTAGATGTGCTGAAACCACAAAAGCATTGTGGGGATTTCATCCCTGACTCTCGTGTCAATTTTTATCTGATCGATAGGGGTGTGTCCGAATGTCAAAGGTGGAAAAAAAACTGCTTAGGAAAAGTGTTCATTTCTATTTGGCTACATCAATAAATTGAATTTCCTGGAGCTATTTATTGAATTGTTTTTCATGTAACTATGATTTTTTAATCAAAATTCATAGACAATAATCGTTTTTCATGCCATTATAAATCGAACAAATAAAACGAGAATTCACAAGAATGGCAATTTTCAATCAAAATTCAGGATGTCTAACTGTTTTTCACGGCTTTCCAGTCTTGGAAGAAGGAAGCTGCCTGGCTGGATATTCAGCCCTTATTTCAGCATATGATTTGAAAGTACCTGTTCCTGATTATCTCTGCGCTATAGGTCCAAAACATAAAAAATACGACCATGGGCGCTGGCACATTTTTACACCGCGCCATAAACCGGAAGACACGCTTTTTGGACATATAACCTTTGCGCTTAAATATGAGGGCATTGATCTGGCTCTTCTCAATGCCTTATTTCAAAAGATTGAGGCCAAAGAAATTCAAGAAATTATCTGCTCAGAACCGACCGGAAGTTATAGCCGCAGGTTGTGGTTTTTGTGGGAATGGCTGCGTGAAGAACAACTTGATATTGAAGATGCTCAGACTGGAAATTTTGTTTTTCTCGTTAATAGCAAGCTACAATACGCAGGGAAATCTTTTCCGTCCAAGCGTCATCGAGTTCGCAATAATTTACCAGGGACACACAATTTTTGCCCTCTAATCAGAAAAACAGAAAAGCTTGAACAATATATTGCTAAGAATCTTTCAGAAGTATCTGCAA
This sequence comes from Desulfobacteraceae bacterium, assembly GCA_011390465.1. Taxonomy (GTDB): domain Bacteria; phylum Desulfobacterota; class Desulfobacteria; order Desulfobacterales; family Desulfosalsimonadaceae; genus SURF-3. The sequence continues at coordinate 4,203 of JAABSH010000091.1, forward strand.
AACATATCGGTCGCTCACACCCCGATCTTTTAAGCCGGGCGGCTGCTTTCCTGCTGCTTAAAGACTCTAAGGCCTCTTACACTATTGAGGGAGAAAAGCCTCCGCACAATCGTATAGAACGATGGGGAAGGGCAATAGGTGAAGCAGGACAACGCAAACTCAGTATTTCAGAACTGGAATATTTGCAAAAAATAGTTATTCCAGACAGTCGGTTTATAAAGTTAGGATTGCGCAGAGAAGGTGGATTTGTTGGGGAACATGACCGTAGTACAGGAATGCCTCTGCCGGATCACATTTCTGCTCGACCCGAGGATCTGGATATTCTATTGTCGGGCCTTATAGAAACATACAATCTGCTTCGTAAGAACGATTTTGATGCCATTTTGTTGGCAACTATCCTTGCCTTTGGTTTTGTTTTTATTCACCCATTTGAAGATGGTAATGGCCGGATTCATCGTTATTTATTTCATCATGTGCTGGCTGAAAAAGGTTTTGTCTCAAAAGGATTAATTTTCCCAGTATCAGCGATTATTTTAGAGAGGATAGAAGAATATAGAAAAATATTGGAGCATTATTCAAAACCACGGCTGAATTTGATCGAATGGAGGCCTGCAAAAAAAAACAATGTTAAGGTTTTAAATGAGACCATAAATCTGTATCGATATTTTGATGCAACAAAACAGGCTGAGTTTTTCTTTGAATGCGTTGAGGAAACTGTAAATAAAACGCTTCCTGATGAGGTTGATTACTTGAGAAAATATGATCTTCTTAATGAATTTATCAAAAACTATATTGATATGCCAGATAAGCTTGTTGATTTGCTTATACGTTTTCTTGTCCAAAATGGTGGAAAACTATCAAAACGGGCACGAGAAAAAGAATTCAAAAAGTTGACTGATCATGAAATCCAAGCAATTGAAGAAAAATACGCAGATGTTTTCATCTAAAAACAGTATTCTAAGAATCAATACTGATCTCAACAATTGATCATGATCGGGCCACATGAAAACTATTACAGAGATTTAAAAAGTAATTTAAAATCAAAATAAAAAAGGAAGATAAACATGTCTGATTCTGTTGTTCTTGAAATCTTTTCCGACTACATCTGACCCTGGTGCTATTTCATTACCGGGAGTATTGAAAAACTGGAAGATAAATATCAGATCCATGTTAAATGGCGGGCATTCCCGCTTCATCCCGATACCCCGGAAGAGGGCCTTGACCTGGATGAACTTTTTCGAAAAAAAGGCATCCCTGTCGATGTCGACAAGATGATGCAACAGCTGAAAACCACGGCCTTTAATCTGGGCCTGGAACTGGGGGACAGGAAAAAGACGTATAACAGCCGGCTTGCCCAGGAGCTGGGCCTTTGGGCGGAAACGCAGGGCAAAGGCCACGAATTTCACCTGGCCGCATTCAAGACATATTTTGTGGCGGGTAAAAATATTGCTGATACCAATGTGCTTCTCGATCTGGCTGAATCTGTGGGCCTGCCAAAGGCTGAGGCCCGGGAAGTCATTGACAACCGGACCTTCTCCGATGCCGTGGATCAGGACTGGGAATTGTCACGCCGGAAAGGCGTCAATGCCGTTCCCACATTTTTCATGGGGCTGGACCGGCTGGTCGGGGCCCAGCCTTACGAAGTCCTGGATAAGATGGTGGCAAGGCATACCGCCTGAAACATCCCGGATAAAATTTGAACGTTAGGTGAGCATAAAGGACTGCGAAAATTCGGCAAACGATCCGGTTTTTTGTATACATTTACAGCGGGGAATATCATGGATAAAAAAAACACACGGTCTTCGGCGGATCTGTTCAATGAGGGATTAAAATATTTCCATAAACCAGACGGGGTCGGTGCGGTCCGGGCATTTGAAGCCATTGTGGAAAATGACCCTGCCTACCGACATGAGGATGGTGACAACCCGTATTTCTATCTGGGCAAGATTGCCGAAATCGAAGGACGGATCGACGATGCGATCGGGTTTTATTCCAGCGCGCTGGTCGTAGACCCCTATGATGAGGAAAGCCTGATCGGACGGGGAAGCTGTTATACCGTGAAAAAAAATCACGAAAAGGCCGTTGCCGATTTCAAAAAAGTGCTGGCGTTCCCGCCTGAAAACAGGAATGCCCCGTTGAAAGATCTGCTGTACGTTGTTGCGGAAAACTACCGCCAGCAAAAGGATTTTTCCAGTGCCCTTTTCTGGGGGGAAAAAGCACTGGCGGAAGATCCCGAAAATTCCCGGCATCAGGAACTGGTGGCCGAGGCCAGAAAAATGGTCTCCAGACACTCCTGATCATTTTCTCAGCAGCAGGCGCTGAATGATTTCCTCCAGAAAAATGAAAAACAGCGTGCGTGATTTTTCGTATGGTTTGAGATGTGCCGGCTGGGCTGTGCGGGAGAGCCAGAAGATTTTATCGCACTGGTTGAACAGATCCGTGTTGTATTCCTCAACCAGAATGACCACGGTGGCGCCGTTGCGTTTTGCCCCTTCATAGATCTGCTCAAAGGATTTAAACCGGCCGGTTTCCGTGAGAATCAGCAGCAGGGTGGTGTCATCCACCAGGTTGTTCAGGGTCACCTCGTCAGAGACGGCCATGGCAGGCTTGTCCGAGCAGTTGTGGAACCGGTACTCAAAATACCGGGCGCAGAGCAGCGAAGGGCCGTATCCGAAAAAGATGATTTTCCGGTGCCGGTCGATCAGGGCCAGCAGGTCATCGATCATACCGCTGTCAAATGTGTCGATAAAAGACCGGACCCGGCTCAGCTCATCCGACCCCGCAGCAGGCAAGATCTTTTTTCCATAC
>JAABSH010000092.1 GCA_011390465.1 Desulfobacteraceae bacterium
ATACATGCAGATTTGCTGCCACGGCCTGGCTCAGATATTTGTGGTGGGTTTCCGCCGGAGATGCGATGACAACGGCTTCAAGGTTTTCTTCGCGGATCAGGGTTTCAAAATCCGCATAAGGATTTGCTTTCACCCCATAGGGAATCAGTGCGGCCGCGGCGTTTCGGGCGCTGTCCAGGCTGGCACCGAGAACAGCCGCCACCCGGGCGCCTTTTTTCTGAAAATATTTTGCAATATAAGGCCCGATGCCGTTTTGCGTTCTGCCGGCGCCGATAACGGCAACTTGGATGGGATGTTTTCCTGCGGATTTTCCGGTGTCTGGATCAGCAGCGGTGAGCGGCTTCATTGGCGGGAAAAAGCGCGATCAATGGACTGCATTACCTGCTCTGGCAGAATCCGGGTTAAACATTGCAAATGGCCATGGGGACATTCCCGTTCAAAACAGGGGGAGCACTCCAGACCCAGATAATGAATGGATTTCTGGTCGGTGAGCGGGGGCGTGAAGGCCGGCGTGGTGGCTCCGTAAAGGGCTTCCACATGGACGCCCACGGCCGCGGCCACATGCATCAGGCCGGAATCATTGGTCACGGCGATTCGGGCCAGGCTGATCAGGTCGATGGCGTCTTCCAGGGAGGTTTTGCCGATCAGATCGTGAACGTGGGGGATACCTTCTCCCGTGATTTCCGCTCCATAGGACCGGTCCTGGGGGCCGCCCATGATCCAGACTTGGTAGCCGGCCGCGGCAAGCGTTTCCGCCAGGGTCCGGAAATAGGAAAGGGGCCATTGCTTGGATGGCCCGAATTCCGCGCCCGGGAAAAAGCACACCACCGGCCGGGACAAGTCCAGATGCAGGCCCTCTGCTGCGCGATGGCGGTTGGCATTGTTAATCTGCAATGATGGATATGGAATGGAATCAGGGGGCTGGGGCGCATTTTTGGGAAGACCCAAATAGAGTTGCCGCTGCACCGTCATGGTTAGTTTTGATTTATCCATTTCCCGGGCATCATTGATAAAAATATACCGGGCCTGGCCTTTGTACCCGGTTCTTTGGGGGATTCGGGCGAAAAAGGGAACCAGTGCCGGTTTGATGGACCGCGGGGTGATAATGGCCCAACCATAGCCTTCACCGGCAAGCCTCCGGCCCGCCTGAAACCGTTTCCGGATACCCATTTCCCCGTGGGCCACCGGCAGTTCAATGGCCTGGCGGATCTCTGGCATTCGGGCCAGCAGCGGAGTGGACCACGGGGGCGCCAGCACATCAATGAGCGCTTCCGGATATTGGTGTTTAAGGGATATGAACAGGCTTTGGGCCATGACCATATCGCCCACCCAGGAAGGCCCGCAGACCAGAATTTTCATGGGCATGTCCCGAAAGCCAGGGGATATGTAGGTGTTATTTTCATAAAATCTCCTGAATAAAGTAATCAATTTAAGGGAACCCCTGTTTTTTTTCAAGGATTTTTGTGCCGGCGGCGGTTGAACCGCCTGGTTTTTTAACCCGTCAGGTCTTCAAAAACCTGGCGGGTTTGCGCCACTGTGGTATTGATATTAAAATGCGTGTGGATTCGCTGGCGCGCCTTTTGTCCCAGCCGTTTTTTTGTTTCCGGGTGTTGGTAAAGATCCATGATTTTTTCCGCCAGGGCCTGGGGGTCATTGGGCGCAATGACATATCCGGATTTTTCGTTCTCCACCAGTTCCGGCAGGCCGCCCACGCTGGTGACAATGGGCGGGATGCCGTAGCTCATGGCTTCAATGACCGCCCGGGAAAGCCCTTCGCGTTTGGTGGACGGCATCACAAATACGTCTCCGGCTGCGATTACCGCCGGCGCGTCATTGCGAAAGCCCGGTAAATGAATTCTGCGGTTTAAGGGGCTTTGGGCAATCTGCCGGATCAGATGCCGGTTTTCCCCGATTTTTCCCATCAGGATAAAATGAACCGGCATTTCCGGCGGCAGATATCGGGCCGCTGCCACAATAACATGGGCCCCCTTGTGGGGCCGGTCTCTGCCAGCAAAGGTTACCACAAACGCATTTTTACGGATGCCGAATTCAGCCAGATCCGCCGGCGGATCCTGATACCAGGCCAGGTCATGGCCTTTGTAGATGGCCACGGCCCGGCCGGGGGTTATTTTCATGCCCATGAACTGCATGGTGTTCAGATAATCCCGCACTGCTTTGGAAACACAGATAATCCGGTCAACCCGGGGGTTTAAGTGGGTGGTCCAGGAAGCAGGGGAGAAAAAATTGATGTTGCCCACGGTGCCGCGGTAGGTCACCACCCGGGGACGCCTTTTCCGGCCCCTGATTCCCCAAAGGGCCAGAATCAGATTGGAAGTGGCTTTATTGTTAAAGCAGTAAACAATATCATAGGGTTTATGGCTCAGCAGGGCCTGGATTCTGCGGATACCTGCCGGAGAAAATCGGGTTTTCAGGATCAGCTCGTAAATCGGCACATCTGAACGTTTAAGACGTGGATACCACCGGCCGGTGGGATTGCAGGCCACTTCTATTTCCACGCCGGTTTTTTTCAGCCGGATAAAAAGTTCTGTTTCCGGAAGATCGCTGCGGTCGGTAATGGCAAGCACACGACAGGTCATGGTCAGGGTTCTTTTTTAACGGGGCAGTTTTTTGGCCGGATTTGGGAAAAAACCGCTGCCAGCATGATAAGATAAAAAGAAATCAGCATATTGCGGATGAAAAGGGTGCCGGTCAGGGAAAACAGCATGTATCCAATGATCAGATAAATCCCGCACCATGCTGTATCGTGGGTTCCATCGCTGCCGGCGGCGCGGACGGCTTTGGCCAGTCCGGCCAGAGGGACAAGAAAAAAAGCCAGAATCATGATGAATCCGGATATGCCATAGGATGTCATCATGGTAAGGTACATGTTGTGCGGGGTTTTAAATTTTTCAATGCCCGGCGCAATCTGAGCAGTATCAATGCGATGGGTGACAATCCGGCGATAGCCTTTCGGCCCGACGCCGGTCAAAGGGTGCTCTTTGATAATGATCAGCGCTTCCATCCACATCCGGAGGTGATGGGCCTGATATTCTTCAAAACAGTCTGCGCATTCATAATTTTTAAAAAAATTTTCAGCTTCCGCAACTCCCAGCTGAAACCGTTCATACAAGTGGGTGTGGGGCAATATAATCAGCAGAAGCGTAAAAACCGCGAAAATGGCTGCCAAAACAATTTTTGCGGTCACTGCTTTTATATGGCGCCTGATCTGCAGAACAAAGACCATGGTGAGCACGGGAATGGCAAGCACCGATCCCCGGGTGCCGGAAAAAAATGCCGCCAGCAGGCCGCAGGTAAACCCGAGTAGGGGCAAAAAAACCTGTTTTTTGTTTTTTTTATAATAAAAATGATATCCGGAAAGGCTCATAAAAGCCAGGGCCACGGAAAAATACCCGAACAGGCAGGGATTGTAGGGCCCCACAATCCGGGCTGAAAAATCCGTGGCAATGGATCTGAAAAGGGCATATATGCCGGTGGCAATGGCCCCGGCAACAATGCCGTTCCACAAGGTCTGCTCTGAAGGCCGGGTCTGAACAAACAGGTAGTAAATGGGAATGATGGCAAGCATCCGGCTTTCATGGTCAAGATCTATTCTGAGAAGGGAAATGCCATGGAACAGATGGTGCAAAATTATCATTACCAAACTGAACCCAAAATAAAGCACAAACACGCTGATAAGGGCTTTTTCCGGTTTTGTGAAGCTCACGCGCCCTTTTTTGGCATAACCATAAATACCGGTCACAACCAGCAGCAGCAGAATGGCACTGCCGGCGTGTTCCACCAGGTTGGTGGTGGCCGGGGTTATCACAAGCAGGAAGGCGACAAAAAAGCTTATTTTATCGGATAAACGGGGTGCCTGGGGCATGATATTTTTCATAAGAACATAAACTCAAGGCGATGGAAAATTAGCGAAAATTATTCAAAATTATCATTATCATTGATCTGGTGCCCGGTTTTGTTTGATCTTCTGGTTCAGGCCGGGTCATCACGGTTTTTGGTTTTTATTTTCACAGTGGATAGTAAAAATAAGCAGGTAAAGCAAATTTTTATTTTTCCGTAAACCCATCAATGGTATTAAAAGGGATTTGAGGGGCATCTTAAGGGTATTTTAATTGACACAACAATGGGGCCTTTATATGGTTTGCCGTATTTAAGGCATTAAAAAACCATTGACTGTCTGAGGAAGAACCCTGTGCGGAACCATTCGGAAAAATCATATTCCCTGTCCGTGATTATTGTGGCCATGGATGAAGCGGACAGGATCACCCCCTGCCTGGCATCTGTCAGCCCCATTGCGGATGAGATTATTGTATTTGACAGCGGCAGCAGGGACCGCACCGTTGAAATCTGCCGCCAATATACCCCCCATGTTTATGAAACCCCGGACTGGCCCGGGGACGGCCCCCAGAAACAGCGGGCCCTTGAAAAAGCCACCTGCCAGTGGGTGCTGTGCATTGACGCGGATGAAGCCCTGACACCGGAACTGCGGGATGAGATAGACGCCGTGCTCGACCGGTCTCCGGAAGCGCAGGGATTTAAATTGAAATGGTTGCCGGTGGTGTTCGGCCATAAACTTTACCATGGCCGCAGTGCCCGGGCCCCGCTGCGGCTGTTCCGGCGGAAAGACGCCCGGTTTTCCCGGGCCGTGATTCATGGAAAAATTCACCTGGCCCCGGGCAAAATTCGCAAACTCAAGGGCCGGCTGCTACATTATTCACACAGGGATTTCGGGCATTATTTATATAAAAACCGACTTTACGCGTGGATCGGGGCCCAGCAGCGGTTTGAAGCCGGCAAAACCGGATACGGACTTTCCGGGGCGGCATTTCGGGCGGTTTTTACCTTTATCCTGGTCTATTTTATGCGCCTGGGATTTCTGGACGGCCGAATGGGATTTCTGGTGGCAGTGATGTATGCCCAGGGTAATTTCAATAAATACGCTGGTCTCTGGACCCTGCGCCATAAGGAGACCATGAAACGGAAAAATACGGCATCGGAGGGTCGGTGAGAAAATATCTGTTTTATATCAGCGAGCTTTACGGGTTTTCCATTGTCCGGCCCATTCAGCGGCTTATTCGGGCGAGAGGGGACGAGGTTGCCTGGTTTTTTGAAAATTCAAGAAAGCTTTCATCATTTTTGAAACCGGGAGAGAGATTTATCGAAAAAGTTGAAAAGGTTAAGTGTTACAACCCTTGCGCAGTTTTAGCTCCTGGGAATGTAGTACCCGATTTTTTCCCCGGTATAAAAGTTCAACTTTTCCATGGCTTGGCAACTGATTTAACTGGTAAAAAAGGCCATTATAAAATTCGTGGTTTTTTTGATCTTTATTGTACTCGTTCAAATGAGGAAACCCTTATTTTTAAAGAATTGGGTCTGAAACATCCTCATTATGAAGTTGTTGAAACCGGATGGCCTAAAATGGATCCTCTTTTTTTGAAAGGTGAATCCGACATTTTAAAGTATAAATTACATTCATCGAAAAAACCGATTGTTTTTTATACGTCGACTTTCAGCCCCTCTTTAACTTCTGCCCCGATTCTTGTTAATACAGTGAAAAAATTATCACAAACAGGCAAATATCAATGGATTGTTACACTGCATCCAAAGACGGATGAAAAAATAAAAGAGAGGTATCGAGCAATACAAAGTAAATATTTAACATTTTATGAGGGAGACCAAGATATTCTCCCTCTGTTAAGATTAGCTGATGTTATGCTGAGCGATACATCGTCAATCGCTTTGGAATTCATGTTGTTAGAGAAGCCAGTAGTTTCTTTTCGAGCAAAGAAGCCAGCTCCATACTTATTTAATGTAACGGAGACTGCTGCTATTGAATCAGCAATCAATAATGTGATAACAAGACCTGATGGTTTAATGAAAGAAATCAGAGATTTTGCCAAAAAAATTCACCCATACAGGGACGGCAAGTCGAGCGAAAGAGTGTTAAGTGCTATTGATCACATGCTTGAAAATGGTTCCAGCCCAAACTTGTCTCCAAAGCCCAGAAATATTTGGAGAAAAATTAAAATTAGGCATAAAATAAAATACTACTATTTTAAATAAAATTCTAATGTTCAGTAATATTACTTTTCGAAATCGATTCCAAATCGCTTTTAGGATGTTCATCCGCCTAATAAACGCTTATTTCCTGCCGGTTTTAACCTTGACAATTTTTCCAGTAAAACGATAAAAAAACCATCATCAGGAATAAAAATCTTAAAGTCATCCCTAAAACATACAATAGAATCCAAAGGAAGCAACAATGAACCCTTTAGCCAAAGAACTCAATGACATCATCGAACAGGGCAATCCCCATCTTATGGAAATGATGGCGGAAGTCGGTAAAAATCTGTTTTTCCCCAAAGGGATTTTATCCCAGAGCGCGGAAGCCAAAGAAAAGGCCCACCGCATCAATGCCACCATCGGCATTGCCAAAGAAGGGCCCGCCACCATGGCCCTGCCGTCCGTAATGGCCAATATTACCGGACTTCCCGCTGAGCAGTCCCTGACCTATGCCCCGTCCTTCGGCATCCCCGGGTTGCGGGCGGCCTGGAAAGAT
>JAABSH010000093.1 GCA_011390465.1 Desulfobacteraceae bacterium
ATCCGGATCATTAATATTGGTGATGATGGAGAGCCCCAGCACCTTCATGCCGGCATGCACCGCACTGATGGTTTCCATGACCGTGGAAAACCCCACCGCATCCGCGCCGATCTGCCGCAGAAAACGGGTTTCCGCTGATGTTTCCAGCGACGGGCCTTTTAATCCGGCATACACGCCTTTCCGGAGCCCCAGATTGCAGGCCCGGGCCGCCTTTTCGGAGATCTCCCTGAGATCTGGGTCATAAGCCGCCGTCATATCCGGAAACCGCACCCCCCAGGCCGCCACATTGGGGCCGGCCAGGGGATTTTCGCCGGTCAGGTTGATGTGGTCCTGGATCATCATGATATCGCCGGGGCGGAATTCAAGATTCAGGCCGCCGGCCGCATTGGTCAAAATCAGGATGCGCACGCCGAGCATCTGCATCACCCGCACGGAAAATGTCACCTCCGGCGGAGAATAGCCTTCATAGAGGTGAAACCGACCCTGCATGGCCACCACCTCAAGGTTTTCCAGCGTTCCGAACATAAGCCGGCCGGGATGGCTGGCAACCGTAGACACCGGAAGATGTGGAATGTCTTTGTAATCCAGGACCTGTTTTTGCGCAATGGCTGACAGGCTCCGGCCCAGTCCGGTGCCGGTGATAATGCCCAGTTCCGGTCGGAGGTCGTGTCGGGACCGCAAAAACGCCACGGCCTGTTCAACATTTTTTCTGTGTTTTTGCATAAAAGCGTCCATACGTTATTCTCAATCAAGTTCTCATTTTTGATAGCCCATCAAATCCGCCCATTTAAAGCGGCTCCATGGTCCCAAAAACCTTAATTTGTTACTTAATCTCTTAATGTTGCCTGCGTCAAGAAAACAATCCTGTTAGTGGTTACAGTCTTTGGAATCAGGACAAATTTACCCCGGCAGTATAAACAGGGTAAATTTGTTCTACCCTCAAAGCCCATAACCATAGGTCTTTTGTCATATTACAGGACGGCACGGTGGCCGTCCCTACAACGCACGGAGGCCTTGACCGGTTCGTAGGGCAGGCCACCGCGCCTGCCTCAAAAAAAGACAGAACAAATTTACCGTGGCAGTATAAATGATAATATTGACATCTAAAAAATAGTGTGAAAAACATTATTTTTTAATTTATTGTCCAAAAAAAGAACCCCAATGAACCGGTATTTCATGCTTATTTAATTTATTATTTTACCGTCTGAACAGGTGATGTTCAGGTTTAAATCAGGAGCTGAGTCATGATTGAAGCATTTTTAATTATGGGCGGACTGGGCGTAATCATCGGCACCGGCCTGGCGGTTGCCTCAAAAATTTTCTATGTTTATGTGGATCCGCTGGTGGAAAAAATCGACGGCCTGCTGCCCGGCGCCAACTGCGGTGGCTGCGGCTATCCCGGGTGCGCGGCCAATGCGGAAGCCATTGTGGCGGGAAAATCCTCTCCCAATTCGTGTGTGGCCGGAGACGACGAACTGGCCCAGGCCATTGCCGAGGTCATGGGCATGAAAATCGAGGCCAAAGAGCCGGACATTGCCCTTCCGGGATGTACTTACGGCGTGAGCAAAGCAGCGCTCAAATTCACCTATGACGGCCTCAGCACCTGCCAGGCCGCGGCCATGATGTACGGCGGCATGAAAGAGTGCCATATCGGCTGCCTGGGCCTGGGGTCCTGCGCCGCGGCCTGTCCGTTCGGCGCCATTACCATGGGAGAAGACGGCCTGCCGGTGGTGGATGAAGAAAAATGCACGGGCTGCGGCACTTGCGAACGGGTCTGTCCCAAACACATCATCACCCTGTCTTCGGTCACCCGCCGCATTCTGAAAGAATACACCACCGAGGACTGCACCACCCCGTGTCAGCGGGCCTGCCCCGCGGGCATCAACATCAGTGAATACATCCGCCTGATCGCGGAGAAGAAATACCATGAATCCGTGCAGGTGATCAAGGAACGTAACCCCTTCCCCACGGTCATCGGCCGCATCTGCCCCCGGCCCTGCGAAACCAGCTGCCGCCGGAACCTCATTGATGAGCCTGTGGCCATTAACTTTCTGAAGCGGTTTGTGGCGGATCATGAAATGGAGGCCAATTCCCGGGTATTGCCATACAAAGCCCCGGAAACTGACCGGCGGATCGCCATTGTGGGCGGCGGCATCGAAGGGCTGTCCACAGCCTTTTTCACGGCCCGGCTCGGACATTCCCCCACCGTATTTGAAGCCACGGATCAACTGGGCGGCCTGCTCCGGACCGCCATTGCCCAATACCGGCTTCCCCCTGAAATTCTGGACTGGGATATCGCCGGCATTGTGGAAATGGGCGTTGAAACCCAAACCGGCCAGGCCCTGGGCAGGGATTTCACCGTTGCGTCCCTTCTGGCAGGAGATTTTGAAAGTGTTTTCCTGGCGGCCGGCGGCTGGGACAGCCGGACCGAACGCCTGAAAACCCAAGCCCCGGAAGAAGCCGTGCCCGGGACCTTTCTTTTGATTGATCTTTTGAAAACCGGCGCGGACAACGCCTTGCAGCTGAAAATCGGCAAAAACGTCGTGATCGCGGAAAGCGGCAGTCTGACAGCAGATGCGGTCGCCGCCTGCAGGGCCCTGGGCGCTGAAAATATAAGTGTTGTTTTTAAAGCCGGAAAAGAAAGCGCAGGAGTAAATGATGCCGCCCTGAAATCAATGACATCAGAGCATGTCACCCTGCTTTTTGATAGCGTTATCACCGGACTGGCCGGCAAAGGAAACCGGCTGACGGAAATTCAGCTGGATTCCGGTACGGCAGTGCCCGCGGATACGCTGATCCTGGAATCCGGGAGACTGCCTGAGCTGGTGTTCTCCCTGCCCAAACCAGAAACCGAATCCGAGGATGACGCCGAACGTCCCAAACCACCGGCAGACCAGCTGGAATGGGTTGCGGCGGCTTCATACCGAAATCCGGAAAACGGCCTGAAAAACGGCCTGCTGACCCAGGAAGATGTCATTACCGACTTTTCCGCCGCCATCCGGGCCATTGCCGGCGGCCGGCGGGGAGCGGCCACCATTCATAAAATTCTCTATGACCTGGATCTTGAACTGCCGGAGAACACCTTGACCCGGCACACGCGGGTCCAGGATGTGAATCATCTGGAAAACGTGAGGCCCACGCCCCGCCAGATCATGCCGGTCAACGACATCAAAGACATTCCGGAAAATGCCCGGGAAATTGAACAGGGATTTACCGAATCCATGGCCCTGACCGAAGCCGGCCGCTGCCTGCAGTGCGGCCTGATCTGCTATTCGGACCACAGCCAGAAAATCCAGGCCAAGATCTGATTTTTAAAGGAGCCATAAAATGGCCACGGAAGAAGGCATCATCATAAAAGTCTTTACCACCACTGCCATGGTGAAAACCCTGCAAATGACCGCATGTGAATCCTGCGCGGAAAGAGATCACTGTCACACCAGCGGCGGGGGCCAAAAAATCATGGAAGTGGAAGCCGACAACCCGGTCGGAGCGGAGCTGGGAGACCGGGTGGTGGTCTCCTTTGCCACGGGCCAGCTGTTCAAGCTGTCCTTTCTGCTGTATGTGTTTCCGATTATTATTATGATTGCCGGGGCATTGATCGGAGAGCGCATGGCGGAAAATCTCAATGCCAATCCGTCTGCCATGTCCGCTTTTCTGGGGTTTACCTTTTTTTTCGCCGCCATGGCGGTGGTGAAATTACTGGACAAAAAAGCCCGGAAAACCGGAAAATATCGCCCGGAAATCGTTAAAATTAAACGAAAGGCCCCATCCGTCAATCCAAATGCGGAACCAAATGCGGAACCGGATGCTCCCTGCCGGGTTGCTCCCGTCAAATCCTAATTTTGATGCAACCGTAAAAACTCGGATTTCGACGGCAAAAAAAAAAGTTCCACCGATCTCATAAAATTGGCGAGGCGCGCAAATCCCGAGCGATGATGCGTACTTGGCGTACGCTGAAGCAGCGAGGGATGCAGCGCAACAAAGAATTTGGACTTTTTACGAAGCCGTCAATTTTAATAACACGATTTCAATTGGTCCCATTGCCCCTTCTTCACCCAGGTATATTTCTCTTTAAAATGAGCGTCGATTTTGGAAAAGCGGCCCGTCCGCCGGCGGTTTACATACCCGGAAAATCCGCCCGGACCTGCATTATACATGGCATACAGGGCGCACGCCACTCCGTCGGTGTCCAAAACCTTCTTTCCCCCAAGCGATGCCATTTTGGGCATGGCATATTTTCGCAAGTACAGATTTAAAATATCCACGCCCGCGGCGGCATTGTAGGCAATATCCCAGCGCAGCCGCTCAATCGTGTATATGCCCCGCCACACCCGCTCATTGATCTGCATCATGCCGACAGATGTGTTGTTGTATGAGCGAATATAGGTCAGCTTTTGATTGTCCACAATAAACTGGCGAAAACAGCTTTCCTGCCATGCGGTGGCAAATACCACCCTTTCGAACATTTTATGATAAGACGCCGGCACAGGGTTCTTTTTTACATTTTCCCGGGTTGCGGTTTCCAGCAGGGGTTTTGTTTTTTGCAGATGGGCGTCGACATTTTCCCGGTTCACCAGCCATGTCCGCAGTTCCTTTACGGTGGGGTGGGTCCAGGATTTGCCTGCCCAGCACGCTTTGGGCGCAAACACCCTGCAAACGCCGGACATCATGGCCTGCGGGAAATTCAGGACGGCCTGCGGAATATCTGTTTTCGGACGCATTTCCGATTCCCGGCCGTCCTGCTCATTATTTTTTTCATTCATGTCTTTTTCATCCATGTCCGGGCGGGAAATTTCCAAAAACGGCGCCATTCCCAGCAGTTTTCTTAACTCCGGATCAAGGGACTGGCTGTACTGAAGGGTAATGTCTTTATTCTCAGACAGCATCCGGGCCAGCCGGATAAATCCATTTTCGCTGATTTCAATGTTAAACAGCGGCCCGAGCCTGTCCAGTGCGGCCAAAGCGTCTGTTGCGGTAAAAAAAGACAGGCAGGCCCACGAATTTTCAGCGGGATTGCCGGCCAACCGGTTCTTTAAAATGGGTGAGAGCTTTTTCCATGCATCCACAAACTGTTCCCGCACAAAATCGCCGGAAGACGGATGCGTATCCGCCTCAAGTTCGGCAATAAACCGGTACCGGGTTTCCAAAAGAACGTTCAACAAAATTTCGCGCTCCGCATCCGTTAAAGGTGCGTCTGAAGGCACACCGGACAGGGACATCAGGGCATGAACCAGAAACGCATCGAATGTTTCCCAGATGCGGATAAAGGCGTCGATCTCATCGGGCGTCAGGGCTGCCGGCGCCGGTTCCTCCGCTGCCGGAGAACCGGGCTCAATGTCTGCAAGCATCTGAATACTTATCGCTTCCGGGCCGGGAAGAATCTCTCCGGGACGCAGACTCTCAAGCATGGCCGCCACCCGGGGCTGGTCCGGTGCCGGCACAACCGAAAGCAAAAAAGGTTTCAGTTCGGTGATGGGTTCATCGACCGCGATACGGATATTTTGCATCCGGGCCATGACAGGGGCTTTAAATAATTCCCACAACGGCCCCATCAACCGGTCCGGCCGGTGATTTCTGTCCAGGAGAACCGAGTCCACGGGTTCAAAAACCAATTGCCATTTACCCGGAATCACCCTGGGCGTGAGACGGGCCACCAGAAACCCATCCCATTCCATGGGGAATAAACAGTTTTCACCCATCACCGTGCCGCCTCTCAAATGAACAGCCACATCAATCCGCAGCAGGTTCTTCTCTCCGGCAAAGGAGGGTTTTGACAACGCAATTTGCTGGCAGTCATTGTCCGGATCGGTGATGACCATTTTTTGGCCCGGGCCGGTGAAAGCCGATTGCACCACAAGGGTTTCAAGAAACGGGTAATCCAGCTGCAAGGGAAACGAAATGGTTTCACCCATGGCCGGCCCCGGCACCAGCAGCAGGCTGCCGAAAACCAACCCCAGAATTATCAATTGCGAAAAACCGGTTTTCATAAAAAATCCTCAATTCTTTTTTTGGAAAGTCTTGGTGACTGCGCAGGAATCTGATGCCCTGCTTATCAGAAAAGTTTATGACATGGGACACGATGCAGCAATAAATAAATTTCCAGGCATGGCTTGACGTCCTTTTCTTTAGGCTGCCTTTTTTCGGGCAATACTTCCTTCCTTGACGGGAATTATCCTCAGCCAAACAGCAACTAGTTGAAATCAAAACCGCCTAGATGAAAAAAATACCAAAAAATCCATATTTTAGAACGATTTTTTATTGCGAGGTTTTGTTAATTCAGGTATGGTACTGGCAATTTCAAACAAAATTCCATGGAATATGGGTATTAAACTGCAACTGATTTCAGGATAATTCCCGGAAAAAATGGAGACATCAGAGATACAGCAATTCCCGGTGCTAAATTAAAAGTTTAGATTTTTGGTTTTTGAGAATTTTTTTGATCGGAATTTATTGGAAATAGAGGCGAAAATCTGAATTTGAGGGGAGAAAAATCTGATTTGGACAATATGCGGGCTATTCCGGACAAAGCGATATTCTGATGAATTGAAATCAAACAACATATCATCACC
>JAABSH010000094.1 GCA_011390465.1 Desulfobacteraceae bacterium
TACCAATCCTTCATCGAAAGGATTGCCGCTGTCAAATTATTTTTGGACCAAAATCTAAATTTTCCACCACTGCACACTGTGATAAACAGTATGGTATTTATGACTTCTCAAATACACATAAGGTCTTGGCGGTGCAGCTATCGGATAGGATCATGCATTACCCGAATTTTGCATTTCACTCGATTCCGCCAGCACCTGATACATTGCCCCGGTCAGTCTGGACAATTCTTCCGGTTTGATAATATACGGCGGCATGATATAGACCAGCCGGCCAAAGGGCCGGATCCAGACCCCGCGATCTACAAACATTTCCTGAATTGCCGGCATGGGCACGGGTTCCCGGGTCTCCACCACGCCGATGGCGCCGATATGGCGGACATCTTTTACATTGGGCAGATCCCGGCACGGGGCCAGTTCTCTGGCAATCTGCTGCTCAATTTTTCCCACCCGGTCCTCCCAGGGGCTGTCCAGCAGCAACTCAATACTTTCCACCGCCACCTGGCAGGCCAGGGGATTTCCCATAAACGTGGGACCATGCATGAGCACGCCGGAGCCGTCCGCGGATATCCCTTTTGCCACCTTTTCAGATGCCAGGGTGGCGGCCAGGGTCATATATCCGCCGGTCATGGCTTTTCCCAGACAAATAATGTCCGGCACCACGCCTGCGTGTTCATAGGCAAACAATTTGCCGGTCCTTCCAAAACCCGTGGCGATTTCATCAAAAATCAAGAGCACGTCATGGTCATCACACAGCCGCCGAAACCAGCGAAGGTATTGGGGATGGTAAATATTCATCCCCCCGGCCCCCTGCACAATGGGCTCTACAATAACGGCGGCGATTTCTTCATGATGAGTTTCAAGAAGCGTTTTAAATTCTGAAATCCAGTCATCCTCCCAGGTGCCGTCATCGGGCCGGGGTTTTGGCGCGAACAAATGCCCGGGCAGGGCCCTGGTAAACATCTGGTGCATGCCGTTTACCGGGTCACACACGCTCATGGCGCCGAACGTATCCCCGTGATAACCGCCCCGAACCGTCAGCAGCCGCTGCTTTGTTTGACACCCCTGCGCAAACCAGTACTGAATGGCCATTTTGATGGCCACTTCCACGGACACGGAGCCGGAATCACAGAAAAACACATGATCCAGCGATGGTGCGGTTAATTTGATCAGCCGTTCCGCCAGGGCCACGGCCGGGCCGTGGGTGATGCCGCCGAACATGACATGGGCCATGGATGCGAGCTGCTGGGCCACTGCCGTATTGAGCCGGGGATGATTGTACCCGTGAATGGCCGTCCACCAAGATGCCATGCCGTCGATGAGTTCCCGGCCGTCCGCCAGCGTCAGAGCAACGCCCCGGGCGCCCGTGACCGTGTACGCGGGGAGGGGGTCGCGCATGGACGTATACGGATGCCAGATATGCCGGCGGTCAAATTCCTGCCATTTTGCCGGGTCTTTTGAAATATCAAAATTCAAATCAGTCATTTATGAATTCCTTTGTGTTAACCCAATTCATCAAATTCCAAGTATAAATCAGCCACGGATACACACGGATGCCCATATAATCAGCGTCCGTCTGCGTTCATCCGCGGCAAATCCTAAAAAAAAATCAAGATGCTCAACAACCTCATATCAAAATCTGACTTGCATCACCAGCATGAATCCTGTTACGTTTTTAGAAACCCAAAAGGGATCCGTTACCCATGAAAATCCAGCTTGATCTCACAAAACACTGCATCCAGACCGCAACCAGAAAAAAATACAACCAGCTGATCTCTGCTTATTTTAAATTAAACCGAAAAAAAACGCCGAATGATTTGCCGGATGATTTGCCAAATGATCAGATTCAGACGATGGAATCAGAAATTGCGCTGTTAAAAGACGCCCTGGAAACCCTTGATTTTGCGCGGCTGCGAAATACGTACCCGGAACTGCAGGGCGGAGGACCCCATGCCATTTCAATTTCACGGGCAACCGATGCGCCCATAACCATTTCAATCAACAACAGGAAAATTCATGCGACACATCAGAATAACCAATTATTATAAACAATCCATGCCCGGCGGCAGCCCGGGCAATCAAATGATGAAACGGCTTGTCATCAAATGGCTCTGCCTGACCGCAGCGGTTTTTCTTGCCTCCTATGTGCTGGACGGCATCTATGTGAAAAGTTTTTTTGCCGCGTTGTTCGCGGCCGCGGCGCTGGGCATTTTAAACATGTTTTTCCGGCCCCTGCTGTTCATCCTGACCCTGCCCATCAACGTCATGAGTTTGGGCCTTTTTACCTTTGTCATCAATGCGCTGATGCTGAAAATGGCCTCCGGGCTCATAGATGGATTTTCCGTGGTCGGATTCTGGACCGCGATTTTCGGATCCCTGCTCATCAGCATCACCAACTGGGTGCTCTCAGCCCTGATTCAGGAAAACCGGATGTATGAATTTTACGAAACCGATGATAGACGCGGCGGAAGGCACAGCACTTCAGGAGATGACACCATTGATCTGGATAAAAAAAACGGCCGTTGGAAATAAAAAAAGTTATCCGAACATGAAATAACACGCCGCCACCGCAAACATCACCCCGGCAATGTCCGCGGTCAAAGCCGCTGCCAGGGCATGGCGCACCCGGCGCACCTGAACCGCGCCGAAATAAACCGCCAGCACGTAAAACGTGGTTTCCGTGGAGCCCTGCAATGTGCTCACCAGATAGCCCACATAGCTGTCCGGCCCGATGGCCGGATCATTGATGACGGACGCCAGAATTCCGTAAGCCCCGGACCCGGACAGGGGCCGCAAAAGCGCCATGGGAAGGGCTTCCGCGGGCAGCCCCACCTTTCCGGTCCACACCCCCAGTACCGACACCATGGCTTCCATGGCCCCGCTGGCCCGGAACATGCCCACTGCCACCAGAATGGCCACCAGATAGGGAATGATTTTTACCGCCACCTGAAATCCCTCTTTGGCCCCGTCCACAAACGCTTCATAGATGCGGACCCGGCGAAGGACGCCGTAAGTCAGAAAACCGATCATCAGCGACGGAATAATCCACGGAGAAATCTGTTTTCCATAAATGACTGTCAGCGGAATCAGCGATGCCAGCACGCACAGGGCGACCACACTGACCCACAGGGGATAGCCGGCTGTTGAATCGTCTTCCGGCAAAGCATTTTCTGATATTTCAGTTTCTTCTGAAATATCTGCCGCATCTGTCAGTCCGGTGCTGCCCTGGACTCTGGAAAACCGGCAATACAGTTTGGCCGCGATAATGGCTATGGTGGTGGAGCCCATGGTGGCCAGCAGCGTGGTGGGCAGAATACCTGCGGGATCCATGGAACCGGCGGCCGCGCGCAGGGCAATGACACCGGTGGGCAAAAGCGTGATGCTGGAGGTGTTGATGGCCAGAAACAGGGCCATGGCATTGGTGGCCGTGCCTTTTACGGGATTTAATTTGTCCAGCTCCTGCATGGCCCGGATGCCGAAAGGGGTGGCCGCGTTGCCCAGGCCCAGGGCATTGGCGGACATATTCAGAATCATGGCCCCCATGGCCGGATGGTCCGGGGGCACGTCCGGAAACAGCCGCACCATGAGCGGCCGGATCAGCCGGGAAATCACCGTGAGCAAACCGCCGGCTTCGGCAATTTTCATCAGTCCTAAAAACAGGGTCATGACCCCCACAAGCCCAATGGCCAGTTCCACGGCCCCGCTCGCGGATTCCACCATGGCCATAGACAAGGCCTCAATGGGCGCGGTCCCGCCTTCGACCGGCACCCAGGCGATCTGCCGCCACCCGGCAAACACAAACGCCGTTAAGACAATGACAAAAAAAACAATATTCACAGTTTCAATTCCAGCTGCTGATATTTTTCGGTTTTGCTTTCCGGCTGTTCGTCTGGCTGTTGGTCTGGTTGATTGTCCGGTTTGCTGATCGGATGATGATCCGGTTTGGTATTTGCAGGCATGTGCTCTGTTGTGGCGTTTTGATGCTTTCCCTTCCGGTTCTTCCGGTCCGCTGCTGTGGCGGTTGCCGGTTCAATACCCACGGCATTCTCAAGGGTCGACTCCCACTCTGCAGTTTCCGAATACGCCACCGTCCACACGCCCGGATCTGTATTTTTTACCCGGGTCAATGGATTGAATTTCAGATTTTTCTCCTGATTCATAATGACAGGAAAATCATAGTGCGCATTGACATGCTTCAGGGGTTTACCCGCCTCGAGCCGATCCATGACAAATGCCTCATGCCGCCGGAGGCGCTCACGGATATATTCATTTGCAAAATCCACAATTTCATCTGCCTGGGCTGAGATAATCTCTTTAAAATTGGCATCAATCTCAATGCCCGTGCTGTTTCTGCCGGCCGCCATGGCCGCCAGCATAGTGGTGCCGGTGCCCAGGAACGGGTCCAGCACCATGTCTTCTTTTACGCAATACATGTTGATCAGGCGCCAGGCCAGTTCAAAAGGAAACGCGCCGCTTCTTTTGCGCACGTTTTTGTCCGTAAGCATCTGGCGCGCGCCTTTTAAATCCATCCATACATCGGAAAACCACTGATTCCGCTCCTCCCAGAAAAGTGCGCTTTGCTGGCGAAAGGCCCGGTCCCTGGCCGTGATAAATTCCCGCTTCCCTCCTTTACGGAAAATCAGCACATATTCGTGCTCCAGGGTGACGTAAGCCCCGGCCGGAAGCACGCCTGAGCCCATGAACTTATTGGGCGCATTGGTCTGCTTCCGCCAGATCACCGCCGGCAGCGGGGTCAGGCCTTTTTTATAGCATGCGGACTGAATCCGGGAATGGTTGGGATAAAGTTTAAAGTGATCATGGACGGTGCGGGTGGCGTCCCCGATATTGATGCAGGCAAATCCGCCGGTCCTGAGCACCCGGACCATTTCGTTCCAGACCTTGTCCAGAAACTGATGCATCAGTTCAAAGGCTGCGTCTCCGTCTTCTTTTGCCAGGGCGTTTCCGATGGCGGGATTCATATTTTTAAACACATCATCCCACATTTCAATCATGGGATACGGCGGAGACGTTACCACCAGATCCACACTGCCGGATTTTAATTTTTTCATGGAACTTGCGCTTTGATACAGCACCTTATGAGTGGTTTGCATGGCTCAGCTCAGTCTATTTCGGATAAAGAAAAATGCGGGGGGGCAACCGGTTCGGATCAGGAGACCAGGTCTGCCACACTTTGGACAATATTCACCACTTCGTTCAGATCATCTGTGACTTTCAGAATATTCATATCTTTGGGCGAAATAAATCCGCCCTCAAGCAGCCGGGCCTTGACCCATTCCACCAGACCGCCCCAATAATCCGATCCAAACATAATCACGGGAAACGGCTTTACCCGTTTGGTCTGAATCAGGGTAACCGCCTCAAACAGCTCGTCCAGGGTCCCGAACCCGCCGGGCATGATCACATAGGCCATGGCATACCGGATAAACATGACCTTGCGCACAAAAAAGTAATTAAACTCAACTTTTATATTGGAATAGGGATTGGGGGCCTGCTCCATGGGCAGCACAATATTGAGTCCCGCGGATTTTCCTTTTTTCTCCGCCGCCCCCTTGTTGGCAGCCTCCATAATGCCCCCACCGCCGCCGGTAATAATGGCAAACCCTTTTTCCGCCAGCTTGCCGGCCAGTTCCACGGTTTTTTCATAATAGGGATCACCCGCCTTCAGCCGGGCCGAGCCAAAAATACTCACTGCCGGGCCAAGGTCGCTCATCTCCTCCACGCCTTCAACAAACTCTCCCATAATCCGGAACATGCGCCAGGCTTCGTTAAGCCCCATATGATCAATCAAATATTGTTTTTCCATGGCTATCCATTCTTTTTAGTATTTTAAGGTGGTTGTGAATTCACTGATTCCGCCTGCGTATCCGGCGCCCGGCCGGCTGCTCAAACCCGTCAGCTCCGGCCGTTAAATCCAACAATAACCTGATCGCCGTCCACAATCACCGGAATCCGGCGGCCGCCGTCAGTTAACCGCAACATGGCATTCAAATAATCTTCATGCGCTTTTACATCAAAATACGCAACTTCAGCCCCTTTTTTGGTAAAGGCTTCACGAGCCGCATTGGTAAAGGGTCAGCCGGATTTGCCGAAAATCCGAATTTTTGCTGTCACAGGCAACCTCCCCGGGTTGGACGATAAAAAGCAGAATGCTTTTTTGAATAAATAATTAATTATTTAAGAAAGTTATATTTCAAAAATTCATACCAGCCCCGGTTTTTTTTGTCAATCTTTTCCTTGGCTTTTTCCTGGTTTTTCACTGGCATTCCCTGGCTTTTCCCGTATCTGTCCGGCGGTTTTTCAGGGGGAAACATTGTTTGAAACGTATTTTAACGTGGGGAATTGGCTCCATAAATCATTATTTTTAATAATTTCAGAAAGTTTTTATTTTTATGCCATAAATTTTCATTTGACAACAGCAGGGTTTCCGTGATAAGTTTTAGATTTAATTTTTAAACTATTTATATAAAATTGAATATGTTAGATAATAATTTAACGCAGACGGCAACCGTAAACAATGAACTGGGCCTCCACGCGCGG
>JAABSH010000095.1 GCA_011390465.1 Desulfobacteraceae bacterium
CCCCGAATGCGGCATAAATATCGCCGTGTTTGGATTCAGTGTAGATTTCAATCTGGGGATGGTCCGGACCCAGGTGGCACTGGCCGCAGGCTTCGGGCTTTCGGGCTTCCATGATGGAAAACCGGTGGCGGGTATGACAGCTGGAACAACTTCCCAGACTGCCGTCTAAGTTCACCCGCCCGACCCCGACATTGGGCCAGCAGTCGGACGTCAATTCACCGTCTTCTGTTTTGAGCACGGTGCCGTGACAGTAATAACAGCCGGAAGTGCGTTCAACGTCACTGTTCATGCCGTCATTGAGCCAGGGGTCGATCTTCCAGATGATTTCCATGGTATTGGCATGCTTGCTTTTTGAATACTGTTTGGCCTCATCCGGATGACACCGGGAACAGTCCTTGGGCGTCACCACGCCGGCCACCGGCACTTTGTATTCCGGCCGGCCGTATTTGGAATCGGATTTTTCATATTGTTTGTAATGGGATTTGCTGACATCCGGGTCGAATTCCTCGGCCAGATGGCAGTCAATGCAGGTAATGTTGGCATTGGCGTGCCGGCTGTTGGCCCAGTCCGCAAATATGCCGGGATGTTCCTGTTTGTGGCACTGGATACAGGCAATCCCGGCTTCCGGGATACTGCGTTCAATCCGGAATTCTTTTTCCTTGGCCATGGATTCCGGTTTCTGGCAGAACCCGGATCCCGCCGCCACAATGGTAATTAACACCGAAAGCCATGATATCCGCGTCAATCGTTTCATTCCCTGCCTCCCTGATTCGTCTGTTTAAACCATTCGGGTTTAAAATTTTTGGTATTGCCTGTAATTATATACCGGCGTCATGTTGTGCACCAGGTCCCGGTGGCAGTCCACGCATTTTTTTTCCATGCCCGGCCGCGGGTACAGAACACTCCGGTGCGCCAGCATGGCCCCACGTTTGTCCGGTATGTGGAGCAGGTTCCGGTGACATTTCATGCACTGATAATTTTTAAAGGATTCATACGCCGCCTGGCGCTGTTCCGCGTGATCGTAGTAGTCCATGGTAAAATGCGCGATAACGTCTTTCACGCCGTGCAGGGTTTTCATATAGAAAAAATTCACTGTGTCGTGGGGGGCCGGCAGGTGGCAGTCCATGCAGTCCGCTACAAACCCCTGGGCGTTGTTCACATGGGTGGAGGTTTTCCAGGTGTTGAAGGCAAACTGGATTTCGTGGCAGGAAGCGCAGAACTCAGGAGTGGACGTCCGGACCATGGTGTAGTAGGTCATGCTGAAAACGGGAAAGCCCAGAAGAATGCCCAGGGAAACCAGAAGAAATGCCTTGGTCCAGCGTCTCATATAACTTCATCCTCATGCATTTGGCGAGAAGGTTAAAACATGCGGTGACTTGAAGTTCTGCTGTTCGTTTTTTTATGATCGCTATAAAGAATAAGCGCGGATGGGAAAAATGACGCTTTAAGTTAGAATAATAATTGGCATGAAACCTTAAGTCAAGTAATTCGTTTTAAATTTCGGGATATTGAATTGCTGGGGGTATAATTTCACTGTACATTTGCAGTTAAAGCCACTCAAGACTTCAGCCATTTTTCCCGAAGCTGTTCGGAGAGTTTTTTGACCAGGGCAAACCCTTTTTCCACGGTCTTTTCCTTATCCGGGTTGACCAGGCAGCAGGTGGCCGGAGATATCAGGCTCTGGGACAGCATCTGATCCATATCCACGCCTTTGTCCGCCAGTCGCTTCCACACGGATTCCAGTTGCTCGGTAAGAGATGCCAGATTTTCCGCTTCAAATGGCTCAAAATTGGTCGGGACAATGCCCCATGCCAGAATCCCGCCCCGATCCAGAAACCGCTTGATGGATGCCACATAGGTGGGGAAAACTTCCCGGTTGGTGTATACATCATAATTGAGCCGCGGCAGCTGCGGCCAGTATGGAATATCCATGGTAAGCGCGATTTCAATGGCGCGGTCCACATCTGTATGCGGCATCACCGCCATTGCAGTGGTTAAAAGATTTCCGGGAATCGGCATAATCTGTATTTTTATTTTCCGCGGTGATTTCCCGGGCTTTTTCAATGGCCCCTTTCATGCCGCTTGCGCCGGGGGTCAACACAAGATCGGCCCCAAGATGGGCCAGCAGCTTTCGCCGTTCCAGGCTCATGGTGTCCGGCATGGTCAGGCACAACCGGTAGCCCTTGACCGCGCAGACAAACGCCAGGGCAATGCCGGTGTTCCCGCTGGTGGGCTCCACGATCAGGGTTTCGGCATCAAGTTTGCCGTCTTTTTCCGCCGGTAAATCTGATGCGCAGACTCAATCATCACCTGGGTGTCCGGCGCCAGGGATTCGGTAATCCAGACATTGCCGCCGATCACAGAACGTGCGCCGATCACCGTATCACCCCCCAGAATGGTGGCGCCGGCATAAATAATCACATCATCTTCAATGGTGGGATGCCGTTTCAGGTCTTTCATTTCATCAATTTTGCCTTTGGGAACAGACAGGGCCCCGATGGTCACGCCCTGATAAATCCGGACGTTGTTGCCGATTTCCGCGGTTTCGCCGATCACCACGCCGGTGCCGTGATCAATGACAAACCGGTGTCCGATTTTTGCGCCCGGATGGATGTCGATGCCGGTTTCACCGTGCACATATTCGGACATGATCCGCGGCAAAAGCGGCACCCCAAGGAAATACAGCCTATGGGCAATCCGGTAAACAGTGATGGCCAGCATTCCGGGATAGCTGAAAATAATTTCATCATAGCTTTTTGCGGCCGGATCCCCCTCTGCCACTGCCAGAATGTCCATGGACAGTTTTTCCTGCAATTCCGGTATGGCATCCAGAAGGGCCAGGGCGTTTTCATATCCCCGCTCCGTGCAATCCGTGCATTCCAGGTCAAATTTAAAACACTCGTGGCGGATGCTTCTGGATATCTGGTCGGCGAGCATGTCAAACAGTTCGGCAATGGTTTTTCCCACAAAATACCGAAGATTCACGGGATCCAGTTTTTCATGGGTAAAATAACCTGGAAATAGGACTGTTCGCAATTTGTGCAGGATGTTGATGACCTCGGTTCTGGACGGCAGCTGCTCGTAATCAATGTGGGCATTGCAGTTGTCCCGGTTGCAGCTGTCCACCACCCGGTCCACAATATCATGAAGCCGGGAACGATACTGCTTGTAAACAACGGATTCCGTTCGGCAGGTTTTATGATTATGGACGGGGTCTTTGGACATTTTAAAAATTATTCTCCAAAAGAATTGACGGTTTCGTAAAAAGCTTCTGACGGCATTTTTGCCGCTGTATGGACCAATAAGAAATTCCTGTTTATAATATTTTTTATCCCGCAGGGACGCTGAGACGCTGGGATTTTTTTCTCTGCGAGCTCCGCGGCTCCGGGCAAGAGAATGCCTTTTTATGGTGCGGTGGGGGTCAACTACTGGACTTTGCAGGCCCCTTCCTTCCAGAAAGGCGACATATTCCGCAACCGTTCAATAATCGGCGGCAGATTTTCAACCACAAAATTCACTTCCTTTTCCGTGTTGTACGTGCTCAGGCTGAACCGGACGGACCCGTGGGCCGCGGTAAACGGCACCCCCATGGCACGCAGCACATGGGACGGCTCAAGGGATCCGGATGTGCACGCGGACCCGGAAGATGCGCAGATGCCCAGCTGATCCATCATCAGGAGAATGGCTTCGCCTTCTATGTATTCAAAACTGATATTGGTGGTGTTGGGGAGACGCGCGTCTTTTTTTCCGTTCAACAGGGCATTGGGCACCTTTTCCAGCAGCCCGTTTTCCAGCCGGTCCCGCAAGGCCCGCACCCGGGTGACAATTTCGGCAAGATGGGTGCCGGCCAGTTCACAGGCCCGTCCCAGTCCGATAATGGACGCTGTATTTTCCGTCCCCCCGCGCCGGTTTCGTTCCTGATGACCCCCGATCATAAACGGCGAAAATCGGGTCCCTTTTTTTACGTAAAGGGCCCCCACCCCTTTTGGGGCATGAATTTTATGTCCGGACAGGGACAACATGTTGAGCCCTGTTTTTTTCACATCCACCGGAATTTTCCCCACTGCCTGGACCGCGTCCGAATGGAATACGATTCCCCGGGCCAAAAGTGTTTCAGCGATGTCATCAATGGGAAAAATCACGCCGCTTTCATTATTGGCCCACATAATGCTCACAACAGCAGTATCATCAGAGAGGTGGCCGTAGAGATAATCCAGATCCAAAACCCCTGTTTTGTCCACGGGCACCCAGGTCACCCGGTAGCCGTTTTTGCCCAGATATTCGACCAAATTCTTAATGGCCGGATGCTCCACCCGGGTGGTGATGATGTGTTTTTTTTCGGGCTGAGACCGGATAGCGGCATGAATGGCAGTGCTGTCGCTTTCCGTGCCGCAGGAGGTAAAAATAATTTCTCCGGGTTCCGCGTTGATCAGGGCCGCGACTTTCTCCCGGGCTGCGTTCAGCTCCCGGCCCACAACCCCGCCAAAGGAATGCATGCTGGACGCATTGCCGTAATAATCAGTTAAATACGGCATCATGGCCTCCAGCACTTCAGGGGCAATTTTTGTGGTGGCGTTGTTGTCCATGTATATAATATTCATTATTTTACCTCCTCCACCACCAGATCCGTAGACACCATCTCCTGAAGCCGGATTTCCACATAATTTTTCAGCGTCAGCTGGGATGCCTTGCACGTGGCGCAGGTACCGATGAGTTTAACCAGCACCCGGCTGCCGTCCACATCAATGAGTTCAATATTGCCGCCGTCTTTTTGCAGGGCCGGCTTGATCTCCCGATCTAATGTTTCTTCGATCAAGCGGATTTTCTGAATATTGGTGAGTTCTTTTTTGGCAGGTGCGGCTTCCGGTGTTTTGTTGTTGAAGGCATCCAGAATTTTCTGAATGTCTTCATGACATTTTTCACACCCGCCCCCGGCCTTGATGTAGTGGGTCACTTCCTCAATGGTGGTTAAGCGGTTTTCCGCCACGGTGCGTTCGATTTCCTTGTCCGTAACCCCAAAGCATTCGCACACAATGTTGCCGTCAATTTCTTTTTCCCCTTCGCCCCGGTAGCAGTAAATGGCTTTTTCAAGAGCATCCCGGCCGAGAACGGAACAATGCATTTTTTCCTTGGGAAGCCCCCCGAGATAATCGGCAATGTCATCGTTGGTGATTTTTTCCGCTTCCTCAAGGGTCTTGCCGATCAGCATTTCCGTTAAGGCCGAAGACGACGCAATGGCGCTGGCGCACCCGAATGTCTGAAATTTGGCTTCCTTGATCCGTTTGTTCTCATCCAGTTTAAAGGTCAGCTTCAGGGCGTCTCCGCACGCCATGGAACCGACCTCGCCCACGCCGTCCGGATCATCCACCGCACCGACGTTTCTGGGGTTTAAAAAATGGTCTTTAACCTTATCTGTATATTCCCACATGGTGTGCTCCTGTCTTTTGATTTGGTTTTAATGTTATCCTGCTGTCAGCATCCGGCGCAAAGCTGAAATTTTCTCTGGAAACCGGTCTGCGCCGGGTTAATCAAACTTTAATATGCCTATTAATTTCAGAAATTCAATCCTGGGTAAACTTTATGTTTGAAACCGCCCCATTTCAAAGGACTTGGCTACCAGGGCATTCACATCGGCGGCGTGCACCGAAACTTTATCACGGTAAAACGAATTCTGGACCGCATGGCGGAAATCGAAGGCCAGTGGCGCGAATTTATCAAAGAATTCGACTACCCCATGGAGGGCGGGTATTATATATTTCAAAAAGACCCGGCCACAGGCCTTTCATCCGATGTCCGGGAGCAGCGCCACACCCTCCGGCCGAACCTTTATCATCAGGCGCATTTTAAAATGATGCATGGGCTGCACCAGGCCTTTTTCCGGTTTGACGCCGGTCCCTGTGTACCGCCCCGCATGTGGGAGCTCAACGACACCCCGTCCTGGCTCAATTTCCACCTGAAAAGGGATCACCAGAGCGCTTCGGCAACCATCAGCCGGTTCTGCAACCCAGGGCAGGATAGGACGGAAGACTGAAGGCTGAAGAAGGTGTCAGTGTTCAGGTTTCAGGAAAAGCGACCCTGACACCCGACACCTGCAACACAATGTCATTAACTTAGGCTATATGCGTAGGGGAGGGGTTTATCCCCTCCCGGCATGGGTCGCCTTTTTCACGGGAGGGGGTAAACCCCTCCCCTACATTGAAACCTCTTAAGTTAA
>JAABSH010000096.1 GCA_011390465.1 Desulfobacteraceae bacterium
TTAAAAAACCACCAAAGCGTCCACGGCCGTAACCTGCCCCCGGGGACCAATTTTTACCGGATTAATATCAATTTCTGAAATTTCAGGATGTTCCACACCGATTTTTCCAAGGGCCAGCACACATTGCCAAAGGGTTTCCATATCCGCCGGTGCTTCCCCCCTGAACGCGTCCAGCATGGGCCGGGATTTGAGCTCGTCTGTCATGTCTTCGGCTTCCGCCCGGTCAAAGGGCGCCACCCGGAACGCGGTGTCCCGGACAATTTCCGCCATCACCCCGCCGAAACCGATCATGACACATGGGCCGAACTGTGGGTCCCGGCTCAGGCCCAGCATCAGTTCCCGCTGCCCGGAAAGCATTTCCCCGATCAGCACCCCTTCCAGGTTTTTTGCGGCGGCCGGCGCCAGGGATGTCATCACCCGGTCATAAGCCGCAGCCACATCCCCTGCCGTGGCAAGGTTCAGGGCCACACCGCCGGCTTCTGTTTTGTGCATCAATTCGGGGCCGCAGGCTTTCAAAACCACGGGAAACCCGATGGTTTCAGCAGCTGCGACCGCCTTGTCCCGATTTTTGGCCAGTATCTCCCGGGTCACCGGAATATGGTATTGGGCCAGTAATTTCTTGGATTGATGTTCCGACAGCGCGCGGGGCGGACTGTCTTTTTCCGGATATGATTTCTGATTCATAAACTTCCTTTTAATTCAATATGTTATCGCATACAAAACCACCGGCTCCGCCTGCACCCGACAGATGATGTTTTTGTTTTCAAGATAGCGCAGATGGGAAAGGGCCTCACCAGTGGCAAACCATTTCTGGGGCACGGGAAACGCGTCCCAGGAATCCGCCTTGATATCCCAGGTCATCCGGGCCGCCACCGCAAAAGCGGACATGGGATCCGCATGGGTCAGGATATCGGCCACCTCTTTGAGCCGCTGTTCATGATGGCCCTTTAATGTGGTGATCCGACCGGTAAAATTTTCAAACAGCCGCCGGTGGCCGGGCAGCACCTGGTCCACGGCAAGGGGATAGACCTTGTCCAGGCTTTCCAGATAATCCTTTAACGGATCCGTGTCTTCACTCCAGCACTGAATATTGGGGGTAATGTCCTCCAGCAGATGATCGCCCGCAATCAAAAACCGGTGGGTTGGTTCATACAGGCAGGTATGGCCCTGGGTATGGCCGGGGGTGTGGACGCAGGAAAACCGGTAATTTCCCACCGCCAGCACATCATCATCATTTAATAGGTTAAGAGACGGAATCCAGTCCGTACCGTACTTGAATCCCGGATGCTGGGAAAGGGCCTGGCGCAGCATGTCTTCCGGAAATCCGTTTTTCGCGGCAAACCGGATCATGGGCTCAAACCCTTCCCAGTGCTCGATAAGTTCCGTATCCGGCCGGTTAAAATAAACCGTGGTCGTGTCGGTCACCAGCTCCCCCACCAGCCCGAAATGATCCGCATGAAGATGGGTGATAAAAATATCCGCGTCCTTCAGATCCACCTTAATCTCCGAAAGCCCCGCCAGCATGGCGGTTTTGCAACGTTTCCGGTTCAGGCCCGTGTCCACGATCAAATGCCGGTCTTTTCCCCTGATAACATAGGAATTCAGGTATTTCAGCGGGCTGTCCGGCAATGGAATTTTAATACGGAACAGATCGGGATAAATTTCTTCAGCCATTGGGTGTCCTTTTATAATGGGCTATAATGGGCCATAATGGGTTGCGCGGGCAGTCTGTTATATAAAAATAACGAACGCTCACTCTATTTTTTAACCTTATGTGCCATATTCGCGAAAATATTTCAACTCAATTGTAAATTTTTTGCTACGTTAAGCAATATTGCGCTGATATAATCCCTGTTGAAACTTTGTGGCTGATGGATTATCTGAAAAGCAAATCAGGTTTTCTTTTTATAACGGGTCTGCCGGAATGGTAAGACAAAATTTTGGCGACAAAACAGCAGGATCTCATGGCAAAACACAACTCACACCCAGGCCTATCCCCAAATATATCTGAGAAAATATCCCCGAATATAGTTCCGGACGCATCGCCGGACGCATCGCCGGACACACCGCGGGACACAATTCCGGGCTTCTTCATAGACGTGGCGGTTTCCCTGCCGGTTTTCAACACCTACACCTATTCGGTCCCCAAAAAATTCCAGGAAGTCATCACCCCGGGCAAGCGGGTGCTCGTGCCCTTCGGCAGACGAAAAATCACCGGCTATGTGCTGGAAACCGCCACTCAAAGCCAGATTCCGGGGATAAAGGATATTATCGATGTGATAGATGAAATTCCATTGTTCCCTGCCGCCATGATCCCGTTTTTCAAATGGCTGTCCGACTATTACATCCACCCCTTGGGCGAAGTCATCAAAGAAGCCCTTCCCGGCGGCATCAACGTAAATGAGCAGATTTCCATACACCTCATTCCGCCGGAAAACCGGCCGGAAAACCCGCCGGCGGCCCGGAAATCTCTGTCCCCTGTTGAAAACGATATTTTATCGGCGCTTGCGGCAGCACCCTGCACCCTGCCCGACCTCGGGAAAAAACTGAACCGGGAAATCGCATCGTCTCTCATCTGTAAAATGGAAAAAAACGGCCTGATCTGCCGGCGACGGGAGATAAAAAAACCCATGTGCAGGCAAAAGACCGAGCGTTTTGTAAAACGCACAAAAAAAGACGCGGAAAACGCCACCCTGTCCTCGCCCAAATTGAAAATTCTTGATGCCCTGGCAGATGGCGCGGAAATGGCCGTGTCTGAATTGAAAAAAAGTATTCCCACAGCCGCGGCCCATGTCCGCGGACTGGCGGCAGACAGGTTTATCACCATAACGGAAAAACCCGTGTACCGCGATCCCTTTGGGGAATCCGTTGCCCCGGACCAGCCCCTGAACCTGACCCTTGAACAGGAACAGGCAGTGAAACAGGTGACGCCCACCCTGGGGCAGGGATTTCATACGTTTCTGCTGGCAGGGGTCACGGGCAGCGGCAAAACCGAAGTTTATCTGCACCTTACCGCCAGGGCCATTAAAAAGAATCTGAGCGTGCTGGTGCTGGTGCCGGAAATCGCCCTGGTGTCTGAAATCGAACGGCGATTCCGGGCCCGGTTCGGGGAATGCGTGGCCGTGCTTCATTCCGGCCTGTCCGCGGGGGAACGCTATGATCAGTGGCTGCGGATCAGCAACCGCGAATGCCCCATTGTCATCGGGGCCCGGTCCGCCATATTCGCGCCCCTGACGGCCATCGGCCTGATCATTGTGGATGAAGAACATGACACCTCATACAAACAGGAAAGCCGGTTCCGGTACAATGCCCGGGACATGGCCATTGTCCGGGCCAGGCAGGAAAAGGCCGTGGCCCTTCTGGGATCTGCCACGCCCTCGGTTCAGGCAGTGTATAATGCCCATAACCAAAAATTTGCCGAGCTCAGTCTCACAAAACGGGTTTCAGCCCGGGAAATGCCGGCCATCCATGTGGTGGATCTGCGCCAGCACAAGGGCTTTCGGGGCATCCGGCGGTTTATTACCATGGATCTGCAAACCGCCATCAAAGAAACCCTGGATAAAAACGAACAGGTGCTGCTCTTTCTGAACCGCCGGGGGTTTGCCAGTTTTCCGGTGTGCGCGGGCTGTGGAGAGCCGCTCAAATGCAAATACTGCGACATTACCCTTACCCTTCACCAGAAAGACAATGCCTACAAATGCCATTTGTGCGGATATTCCCTGCCGGCGGCGGCAGTGTGCGGAAACTGCGGTTCCGCCAGCATCAAGCAGCTGGGCATGGGAACGGAAAAAATTGAAACCGTGATTCAAACCCTGTTTCCCCAGGCCCGGGTGGCGCGGATGGACCGGGACACCGTGGCCCGCAAAGGCGCACTGGTAAAAATTTTAAAGGGTTTGCGGAACCGGGAAATCGATATCCTGATCGGCACCCAGATGGTGGCCAAAGGCCATGATTTTCCCCACATTACCCTGGTGGGCATTATCTGCGCGGATTTGTCCTTAAGTTTTCCGGATTTCCGGGCAGGAGAGCTGACCTTTCAGGTGCTGGCCCAGGTGGCCGGCCGGGCGGGCCGGGGAAGCAGCCCGGGCCGGGTCCTGCTTCAGACCTACAATCCGGAGCATTTCAGTATCACTGCGGCCACGGGCCACGATTACATGCAGTTTTATAACCAGGAAATCGCATTTCGCAAGGCGTTTGGGTATCCGCCGTTTGCCCGGATGATCCAGCTTAAAATCTCCGGCCGGGACCCGAAAAAAACCGCAAAACAGGCCGGGGAAATCGGCAGCCTGTGTGAGCGGCTTAAAAAAGACCATACGGATTTTGCCCGCTGGATTGATGTGCTGGGCCCCATTGAAGCGCCGATCACAAAAAAAGCCAATCGCTTCCGCTGGCAGGTGTTATTAAAATCCCGCAGCGTGGAGCGGCTGCACCAGTTTGTCCGGTGCCTGATATTTGACGGCGGACTGCACCTGTCCGGAAATCCGGTGACCGTAGCGGTTGATGTAGATCCGTTTTTTTTGATGTGACGCAATCACCGGAAAATAAAATGTGCTGACACTGAAACCCAGTGCCAGCACATTTTATCGGAGGCAGAAAAAATTAGCTGAATCTACCAAATTCAATTTACACAACCTGAAAAGAAAAAGAAATCAGCGAACGGCTGATTTTTGTATCAGCATTTTGCTGATTTTTTTGTCAGTATTTGTCTTACAAAATCGGGGGGTTCCCTGGTTCGCAGATAAACCTTTTTTTTGCGCGTAGCGCTATTTTCTTTTTTCTTTGCGGCCTTTGCGTCTTTGCGGTAAATTTTTTTGCGCAGAGATGCAAAGAACAACAATCACAAAATAGCTTTTTTGGGGGGTATCGTGGCCTTACCTATTATCTCCTGTTGACAATCATAATAAATACTTAATATATTTGATGTTGTACAACTTATCCCCAGACCCAATATCAACCATTGGATGCAACTCAATGCGCCTGAATCCTATATCATACCGGTCAGCGGCCGTGGCCTGCTTTCTGTTGTTCAGCACCCTGATTGTTTTAAACAGCGTGTCAGCAGAAATATACTCTTATGTTGATGAAAACGGCGTGCTGCATTTCAGCAATGCCCCCACCTCCTCCCGCTACCGCTATACCGGACCGGAAAACACCCGTTACGCTTCTGTTTATTACCCGGCCGGCCCGCAGCTGCATGCCTATGATACCATCATCCAGGAGGCAGCCGGACTCTACGATATCCGTTTTGAGCTGATCAAAGCCATGATCCATGCGGAATCCAATTTCGATTCCACTGCCATTTCCCGGGCCGGCGCCATGGGACTGATGCAGATTATGCCCGCCAATTTAAATGCGCTCGGCGTGAAGGATCCGTTCAATCCCCGGGACAATGTTATGGGCGGCACCCGGTATCTGAAATCCCTGATGACCAAATACAACAGCGACTTATCCCTGGTGCTGGCCGCCTACAATGCCGGGCCCGGCGCTGTGGACAAATACCGGACCATTCCCCCGTATCCGGAAACCCAAAAATATGTGTCTAAGGTATTAAGTCTTTACAGCCGCTATAAAACCCCCCATCCCTGATTTTTTCAAGCGCAGCACCTTGACATTTGTCTGAAGACCACTTTAGGAGATATTAGCATGCTTGATATTTACCGCCGTCTGGCCGTGCTGGACCAGCTGTACCAGATATATGACCAGTATATTGACACCATTGCCATCAGCTGCAAAAAATTCTGCGCAGACTGCTGCACCTGCAACGTCACCATGACCACCCTGGAAGCGCAAAAAATCCTCCACGCTCTGGATCTGAACACAAAAAACCAGATACTTGAAAAAGTAACGCGCCAGCAGACCCGGCAGCGGTTTATTCCGCAAATCACCACCAATCAGCTGGCGGATATCTGCATCCGAGACGATGATCCGCCCGAAGAAACCCTTGATCCGTCCTGGGGCCCCTGCCCCCTGCTTATAGACGATGCCTGCCCGTTGTATGATCTCCGGCCGTTCGGATGCCGGAACATGATTTCCAC
>JAABSH010000097.1 GCA_011390465.1 Desulfobacteraceae bacterium
GTGGCGGTGGTGGTGCCCCACGGCGTGCTCTTCCGGGGCGGGGCCGAAGGCCGCATCCGCCAGAAAATGATCGAGGACAATATCCTGGACGCAGTGGTGGGCCTGCCCGCCAATTTGTTTCCCACCACGTCTATTCCCGTGGCCATCCTGGTCTTTGACCGGTCCCGGGAGAAAGGCGGGGAAAACGAAACCCGCCGGGATGTGCTGTTCATCGACGCCAGTCGGGAATTTCAATCCAATAAAAACCAGAACACCCTGCTGCCGGAGCACATTGATAAAATTCTGGCCACCTATTCGGCACGACAGGACATGGACAAATACGCCCATGTCGCCACCGTTGAAGAGATCCGGGAAAACGATTTTAACCTCAATATCCCCCGATATGTGGACACCTTTGAAGAAGAAACGGAAATCGACATTGCTGCCGTGCAGCGTGAAATTGAGGAGATCGAGGCGGAGCTGGGGGCGGTGCGAGCCAGGATGGCGGAATATTTGAAGGAGATTTTTGCGTGAAAAGAGTTACCCTCGGCGATATATCAACAATTATTTCAGGTGGTACGCCATCTCGAGCTAACGATAAATATTGGATAAAAGAAATTCCATGGGTCAAGACGGCTCAAATTAAAAACAAAGCGATAATTGAATCCGACATAGACGAATGGATCAGCCAGCTGGGATTAAAAAACTCATCAGCACGAATAGTTCCTGCTGGAACTATATTAATGGCAATGTACGGACAGGGAAAAACACGCGGACAAGTGGCCATACTCAATATTGACGCAGCTATTAATCAAGCTTGTGCGGCAATTCTTCTTAATCAAAGCGCCTGCACGAACTTCGTTTTTCAGCAACTTCTTCTGAGGTACAACACTATAAGGAATTTAAGTAATGAAGGGAGTCAAAAAAACCTTAATGCAGGCATAATTCGCTCAATTTCTCTCCCTTTGCCAGAAATTACTGAACAGAAAAAAATTGTTGAGATCCTCTCCACCTGGGACACCGCTATTGAAAAAACTGAACGGCTGATTGCGGTGAAGGAAACACGATTTTCATGGCTTATTGAATCCTTAATCAAAGATCAATGTGATGGTTGGCCGCATCTTAAAGCGAAAAAAATTTTCAACAGCATCAGTGAAAAAAATTATCCAAACGAACCCCTGCTTTCAGTCACCCAGGATCGTGGTGTCATTCCACGGGACATGCTTGAGGGCCGGGTCATGTCGCCAGAGGGGTCAACCGGAACCTATAAACTGATTCAACAAGGGGATTTCGTAATCAGTCTCCGATCTTTTCAGGGCGGAATTGAATATTCAAACTATCGCGGAATCATCAGCCCGGCATATACGGTGTTAAGAAGAAAAATCGCGATTTATGATGATTTTTTCAGACATTTTTTCAAAACAGGGCTTTTTATCTCAAAATATCTTCGCATCGCCGTAATCGGTATCCGGGATGGAAAACAAATCAGCATCCCGGATTTTATGACGATTAAAATCCCCTGTCCGCCAATCGAGGAACAAAAGCGCATTGCCTCAATTCTGAACACCGCCCGGCAGGAGATCGATCTTCACAAAAAACAACTGGCCGCGCTCCAGAAACAGAAACGCGGGCTCATGCAGAAACTTTTGACCGGCAAGATCAGATTGAAAGGGGAGAACTGAAAAAGAAAAATGGCCGCTGATTTAACAGAATATCCGGCAAAAAAATAATTTTCCGCAGGGGCGCAGTGAAAAAAATTCAGCCCTTAACCTCTGCGACTCCGCGCCTCTGCAGGAGAAACATAAAAAGTCGTGACACTGTCGCGACTTTTTAAACAAAAACAGGGGGAATAAATTAATGTCTCCACCCGCTGCACCACCTGCAACCAACGGTTTCCGGTTCAACGAAAAATACCTTTCCCAGATTCCGGCCCTTCAGCAGCTTATTTCCCTGGGCTATGAATATTTGCCCCCGGAACAGGCGTTTGCCGCCAGGGGCGGACGGCTGGGAAATGTGATCCTGGAAGAAATTCTCCGGGAGTCGCTGAAAACCATCAACCGCATCCAGTACCGGGGCCGGGAATTTCTTTTCAGCGAGGAAAACATCCAGTCCGCCATTGAAAAACTCAAAAATCTCCGTTGGGACGGACCGCAAAAGACCAATGAAGCCGCCTATGACCTCCTGACCCTGGGCACGGCCCTGGAACAGACCGTGGAAGGCGACGTGCGGAGTTTTGCTCTGCGATACATTGACTGGAAAAATTACGAAAAAAATCGTTTTCATGTGGCCGTTGAATTCAGCGTGGAGCGGACCCGGAGCACGGAGACCGTCCGGCCGGACATTGTTCTGTTTGTAAACGGCATCCCCTTTTCGGTCATAGAGTGCAAATCCCCCGGAGAAAAGATTGATCAGGCCATTTCCCAAACCATCCGCAACCAGGGGGATGATTATATCCCCAAACTGTTTACAACCGTGCAACTTGTGATGGGCGTGGGAAAAAATGCGGCCACTTATGCCACCACCGGCACCCGGAAAAAATTCTGGAGTGTGTGGCAGGAACTGGAGACCAAAGAAAAGACCATTTCCGCCGCCATTAATACCCCAATAGGCGATAAGGATAAAAACCGCCTGTTTTCCGGTGAATTTGCCGTGGCCCGAAAATTCTTTGATGCCCTGGAAGCGGAAGGCGACCGGCTGGTGACGGAACAGGACCGGGCCATTCACAGCCTGTGCCGGCCGGAACGGCTTCTGGAACTGGCCTTCCGGTTTACGATATTTGACGGAGGCATCAAAAAAATCGCCCGGTACCAGCAGTATTTCGTGGTCAAATCCACCCTTGACCGGGTGAAGCAAAAGGACCCGGACGGACGACGGCGGGGCGGGATCATCTGGCACACCCAGGGGTCCGGCAAATCGCTGACCATGATCTGGCTGGCGAGAAATCTGGCCCTGGACCCGGATATCGTCAATCCCCGCATTGTGCTGGTCACCGACCGGGTGGATCTGGACAAACAGCTCGGCAACACCTTCACTGCCTGCGGCCTGGATCCTCAGCGCGCGCGAACCGGCCGGGACCTGCTGGAACTGGTGTCTGAACAGCAGGCGGGCATTGTGACCACCCTGATCCATAAATTCGACAAAGCCCTCAACATCCGGAAAGTTCGGGATGAATCCGCGGATATCTTCATGCTGGTGGATGAAAGCCACCGCACCACTTTTGGCGCGTTCTGGGCGAAAATGCGCACCATGTTTCCCATGGCCTGTTATCTGGGGTTTACCGGCACGCCGCTCATGAAAAAGGAAAAAAACAATTTCGCCAAGTTCGGCAGCCTCATTGAGCCCCATTACTCCATCCAGCAGGCGGTAAAAGACAAGGCCGTGGTGCCCCTGCGTTATGAAGGCCGGCATGTGGAAATGGAGCAAAACAAAACCGCCATTGATCTCTGGTTTGACCGTCACACCCAGGGGCTTTCCCAGGCCCAGAAAGCGGATTTGAAAAGAAAATACGCCCGGGCCGAAATGCTGAACAAGGCCGACCAGGTGATCTACATGCGGGCCTTTGACATCAGCGAACATTACCGGGCCAACTGGCAGGGCACGACGCCTTTCAAAGCCCAGTTGGTGGCCCCTTCCAAGCAGGCTGCCCTCAAATACCATGAGTATTTAAACGAGATCGGGCATGTCTCCTCAGAAGTCATTATTTCAGCCCCGGATACACGGGAAGGGTTCGATGAGGTGGAAGCCGGTCCCGACGACGCGGTGGTGGCCTTCTGGCAGAAAATGATGAAACGGTATGGGTCGGAAGAAGAATACAATAAACAGATCACCAATCAGTTCGTAAACGGGGACGCCCCGGAAATCCTGATCGTTGTCTCAAAACTTTTGACCGGGTTTGACGCGCCCCGGAATGTGGCGATGTACCTGTGCCGGCAGTTGAAAGAGCATACCCTGCTCCAGGCCATTGCCCGGGTCAACCGCCTCTATGAAGGCAAGGAATTCGGTTTTATCGTGGATTATGTCAGCATCCTGGGGGAACTGGATCAGGCGTTGACCATGTATGCGGATGCAGGACTTGAGGATTTTGACGAAAAAGACCTTGCCGGGACACTTGCTTCCATCAATGAGGAGGTGGCGAAATTGCCTCAGCGGTATTCGAATCTCTGGGATTTGTTCAAGGAAATCCGGAACTCTCGTGATGAGGAAGCCTACGAGCGGCTGCTTTCCGACGACGCGGTGCGGCAGGAATTTTATCAGCGTCTTAGCGAATATGGCAAATCCCTGGCCATCGCCCTTTCTTCGGAACAGTTTCTCATGGACACGCCGGAGGAAAGGTTTGCCCGGTATAAGGATGACATGAAACGCTTTCACCAGTTAAAGGCATCAGTGAAGCTGAGATATGCGGATGCCATTGACTATCGGGATTATGAACCGAAGATCAAGAAACTGCTGGATACCCACATTCAGGCCTATACCGTATATCAGCTGAACGAGCCGGTGAATATTTTTGATGAACAGATGTTTTCCCAGGTGAAGGAGGACATCGGGGTTTTTGAGGGGAAAACAGCGGCGGCCAAAGCCGACGCCATCGCTCACGCCACCAAGCGGGCCATCACGGAAAAAATGGCGGAAGATCCGACATTCTATGAAAAATTTTCCAAGCTCATTCAGAAAGCCATTGACGATTTCCGGGCCAAGCGACTCACGGACCTGGAATACCTCCACACGGTGAAAGATCTGCGGTACCGGGTGGTGACCCGGCAGCGGGACGATATTCCGGAGGCCCTGGCCGGAAACGACCATGCCCAGGCCTTTTACGGGTTGCTGAAACCTGTGGTGGAAGCCCACGTGAAGGATGCCGGAGATTGCCGAAAGACCTCGGCCGCCATGGCCCTGGCGGTCCACGGCATCATTGAAAGGAACTGGAAAGTTCATTTCTGGGATGATGATATCGCCCAAAAGCAGACCATCAATGAGATCGACGATTATCTTTATGATGAAGTGAAAGGCAGACGGAACATTCCCCTGACCACGGATGAAATGGATGAGATTATCGACCGGTCCATGCAGTTGGCCAGAAACCGGATGTCCGCATGAAACCTTTGAGCAGCAGCATTTTGTGGGGACAAGAAACCATCCCCTTTGACATTCTGTTTTCACAGCGCAAAACCATGGAAATCGCCGTTCATCCCGACCAGCGGGTGGTGGTCAAAGTCCCGACGGGCACGAATCTGGAAACGATCCAGGAGCGGATGGTCAAGCGCGCCCGGTGGATCAAACGCCAACTGGCCTATTTCGGCCAATTTTCTCCTCGGACCCCGGAACCCTGGTATGTGGGAGGGGAAACCCATCTGTACATGGGACGTCAATACCGGCTGAAAATTCAGGCGGGCAGCGTGAACCAGGTGAAGCTGACTGGTGGCTTTTTCCGGGTGACGGTGGCCGGCCCCACTGCTCCGGAACAGGTCAAACGGCTGCTAAATGATTGGTACGCGCAAAAAGCCGGGGAGCGATTTACCGAGACGCTGGACCGTTGCCTTGCGAATTTTAAACGGATGGCGGTCCCGGCACCGAAATTGTCCATCCGCCGGATGAAAACCCGGTGGGGCAGTCTATCCACGAAAGGAACCTTAACGTTGAATGTGGCCCTGATCCGCGCCCCCAGGGAATGCATTGAATATGTAATTACCCATGAACTTTGCCACATGAAACACCCCCGCCATGACGCGGTGTTTTACAAATTGCTGGAACGGCAAATGCCGGATTGGGAACGGCGAAAACATAAGCTGGAAATGACGCTGGCGTGAGGATCCGTGGACTGAAATGGGATAAAGGGAAACACAAATAACACCAACGCGGGGAACCCGAAACCCATGGGTCAGGTTTTTAATAATGGCTTCAGGTTCCATGTTGCAGGTCAATGTCATTAACTTAAGAGGTTTCAATGTAGGGGAGGGGTTTACCCCCTCCCGTGAAAAAGGCGACCCATGCCGGGAGGGGATAAACCCCTCCCCTA
>JAABSH010000098.1 GCA_011390465.1 Desulfobacteraceae bacterium
TACGCTTCGGGTACAAAAAAATATTTTTTTGAAAAAAAATGGCGTCAAAAGCAAAATTGCCCGTTACGATGCCCGGGAGTTTTACCCTGTGTTCGACAGTGGCAGGGTCACGAAATTTCAAAACGCCTGTCAATAATGGGATACAGCAATCCCAAAAAATAGTGTAGTGCCTACAAAGTTTGTCGGTTTTAAGGGGTGCAGGTGTTTTCTTGTGCAGCCCTTTCATAGAACGGCTCAATATCAGTAAAATTGTTCAAAAAGCTGGGCTGCCCGGTAATAAAATGATTCCGGCACAGGGCTTTTTGCCGGGCTCAACGTGATTTAGGAAAATCTGTTGAAAATGGCTGCATGAATTTTCTTGTTTTTTTGACAGGAACTGAGGACTAAGGCACTAAAACCGATACCCGCAGCTGATGCCGAAATAGTGGATTTCGGTGTCATAGCTGCCGCTGAGCAGGCTGTTACTGACCTGTTGGTTGTCAAACAGGCCCAGGTTGTAAAATCCATCCAACGTGATTCTATCCTTCTGCCAGCCTGCACCGATGCTTAAATTGTGCTGATCAACGTCCGGGTTCTCTGGCCCGAGCGTATGTTCCGGGACCACGCCCTGAATAAAGGCATAGCCGGCGCGGAGCTTCCAGCTGCCATTCAAGCTGTATTCCCCACCAATTTTGACCTGCAGCGAGTCATCCCAGTCGAGGAGGGTGGTCGTATCGCTAACCCCAGCGGCTGCTACCTGCTGTGCCAGGTGCGTTTCTGTACGGTCAAAGGATGACCAACGTACCAGCTCCAGATCGATGGCAATGACGAACTTGTCCAACGGGAAAATAGCAACGCCGATGCTGTAAATTTCAGGAAAGGTGGACGCACTGGAAATTCCTGTGTGAAAGGCCGGGCCACCGAATAGTGGCTGCAGCGGCGCGGCGATCCCGTACAGGTTCAGGTTACCGCTGAAATCGACATCGATTTCACTGCGATAGGCCGCACCAATTTGCCAGAGATCATTGCCGCGATAGAGCAGGCCCAGATTGTACCCCCAGCCATCACCTTCGGCTTCGAGTCGTGCGCGACCGTCAGCAGCCCCGACCGCGCTTTGATCAACCATGCGGACGCTGCGCATTTCTGCACGGAGATAGTTCAGGCCCATGGCCAGCGATAGTTTGGACGTCAGCTGGATTGCCAGATTCGGATTGATGGCAAAGGTTGCGATGCTATTTTCCGTCGACAGGTAGCGGGTGGCCCCTTGTTGATCCCATTCGCGGCCGCCGATACCGAAAGGAGAATCAAAGGCCAGCCCGAAGGCCAGACGTGACGTTGGCGGGTGACTGACCAGATACAGATGGGTCGGAAAATACAGCTGGTTCAGGGTGTCTTCTTCGCTCTGGCCGGAAGAATACTCAGATGCAGCGGAGAGCAGTGTGACCCCGCCGTAAATCTGCGTGCCCGTCAGTTGAACGATACCGGCCGGGTTGTGCAACAGGGCGGAGGGATCATCGGACAGACCGATAAAGGCGGTTCCCATCCCTGCCGCACGGGCGCCGTGAATCGGGCCACCGGCCTGCGCCGTTGCAGCCAGCAGCAGGACCCCGCTCAGTAGGAAAAGCGATAGGGGCTTGCCTTTTGGTAAACAAAGTATCAAATATCCGTTCCAGATTTTTTTCTTGCCATAACTTTCTCCAACCTGATATAGATACGATATGAAACTATATCAGGTTAGAGATAATATTTCAAATTTTGGAGGAATTCTATGACTTGGTAAAAAATAGCAGGTTCCTATCTGTAAAATGTTTCTTCAAAAGCGATTTCAAAACCAATATCAATGTTGAGCCATCAATTTCTCAGATGATTGATACAGCGCCTCTAACCTCTAACCTCTAACACTGGAAAACCTCAACCTAAGCCCCCTCTCATTTTTTTGTTTTGTTGACAGGTAATGAGGAGAAAAGCACCAGAACTGTTTTAGCTCCAAACAGGGAAAACAGGAGGATTCTGTTTATGGAATCAAGCCCCGCAGTTTATGCCGAACCTCTGCCGGCCAGACTGATCAGGCCAAAAATTAAAAGAGCGCACCACCGTACCCGGCTCTTTAATATGTTGCTACACAAAACCGATGCATCCGCATGGTGGATATGTGGCCCTGCCGGCTCAGGCAAAACCACTCTCGTCAATACCTTTCTGGAGTATTGCGGTCTGCCGTGCATCTGGTATGAAATGGATGATTCCGATTCAGATATCGCTTCGTTTTTTTTCTACCTTGGCAAGGCGGCGGAATGCCATATTTCCAAAGACAGCCCTGAGCTTCCATTGATGACCTCAGAATATTTTCAGGGCATCCCGGTTTTTACCCGGCGGTTTTTTGAATTGCTGTGCAGCATGATAGACCAACCATGTGCCCTTGTTCTGGACAATTACCAGGAAATCAGAGAAGAGACAATGCTCCATGAAATATTGTGCAATGCCATATCGTCCGTCTCTTCGCGGTTGACCATTTTTGTCTGCAGCCGGCAGGAGCCTCCTGCGGAGCTGATAATTCCCCTTTCCCGGTGTTCTCTAAATGTGCTGGGATGGAATGAACTGAAACTCGAAAAAGAGGAAGCCCGGGAAATTGCCTCTCTGGTGACCGGCAAAAAGTTTTCCGGTGAAGCTCTTGCTCATCTTCACTCCTTGACCGATGGCTGGGTGACCGGCCTGTTACTGTTTTTGCGGAGAAGTCAGTTTGAAAACATCGAACCCCGTTTGTTGTCCAGAGAGACCCCCCAGGAAATATTTGACTATTTCGGGATGATTCTTTTTAAGGAACTTGATTCTTACGCGCAGGATGTGATCCTCCGCCTCAGCCATGTTTCCCGGATATCGGTGAACACCGCCGTGAAACTGGCGGGAAAAAATGCGGCT
Organism: Desulfobacteraceae bacterium; assembly: GCA_011390465.1. GTDB lineage: Bacteria > Desulfobacterota > Desulfobacteria > Desulfobacterales > Desulfosalsimonadaceae > SURF-3. Next base: position 2,896 of record JAABSH010000098.1, read on the forward strand.
GCCATACTCAAGACACTCTACAGACAAAACGCGTTTGTTTTCCGCGCTATCATTGAAGAACCGATATATTTTTTTCATCCCCTTTTCAAAGAATTTCTCCAAAATCACTGCAAAAGTCATTTGAGTCCTGAAAAATTGGCTGAAATTCAATTTACAAGTGCGCAGGCCATGGTAGAAGAGGGACAGTTTGAAGAGGCGATCCAACTTTTTCTGATGGCCGGCCGTGCCAGAGAAGCCGCCGGGGTGATTCTTTCACAGGCACCGGAGTTAACAAGACAGGGCCGGTTTCAGACACTTTCCCAGTGGATTGACAGCCTGCCTGAGAAAGCTGTCAGGTCAATGCCCTGGATGGATTTCTGGAAAGGTGTCTGCATAATGCCCTATGGCCCCGGCAGAGGCAAGCCCTATTTCAAAAAAGCACTGTTTGAATTCGAGGCTTCAGGTGATCCTGTGGGGTCCTATCTGTCCCTTTCAGGCTTGATCGATGCGATCTGCTTTGAAGCAAATGATTATTCCCAGCTGGATGCCTGTATCGACAAGTTCCATGAATTCCATGACCGGTGGGGAGCCATTGATGCGCCGGAAATTCAGCTGCGGATAACCAGCGCCATGCTGAATGCCATGGTGTCGCGTCGCAGCAATTCACCGGAGATTAACGTTTGGGAAGAAAAAGCCTGGCAGCTGGTCCGGTCCATAGAAGATGCTACGGCAACCCTTCAGCTTTTTATCGGTCTGCTTGCGTTGAAAATCATTTTCGGAGATTTTGCAGGCGCAAAAAATGTTCTGGACAGGTTTCGCGATGCCACCTGGATAAAAAAAGCACCGCTTCCCTTTTTGTTTTTTCAGAATTTGCATACCTGCTATTCCTGGAGCGTAGGTCGGTTTGAAGAAGGCCTCAAGTACGCCCGTAATGGTATGGAAGTGGAGAAAAAAACCGGGATCAGGATACTGAACTCAGCCCTTCGTATCCATGCGGCATGTTCAGCCATGGGATCTGGGAAAATGTCACTTGCCAGAAAATATTTTGACCAGGCCGCCCCGATGATCAAACACCAGGGAAACTGGAATCAGGTGCTGTATCATTGCATGCGTTCATGGTATGAGCTCAGATCCGGAAACAGACAGGAAGCCAGCTTTCATGCCTGGATCTGTTATAAAAAAAGTGAGGCTGCCGGCTGTACTTTGAACATGTCAATGACACATGGTGCACTGGCTGTGGTTCTGTACGAGAATAATGAATACGCCGCTGCAGCCGAACAGCTGGATATGGGGTTCGCGTGGAGCCGCAGTTTCAGAAATCCGTTGTTTGATTTTTTCGGGTGGTTGCTGCGGGCAAGGTTCGTCTTGGACAACCAGGATGAATCCGCTGCTGACAAGGCATTGCGCCGGGGTTTTGGCATCGGCAGAGAACATGACTTTCGATACTTCAATCACTGGATGCCCCAGGTGATGGCACGCCTTTGCGCCGAAGCGCTGAAAAAAAAGATTGAAGTGCCATATGTCCGGTCCTTGATCAGGGAGCACCGCCTGACTTTGCCTGAAACGTCAGTATTTATCGAGGAGTGGCCCTGGCATGTCCGCCTGTATTCGCTTGGCAGGTTCCTTATTGAAATAGATGAGGAACCGGTGATCTTTTCCAAAAAATTACAGCAGCGTCCTCTTTCCCTGCTCAAGTATCTTCTGGCCCAGGGCGGAAAAAGTGTTCCTTCCCATACACTTCAGGACTTACTCTGGCCTGATGCGGAAGGTGACGCAGCAAACAATGCATATAAAACCACACTTCACCGGCTGAGAAAGATTCTGGGAGACAACCAGATTTTGAATCATTCCCAGGGCTGCCTGTCCTTTAATCAATCTCTTGTCTGGACGGACCTTCAGGCATTTGAATCCTGTCTCAAATCTGTGGAAAAATGTTTCCATCAAAACGAAAAATTAATGGTAAGCGCACTTCAGGAAATGCTGGATCGGATTCTGGCCATATACTGCGGTCCCTTTCTTCCCGGGGAGTTGGATGCATGGACGATTCCCATCAGGAAAAATATGCATTCCCGCTTTGTTTCAATTCTTCAAAGAATCGGCACTGCGCTGAAAGCTGCCAGTGCCTGGGAGTCTGCCCTGATGTGCTTTCGCAAAGGACTTGAAATTGATCCTCTTGTCGAACCATTTTATGAGCATCAGATTAAAATTCTGTGCTGCATGGGAAAAAAATCGGAAGCGTTGTTGCTTTACACCCAGTGCAGAACTATTCTAAAGTCTGCACTGGGTGTGTCTCCTTCATTCAGTATTCGGCAGTTGACAGAGGGCGGTTTTAATAAGTGATGTGTTCATTTCCCGGTTTGTCATCGGCCCGGTGTTGTCCCAGATTGTGAAGAAGGACTTTACAACATATCCGGAGAAAATATAAATCACCAAAAGGTGGCTGGATAAGTCAATATTTCCCTTACCACAGCTTTCATTTGCGTGAATGAGATCCGCACCCTCGTTATTCAATGGATCAGGTGACCAGATCGATGATTTTTTTTGAGGTGTATTCCCCCACATCCGCCAGCCCGTCAATGGGCATGAACCGGTCTGCGTTGCTGGAATACAGACAGGTGACTGCGGCTGGAAAATCTTCGTCCGCTTCATATAAAATATAACACAGGACGATTTTGGGTAATGGATACACCACAAAAGACATATCCCCCGGCGTGTCGGCAGGAGGGGTTTCTCCCTTTAAGGCGGAAAAGATTTTTTCCAGCCTGTTTTTGATTAAGGCCACGTGGGGCACCAGTACCTGTTCGGTGTGGGTGACAAATGCCCCGGCATATGGCATGCTTCCGTTGAACTCCTTGAAGGCGCGGAAAGGCGCGGGTACACAGATCTCGGTCGCCGAATGCAGGGCATACAGGGAGATCAGGATCCCCAGAATGGAAGGGGCGGTTTTTGATCCCAGCGTGATATGGTCCGGGGCAATGACACAGGTTTCGCCAAAAGCGTCGAATACAAAGCGGTCCCCGTCCCGGGTGGCCCCAAGGCGCTGATCCAGATCCTGAGGCAACGGGTCATA
>JAABSH010000099.1 GCA_011390465.1 Desulfobacteraceae bacterium
ATATTTTCAGGATTGAGCGCCTCGGAACTGGCAGCCATTGCCGGTGTCACCAAGGAAAAAGCCTATGATGAAAATGAGGAGGTGATCAAGCAGAACAGTGCTGGCGAAACCGTTTTCCTGATTATTGACGGCAAGGTATCGGTAATCATGGAACGGGAAAACGGCAACGAGGAATCAATCGACCAGATGTCATCAGGCAGCGCATTCGGGGAGATGGCATTGATTGATGATGCCCCCAGGTCTGCCACTATCCGAACCATGACCCCCTGCCGTTTTCTCATCCTTCACAAACAGGAATTCAAGGAAACCGCCATGGAATTTCCCCGCATTGCCCTTCAGATCTGTTCGGTTCTCAGCCGGCGGATCAGGCATCTGCATTCGCTGGTTCAGGAAAAAGATGACGGCAAATATCTGGTGAGCACCAGTGACAAATCATGAAAAAAGCGCACACCTTATCTACAGGACAAACATTTTTAATATACAGTATTTCCCTTATGGATGCGCTGAGGCAGGATGTATTATTTTAAAGAGCAGGGATGTGTAAGATAAGGAGAAATCAAATGACGGCACGGATACCCAGGCCAGGGCCTGCCCAAAATTTTCCGGAAATCGTGAAAAATGCAGATTCATGATTTACAGATATGCCGGGAATACCGGTTTGTGGAAGGCGAAGGCCCGCTTCATGCAGAGATCATGCTGGTGGGACAGAACCCGGGAAAAGAAGAGGACAGAACAGGCCGGCCCTTTGTGGGAAGGGCCGGCAAGTATCTTGACAAGGTGCTGGTACAGTCGGGAATGGTGCGGAAGGAAATCTATCTGACAAGCATTGTAAAATGCAAAACCCCTGGCAACCGCAAACCCACAAAACAGGAAATTGCAGTGTCCATTCCCTATCTGGTCAAACAAATAGAAGATATTGCACCGAAACTGGTTGTTCTCATGGGAAAGGCTGCCTGGCACACACCCAGAAACGGGGACCGGACCTATATTGAAACATATCATCCTGCTGCAGCAATGAGATTCCCGAAAATACAGAAAAAATTTGAAAATGATTTCAAAAAAATTGGGGAGCACCATGGAAATAAATCCGGAAAAAAAAAGGATGCTCAAAAGCGTCAGTAATTATGTCACACGATTTGTCACGGATCAGGAAGCCGGCACCCGGCAGGTGAACGCTATCCTGGATGCCATGGATACCGTGGACCGCAGGTTTTTTATAGACCACCATCCTTATGTGGATACCGCATTGTCCATAGGGCATGGACAGACAATCAGCCAGCCTTCCACTGTGGCCAGGGTCCTGATGCTGGCAGAACTGGCACCTGGTCATGATGTGCTGGAAATAGGTTTCGGCAGTGGATGGAATGCCTGTCTGATTGCCTACCTGGTATATCCGGGCAAAGTCATCAGTGCGGAAATAGTGCCGGAACTGGTGGAACTGGCAAGAGACAATCTGGAAAAACTGAAAAAAAACATTGCTGTCAAAGATAAGCTGGACAATCTGGAGATCAAAAATGAAAACATATTCCAGAACCCCCATGGAAAATATGACCGGATAATTGCCACCGCCGGTGTCAGCCCTGATATGGTCAGCAAAATAGAAGATCTGGCCTACAAATCATTGAATGACAAAGGGATTATCGTATGCCCCTATCAAAGTGGGCCCATGATCATCATGAAAAAAGATCAGGGCGTGATAAGAACACAATTTACCCAAGAACAATATGCGTTTGTCCCTTTGATCATATAAGAGGTGAAACATGCCTGAACTGCCTGATGTGGCGGTTTTCAGAAATTACTGCCATCAGCATATACTGGATCGAAAAATTGCCCGTGTAACAGCCAGAAACAACAGGGTGATGAAATCAAGCCCTGCCACCTTGAGAAAACATCTGGAAGGCCGGGTATTCATACAGACCGGCAGGCATGGAAAATACCTGTTTCTTGTCACAGACACCAGGGAACTGGTGCTGCATTTCGGCATGACCGGCAGTGTCCGGTATATGGAAGATCCGGAGGATATCGAACACGCGCCTTTGATCCTTGATTTTGATGACGGCACCCGGGTTGCCTTTATCTGTGTCAGAAAGCTGGGTAAGGTGCTGCTCATTGAGGACCGGGAAAAATTCATAGAAAAAAACAAGCTGGGTCCTGATGCATACGAAATCGATAAAGCCCTTTTTCAAAAAGCCGTTGAAAAAGGGGGCAGTATCAAATCCCGGCTCATGAACCAGAAAAAACTGGCCGGTATCGGCAATATCTATTCAGATGAGATATTGTACCAGTCCGGCATCCATCCGGAAAAAAAAGAAGTGACAGAACAAGAGATTGATACCCTTTTTACCAGCATGCAAAGGATATTTGAGGTCTGTATAAGGCATAAGGCCGATCCGGACGAATTTCCCTCCAGATACCTGACCAAAAGAAGAGAGCAGGGGCAACCGTGCGGCATATGTGATGGCCGTATAAGCAAAGAAAAAATCAGCGGCCGTTCTTCTTATTTCTGCAGCCGGCACCAGAAGTGAACTATGAGATAAAACGCGGCTGAACGTCACAGACTCCAGAATTCCGCAGAAACATTAAAAAAATTCTCTTTAAACTTTGATTAGCCGATTTCTAATTTCAGGCTTTTCCCAAGAGCTTGAAGGCGCATATCTTCAGCATGATTTTCAATTCTTGAGATTGCGGGGCTCATACCCTTCGGAATGCACGTGTAAAAAAGTCTGGTAAATATCAATCTATCGGCCCAGTTCGGATTTTTCACCCATCTCTTTATCGGCACCCGCCCTGGTATTTTTTGAATTAAAGGGAGCTTTCGTCGTCTTTCTGCCCGGCGGGATACGGCTGTAATCTGCTATACGGTTGATTTCCCTTCGGACTAATTCAAGGTTAGAGTCACGTACTGTCGGCAGATGGAATCGTGCCAGTCTGACCTGGGCATAGTCAATATCCGCGATAAGCAGCTGTTCAGAATCGCCATTCGCGAGGGCAAGGGTATTTCCGAAAGGATCGATGATACGAGACCCGCCCCAATAATGCATACCCCCTTCTGTGCCTACCCTGTTCGCCATAAGAATCGGCATTCCATAAATCATCGCACAATATCGGGTGACCAGCTCCCACCCCCCGGAATTGGAAAATTCGCTGCTCACGGAATCCTCCGCGGAATTAGTGGGAGAGAGGAGGATGGTCGCACCGAGTAGCGAGACGAGGTTTACCAGCGCGGGGTTCCATAGATCGGCACAGATGAGCACACTCCCTTTCCATTGCGAATCGATATGAAAGGTCTCGACATAACGTCCGGTTCCGAAATACTTTCCCTCTTCCAGGCGGCCGTAGGTAGCGAGGTTCAGTTTACGGTGCACATATTCGATTTCACCGTCCGCTACAACAATGGAAGAATTATAAAATTGAGCAGCCGTCCCTTCTTCCACGCAGCCGATAACGACGTGTATTTTTTCCGTATGCCGGGCAAGTTCTTGTATTTTCGGGGCATCATTGCTGATGGCCAGGTTTATTGTTTCCCCTCCGAGTTTATAACCGGTCAGGGAAAGCTCAGGAAAGAGAAGAAGCCGCACCCCTTTGGATTTTGCCTCTTTTATGTACTGTAGATGAATACGGAGATTTTCATCCATGTCCCCGAGAACCGGTTTCATCTGAGCGATTGCCGTTCGTAAAACACTCATGTCATTCCTTCCTGTTCTTTTTCTTCTCGATACTTTCGTATTTTGAATATGAATGAAAATCGCTATCTATTTCAATTAGATATAAGATCAGTGTAAAATGTGAGTAAACAAATCGCAATGGGGAAATCGTGTATAATAATGTTAAAGTATATGCAGGTGCTAAAGTGCAGCATAAAATGCTGTCATGGCCAAATACTGTCTGAATATATCGCAAATACAGGAATTCTTGTATTAACATCACAAAAGGGTTGTGTATGGAGCAGATCATGGATGACCTTGCTGAAAAAATCGGCATGGATTCGGTGGCTCTGCGGCTGAAAAATATTCCCGGCATTAGCCAGGGCCGCAACTGGCCCTATACCACATCCGGCCTTAAAGAATGCATTGAAAAGGGCGCTGAACAGTTCGGGTGGGAAAAGGCGGTAAAACAGGCAAAGGCCCACAATCAAACCGGCACCCATATCAAGCGGGGTGTGGGAATGGGCTCCTGTGTCTGGTTTGTGGGCGTGGGTTACCGGGGCTCCAATCCCGCAAACAGGAGTGTGAATCCATTTGCTGCCCAGTTCTGCGAGCTTGAGGTGAACACCAAAACCGGTGAAATGCCCACCCTGGTTATGCCGCCTGAAACATTTTTTTCAGATCTTCCGGCAACTGGGCTGTAACATCTTCAAATTCTCCCTGGGAGACAAAACTTCTTAATTCTCTGATAACTATTTTCACCAGTTCCTCGGTTGATTTTTCCCAGCTGAACTCGCTTTCCCCGTATTGGGCTTGGTGTTTTTCCACCTGTTTTAAAAAGTCTTCCTTGTCCAGCCGTAAAGGTTTTTCCCTGTACTTCCAGCCGTCTGCATAAAGGGCTTTTACAAAAACCGGCAGCTGGGCTATGAAATCAAAGGATTCGCTGATGGTTATTCTATCGCGTATGGTGTGCAGCACAGCACGCAGCAGTATGCTGGTTCTGCCTGCCTCATCTGGATGTCCCACTTCCTGTGCAAGGTGTTTGACAAACTGGTTTGCTTTTTGTGCATAGTGATCAAAATTAACAGTCATAATAATTTCCTCCTTTTTCTTCTCCTGGTGTTTGCCTTTTCTGGCCGCAAGCAGGGTTGCCTTGTTGACCAGGTTTTTTTATTCTTTTTTCACAAATTGAGGTACCCGTCAGGCAGCAGGCTTGCAGCCAGCATTGCCTGGTTGATGTCCCGGTGATCGGTCCAGGTGCGCACCTGCTGGTTTTCAGGTGCCAGCCAGAAGCCTTCGATGATATCACACCACCCGTAATATTCTTCAAACACCTGCATTTTTCCCACAGCTTCCTTAAACACGTCAGGATGGTCTTTCACCAGCACCGCCAGTTTCTGTACCGCGTGCAGGCCAATGGTCATGCCCAGTTCCCGGAATGCCAGGCGAAACTCGGGCGGGGCCTTGAATGACGGGCTGTTGATGCAGGCATCCATTCCTGACAAACCATCTTTGAGAAGCACGTGCAAAGAAGGAAGGGGATCGGCAATCCCTTGCAGATGCAGCTGTGCAGTGGTAAGGGCATCACACAGCAACCCGCCGACGCCCAAGGGATCTGATGTTTCCCACGACATTTTTTGACACAAAGATGCCATGTGGGCGATTTCAGATTTCAGGGATGTCCCTGGCTGAGAAAATAGTTGAGACGCAGTTGCCTGGAGCCGGCTGTAGGTGATAAGGCCGTCCAGGGGGTCATGCTGTCCCATGGAAGGAACCAGAGGAGATGACAGATCAATGCGCATTTTCCAGTACATCCGCAGAGTTCCGGATGAAGAGGCATGGACAAATCCTGCATGGGCGGATTGGGCAAGCTCTAAAGCCCACCGGCTGTAGACCGGATCTCTGGTCACCCGGGCCACCTGGTTGAGGGCGTGCATCCATTTGGTCAGATAGTGGTAATACTGCCCGTCTCTGTCCCATTCCAGATTCTGGTCAAAAGGCTCGTCCGGTCTGCGTTCATTCAAAGGCTTGCCGATACGCAGGCCCCCGCGGGTGGGATGCTGTTTTCCTTCTTTTTTATCCAGGCCGCTGATCCAGCCGGTCCTGGGGTCATCGTCCCT
>JAABSH010000009.1 GCA_011390465.1 Desulfobacteraceae bacterium
GCCAATGCGCGCAAACTTGAATGGATTTTCTTGCCGGGCCTTTTGTATGTCGTTTTACCGCCATTACTTCTTCCTCTTAGCGAAACGCTCAGTTGTGTGAGTCAATTCAGCATCTTGTAAGCGTCGCCCCAAAGGATCGTCTCCGGCAAGTCGTAATAAATCCTTTTCAAGGCCGAGACAAAAAAGAACATTGGCATAAATCGCCATTGTGACACTGCTTTCACCATTCTCAACCTTTCTTAAGGTTACACGGCTAATACCTGCACGCTCTGCCAGCATGGTCGCAGTAATTTTGCGGCGTAAGCGCGCAAGTTTGATGTTTTCTCCGACCGTCTCTATAATATCTTCCAGTGCAGGTGAGATTATCACTCTTTTTTTTGCCATCTTTTTCAAGCCTCAATGGTTAATAAAATATTCAAAAATTGATTAATTGTACATTATAATTTCCATTGAGACAAGATGTATTCTTGCGCTCGGTACGGGTTGTTTGGCGTAAAAGGGCCGTTGTCGTTCTCCCGGATCAGATGAGGTGATAAGTCATCGCTTTGCAAGTTAACCCTGTCTTTTTAGTGATCTCCTTTCCATCGACCATCAATATCCTGGCAACCTATCCTCTTTAAAGCCTTCCAATCAATTTGCGCTTTTCGGGGTGTTGCTCAACGTAAAAATCAACGGTTCATCCGGTGGATTTTCTGGTTGGAATTAAGTATCATCTCCCCGGAATCTTACGGAATCTTAAAGCCCGTTATTTATTCGAAAGCAGGTCTCCACAAGATGGCACAAGTTTTTAACTAGCATTATGCTTATACTCTTTCAGTTGGTGGGTTGATGGAGTTTTATGCTAGATTATTGATAACTTTTTAACAATTGGCAAGAAACGTCGACGCGCACAGGGAAACAGTCTATTTGCTGCAGTTACTATTTTGACCGCCGGATGAGCCATACATCGTTTATCACAAAACACATGATGCAAGATTATTTTACCTGATTCCGGCAAACCCAATAAAGAACAGGAGAAAAGGCATGCTAAACATTGATTCAATCTCACAGAACAGGAATCCTGGCTTTGGCTATTTGCCATCAAAGCCGGAGCAGATTTTTTACCGGGTGCCCTTCTTGTTTCATCAAAAAGCCTCTGACCGGGCCCATGACGCCTGGGAGTCCGTGGTCCCAGTCATAGACATTCTGAAAAACGAGACGCGATTAGAAATAATCGCCGATAAAGATACAGCCTCATGTATTTGTGATGACAGCTCGCACGTTGAAATTAGCAAGACCTTTTCCGATCTCTGGATCAAAATCGAGGCAGCAACCCTGCCCCTTCCGTCCCCATTGAAGAAAATCGACACTTTTATTAAAAAGCTGAAAAAACCGGCGTTCAAATATGTCCGTGATAAAAGCCGTACCCTATCTTTTCCGTTGGTCTCCGGCTCCTGGGGCAATACTGTCAAGGAACCAGCATCAAGGAACCAGGGTCGGACCACACTGAATGTCGATACAGCAAGTCTTTAGGTTAAAAACAAGGCACTTTTTTGCCCCTATATTGATATTTTTGGGTCCAAAAAGCTCAAAATAACGTCATTATTAGGGGTAAATTAAAGTCTATTTAATTTATTTTTAAATAGTTAGCTTGGCCCGACCCTATCCGCAGATCAGTTTCTCGAGTTCCCGGAGACAGGCATTGACGGTTGCCGGTGAAAGCCGGGTTTTCTCCTGAATCCGGTTCGGAGACGCTATTGGCCGTTCAAGTTAAGCATGATTTAAAGTACCCATTGATGCTTCCGCCCCGTCATTCCGGGCAAGGGAGCGCAGCGACCGCGACCCGGAATCCAGGAAAATCGAGTAACTTGATTGAAGTGGATAACCAATTGCAATTTTTAAAATAATATCTTCTTTATTTTAAATTAAACCTTAAATTAAAATAAAGAAGATCAGGCATGTCGTCAAATGGAATGTGATCTCAGCCGGATTTACAGGCAAAAGATCCCCGATTTATAGAAAAAAACTGACCCGGGCAATGCGGCCAGGCGGTCTGTTGAATGAAATTTTTGACACGTTTCAGGTAGTGGCAAAAGCCGGGGAATAACTCATGGCAAATAGGTATGGCGTCCCCGATTTGTCCGTCTATAACGTTCATCTAATCAAACTTTTTCTTATTGTTGACAACCCATTCAGCGAGCTGACCAGATCGTTTCTGAATTTCCACTCGTTCAGCGGGCTGCTTCTCTTTGGCGTGCTCGGTAAATACGTTTATCAGATCAAACATTGAGGCGTTGTCCCGATATTTGGAATTGAAGACTGCTTTTGACAGCTCTCCTGCAAAACAAAGTGGCAAGTAACCTATCGCCAGCTCTTCTCTTTTTAGTTTGTCCTCCGGGCTTAGTTTCCTGAAAATGAAGTCATTGAAAAAATTTCTGTGCTTATCAATAACGATGGATTTTGATGTCGGGATGATGTCAAAAATCATTTTGCTGAGGTCCAACTCAGCCAGCCTTTGCGGAGAAAATTCGATATCGCTGAGTTCCTTCACATACGTTGCTTTTTCACCCATTCCCGCGAGCACATCACCAAAAGCTTTATTTAATCGGCTCAAGAAATTCTTGGCTTTTCCAGAATGAATAACTCTTGCTCCATTTCGACCGGCAGGCAACACCAGTCCATTGGCACACACCAAGCGATGAAGGAAATAATCTATAGAAACAGCGGCATCACCAACCATGCTGTTGCAAAATTCAAGACCTATTTCTGTTTTATCTTCAGAGATACCTCCCCGGCCGGAAACAGTTCCAGAAATGTGCGTGCTCGTAAGTCGAAGATGCAGCCTCGTGTTAATTGAATATGCCTCTTTTAAGGTCAGCTTTCCTGCAGAGGACAAATCATTTTCACCTATTACATTTTCAATATCTCGCATGAATGAATTGTTGCTGTAGCCGACATAGCTACTCGAAACAATTCCACAGACTTTCCCATGTGATGGGTCGCCGCCTTTTTCATTGATCACAAATTCACTATTGGAAAGCTGTGCTTTCGCATTATCTTGGCTGAGGAGATCGTTTAGTATTCTTGAGGCCAACTCACTTTCTTTTGTCATTTCAATTGCAAGCAGAGGAAATTTGAGTTTGTAGCAGAGCGATTTTAGTCCTTCTTTGGTGAAAGCAAGTTTGTATTCCGAGCTGCCGAAATATTTATCTTCCTGGAATTTAGCACCATTCTTCAACAACCCCTGTATTGAGACTCGTGATGTGGATTCTTCTTCATCAGCGACCCACGCATACAGTTCGTTCCAGCCTGTAAACTCTTTTTCCGATGCCATTTCTGTTTGAAACATCACGCGCTCCTTTATTTGTCATCACCTGTTATTTGTTTTGCCCGGGCGGAATAATCGCCAACCTTATCAGCGCTATAGAGCCGCTGGAAATATTCGTTTGATCTACGACGATCGCCGATGATGTAGTAGTACTGGCCAAGATGGAAAAGGCTGAACAGATCAAACGCATCTATTGCCAACGATTGGTTATAGAAACTGAGGGCAAGATGATCGTCTCCGTTTAATGCATGAGCCCATGCCAGCTTGTTGTAAACAACCAAGGCATCTGGTTTTTCATTTCTTACTTCTTCAAGAAGCTGGATTGCCTGGCGGTAATCACCGTCCAGCCCATATGCGATTGCAAGTTTGAATTTGGCATACGAACTCGCAGTTATCTTAACCAGTGAAGTGTAAATCTGGATGGCTTTTTCGTAACGTTGATCATCCACATACAGAGAGGCAAGACGTTCTATGGTCTCAACTTTTTGGCGGTCTTCAACTGGGTATCCGCGCTCGTAGATCCCCATTAAACGTTCATAAGCAGCAATGGCTTTCTTTTTGTAGCCTACACGAATGCAAATACCGCCGAGCATCCTTAGGTACTGAGGATGTTCATCGCTCCGATCAACTGCAGCTTCAGCGGCTTCCAAAGCACCCTGATGATCACCATCGGAAAGTTTTTTCTTGGCAAGTTCAAGGTAATAGAGCGGGCTTGATGAAGGAGGCTGAAACTCTTGTTTTGTGGTAACGCGAGAAGGCAATTCTACGATAACATTGCTGGCAGACAAAGAATCTACACACCGGTCAACATCGGCTCGCAACTCACCAACACTCTGATATCTCTTTTCCGGCCGCCGAGCCATTGCTTTCAAAATTACCTGTTCAAGATCGGCTGGAATGTCTGTGTTGATTTCCCGAGGCTTTGCAATATTCAAACCGGTCAATAGTTGGTGTGGACTGGTGTAAGGGAGGGAGCCTGTGGTCATCTCATATAACAAAACCCCAAGCGAATAAATATCCGAAACCTTACTGCGCTTCCCCTCGAGGGCGACTTCGGGAGCCATATAAGCTTCCGTTCCATGCCGTTTGGTCCAAACCCATGCATCCTCAAACCTTCTGCTGACGCCAAAGTCGGTTATTTTTGCTTTGTTGCTACCCTTTGCGATGAGAATATTTTCCGGCTTAAGGTCGTTATGTGAGATGTTTCTTTGATGTACGGCAGCAAGTCCATCCAGTATGTTTACAAGCCACTCCAGCATCTGTTTGAAAGAGAGGTTCGACGCGTTATTGGACCCCTGTAAAATTGCTGAAAGGCTAAAGCCATCAATGAATTCCATTTCAATGAAAAACAAATCGCTTATGTTGTGAAATGCGTAAACCTGTACAATGTTCGGATGGATGATTCCTTTGACGATATCTGCTTCTTTCCTTAGAATCTCTTCACCTTTTTCTTGGTCCTTCGGAATTTTGATGGCAACGTGTTTCCCGTCAGATAAGCGTTCAGCCCTCCATACTTCACCGAAACTCCCTTTACCGACTTCTTCAATAAGTCGAAACCGGTCGCCAAGAAGCTCGTTTTTTTTAGTTCTAAAGAAAATGCCCATTAGTAATTTCCTCCAGATAAGTGCCGTTCATTACGCATATCCCGAAGGAATTCTCCAAACAAAAGATCCTGCGTATCTCCAGAGCTTTTCATGACGCATTTGATTACCATTAACGGTGTCATGGCTTTGGGTACCACTATCCCATTTCTCCTGAAGCTGGCTCCGTATGGGGCAACCACACCATCCATACTTCTGGGCATGGAACCTGACCTAACCCAGTAGACAAGAACAGCCAATTCAATAGTCTCACTGAGAGCCGCTGTTATGGCCAGGTTCTCAACCTTCTGCTTGAGCTTCTTTTCATCCCCTTTTTCAAATCGTTCAAATTCAAAAGCGATCCTCGGTGTCAAATCCGATTTATCAAACCATACCGAGTCTGCACGAATTTCTCCGATGCCTTGAAATGATTCGTTAATACTCACCGGGCATTCCGTAATTGCTGAATACCCGGCTTTTTGTCCGCAGCTCGTCAGATAAGTCAAGAAGTGCGAATGAATCGTCACACCTCGGTCTGGGATTCCCGACTGCAAAAGCATAGGAAAGTTCTCTGTCATCTGAAAATTATCAGTGACGGCAGAAAGAACTGTTTCGCTTATGTTTATGCTTCTTTTCATCAAATCTCCGGTTTACCCCAGCGTTCACATACCTTCGGCGACTCCCCTCCATGCACAAGGGCCTTTGTCCCAACCTTTACTACCAGCGGAGCGATAATTGCCCGGCCGCAAATCAATGCCTCACCTGTTGAAAGCGTCGGCAACTCGGCAAGGTCGGCAGCAGAGAAATAATCAGATGTTTTTTGTATGAATCGTTGGTCATCAGGGTTTTTAATACGCATGGCCACAATCGTGTTGCACTGACTGGTTACATCTGAATCCAGTTTGCTGGGCCGCTGACTTACGATGGCAAACCCGACTCCAAACTTTCGACCTTCAGCAGCAATGCGCTTGATAATGTTCTTTGATATGCAAGGCTCACCATTCGGCGCGAAATTGTGGCCTTCTTCATAGATGATAAAAGAGGGTCTTGTCGGACGGTTTTTGTCTCCTGCGGCTTTCATTAATTCACTCGATATCAGTGCAACGATGACCTGTCTTGCGGTGTTTGAGAGTCCTTGAAGATCCACAATACAAATGCGTCCGTAGGGTTCGTTGTCATCTCCGACCATTTTGTAAACATCGAAGGGGTCGCCTGCAGCACGGGTATAAAAGCTTTGTGCCTCATTAATCATCCGGCGTAACCGGATGGCGGCAATATTGGCACTTCCGCCTTTGAGGGCGCTGGCTTCACCCGGGCTTCCTGATTCAGCAACCCAATTTTTCAGGCGGTCAAGGTCGTCCAAAACAGAGAACAGCTCCTGAATATCCCGAGGCTCTTCAAAATTTTCCTTCCAATACCTCAGCGCCACATCGAGTACACGCTGCTGTGGCTCCGTGAGACCCGGTAACACACCTGAAAATTCATCCACATCGAAATGATCCAGCTGCAGGGCCAGGTTCTGATTCTTACCGGCATATTTTTCGGTAAAGCTTCTGAGTTGAGGCGTAAAGACAGTTATGCCAGCGCCCTTATCTTGAAGGGCTTGCAACCTTGTTTGGATTTCAACGAGCTTCTCCCGGTCCCTTACATCCTCCACGGAATCAAGCCGGTCATTGAAATTCAACGTTCCGCCTCGCAAGGCTTTCCCATATTCTCCATGGGGATCAAAGACCACAACTGAGGCGTTTAGCTGGGCGACAAGACGTTCAATAATTCGGCCAACGGTGTAACTTTTCCCTGAACCAGTCATAGCCAGCACGGCCAAGTGTTCGGTCACCAGCGTGTTGGCATCAAGATATACAGGGACGACATTCGATCCTTTTTCATACCCCACGAGATTGCCAAGGTGAATGCTGGTATCCTCTGAAAAATCATAAAACTTGGTCAAAAAATCATAATCGACACTGTAAACCTTAGTGCCCGGATTAAGAGGTCTGCGAGGAATTCTGATTTCACCGGTATAAGGATCTTTGTAGCCAACCAGCTCAATGGTCCCATACACTGTTTCTCCGGAAATTTTAGAGTGCGGCAGAAGCTCGACCTCACTAATCCCTTCACCAAGAGCCGGATTGAAAAGGATGCTGTTTCTGGACAGGGAAACAATCCGTCCCAGCACGTCCATATTCGGATCGCTTTCTCTTTCTTGGTGTGCAATTCTGACGAACTCGCCGCGCCTTGCCGAAAAGCTGTTTCTGAGAGCAATCGTCAACTTATCCGGTTGCCCCGTGTTCCCAACCAATTTACCGATGAAATTATCTTGATTATTTTTCACTATTCTACCTCTTCCTGAATTGTGTCGATACCTTCAAGCCATGTCTGATCAACCTCTCTGTCTTTGAGCATTGCAAGGGTTGATTTCAAATAGCTGATTAGAACTTCCTTCGGCATACGAACGAGCTGTTCTGCAAACCACAGAGGAAGCGGTTTCATTTTAGGGTTATCATGGATGGTTAAGTACGAGATCAGCCCCGCAAGCCTATCGAGGCTCTCCGTGGTCCAGCTGTCGCGCTTGCCAATTGTTTCAACCTTCCAGATAGGAGTGCGAAGCCCAACCTGAAGGTGAAATCCAACGAGGCCGTGCTCTGAAACAAGCTTTGGCTCAAAACGCTTCATATATTTGCTCAAGGACTCGTAATAGAACGCAGCAGTTCTTCGCCCCGCTTTTAGAGTCCCTTTCAGAAATCGCAGGATGCCAACTCTTCGAAGCTGCCCCCAATCCTCACGAATAAGATTCACAATCTTGTCATCAATGGCTTCTGGGCTTCCTGATTGCCCCTCTTCGCGAATGGCATTCAGGACGGCACTGTTCAAGTCGCGTTTGGTTTGCAAAGAGACAAGGAATGGCCCATCGGGGTTGTTCGGGTAAAAGTCATTCAGGTGACGCTGCCAAAAATCCTCCATCACATTCAGTAGGGCCTGCCAGTCTTCTTGAACATCCTCTTCTTCAAGAAAAACACTTTGATCCGCCCGGGAAACCAGTAGAGGGATATCCACAAAAATGATGTCAGGTTTTGTATCTGAGCTCATCAAGTCAGAAAGAAGTCGATAAACGAGAATGAACTCTTTCCACACAAGACGCTCTGACGCCCCGAGAAAGTTCATATCGTTGATATCGACTCGGCTGTCCTGCAGACCTTCACTGACCTCATTATTGGCAACAACCAGATCATGCCGGAGAGCAGCAGCCCCATAGAGCAATCCACCCAAGGCAGGCATACTTTTACTTTTCGAAGAAATGCCCACGGCATAGACTTTCTCGTGCTTGCCTTGGGATATATTCCTGATCAGGCCACCGTCATGAAACAACGGCCCTTTCGAATCCACATAGCGCATCTTATTGGCCAATTTGCCAGCGGTGCCTGGTAGGCGCAGGCTCATGGCAGCTGTCAATGCGCGTGACATTTCAACGCTTTTCATGAATCGGCCTCCTCATCTTCAAGTATTTCCTTTATTTCTCGCGCATACGAGTAATGTCCGGCCTGATCAATGTATTCTTCGAGCTTGGACGTCCAATTTTCCTTTGTTGCGTTCAGATTAATTGAAAGTTGGTCTAAGGCCTGCAAGACAGTATCTGCGTCGCAATTGAGAGTGAAGAACCGGGACATAGCGGCTGATAGTTTGTTTGGGTCGTTGCTGCCATATGAAAAAGAGAGGATTGCCACAGAATGCAATACACTTTCATCCGGAGATTCAGCATCTTCAGTCGTTTCCGCATTGGCAAACGACTGCTTGTTTTCCCATGTCAGAAGCAGCTTAAGCAGTGATTCTCTGTCGGACTCATTGGTCATCCCACTATAGGAGAGCAACTTCAAGGTGGTTATAAAGACCGCTCCTGAAGTGTTCTTGGGCTGGTATTTGAGCAGGACGGTGCCCTTGTTGTCGTCAACACCCATAACTCCTGAGTTCAGCGACGACTCAATCGCGCCATCCGACCAGATTTCATATTTGCTTTCCGCGTCCAGACCGTCAAAGCCTATTGGTTTGCAAAATGAAGATGCTTTGCGTTTTTTCACAATGATTGAAACCGGCGCGTCAATGGCATTGCCAATGTCGGTGTCGGTCGGCGGATTTATGATAATCAGACCTGTGCCGTTTTGATAATTGGTCCGCGCCAGTTTGCGCACAGTGCCTGTAAAGTCATCAATCCCCTTGGAGCCCAGAAATACGCATGGAAAACCTTTCATGCCGATAGCTTCATCAACAGATACGAATAGTATTTCGGCTGATTGCTCCAGTATTGATGACTCAAACAGATCTTTCTGGATATCGAGTATTAAGGTTTTCATCGCAGCTCCAATCTTGTCCTGATAAGTTTCATCTTCTTCAGTGCCTTGATAGCCTCGTCATGATCCGGGTGCTCGTCTTCGCTATAATTCCCGGCATTCAGCCCTTTATAAATATCAACCCAGAGCTCAAAGGAAACAGGCTGGCCAGACTTCTCAAAGACATTGTCACCATCGGCGATTACCTTTGTATTAAATGATTCATAGGCCATCTTGGTTTTCTGATAGGTATCCTTGGCATTCGGCTCTTCCATAATGCTTTTGCCTTCAGACTGAAGCAGCTTGTTCAATGCCTGAAGCTGAGTGCTGCGGATAATTTTCCTCAAATCGGATTTGATCGTATCCAGTCTGTCGGAGATCTTCTGCTGCATTGGCTGGAGCTTGGACTCGCATGCGTCCACCTCGTCTTTCAGCATGGTAAGAAGCTCATCTTCAGCGGTATCATCGCACTGGGATTGAATCTGACTTTCCAAACCACCGGAGACCATCCCGTTGTATTTCTGAATCTCAGACTTGACCCCGCTGAGACCAGAAAGGATTTCCTGTGGTGCATCTTTGGTAAATTCGGAAAGCTGCGTCCATACGCTATTAGTGGCATCAAATGTCTGAATGACCGATTCCCAGCGAGTTCTTAAGGTAATAAATCTTACATGGAAGCTGTCGGACATGTCCGGTGAGACAAGATCACCCAATGCCGATAGCCGCCCCCAGGCTGACTCGTATTTTGAATCCACAAGATACTGATCGATTAGCAGGGTATAGTTACCAGCCTTAATCGTTGCCATGCGTGTCATGGATGGAGAGCCAACACCTTTCAGGGCATTTTCCAGCTCGTTCTGGATAGCCTTGAGCGGCAGTGTCAGCGGAACGATCGGGAATGGCTTACCGGAAACGAGTTTGAGTTCGTTGCTGTCCTTGATGATTCGGTTGATTTCGGACAGAAGCTCCTCGCGTTTGGACAGAAAATTCTTTTTAAGCCAACTCAGGAAAGAGACCTTCTGCCAGAGCGAAAGTGTACTGTATTTTCGTTCAAACTGACCGATTTGGGCTGCTACACATTCGAATTCCACATTTTTGCTGCCGATTTCCAGCGGACACACTTTAATAATCAGGTTTTCGATCTGCAGAATATTTGCAACCAATTCCGTAAACGAATCCTCCTGTAACGAATTTACAGACGATGCCGTAAGGATCTTAAAATCAATCGCTTTGATTTTCTTCTCGGCATCATCCAGCTTCAAACTGGCATCCGGATATGAAGCATTCCACAGGATTCCTGCCTGAGTCGGGAAAAGCCCTTCACAGTTTTTAATGGCTTCCTTACACTCGTTCTTCAGCCATTTGGAAGCGGCTTCCCGCCGAATTTCCAACTGATTCTGATCTATTGCACGGAAAAGCTCCCCGCTGGTCTGACGAACAACACCCAGTCCAATCAGCAACTCAAGGATCTGCTCTATTTGCTGAACCGGCTTGAACTCCGTTTCAGGCACAATAAAAAAGAAATTCTTAGCCAGCTTATTCGCCGCAGTCTGTGTTTTCAGTTCACGCAAAATTGAAAAGAAACACCGGGGCACTCTCGGATTGTGATCCGTGGTTAAAATTTCCAGCAGATCACCATAGCTCCATGCGGTTGGAGGGTTGGTATTCTTTTTGGCAGCCTGCTTGCAGTTTTCAAACTCCACATCACTTAATGGGCCAGCATGATTCTCATGGGCAGCATCCAGCGAGTTGTTCGTTGCAAGCATATAGCGGTAGCCCTTGGCAAAATCCGCAACCGGAATGCCTTTTGCCTTGCTCCAGATTGGAGCGATCAGGTAACCGTCCTGCCTGATTTTGTTTGCCCAGTTTCTGGCCTTTGAAACCCATTCATCCTGATAGGACTTCAGCAGACCATTGGCGACTTTGCTGAGCCTTGCTTCCTGTGGTTCGAATACAGATCCCCGGGCAGAATATTTAATCAGGAAATCTTCTTCCTGAACCACAAGGCGAGAGGTCAGCACGCATCTCTTCAGAATCGGATATTTATCAAGTTGCTCTTCAAAGGCTGCATAGTCTGCGGATGCAGGAAATAACACGATAATCGGATGCACCCGCCCGGTGCCAAGGTATGTGCTCAGCTTTCTGATGGTCTCATCGGCGTCGAGGCAATAAACGATTGTCAGCTTGCCGTCCGGTGTCACCCGGAATCCATCCACAGATGGCGATGTGAATCGTGAAGAGAACACCTGATGAGGAATGCCGGACAATGCCTTTACGGTAGCTGCGTTCGCTAAGGACTCATCCAATAGCTTTGCCAAACCAAGGCATGTCGCAACAGTCCGTTTATTTTTAGAAGCGGATACCTCCTTTACATAATCCTCAAGCTTCTGCTCAAAGCGGCCGTCCTTGAAGAACCGGACACTTTCCGTATTCGGATTGAGCAATTTGTTGAATTCCTTCCACAGGCGGAACGTCATTCCGATAAAGCGGCTGTCTTCCACCCGGTAATCGGGGCTTAGGAATATCCTGTGCAGCGCCTCTGCGGCAAACTCAATTCCATCCCTTGGGTAAAGAGCCGTCAGTTGCTCGCCCCATTGCTCAAGGTCGGTGTAGATGACAATTTCCGAAGCCTCGTTGCTTCCTGCCGTGACCGAAAAGGCTTTCAACGCTTCCAGCAATCCCACCACGGACAATTGGCATGTGGCGGTAAAGTAGGTGTCTGATCTCCCTTCAATCGGTTTGAAGCCGTATTCAGGCCGGATGAGTTCACTGGCAAGCGTTGACGCGTCGATATGCACCATACTCAACTCAGCAAATGTCTTTCCGCGTCCTGCGATTTCATGCTCAAGGAGGATTTCAGCAACAGCCGGGGAGATGTTGGTAGGTGATGTTCCGCCCACGCCCAAGGGGAGCTGGCCGTAAACAATACGCTCCACGGTTTCCTGATGCACATCCTTGATCTTGCCGATCAAAGGCATGGCGGCGTTATCGTTGAAAATGTTGCCAGCCCGAGCATCGGTTTTGGCAAAATCCCTGATCAATGCCCACGAACTGATATCTTCGTTTCGCTCTTTGTGTCGGGCATAGGTCTCATGCACCGATGACATAATGACGTTCAGCCAGCCGAAGTTTCTGTTGGCCGAGAGGAAAGCCGCCTCCAGTGTACCCGCCGGATATTCCACCGACTTCGGCTCAGCCAGCGACTCTTTGATATGATTCACATACCGGCTTACATCGGTGACCTGATTCGGTTCGATGGTTACACTGCTGGCGCGACGCAAGTTCGGACCGATCTGAATCTGGTCCCTCATACCCATGGAGCAGAGCAGCAGGAAATTCACATAGGGGTGCTGGCTGCGCCAGTTTTCGTGCTTGATAACCTCGGAGACCATCAGCAGGTATTCATCATCAATACTGGACGGGGTGTCATCACGAAGGCCCCGCTTCAGATCACCGGGGGTTTCCACTTCGTCAACGATTATCCAGAGATGTTTGATCCCTTTAGGTTTGAGGATTTCCATTGCGGCATCGAGCCGTGCGGAATAATCCAGCTCTTTGTTTTTCACGCAGGCGGTCAACTGATCAAGCGGAATCCCCTTGGCATGAAGGACGTTGGTGATGTCTGTATAGAGCGCTTTAACGCCACCGGATTTCACATCGCATTCGAGCGTCTGACGAAGGGATTCAACGGTGAGTCGTGCAACCCATGTGGGTGCATCAAGCTCATCATCACATACAGAGCTGTAGCGTATGTACACAGGCAGGACACCATCGGACAGCGCCGGTTCAAGCACCCGTGCCTTTTTATCTTTTCGGTTATAGGGAGCGACCACATATTCGTGTTCATTCAAGAGCCACTCATCGATCTGTCCGGTGGCCTCTCCAATCAGTTCATAGCCGAGACGGGTCTTACCAAGACCCCAGTCTCCGAATGCCACGAAAAATCCCGCAATATCGTGAGTCTGACCATCCCAGAACGAACGCCGGAATTGGTGCAGAGCGTTAAATACCTGATTTTGTCCAACCATGCAGAAGCTGGGTGGATAAAGCGCGACTCCTTTTGCTGCCCAAGGTTTCATTATCATTTTACTGTTCCTCCGCGAGGTTGTTATTCGTTTTAATTCCGATAACCGTCCCTCTTGCGGACGGTGTAAATTCAATTTTCAGGCGACGATAGTTACTGTCACCGAACAAGCCGCGTCCCATCCGGGGCTGGCCAGTGTGATAGGTTTCAATGACTAGACGGTCGTCATACATGGCTTCATGTGCAAACTGGTCCAGAGCCTCTTCCCGCTCTTCAACCGGGGTCTGGCAAAGCTCGCCAAATTTGTCCGCAAGGGCGCTGGCGATGGCGTATCCTTCAACGTCCATGGTTTGCCGCAATGCATCAAGAAAGAACTCATCCTTTGACTTGCCTTGGCCCCCGGAAGCCGAAACGCCGAATGATTCAAGGACATCGTGACCGAGCATCCGGCCAACGTGATCCGTATCAACGGCCCAGCCATTGCCTTCGTCACTGAAAATTCCGATATAGAAAAGCAACCCGAAGCTCTTTTTAATGGCTGATGAAAGATCCTTAATGGAGGGCTGGTCGACACGTATGCCACACCATTCAATGGACAGACTCAAGCCGTGTTCCGACAGTTCGGCAATCCATAAGGGACCCAATGCCAATTCCGCATGGTCGGAGAGCAGGGCATTGAACTGCAGACAATCCTTGGAGGTGATATCCAGTCTGGCCTGTTCCGGCCCTATAAATGACATCTGACTCTTGGGGAATTTGTTGAACACGTCCACCT
Organism: Desulfobacteraceae bacterium; assembly: GCA_011390465.1. GTDB lineage: Bacteria > Desulfobacterota > Desulfobacteria > Desulfobacterales > Desulfosalsimonadaceae > SURF-3. The sequence goes on from JAABSH010000009.1 coordinate 14,009, forward strand.
GCAGCAGCCAGCCCTTGAGCATCAGCCCAATCAGAAGTCGTGTTCTTGGTTCCCGGAGCAGAAGATTTTTTGCCAGCAAATGAAGCCACTCATCTGACTCAGCGCTATTCTTGTAGGTGTTTCCCAGCTCCAATCCTGCCTCAGAAACCACAAAACCGTGGTCTGTTTTCCGGATAAGGTCGAGCCCGTTTACACACAGCCTCTGGCCGAAACGCTCGAAGCCCATGGCGTTGACAATCCCATCTGTTCCACGTCCTCGAGGTTTACCATCTTTCTTGAAGGTCAGGGTCGGCGTGATATCGAACAGCTCCTGCTCGATCTCCTGTCGTGTATAAACACGGCCTTCTTCCGCCCGGGCGAGAGCCTCCGGGTATTCCTGATACCTTGTCGGGTCACTCCACAGAAATAGTTTTGGTAATGCTACCTTCGAGGAGGTGTCTTTTATCTGACTCATGTATTCACCTCCTGCGGTTGATTTTTTTGTAAATGTTTTCTGACCGCTTCAATCATGCGGTCCTGCAAAGACTTGCCGGGCCGAAACACGGAACGAAGCCGTCCTGCCATCAAGGTGGACTGGAAATCTTCATGAAGAACGAGGTTGTCATCGGCCTGTTCCAGAATGTCCAGAGCCAGCAGGTTCTCCATCATATTTGCAACCTGTTCCTCCTCCAGCGGTCTGGCGGCAAAACACTCCTGGCATTGAACCAGCGGCGGCAACCAGTCTTTCAGTAATCCCATTTTCCGTGTTTCATAAAACAGCGCCACACCGGACAACCCGGCTCCGGGTTGTAAAACCAATTCGAAGCTCGGTGAAAAAGCGGTCTTTGCCCGGTAATGATTAATCGCCAGCTGGGTCACGGCCTTGTAAAATGGCTGTTCAATCAGAGCATCCTGCAACGCATTCCGGGCAGCGTCAGCTGTCCCCATCTCACTCATCGGCTTTCCATGTTCATCAAAGAGCGCGATGCCGCTTTGAATATCCGATCGGCTGACATTCCATGGTGCGGGAACCAGATTCATGAACTGCGCATTGCCGTCAGCGTCAACTAAGGGAAGGATCGGAAGAAGTGCCGGCGTGCGACCATGAACGTTGCACGGTTCGGGCTTGGCATAGGGCACAAAACGTTTGAGTACAAAATCAAAAAGGTCCTGGGGGCGGGCAGTCCGGCCCAGTAAGGATTGATTCCAGTTATCCCAGTTGGTCTGCCTTTCGGGAAGAGACGCAAGCAGTGATGGTATCTGATCCGCTTTCTGGTCGATGATCCGTTTCCCATCGGCCTCGATTCGGTTCAGCATCCGGTTTATAGCTGAGAGGAACGGCAGCAGCTCATCGCCGGACCATTTTTCAACCTCATCATGCAGTCCCTGCTTGGCGGCGGAAGCGGCACCTTCGGCAAGAATGGAAATCAGATAGTCGCGATATTCTGGAACTTGAAATAAAGCGTTACGAAGCGCCTTTTCTGTATCTTCCCGGAGCAGGCTCCAGAGTTTGGGTGAAAGGCTCCAGATATCCGTGGCCGTCGTATGCAGAACTCCCGCATTTTCAAGGGCGGTAATCCAGTCCTGAGCACCGGTAACGCCGTCCAGTTCAAAACGGGTTACCTCGCCCCATGTAATGAGGTGCTCAATCAGTTTTTTTGCTGATGCCAATTGGCGTTTCACTTGTTATCCCCCAAGTGTTCCTCAATCATTTTGCGCTCTTTTTCTAATTCCAGCTTTAGCTCTTTTTCGCTTGGCAGATAAAGCATATATTTTGACGCGAAAATCTGTTTCCGCTCACTCAGTACCGAATATTTGGCAACGGCTTCATTTTTCTTTGTGCAGAGAACCAGTCCAATGGTAGGGTTGTCATCATCTGCTGTATACAAATCATCAAACATCCGGACATACCCATCCATCTGCCCCACATCCTTGTAAGAAAGCTCCCCCATTTTGAGGTCGATCAGCAGATAGCATTTGATAATGCAGTTGTAGAACACCAGATCGATGTAGAGATCTGTATCATCAAAGCGCAGCCGTTTCTGTCTCCCGACAAAAGCAAACCCCTTTCCCAGTTCCAGAAGAAATTTTTGTAAATGGGTAATGATAGCCTGCTCCAATGTGGTTTCACGCAGGCTCGGAGAATCCGGCAACCCGAGGAATTCTAACACATAGGGTGATTTTAAAATTGTCTCGGGAGACCTGGGGTTCCCGGGCAGGCGTTCTCTGTCAGAAGCTGTCAGGCCAGCTTCGCCGCGGTTCGATATGATCCGCTCATAATAAGAAGAATGAATCTGTCTTTCCAGTTGCGCCTTGCTCCATCCACATTCAATGGCCTCTAACTCGTAAAATAAACGGGCTTTTCCGTCCGCTACGCGCATCAGGGCGCGGTAGTGGGACCAGGAAAGCTGCGATGAAAAGCGCGTTGTCGGCTTTATATCTACAGGCACCAATTCGCCACCTGATGGGTGACCTTTTGTAATCAGGCCTGATTGGTCACCTGATGGGTGACCAATTTCAGGGAACCGGTCCTGGTAGACCTGATAAAATGTCCGAAAATATTTAAGATTGGTTAAAGAATAGCCGGAAGCATACCGTTTTGTTAATCGTTCGGACATATCTTCTAAAACCCGTTTCCCATATTCTGCCCGTTCCTCGCCTCCCTGTAATTCCTGCACGATCTCCCGCCCGATTAACCAATAGGCCACAACCATGTTACTATTGACAGAACGGACAACATTGGATCGGGCTTCTTCAAGGATGCTGACAATCCGGTCGAAAAGGGAGTTTAATTTTTCAGGTACGTTATTCATGGCTTTAGCTCCTATCTTCTCTTATCAAAGCTGCTTCATTCATCCCGTCACCACCCATTGCATAAATTTTCTTTTCAAATCGTCTGTTTGTTTCCGTGTAAGATTTTTACCGGAGTAGGCTGAAACCTTGGTCTCGCGGCCGGAGTCCTTGAACTTTTTGTAGGTTGAGAACTCAAATGATTTGGCCGTCAACGCCTGTTCTTCAAAGCGGTATTCATACCGCTCGTTATGACCTATGAAGGCTCCGCAAGGATCGGTTGTCCAGTAACCCGGGTAACTCAACCGTTCCAAGGCACGGCGCATTTCAACGGCGGACTGATACCTGCTGGCGGGATCTACATGGACCGCCTTATTGATAACAGTTTTAAGGTTCCGGGGAACGAAGGGCTGGTAATCACTGGTCTGAACGACTTTTCCATCCTTCACCAGCTGATAGTAGTCACCCTGACCCAAGGCATTGAATTTGTCGCGGATGTGACCAATACCATTAAGCAAGCGGAATGCGGTCAAACCCACCTGATAAATATCCGTCTGCACATTGATCTGATTGGAATTGAGCACTTCCGGAGCAATGTGCAGTTTGTATGCACTCCTTGGCTGAACCGGCTGCCCACTCGGTGAGTGACAAGTGATGCCATAATCGGTCAACACCCCTTGGTTGGCATCTCCGATAAGGATGTTTTTTGGCTTAATATCGTTGTGATAGAGGTTCAGTTCGTGCAGATATTCCAGTCCCCGCAGAATGTCGGCCATGAAGCGAATCACCTCAGGAAGCGGCATAAAATTCCCTGAATTGACCCCGGAGAGGATGGACCCGTTTGCATGGTAATCCATGGCGATAATGACAAGGTCGGTTCCGTTGTGCTGAACCACATCCGCATAGTGCATTTTCACCAGATTGGCATGATCCAAATGGTTCCCGATCCGAGCCTCCTGAAGGCGCTCATCAATCGCTACCCCTTGGGCCAGCACTTTTACTGCAACATCCCGGGAAATGGTCCGATCGTGGGCCAACCATACATCACCAAAGCCACCGCCCCCGATGGACTGTTGGAGGACATACTTATAAATGGTCTGCCCGGGATTGATCTGCACTCGCTGCTGCATTATTTATCCCTCCCGGTCCATGCGGCAGCCACGGCATCAGCCATTTGCGCATTCCAGTATTTATCTGAACGTCCCACATTGGCTTCGGCAAATGCCTGGACTTTTTTTGAGCTCATGCCTTGCTGCATGTTTGCATATAGAAAGGTGTGGGCCGTTTTTCCGTTCTGAAGGGCGGACAGCATAACAACACCATCCATGTGGGTTGAAAAACGGTTCGCCATCTTTTCTGTTCCGAACTGGTTCATCTTGATAGCGACTTTGGAAATATCGGGATACATCCTGTATAGCCGCTCAAGTTCCGAATAAAGCCATTGCAGCTTTTGAGGTATCTCCTGACGGTCTGCCGGAAAATCCAGTTTGTTCTCAGCGGCGGAATTAGCCAACGAGGCTGTCTGACCATCCCATTCAACAATGGCGTAGCGGACACAGGTTGAAGCGGTGCGTATCCCGAGTATCTGCATGATTAAATGTCCTCCAGTTCTTTTTCGATATCCTCCATAGTCGGGGCTTTGAGTTTGCCAGACAGGATGGCGTCGGTGTCCAGCTTGCCTTCGATCAGGGCTTCGACATTGGATTTAGCTTCTACAACTAATTGATCTGCAAATTTCTTATACAGAGAAGCTTTTTTACTGGCTTCAGAGATTTCTGCTATTAACTCTGGCGAAACGACTGGGACAGGGATTGTTTCAATATCATCCTCTGAAATAACAGGATATGTGGTAACCGTGCATCTTTGACCTATAAACAGTTTTGCAGTGTAAGTTCGCAAATATTCATGAATAAATCTGGAGTGTGATTTTTCATGAGTTTGAATTTTCGCAAGAAAAACACTACAAAAAGCATTATCAATATTATCTTCAACATACGCCACAGCACCTCTGTCTGGACGACGTGTTGACATTAGTATGTCACTTTTCGTTATAGTTCGTTGGGCATTGTTTGGTGTGTTTTCTGGAGAACAGTTACGCCCACCAGATATTATGCCGTTAAAATTGTCTATGTCACTGATTTCAATATAAAATATATCTCCTTTTGGCCTTTCTTTTTGTCGGCTGCATACCCCGTATTCACCCAGTGGAACAAGGGGGACACCATTGGTATCAAGATCTATCAGCAGATCTTTATATATCTGACGGTAAAAATTTGAGTTCAACCATTCAGTAGTAAGGTCATCTGGTGGAACAAAGCGTGTTTGCGCATTATTAGAATGAAATTTTCGTTCATGAAGAATTGATTCAAATAACTCGTTGACAATATTTCTGTTTTTTGTTGCCTCTTCACGGCATTTTTCTGCGAGTTCGACTTTTTTTCCTATGTATTTCTGTATTCTTTGATTAGGAAGAGGAATGATAAAAGCCTTAATCGTATCAAGATCATTATATAAAGCTCCAGTATTGGAAGATCCTCGCCTCTTTTGAAGCAAAAATGCTCCTGACGTCATCACTGCGAGCAAATATTTACTGTTTACTTTGCTTTCCTTTGCTCTAATGATGAAAACGCTACCATTCGCTATTGCCTTATCATCAGTTTCTGGGAACATGGCAACTGAGTCAGGCCTGTCTATTGATGCCCCCTTAACAAGCATCAATATATCGCCAGGGGTTATTTGCGCTTTTTTAAACTGATCGTAATAATGTTCAGGAACTCTTACCGCCTCTGACAAGTCAATAGCCATAGACTGAAGGTCAGTCCCTCTTATCAAAGCAACACCCTCAGTTGCATAATCTACAGAGTCAGGAAGCGAACCGTAATTTCCTTTGTTATAGAGCGATCCCAGCCGGGAATAAGGAACACTCCCATTCAGCAAATTGCTTTCATTCTTCAAATAGGTTGGCTGGAAGCAACCTGCATCCATCCGGCGCTCAATCATGGAGGCCGATATAATTGTGGCAGCAGGTTTTTCTGACAATATTTTGAAATTGTTCATACTCATAACTGCTCCCCACGAGTGTAAATATCCGCAATCGTTACCAAGTCGTTTCCGGCCGGATCTGGAATTTCTGTTTTTCCTTTTTTTAGATACCCCACATGCTCAGCCACGCCCATGAACACAGGTCCTTGCTTTTCCGATGCATGTTTCTTTTTTTCCAGGTAAATGAAGCTGGTTTTTGCACCAGTACCCGAGATAGCAAAGGTCTCCGTTGGCAGGCTGACAACCGCTTTCAGGATAGCCTTACCTCCTAAAAATTCGCCTGTCTCATCATCTTTCGATCCCATGATGTATTCACGGATATAGGCATCACCCGAGTTGCAGAGAATGCCGTCCGGAACGACAATCAAGAGCCGTCCCCCGGGTTTCAGTAATTGCAGGTTGCGGTCCACAAAAAGCGCTGCTGGGTCAGCTTTATCAATCGCCTTTTTCTTGCTCCGATCACCGGCTTTCCATTTCCATCCAAGCTCAAGGCCAAGCTCTTCCTTGCGCATTTTTGCCATCCCAGATTTGTCGTCATACTTGCCCGAACCAAAAGGCGGATTGGTCAGGATCAGATCGAATTTGCCCACCAGCTTGTCCACGTGGGTATCCGTAATGGAGTCGTCGACCTTTAATAACTGGCTGTGGTCCTCTCCATAGAGCAGCATGTTGATGCGGGCCTTCTGGATGCTGCCTTCAGCCTGATCCGCCCCAAAGAAGCTGTGGCGCTTCATCTGGCTGAGCCATGCCAGCTTGTCTTCGTCGCTGTGACCCACATGCTTGTCATCAAGAATGCGTTTTTTGATCTCGCGCAGTGCGCCCACCAGAAAACGGCCGGTACCACAACAGATATCCCCGCATAGAAAGGCGGGCAGATCTTTTTCATCTTTCGAGGGACTCCATCGTTCCTGCTGATCCTTGTCACCCCGGCGAGCCCAGAGCTCGGCATCGGTGATGTCATGGAAAACCATGTGGCTCATGCACTCAACCACCTGTGAAGGGGTCAGGTAGGTGGCCAAACCTTCGTTGCTGGCATACTTACCGCGAAGGAAGACATCAAAGGCCCAGCCAAGAAGGTCTTCGTGGATGAGATGCGCCCTCATCATCCGGGCCTGTTCTCCATTACCCACCAGCTCCTTGTCCGGCACCGACAAACGGATAGGCTGACCATCGCGGTCGCGCAGATCCATGGAATCGATTGCCATGGCGAGGATATCGGTGTTTTCAAGTTTCAGCGGCTCGTCATAAGCAAAAATGGTGTGAACTTCACCGGTTATGTCTTTGGCATTGTACTGCGGCAGATTGTTGATTTCCCTGAAGGCATCTTTCAGTTCGATGACAGCCTTCTTTCCATTCTTTTTTACATACTCGGAAGAATATATCTCGGAGAACAATTTGCCTTTACCGGCACCGTCCTTGATCTTGTAGCGAGGCGATTTTTCAAGATGAATGCGCAGGAACAGGAGTTTCCCCAGTTCATCAATGGCTGCGTTGGTCGGCTTAACGCCGCCCCGGGAGTAGATGGCATCATGCAACTGGTCGAATTTACGCTGGATCGCCCGGAAGTCTCCACGGTGATACTCTGCGGAAAGATCCTGAAGCAGACGGGAACGGGAATCGGAAATCGGCTTGGCAATCTCTCGCCATAAATCCTTGCGCGGCAGGTCGGAAATCTGGGCGTCTTTTTCCAGATCAAAAACAAAATGATTGTCGCCATCCCATACCCAGACAAAGCGGAACGGCTTGCCTTCATCCGCACCCAGCCCGGCTTTGAACTTGGCGTCATCCTGAATGGAAGGACGGGCGGCATCGCCGGGATCTGCTGCCGCAAAGAGAATCACCGGCTCGTCACCATCCATCGCCACCAGATCCGCAGTGGCGTCCATACTGCCGTCACCAAAGGGATCGAAAAGCTGAAAATCCTCGATAAGTTTTTCGTAACCCAGTTCGGCAAGTTGCTCCCGGGCCTGTCCCCGAAGTTTGCCCGGTGCATTTTCTTTTTTCTTAGCCATAATTATTTATCCTCCTGCCGGTTGGGCCGGTTAAAAATATTCGTATTCATTGTTGTAAACTGCTCCACAAGAATCTGTTTAACTTTTGGTGCGTCCAGTCCAGTGGTTCTGGTTACCTCCATCACCACATTGGCAATCGGAGCTCCGGGTTTTCCCAGTGTTTTGAAAAATTGCAGCGCCGCATCGTGAACTATTTCCGCATCAGACATTCCGCTGCCGCGTGTGGTCCATTTGGAGCTGGCCGGCCAGGGAGCTTCGTCTTCTTTCACCTTAAAACTTCCGTAAGGTTCAGCAGAAGAAGAGGTTTCCTTGTCGATGCGTTCAAACTTCGGGTTCAACCGCAGCAACAACAGGGCACGATCGGCACCACCGTACTGATTCAGGTCGGGTATAGACGCCGCAATGATCTCTGGTGTGGCGGCACCCTCGCGAAGTAAGTATTCATACATCTGGTTCCCAATGCTCATTCTAACTCCTCCCTCCTAACTTCTATCTCCTTCCTTAAAAACTGCTCGGCAAACTCCAATACATGGGCTTTTGCGGTCAAGGCTTCACGCCTTCTCTCGAAGGCCCGGGCGACACGACTGTCAAAATCTTCCCGCCAGATCACCGACAATTTGGGAACCAGCAGCGAATCCAGATCCTTTTTGCTGACAAAACGCTGCACGGCCCCGGTAGCAAGGCTGTTCAATTGCGCCCGCACAATGGGGTGAGTCATGGCAATAGTGAAATACCTTGGCGTTTCAATGAAGCGTAAAGCGGTAAACGTGGCGCTTCCAAGAATCCTGCAACCTTCGGCCGCCGTCTTTTCATCCAGATAGGCCACTTGCTCTCCGCTGCCTGTTGTGCAGATCAACACGTCTCCGGGATTTAGCGGCTGTCTCATTCGGGGTGACAGATCGGATAATCGGCAGGTCTCCACGCTTTCCACCATCATGGTGTTTTCGTTGATATGCTCGGCTTTCACTGCACAAACCTGTTCATCCTCGCCGATCCCTTTCAAGGTTGATGGAACCGGTTTAGCCACCTGAAGAAGCGGGGTAACACTGCCACTCTCCAGCAACTGTTTCCGGAGCACCTCATTTGCGCAAAACGCAACATCCCATCGGCCAATCAATTCCGTTTTCCGGATCTTGAACTGGCGCATGGTTACCTGCATCTGTGTCTTGCGATTGATCTCCGCGTGGACAGCCCGTACAATCTGAGACAGTTCTGTTTCCGACTCCTGGCTCAGGCGTGCTGCATCGTCATAAGCCTTTTTGATTTTGTTTTGCAGTTCTCGGCCCGGAAGCGGGATGGGAATTCCGGCAATATCTTTAAGGCGCAATCGTCTTAACGCTGTGGCAGACCGCCTGTAGGCGAGATCTTTCAGAATCCTGCCCATGGTGGGTGCAGACAGTATGGCCGCCAGATATTCGGGTACAACGGCCGACTTCGGGCGCATGACCGTGATCTCGGAAGACACGGTAATATCGTCAAACCCCTCGGGCATAACCGCTGCCCTGAAAGGTTCGGCAGCCTGAGTGAACAGCACATCCTGAGGCTTTACCGCCGTCCACTTGGCGGCCTTATCTATTGACGCATATTTCAACCCGGAAAAATGGATATCGCATGCATCGAGATTGCTGAGACGCAGCATCGGGATACCTGCTTCACATGAGGTCAATCGTGATCCGTCGGCAAAATAATCAAGCAGGTCCCCCAACTTGATGAAGCTGTCGTAGTTACCGTTTGTAATGGTCTTTACTGTCTTCTCACCAAGGTAAAACCGAGGGTCGAGGCGGTTGCCTTTTTTGCGAAACTTTTTCAGCTGGATCACGGTACTTCTCATGCGCGATCCTCCGGATTAAATGCCGCTTTAATGGTTTCAATCGTGGCAGCAATTACATCGCTGTCGAAGTCTTCCTGCTGTAATTCGGTCATTGAGATCGAGTAATCAGCGGGAATCTGTTTGGCCTTTTTCATGAACAAAATAGAGCATCGAATGCCTGTGCCGGAAAAACAGAATCCGGGCGGCAAGCTGACGATGCCAAGAACCTGCGCGGAATCCAACAGCCAATCCCGGAAAGCCTTGTGGCTTGCTCCGGATAAAATCCCTTCCGGCAATACGACTGCAATTAGACCATCCGGCTTACACTGATCAATGACCTTGATTAAATAAAGGTATTCAGCGGGATATTTCTTTGACGCTGGATTACCTTTAAAAAAGGGACTGGTTAATGCGGCATCCTTTTTCAATTGTATTGATCTGCCGAATGGGGGGATCAATACAACGGCATCCTTTTTCTTGGCTGGTTTACTTTCAAGATAGCCATCATCGATGAAGGAGGCTTTGGGATACAAAGCCTGCAACAGGGATAGAAGCTCCTGATTCCCATTCTCCAGAACGACTTCACCATTGCCCGAACCGGACAGAATTGAAAACTGAGCGCCTACAGCAGATGTAACAAGCGCTATTGAGTTTGCGCGTTCACCCATAGACTGAAAAACCGGAGACAGGGCCAACGGCAATCCTTGTATGCATTTTTTATCATCGCTTGCTCGTGCCACCCAATCGGTCAACCGGGCTGACTCTTCGGGTGTCGCTGGCTTCAGTCTAAAGCCAGCAAGGACGGCACATAACTTCAAAACGCCTTCAGAGTTAATATCTGCATCTTTCAGTTTGCCTTTGATGCTCGAAATCAAATCAGAACACTCATCAACCGTTCCAGAGATAGAGCACGCCCACGCATCCTCTTTTCCTGCCTCTTCATCAGCAATTCGGGCAACCAGAAGATTCGACGCAACAGCATCGATAGCCTCCCGTTTTTTCACGCTTTGCCGCAGAAGGGTCGAGAGATATTCAAAAACATCCTGCGATGGAAATAGCCGTGCCTTAACAGGTCTCAAAGCGCGAACGGGATGCAGCCCGCCTGCCTTTGGGGGTGCTTCATAGAACGACAGCGTCGAGCCGCCTTCAGCCACAACAAAGGATACGCCCTCGTTAGAAAGCAAAGACAGGTATCGATCAGAGACAGAGCCACGCTTCGGAGACACGACAACACCCCGCTTTCCGGCATACTTAAACTCCGCATCAATAGACAGGCGACCCACGCTCGCATTATCCAGCGGGGTAACTTCAATGCCTCTTGCCTTTATGTATTCTTGAGCTTTCATATAATCTCCGTGTCACATACTCACTTGATCATTTTTCAACACAATAAACCACGAAAATCATATTGTCAATAAAAAATTATCACACAATCACATTTCCATTATATTTTCTCTTTTTCAACCTGAGAAAATTTTTTTAAAGCCATATTTTATAATATGTTAAATCGTATTTATTCAAACGAAAGGGATCTGTTTTTCTGTGCTAATTACCATCATATGCTGTTTTTTTCATGGCACGGTTCTTTGAATAAAATCCTTTAAGTTAATTAATGGGACAGATCAAAGCCGGGTTGGCAAAGGTCATCAACTCTCTAAAAAATTGAATTGATGCGCAATTTCAATTCCTATTCAAAAAAAGCTACGAAACTGCGCCAATTAGAGCATAAAAAAGTGCCATGGAAAAAAATCAAAAAATATTTACCTTGGAGGAGCTCTGTACTGGTCTCTGGTGGGAATAAATAAACCAAAAATCTGCTTCTGCATTGAAACATTAAAGAACACTAATTGAAAAATCATATGGAACCAGAAAAGGATTTTTATAAAATACCGGTACATAGATCAGCCGATGGCGATAAAGGAATAGAAAAAAAGAAAGAAAGATTGCTTGGTCCTTATATGGATAGAAGAATTGTCCGTCAGAGAATACCAAGACGATGAATTCGGATAGCTTGCCATCCCCACTAACGCCATAGAGAACCCGAACCATTGGACGCATTGAGCCGCCTGAAAATTAAAGATGGCATTAAACTTAATTTTGAGACAAATCGTCCCAATCTGAGCCCGAAACAGGTTCGTTGACTGTGCCTAAAAGTGTTCAACAAATACTTAAATAAGATAAAGGTTGCGGGAAAATAAATTTGGATAAACACGCTGCTTTCGCCCTTAAGTCATCCATTAAGAAGCTGTGTTTTAATACGCTGACCCCTTAATTCCCCTTCTCACCAGTCCCCAGGTCTCTGCTGAGCTTCTGGTAAAGTTTTTTCGATTCCTGATACACAGGGCTGCCGTCAATTCCAGGTTTGCCCTCAGCGCGGATGAAAAACGTCTCCAGGACATCCCGGGCCGCCTCATTTTCTCCGGCCATATTGTAGAGAAGCGCCAGACCATAATAGGCATTGGGAATTACCTGCTGCTGGATGGCTTCTTTGAAAAGCACCTCAGCTTTCTGGAATTCACCGGTTTCCATCATCATGGCCCCATAATTGGTGGCAAGCATGGCATCGTCCGGATGATGCTCCAGGCACAGGTCATAATAAAACGCAGCCAGATCCGGCCTGTTTTCATTTCTTGCATAGATATTGCCGAGCATGATGCTGGCCCATTTGTCTTTTGGATCCATCTGAATGCATTCCTGAAGACAGTGCTTTGCTTTTTCCAAATCATTTTTATCCAGATAAATTTTGGCCATGTTGCGCCGGGCATCCACGTTTTCCGGAATCACATCCAGCACTTCCTGAAAATGCTTCAACGCCTTGGAAAACTGTTCCTTTTCAGCGGCTTTGACACCCTTTTTCAGCGATTGCATGGCTGAATTGAATTTTTGGGGGGTGGCGTCTTTAAATTCAATTTCCACCATATCCGCTTTGATGGTGATGTTCATTGTTTTGGCGATCACACCGTAAATCTGCCGGATGCGTTTAATCACATCTTCTTCAGAGCCGGATGCCGGATCAAATCTTTTTCCGGGCGCGATCATTATGTCTTTCAAGGGAATACGCAGTTTCATGATAGGATGGGGATACTCTTTCTATGAAATTTTCTAATTGAACATGTCCAGGGCCGCGTTATACTCTTTTTCCAGGTCAATGCCGGCATCAACCTGCGGATCGATCTGCTTCAAGCCAACATACATATAGGAAAGGAGCTGAAGGCCGGAAAACTCTCCGTCCAGCCCTTTAAGTCTGTATTTTTGATCCGGGTTGTTAATATCCAGGCCGGAACGGCCGAGCATGGCAATTTCATAGACAAGCATCTGGGTCTTGTCCGGCCCCAGTTCCCTGAATTTTTCAAGTGCGGCAAGGCAGTACCGGACAGCATCCGGTCGCATCTGGCCGCCGGAGCTTTTTCGCAGGTTTGTTCCTGAAATTTTCGTCAATGCTTGTCTGGATTTTTCTGCCAACTCTGTGTATGGGGCCAGTTCGATGACTTTCCTGAAATGCGCATCCGCGTCAGTGTATCGCTTCAATTGAAACAGACACAACCCGCAGCTGTAGCGGGCCAGCGGATCATCCGGCAGCAGGACGGCAGCTTTTTCAAGATACGGCAGGCCTTTTTCAGGATCATCCTTTGCCAGGGCACCGCCTAAATTTTTCAGGGTATAGGGATCTTCAGGATCATGGGAATAACTTTCCTGAAGCGCTGCCAGGGCCTTCTGCGTTTCACCGGACCGACTGTAGGCAACGGCAAGGGCGTTCCATGCCCGGCTGTTTTCGGGTTCCTGTTTAACGAGCAGTGACAGCAGGGTAATGGCTTTCCCGGCATCGCCTTTGTCGCTGAGAACGATGCCGTAATTGTAGAGAATGGCAGGATGATCGGCATATTTTTCATACAGGGCGGCAAGCATGGCCTCTCCCTGGGAAGTCTCTCCTTTTTTGAGGAACTCCACTGCCGCCAGCACGGCCCGGTCCGTGTCCTTCATGGAAACCGGAAACCAGTGGACCGTCACTGAATCCTGGTGAATTTTGATTTCAGTTTCTCCGCCGATGGCCCTGAAGTAATCATTAAAAAACGCGGTTACGGTTTTATGAATCTCATTTTGCGGAATATTTTCACATCCCGGCAAATCTGATACATTAAAATTAAATTGAACAGGCTCCAGTGCCATTTTATATCTCCGTATATTCCCATTGGTAAACCGAATTTAAGTTCAATTTCAGCGCCCAGGCATCCACCGTGCGAACATATTTCTGCGCGCCGGTGGCGGATATATCATCAAAAATCGTCAGCAGTTCTTTGCCTTTGTGAAGCGCATCCGCTGCAACAAACGGTAACAGGATATGGCCGGTGCCGGATATCCGGGACCAGTACACGGCAAAGGCCGCGTTCATGGCGGCATTGGGCTGAAAAACAGTATCCGGCGTGATTCGGCGGATTGCAGGCTCCAGGCTCTGATGGCATTCCTTTATTTCGATGTTTGCGGCGGTTTCCATCATATCAACAAGCCCGGGGCATTCCTGCCGGCAAATATCCATTGACAGCATCTGTGACGGTACTGAAACAAGCTGCTGAAAAAGGCCCCTTACCATAAATGCTGAAAAATCCAGTGACTTGCCAGCATCAAATTCGGCAAGCTTTGCGTCTTTGGCAGTTTTTTCTATCAGCTCATCAACTTTTGCATTATCTGTTGTGAAAACAGGGATACGCGTCGGATCAGACCATTTATTAAGCAGCATGGCGCATTGAAGCGCGACAATGTAGTCACCCATGTGAGCATATTTCTGGTTGATCGTGATAATATGAACAGGGTTGCGGGGACTGGCGGCCATCATCTGCGCAAATCCCGTAAAACCGGCGTCTGACCCGATGGAAACCCTGCATCCGGTGACATCTTCGACTTTTTCAATCATCTTTCTGGTTTCGCGGTGCAAACGGGCCTCCGTTTTTTGCTGGGGGGTTGGCGAGCAAAAGAAACACGCAAACAGGTAAATTCTGATCTTTGTACTCTATTTGCACTATAATTTAAACGCTTTTCTGGAAAAAATGCGGTTTGGCGTATATTGTCTCAGGGAAAAATATCATTTGATTTTCAGAACCTGCATTGTCATAAAATAATCAGGTTCGCTGATAACTTGATAGTTCCCAGTTTTGTCATTCCTGCGAACGCTGGAATGACAAAACTGGGTGATTATTCTGGATTCCCGCTTTCGCGGGAATGACACCGAAAAATTATTCTGGATTCCGGCTTTTGCGGGAATGACACCGAGAGATTATACTGGTTGCCTTTCTTTTACCCCTTTTTACCCAAAGGAGTTTTTCCCGGGATGACACGGATGCCCCCGACAAATAATCGTATTTTGTTTCTGAAAAATGCGGTTCAGAATTTTAAACCCGGCATCTGCACTGAACGGGCCGTTATCTGGACACAATATTTTAAAAATCCCAAAAACAAACGCAAACCTGTCTGCATTCAGATTGCCGAGGCGTTTGGCGATGTCCTGCTGAAAAAAACCGTAAGGATCTACCCCCGCGAGCTGATCGTCGGTAATTTCTCCTCCAAGCGGGTGGGCGGCCAGGTTACGCCCGAGCTGCTCGGTGTGCCGGTGATGCAGGATATTTTCAAATTTCCCCGGCGAAAAACCAATCCGTTAGAGATTTCCCCGGCTGAAACCTGGCAGCTGCTTCGCATCCTGCCCTTCTGGATGCCTCGTTTTCTTGCCATTCGCGCCTATAAATCCCCTCTTACCAAAATCCGAAAACTCATCAGCCAGTTGAGATCCCATTTTTATGTGATGAACGAAGCCGGCGGCGTGGCCCACACCATTCCGGATCATGAAAAACTGATCCGGATCGGCACAGACGGGTTTCTTGAAGAAATATCCGGCCATCAGCAACGGGTGGAAAACGGATCAGACGCGTGGCAGTTTCATGACGCCATGAAAATCAGTGTCAATGCCTTTGCAGAATTTTGCAGCAGATATCATGACCTGGCCCTGGATCTTGCGGAAAAGTCAACAGACTCCAAAGAACAGATGAATCTCCGGGAAATTGCAGCAACGCTTGCGACCGCCCCGCGCAAAGGTGCGTCTACCTTCCGGCAAGCCCTTCAGATCGCCTATCTGGCCCATATCGCCATTATGATGGAAAGCCTTGATAATTCCATCGGCCTGGGGCGCATGGACCAGTATCTGTATCCCTATTACAAACAGGATGTGGAAAACGGCATCCTGACAAAAGCCGAAGCCACTGAACTGATTGCCGCGTTTTCCATTAAAATGTGCGAACTGGTGCCGGTGTTTCCGGAAAACGTGATCAATTTTCACGGCGGATTTTACAATGCCCAGGTCGTTACGGTGGGCGGCATGGACGAACACGGAAGTGACGCCACCAATGACCTGAGCTATATTTTTCTGGAGGTCATGAACACCCTGCGGATGCGTGAGCCCAATTACCATGCCCGCATCCATGATAACGCACCGGCGCCCTATGTTGACCGGATCATCGCCAATCTCTGTGACGGAAGCAATACCCCGGCACTGTATAATGACGAAGTGATCATCCAAACCATGCTGAAAAGCGGTTATAATCTTGAAGACGCCAGAAACTATTCCGGCGTGGGATGTGTGGAGCCCATCTGCCCCGGCAAAAGCTTTGCCTCCACCAATGCCGCCATGGTGAATGTTCCCCTGATTCTTGAACTGGCCCTGAATGCCGGCCGGCGGTTTCATTCTCCTGTGCGCAGCGGCGCGGCAACACCGCCTGCCGGGCAGATGAAAACCATGGCAGATGTCAAACAGGCGTTTGAGGCCCAGCTCGCGTGTATCGTCAGCAGATTGGTGGAAAACCTTCACGCCCTTGAACAGGCAAACCGGGACTTTCATCCAACCCCTTTTACCAGCGCGCTTCATGACGGCTGTATTGCTTCGGGAACATGCACCACTGCGGGCGGCGCTGTGTATAATTTTTCCGGCATCCAGGCGGTCGCGCCCGTGGCAGTGGGAGATTCGTTGTATGCCATCGAGCAGGTGGTGTTTAAACAAAAAAAAATCACCCTGCCCGAACTGGTGGGTCTTCTGAAAAAAAATATCCCGGACCCCAAATGGCTGGCCATTCTGAAAAACCTGAAAAAATTCGGCAATGACGAAAAAGAAGTGGATGAATGGACCCTTTATGTGGCACACGCTTTTGGAAAATCCCTGGAAGGGTATCGCAGTGTCCGGGGCGGGAAATACCTGATGGGCATTTATTCAGATACGATTCACGAATTTTTCGGCCGCATCACCGGCGCCTCTGCATACGGCCGGCGCAAGGGCGAGTGTTTTTCTTCCGGTATTGCACCGGGCAACGGATTGGACCGGAAAGGCCCCACTGCCCTGATCAATTCCGTGAACCGGTTTGACTTTACCACCATCCCCAACGGCATTAATTTCAACATGAAATTTTATCCGCAGACGTTAAAAGGCCGGAAAGGCAGGATGCTGCTCTCGTCGCTTTTAAAAACCTATTTCGCCCGGGGCGGGATACAGACCCAGATCAATGTGCTGGATCCGGAAGTGCTCAAACAGGCCCGGGAAAACCCGGATCTGTATCCGAACCTGATTGTCCGGGTATCGGGTTACACGGTTTATTTTAATGATCTCAGCCCGAAGGTCAAAGATGAAATTATCCAGAGAAGCTTTCTTGCGGCATAAACATGGAAGTCAGGTAATATTTTCGTTTGTTTCATGGTAAAAAAAGGTATGGTCAATACTTCAGCAGTTTAAATAAAAAAAGAGGCTGATGATGGATGCTTCACGCCGGATTGATAAAGTCTGCCGGAAATGTAGCATCAACCGCCAGCCCGCTGATTTTGTTTTCTGGCAGTCTCAACCCGATGTCATTAACTTAGGCCATATGCGTAGGGGAGGGGTTTATCCCCTCCCGGCATGGGTCGCCTTTTTCGCGGGAGGGGATAAACCCCTCCCCTACATTGAGACCGCTTAAATTAACGACATTGAGCGGGAGGGGGTAAACCCCTCCCCTACATTAAAACCGCTTAAATTAACGACATTGAGCCTCAGCCCGATGAAAAACGGTTGGCGGATATGCCGTTGCGTTTCACGGACATCCCCGTTATACAAAAGCTATTGACATCCGGGTTGAATTAACACCGAAAAAAACCGGCCAAACCGCAGGACACACTGAGGGATGACGGACACCGGCTTTAATGAGCGTTTTTCCGGCATAACAAAAAATATCACAACTGAGAGAAATATATGAATAACCGGTTCTATGCCCTCCAGATCACACTGATGGATATCGACCCTCCCATCTGGCGCTATTTTGTGGTGCCTGCCGACATCACCCTGGACCGGCTTCACGATGTCATCCAGATCGTGATGGGATGGACGGACAGCCATCTTTACCAGTTTTCCATTGGAAAGCACTGGTATGCCGAAAATGTCGAATCAGAACTGGATGGGCTTAAAAGCAGTAAATACCGTCTCAAAGACCTGGTTAAAAAGAAAGGCCGGGCGGTTGAGTATCTTTATGATTTTGGCGATACCTGGCTGCATCATCTGAGCCTTGAAGACAACCGCTATAACATTGAAAATCTGCACGGGAATATTGTCTGTCTGGATGGGGAACGGGCCTGCCCGCCGGAGGATGTCGGTGGAGTGATGGGGTATGATGATCTCTGTAAAATTTTGAATGATCCAAAACACGCGGATTATGAAAGCACCAGAGACTGGATTGGCACGGATTTCTACTTTGAAAAATTCGATATCCAGTCCGTGAACGTTGAACTTTTAAAATACATGCGCTGGTCCCGAAACCGGTATCTGCCATGGGAATCCGGTGATTGAATTATCATGGAACCGCAAACCGGTAATACAAAACCAGACGGCCGCTGTCGGGCGGATATCACTCCCGGCAGGGAGGTGGCGATTGTTTTGAAAAAAGATCAAAGAACCAATAAATTAACCAACGGCATTGTCAAACACATATTGACAAAATCCCCCACCCACCCCCATGGGATCAAAGTCCGCCTGGAAAGCGGCGAGGTCGGCCGGGTTAAAGTGATACTTTCGTTGTTGAGGTGAAATTATTGAAAATACACTTAAATGGCACTGACGAAGAAAGAGATGTATCAACCCCCCTGAATTCGGGAAAAAATAACTTCAGAAAAAATCCTTTTTGTTTTGATACGGGTTCTTAAGCCCTTTTCTCCCCCTTTACCCATTTACTCGACAGTTCAAAGTAGGGGAGGGGTTTATCCCCTCCCGGCATGGGTCGCCTTTTTCGCGGGAGGGGATAAACCCCTCCCCTACATTGAAACCGCTTAAATTAACGACATTAAGCGGGAGGGGATAAACCCCTCCCCTACATTAAAACCGCTTAAATTAACGACATTGACTTGCCGATTATGCGGGATTCCCGCTTTCGCGGGAATGACACCGAGAGGGAACAGGCCGCTGCCGCTGGCGATGACATTTCGTGAAAAAAAAATTGCTTCCTTTTAAAATTTCAGATGATGCGATGGGAGAACAACCAATGCAGCAACCCCATATGATGAGTGCCGAGAGCGTGTTAAAAAACCTTTCCACTGCCCCGAAACAGGGCCTTCCCACGGATGACGCCGCTCAGCGGCTGAACCTGCACGGATCAAATGAACTCGTTGAAAAAGGCAGCAAAAAGGCCTGGCGCATCCTGCTGGACCAGGTCAAGGAAGTCATGATCCTGATTCTGCTGGCAGCAGTGGTTGTTTCCGCGGCATTGCACGAATATATGGATGCCATTGTAATTTTCGTCATTGTTGTGCTGAATACGATTCTGGGATTCTGGCAGGAATTCAAAGCTGAAAATGCCATGGCCGCCCTCAAGAAAATGACGGTGCCCAATGTTCGGGTGCGTCGTGACGGAACCGAAAAGCAAATATCAGCCAAAAATCTGGTGCCGGGGGACATTCTTTTGATTGAAGCCGGAAATGTTGTTCCCGCGGATGCCCGGCTCCTGGAAGCCGTAAACCTCAAAGTTCAGGAAGCAGCACTCACCGGCGAATCCGAATCCGTGGACAAGCATACAAACGCACTGCAAGGCGTCAATATTGCGCTGGCCGACCGCAAAAACATGATTTATCGGGGCACGGTGGTCACCTATGGCCGCGGCGAGGCCGTTGTCACAACCACCGGCATGGGCACTGAACTGGGCACCATCGCCACCCTGCTGCAAAGTGTTGAGGACGAACGAACTCCCCTGCAGCGGCGCCTGGCGAACCTGGGCAAATCACTGGCCCTGGCCGCCGTGGGGCTGATTATCGCTGTGGCCGGGTTCATGTACTTCCAGGGCGCCGGATTAAAAGAAACATTCATGACCGCCATCAGCATGGCGGTTGCCGCTATTCCCGAAGGCCTGCCCGCTGTTGTCACCATTGCCCTGGCCCTTGGCGCACAGCAGATGCTGAAAAAAAAGGCCCTGATCCGCCAACTGCCGGCCGTGGAAACCCTTGGCAGCGTGACCGTGATTTGTTCCGATAAAACCGGCACCTTAACCCAGAATAAAATGACAGTGACCCATGTAACATTGCCGGATCACGCTTATACCATGGAAGATGCGGCCGCGAAAATCAAACAAGACGCGGATTTCGGATTGCTCCTTTTGACCGGAACCCTATGCAATGACGCGGTCATTGACGAAAGCACGCCGGACAGCATTATCGGAGATCCCACGGAAGGCGCCCTGGTGATTGCCGCCCAAAAGGCAGGCCTGATGCAGCAGGATCTCAAAAACCGCATGCCCCGGGTTCGGGAACTGCCCTTTGACTCTGAGCGCAAACGCATGTCCACGGTTCACGCCCTGCCGGCTGCTGCTGAAGGGCCGGTCCTGGATGCCATTTTATCTCCTGTTAAAAACCAGGCCCGGGATTTCCTTGTACTGACCAAAGGGGCCACCGACGGCTTGATTGACGTATGCCGCCGCATCCAGATAAACGGCGCTGTGGAAATACTTACTGAACAGAAAAAAAACGAGATTCTGGCGAAAAACACGGAGATGGCGAAAAACGGCATCCGGGTGCTGGGCCTGGCCTATCGCGCCATTGAACCCGACGCCCTGGATCATCCGGAAACCTATGAGCAAGACCTGATTTTTTTAGGCATGGCCAGCATGCTTGATCCGGTTCGCCCCGAAGCAGTGGAATCCGTTCGGATTGCCCGGCAGGCCGGCATCCGGCCGGTGATGATCACGGGCGATCATCCCTTGACGGCTGTGGCCATTGCCAAAGAGCTGGGTCTTGCCACCGATGGAACATTTTTGACCGGCCAGGATCTTGAACACATGAATGATGTGCAGCGCGATGCCCGGATTCCGGAAATTTCGGTTTTTGCCCGGGTTTCGCCGGAGCACAAAATGATCATCATCGACGTGCTCCAGGCCCACCACCAGATCGTCGCCATGACCGGCGACGGGGTCAATGATGCACCGGCGCTGAAATCAGCCGATATCGGCGTGGCAATGGGCATTACCGGTACTGATGTCAGCAAGGAAGCGTCCGATATGGTCCTGCTGGATGATAATTTCGCCACCATTGTCGGAGCGGTTGAGGAAGGGCGGCGGATTTATGATAATATCCGCAAATTTGTCCGGTATATTCTCACCGGCAACACCGGCGAAATTGTGGTCATGATCACCGGACCGCTGCTGGGCATGCCCCTGCCGCTCTTGCCCATCCAGATTTTATGGATCAACCTGGTAACCGACGGCGTCCCCGCGATTGCGCTGGGATTTGAAGAAGCCGAAGAAGATGCGATGAAACGGCCGCCGCACAATCCAAAGGAAGGCATTTTCGCCCGGGGACTCGGATGGCAGATTCTCCTCATGGGCCTGATCGTGGGGTTGGTTTCCATTGCAACCGGATACGGGTTCTGGAATGGCGGCACCGGTTCGGCGGCATGGCAGACCATGGTCTTTACCATGCTCACCTTCTGCCAGATGGCTTATGCCCTGTGCGTGCGAAAGCAGCAGCAATCTATGTTCACCTATTCCTGGCTGAGCAATCCCCTGCTGCTGCTGGCCGTCTGCGTCACAATGGCCCTTCAGCTGATCGTCATCTATGTTCCGTTTTTCAACACCGTATTTCGCACAACGCCCCTGGGATGGGGAGAGCTCGGGGTCTGCGCGGCCGGCGCCGGAATCATCATCGCCACATCAGAATTAAAAAAACTTTTTCTCAGAACCAAACACCTTTGATGCAACATTAAAGTTAAGGAGTTGGTTTCTATCTGCCTGAATTTTACCGCAACCGGCGAATCCGCCCTTCTGTTTCAGCGGATATGACCTTTTGCTGCCGGATGGTGTCCACAATGAGCTCCCGCAGCGGAGACCGGGTTTTCAGTTGGGGTTTTTCCATAAAAATAAAATATTCATCACCGCCTGAGGCAAGAAAATCCGGGATTACCACGGAATAGACAGCGTCCATCTCCAGGGGCCGGCCGGCAGCACCGGTCCGAATGTTTTGAACCGTGCGGCCGTCTATGTCAAAACAAATGCCGGACACATGCAAAAACCCGCCGTCTTCTTCGCTGGTGCCGCGCACGCTCCGCTCAAGGGCCTGCTGGATTTCAGCGCCGGTCAGTTCCAGGATAACCAGCTCGTTATCATAGGGCATGGCCTTAAACACA
Source organism: Desulfobacteraceae bacterium (assembly GCA_011390465.1). Lineage (GTDB taxonomy): Bacteria > Desulfobacterota > Desulfobacteria > Desulfobacterales > Desulfosalsimonadaceae > SURF-3. The sequence goes on from JAABSH010000009.1 coordinate 36,300, forward strand.
TCTTCTACGGTTACAGGGCCTTTTTTGATGCTTGCCCGAAGCGCGCCCGCATTGATCAGGGCGATTTGAGCGCCGGTATGAGCGCGCATGATATCGGTTACAAAATTGCCTAAATTGGTTTCCCGGGATCGGATTTGTCCGCGCTCGCCATTTAAAAAGGTCTCGCAGACACCGATCACTTCTTTGAATTCCTGGCCCAGTTTTTCATTGTAATCATCCACAATCGCGGCAATTTCAGGATCGGGCGCGATGCCGGAATCAACTTTAATATAGCTGGCATCAATGAGCGTTGCCTTGCCGGAAACAGGATCAATCTGCAAATCAAGGCGGCCCAGATAGCGCCCTTTTTCAAAGGCCTGCAAAATAGGGACCCGCCCTTCAATACCATAGGGAGACAGCAAAATCTGATCATGGCCGCCGATGATGGCCGTCAATTCCGGCAGGGCTCTGGCAATCCGGCGGTCTGTTGCCTGGCGGCTGTGAGACAGAAGCATTATTGGGCCTTTTTTATTGGCCCTTTCGTAAACGTCAGTGACAGCGGCAACAGAATCCAAAACCCTGAGGTCTGCCACATTTTCCGCCTTTGTGGTGGTCAGCAAATCCTGGGTGGTAACGCCGACAATGGTAAGGGCCATCTCACCTGTCAGGGGTATTTCCAGCGCGGGCCGGCACAGCAGCTGCCCGTGTTTTTTTGAAACAATATTGGCGCTCAAAAACGGAAACTCCGCCAGGTTTTTCAGTTCCAGAAAATTGTCCAGGCCGAAATCAAATTCATGATTGCCCACGGTCATGGCATCCACTCCCATGGCATTGAGGCAAAGGATATCCGGCTCTCCCCTGAAAACCGTGGACATGGGCGTACCCTGGAGAATATCCCCGGCCACCAGCACCAGGGTGCGCGAGTGTTTGCGCGCATTTTCTTCCCGTACCTGGCGGATCAGCGCGGCCACACGGGCAATGCCCCCCACTTCCTCGGTTCCGGTTTCCGTTTTAATTTCAAAAGGCAGCAGATGACCATGAAGATCATTGAAAAACAGCACTGTCAGGGAAATGGGGGATTTATGGGGATTGGATAAAACCGTTCCGGAACACGCGAAACAACAAGCCAGCAGACTGATGGCGGCAATTAAGTTGAAATATCTGAACCTTGCGTTTACGAACATGTTTTTTTACCCTTCAAATCAGGTATTGCTGACGGATTTCAGACCAAAAAGGCTACATTACCACCCGTCCCATGTTGATGCCAATGGATTCTGCTGTGCGGATCAGCTGGGAGGTTTCCGGAACGGTTCGGACCTTGCCGGCCAGTTTTTCCAGGGGCACCAGCACGATATCCGGTGTTTCAAGTGCCACCATGTTTCCAAATTTGCCGGCTGCCGCCGCTTCCACCGCAAAACTGCCGAGCCGGGTACCCAGCACCCGATCAAACGCCGTGGGCGATCCGCCCCGTTGAATGTGCCCGAGCACGGTGGTCCGCACTTCAAGGTCAATCTGTTTTTTAATCTGTTCGGCCAGATACATGCCCACCCCGCCAAGCTGGGGCACGCCCTGCAGCCGATCCACGGCGGCATTCTGCACAATAACCCCGCCGCCCTCTTCTTTTGCCCCTTCCGCTGCCATGATGATGCTGTAGGGACTGCCCCCGTCTTTTCGCAATTTGATTTTTCGGATTATATTTTCGATCCGGTACGGAATTTCCGGGATCAGGATAATATGGGCGCCCCCGGCAATTCCCGCTTCCAGGGCAATCCATCCCGCGTTGCGGCCCATGACCTCCAGTATCATTACCCGGTCATGGCTTCTGCCGGTGGTCTGCAGGCGGTCCAGCGCGTCGCAGGCCACCTGCACGGCAGTCTGATAGCCAAAGGTGTAATCGGTTTTTTCAAGATCATTATCAATGGTTTTGGGAACCCCGATCACGGGAACGCCTTTTTGAAAAAATTTATATCCGATTTCAAGAGACCCCTCGCCGCCAATGACAAACAGGCAGTCCAGGTCCCACTTTCTGAAATTTTCCACCGCTTTGTCGGAATAATCATGCACCAGTACATTTTTTTCATGGTCAAATTCACGAAATTCAAAGGGATTCCCCTTATTGGTGGTGCCCAGGATGGTGCCCCCCAACGTCAATATATCCCTTGTGCTTTTGGTGGTAAGTTCCTGCCGCTCTCCGGTAATCAGGCCTTCAAAACCGTTTTCAATGCCGATAACCTGTGCATTGTGTCCGATAATGGCCGATCGGGTGATGGCCCGGATAACGGCATTTAAGCCGGAACAGTCCCCGCCGCCGGTTAAAACCCCAATTCTTTTGATGGTCATGCCGCCCTCCCCTGCCGTTTGATATCATCAGTTAAAGAAAACAATTATTTATACGATCCAATCCCTGTTCATTGCAATAAATGCTTAACATTATCCTCTTTCTGTGAAAAAATAAAGGCTACAGAAATACGCAAGAACCGGTTAAAATCAAGACTGACGGCTCCATAACCATTCCAGGTGATAACTCAGCGTTTTTCTGGTATAAAATCCGATATAAAAAACCACCTCAAAATGGAGAAAATCATGCAATCCCTACGTTTAACAAGTTGTCTGTTCCTGTTTTTATTTCTGGTTTCCTGCAGCACCAGCGCAACGTCCGCTGATAAAACAATTATCGGGAATGCCGGTTCAAAGCTCTTCTCCAGGAGCTTTGGCGCATTCAATGAACCCTGGGCCATGACCTTTTTACCCGGCGGGGACCTTCTGGTAACTGAAAAAGGCGGCACTTTATTTCTTGTTCAACCGGATGGGCCGGGAAGAGTGGCGGTCAAAGGCGTACCTGAGGTCGCTTACGGCGGCCAGGGCGGGTTGGGGGATATTATTCTCCATCCGCAATACAAAGACAACCACTGGCTATACCTGTCTTACGCTGAGCAGGATACGTCGGGCGACAAGGGAGCGGTTGTTGTCCGGGCGCAATTTTATCCTGCCGCTGCCGAGCCGAAACTGGAAAACATTGAGGTTCTCTGGCGGCAACAACCAAAGGTCTCTGGCAGCGGGCATTACGCACACCGGCTGGCATTCAGCCCGGAAGGGAAATTATTCATTACTTCCGGTGATCGGCAAAAACAAACGCCCGCCCAGAGCTGGACGCAAAATCTGGGAAAAATCATCCGGATAAATGCGGACGGATCAGTGCCCCCTGACAATCCGTTTCAGGATAAGGGAGAGCTCGCAAAAACCTTCTGGACCATGGGGCATCGCAATGTGCTGGGCATTGCTTTTGACCCACAGGGACGACTGTGGGTAAACGAAATGGGCCCCCGGCACGGTGATGAATTCAACCGGATCGCCGGCGGAGACAATTACGGATGGCCGATTGTCTCCTGGGGGGATCAATACTCCGGTATTCCCATTCCGGATCATGATACACGCCCGGAATTCCATGCGCCTGAGTTATACTGGGTGCCCACCATCGCGCCCTCAGGCATGATCATTTACACCGGCGCCATGTTTCCGGATTGGCAGGGCAATGCCATTATCGGCGGGCTGAAGTCGGAATCGCTGATACGGATCAGGATTAAAGGTGACCAGGCCGATGAAATCGAACGGTTTGCCATGGGCAAACGCATACGGGAGGTTGAGCAGGGGCCGGAAGGCGCCATATGGGTTCTGGAGGACAAAAAAGGGGGTCGCCTGCTCCGGCTGACGCCGCAGGAATGACCAGTTGAATCAAAACTGTGTCCTTTCGGCAAGGGGGCGCAGGTGAAAAAAAATTATGTCAATCAAGCCGCCCTCATCGCGCACCGATAAAAACCGCGCACATTTAAGACGCATCAAGTAAGATTTTCTGGATCATGAAACGGGATAAAACAACAAATAACTGAAAATCAGGAAAATGCAAAAGCGCCGCACCTTATTCAAACAGCCAGCTTACAATGCAAAGTCGAATGAGTCTGGACGCTCTATTTTAGCAGGAATATCAAAATTGTAATGATCCATATAATCTTTATATTCTTGATACATGCTTTTTCCATCAAACCCATACTCTTTGAGTGAATATTTATGTCGTCCGTATTTTCCCTGCCGGTTATTGAGGAGATAGGCCTTCATTCTATCTTCAAATGCTTCAGTATATTCAAGGTCAAATTTCTGATAAATCTTTTTGACCATCGCTATTGGATCTGAAAACAGCTCTTCGTACACACAATCAAATATCTGATCTTCATTTTCCTGGTGTTTTTTACGATAATTAAATGGCACCATTAAAAAATTTTCCATAAATATCTTTTGGAAGTAACCGAACCGATGCTTATCAAAAGAACCATCCTTATCAAAGGCGATGCTCCAGGATTCCATAAGGCGAAAAATTGAAGGAAAGGTAACCAAAGGGTTTCGATGTGTCAGTACGACCCTTGCGTCAGAATACTCTTGAAAAAAGGTTGGAAAACATGATGCATAAAGCGGGGCTTTGAGCGTCCAGTGTGACTTGGCCGGGCGATAAGCATCCAGCATATTGAAAAACATTCGTTCATAGCGGAGCAATGGGCGCATGGCGTCGATCCTGCAAAAGTCATCTATATAAGCTTTTCCGGCGGTGGCATTGAACATCAGATTTACACCATTATGAGTAAGCATATAGAGAAAGGATTCTTCCATTTCTGTTGCAGACCATAAGTGGGATTCTGCCAATTTCTCCATGAAGCCAGGGGCTAACCAGGATATAGTAGATATTGCGATCCCAGCTTTTTTAATTCTGGGGTCTTGCAATGGATTGGCTTCTAAACCCATTGGGGGTATCGGCACTTCCATTTCAAAGGTATAAGGCGCGCGCGTGTTTGGGTCTTCACTCATTAATCGATGCAGCAGCGTTGTGCCGGAACGCGGTACACCTGTAATTATCACTGGCGCGTTAAAGTTACCGTTGGCCTCAATAAATTCTTTGTTTGAATGATAGTGTTGAAGCACTTTTTTACGGGTTTTTATTGCATTCAATCCCATTTTTTTGATTAAGAATCTTCCTATAGAAGAAATAAACGGGTTATTATCAATTCCTTCGATAGTCGATATGAGGAGGGTCCGAATCTGACGCAACTCTTCCTCAGTGCCCATATATTTATCAAGTGGAGCAGCGCGATCAAATTCTTTTAACAGGTCATTTTTTAATTTAAACGCCTGATAACCGAATAAGCCGTAAAGGCTGTCCATCCATTCAACAGGTTTCAATAATGCAGAGAATTTCACATGATTATTCGGAAAGCGTTCTGATGGCGTGGAATCAGATTTTTGAGGACTGCGTTGGTAGTAATTTGACAAGTCAATCATATTGAATTTATTTGTCTGCTTATCCGGTTCGCCCAGGTTGATGTTGTAATCCAATGTCATTCATGAGTCGCCTTTTTCGCGGGAGGGGGTAAACCCCTCCCCTACATTGAAACCTCTTAAGTTAAGGACATTGTGTTGTAATCTGCATAAAAATAGCCGTCATTACGCGGCGTGAGAAACGAACGACGAAGTAATCTCCCTGTTTTCAAGGGATTGCTTCGGTCGTACCTCCCTCGCAATGACAGAACTTGACCGAAACTGAAAAATCCAAAGTTTTCCGGACGATTTAATTGATCATATGAACATCCCGCTGGGGGAACGGAATGGTAATACCGGCTTCCTTGAATTTTTTGTACACACCAAGATTTACTGAATACATGGTATTAAAATAATCTTTGGTCGGCACCCAGTATCGCATTCCGATGCTGATGGCGGAATCCGCGTATTGTTCGATCCCGATCTGGGGAGCCGGTGTATCTGGAATTTTTTCCATGGACAGCAAAATATTTCTGATAATATCAATGGCCTTTTCCGGATCATCATCATAGGAGATGCCCACGGACGCCTCTACCACCTTATTTTCAAATGAATTGATCTGGATTTCCCCCACAATGTGCTTGTTGGGAATGGTGATTTTTTCGCCGTCTTCCGTGCTCAGAATGGTGGTGGACAGGGTGACTTCTTCCACCACGCCGCTTACCCCTTCAATGGAAACCGTATCTCCCACCACAAAGGGCCGGGTGAGAATGATCACCAGGCCGGCGCCATAGTTGGAAAGGGGCCCCTGCAGCGCAAAACTGGCACCAAATGCAAGAGCACCAAGGGCCGCGATCAGCGGGGCCACGGAAATCCCGAATTTCCCCATGGCCATAATAACCACAAAAACCAGCACCACCAGCCGAACCACCTGCCCCATAAAATGGGTCAGGGTGATATCCATTTCTTTTTTTTCACACATCCGCATCACAACGCGGGACAGCCAGCCAGCCACATAAATTCCAATGCCCAGAATAATCAAGGCGCCAAGAATTTGAAAACTGTAGAGAACGCCAAAATCAATTATGATATTAATAACTTCCTGAACCTTTGTGAGCTCCTCCATGAAATTTCCTCCTGGTTAGATAATGATCAAAATCTGATGCAATTAAAGGCAGCAGCGTTGCCTGGCGTTTTTTTCCACACGGCCGAATTTTTCCGGTCAATTAAAAAACATAGCACATTAAGAACTATCTGCCACCCATTTTCCGTGACAGTTTTTGACGGCTTCGTAAAAAGTCCAAATTCTTTGTTGGCTGCATCCCCAGCTGCTTCAACGTACGCCAAGGACTCCTCATTGCTGGGGATTTGCGCGCCTCGCCAATTTTATGAGATTGGTGGCACTTTTTTCTTTGCCGTCTAAATCTGACTTTTTACGGAACAGTCAACATAAAACACGGTAAATTTGTTCTGCCTTTTTTAAGGCAGGCACGGTGGCCTGCCCTACGAACCGGTCAAGGTCTCCACGCGTCGCAGGGGCGGCCACCGTGCCGTCCTGCAATATGACAAAAGACCTATAGTTATAGGCTTTGGGGGTAGAACAAATTTACCCTGCAACATAAAATCATTCCATTGATCTTCCATCTAAAATTATATATGATATAAAATCTCTGGCCCATGAGCAGAGACAGAAAAAACCATGACCAAAAATTATTATCTCTTCGATTGCCGCTTAAAGGAGTTTTCTGTCCATGAAAGCAATGGTGCTTGAAAAAATCCAGAAGCTGCCGGATTGCGCTACGCCGTTAACCCTTGTTGATCTTCCGGCACCCGTGCCCGGTCCGGATGAAATCCTGATCAAAGTACACACCTGCGGCGTTTGCCACACGGAACTGGATGAAATTGAAGGACGCACGCCCCCGCCTTTTTTTCCCATGGTTCCCGGCCATCAGGTAGTGGGCCGGGTGGCCGGAACCGGTGAAACCGCAACCAGATTTTCCATGGGCGACCGGGTGGGCGTGGCATGGATCTTTTCCGCCTGCGGAAAATGTTCGTTCTGCCGAAACGGCCTTGAAAACCTCTGTGCGGAATATAAAGCCACGGGCCGGGATGCCAACGGCGGGTATGCGGAATACATGACCGTGCCGGAAAATTTTGCCTACCGGATACCGGAAACCTTTTCCGACGCCCAGGCCGCCCCGCTTTTGTGCGCCGGCGCCATCGGTTACCGGTCCCTGAATCTCACCGGCATCGGAGACGGTGACACTTTAGGCCTGACCGGTTTCGGCGCCTCTGCCCACCTGGTCCTGAAAATGGCCCGGTTCCGTTATCCCGCATCCCGGGTATTTGTGTTTGCCAGAAATGAAAAGGAACAGGAATTTGCCAGATCGTTAGGCGCTGTGTGGGCCGGAGATACGGACGACAGGTCCCCGGAACCCCTCAACGCCATTATCGACACAACCCCTGCCTGGAAGCCGGTGGTCGAAGCCATGAAAAATCTGGACCGGGGAGGCCGGCTGGTCATCAATGCCATCCGGAAAGAGCCAACCGACCAGAATTATCTTCTGAACCTTGACTACCCCAACCATCTCTGGATGGAAAAAGAAATCAAAAGCGTGGCCAATGTCACCAGCCGGGATGTTTTCGAGTTTATCGGTCTTGCCGAAAAAATGGACATCCGGCCGGAAGTCAGCGAATATCCCCTTGAAGGCGCCAATCAGGCCTTACTTGAACTGAAAACCGGAAACATAAGAGGGGCAAAAGTGCTGCGGCTTACCTGAACAACAAAAAAGGAGGATGCGCATGACACAAAAACTCTGGCACCAATCCTATGCTTCTGGTGTTCCGAAAACCCTCACCTATGACCAAACCACGGTATCTGAAGCCTTGTCCCGCTCGGCCCGGGAGTTTCCGGATCATCCAGCCCTGAATTACATGGGACGGATCATCTCCTACCGGGAGCTTGAATCCATGGTCAATGCCTTCAGCCGGGTGCTGGTGGATATGGGCATCGGCCCGGGTGACAAGGTGGCGGTCAGCCTGCCCAATATTCCCCAGGCCATTATCAGCAATTACGCTGTTTTCCGAATCGGAGCCGTGGCGGTGCTCTGCAATCCCTTGTATACGGAAAGGGAGCTGGCCTATCAGCTGGATGATTCAGACGCCAGACTTATCATCACCCTCACCCTGCTGGTGCCGCGGGTTGAAAAAATTAAAGACCAGACAAAAATTGAAAAAATCATTGCCTGCCACATTCATTCTTTTCTGCCGTTTCCCAAAAAACAATTGTTCCCGTTTGTTAAAAAGCGCATGGTCCGCAAAATTGTGCCATCTGACACCGTCCGGATATTTCAGGATCTGCTTTCTTCCCAAAAACACGCCCCTGTAAGCGATCAGAGCAGATGGGAAGATGTGGGGGCCCTGCTCTACACCGGCGGCACCACCGGGGTCAGCAAAGGCGTGATGCTCACCCATGCCAATCTCAGCTGCAATGTGCAGCAGTTTGTGGCCTGGTTTCCGGATTTAAAAAAAGGCGAAGAAAGCCTGGTGGGCAATTTTCCCGTGTTTCATTCCGCCGGATTTACGGCCATCCAGAACTTCTGCCTGTGGCAGGCCTATGAGATCATTCTCGTTCCCCGTCCGGAGCCGGCCATTAACATCGAAATATTGAAAAAATACCATCCCACATTTCTGCCCGGGGTGCCCACAATTTTTGTGGGGCTTCTGGCGGAACCGGCTTTCCGGAAGCTGAATTTTTCAAACATCAAGGGATTTTTCTCCGGGGCCGCCCCCCTGGCCGCAGACACCATCCGGGAGTTAAAAGCCCTTACCGGCGCGGATATGTGCGAAGTTTACGGGTCCACGGAAAACTCCCCCATTGTGTCGGTGACGCCCTGGGGCGGAAAAATCAAACCCGGCACGGTCGGGTGTCCGGTGCCGGATACAGATGTCAAAATTGTGGATGTTGAAACCGGGGAGACGGAGATGCCCACCGGCGAAACCGGGGAGGTTGTCATCAAAGGCCCGCAGGTGATGCAGGGCTATTATAAAAAACCGGATGAAACCGCAGCCGTGCTGAAAGACGGCTGGTTTTTTTCCGGGGACATTGGACAGCTGGATGCGGACGGCTATCTCACGATTGTGGACCGGAAAAAAGACATGATCATTGCCGGCGGTTACAATATTTATCCCCTGGAACTGGATAATGTGCTGTTTGATCATCCCAAAATACTGGAAGCCTGCACCATCGGGGTGCCGGACACATACCGGGGGGAAACGGTAAAAGCGTTTATTGTGCCGAAAAAAGGGGAAACCCTTACCGAAAAAGAGGTCATTGCCTATTGCAAAAAAAATCTGGCCGCCTATAAAGTCCCCAAACAGATCGAATTCATGGAAGAACTTCCCAAAAGCGCGGTGGGAAAAATCCTGCGCAGAAAATTAAAGGAAATGGAGATAAGCAAGGCGGAAAAATAATCCGTAAAAAAATACAGGGTCTAAAAAAAACAGCGTGGCGGACTGAGATTTACCAGTCCGTCACGCTGTTTTTTTATGTACTTCCAAAAATAAAATCAGAACATCCAGATGAATTCCATGCCCACCCGGTAAGCCACATCATCGCTCTTTGCGCCGGGTATAATATCCAATGGATTATCGGGGTTCCGGTAGGCTGTTAACGCACTGGTCACATCTTCCACGGTATCACCGGGAAAGAAAACGGAAAACTGGGTTTTAATAAAGGAATGCTTGCTGGTGGCCAGGGTCAGCTCGTTATCCCATTCTGTGCCCGTATAACCTGAATCTACCTTTGTTATGGCGGGAAGACTTGTTGCGGTTGGGAACACGAAACCATATACGGAGATATCTTCGTTCCACCAGAAAGAATTCACATTGGACCGGAAAATCAGAAAGCGTTTCGGCGTAAGCGTAATTCCCACGCTGGTCATGCTAAGCCCCGGGTTGTCGCCGCGACCGTTGCCGAATTTGCCCAGTCCGTTCTGGAGGCCGCCGGTGGCAACAGGGGTTCCATTGCCGTAGAGTTCCGGCAGATACCCATAAAGTACACTGCCCAGCACCAGGTTGGTGTCGCCGATAATGGTATTTTCTCCGCCAAAATACTGGGAAAACCGCTGAGCATTTGTCACGCCGGTATACCCATTAAGTTCATCATCACCAGGATCATCATCACCGGAGGTGTAAATAAATCCGATATGGGGTTTTACACCAAAACCGGCAGACTCATCCAGTTTAAAGGCCAGATCCCCGGAAAACGCGTACGCGGAAATATCAAAATCATCCTCAGCCAGGCCGGTATCATCTGCGCACCCAAACTGATACACCCCTTCCAGGAACAGCTCCATAATGCCGAACTTGCCGGTATAGTAAGCACCGATATGGTGGGAGTCGGTTTTGGGAGTGGCACCGGTAGTTTTTGTAACAAAATTAAACAGATTTCCCACCGGGACATCCCTGATCCGGTCATAAATATAAAAGGGCTGAATTTTTTGTCCTTCTTCCGGGGTGAAGGTCATATACCCGCCGAACAGATCCCGGTCACTGTCTTCGGTGTCGGCAAGCGCATTCACATCGACCTGAAAATTGTTTTCCAGCAGCTTGAAATACCCTACATTAAAGCTCCATGTGTCATAATCACCGGTAACCCAGAATCCCGGGTTGTCGTCACCATAAACCAGACCCGCGGCATCTATCACATCAATTCCCCATATATCATACCCTGCGTGCAGGCGCATGTTGAAAGGGAGTTTAAAAGTGCCGTGGAGCCGCTCCAGGCCAAAATTGCTGCTGTTGCCGTCCTTGCCGCCCCGGTCATCGACAGAGGAGTTCTCCAGAGGCCGGTCATATTCCAGGGCCGCATAAAAACTCCACATCTTATCCCTGGGCATGGCAGTGTAATACATCTGTACTTCGCTGCGGATATAATTATTATTAATCCACCCGGTTTCAGTGATGTGATTTTTGAAAAAATTATTTTGAAGCTTGCCGCCCAGCAGGGGTATGGTCAAGTCATCGGTCAAACCGAAATCCCAGTCAGTTTCACTGGTGGGAATAATTCTGGCCCGGGCGCCGTAACTCATTAAAATATCACTTTTGGTCTCAATCATCACCTGGCCGGGTCCCATCAAAACGTCTTTCTGCAGTTGGACGTCCAGATCCGAATCCGTGTCTGACGCGGCAACGGCCGGCAGGGAAAATACTGCAATGGTTAACATCATGATCGTTGTCAGTAGAATAATTTTTTTCATGAACCCTCCTCGGAAATTCCATCTCATATGTTAATTATAGCGGCTCGTGTGTGAAAATCCATTAAATGACGGACGATAGCGGGCATCACCTCCTCTGTAAAAAATAAAATCTGTTATGAATCTTTAAACTGTTCCCGCAACACCCTTTTCAGAATCTTGCCGGTGGGCGTGCGGGGAATCTCGGTTGTAATTTCTACGCGTTTGGGAATTTTAAAGCTGGCGATTTTTCCCCGGCTCCATTCGATTAACTGCTCGGGGGTCAGCGCTTCGCCTTCTTTTAAGACAATCACTGCTTTTACCGCTTCCCCCCATTTTTCATCCGGACATCCGATAACCCCGGCATCGGCAATTTTGGGATGGCTGAGCAGTAAGTCTTCGATTTCCGCGGGATAAATATTTTCTCCGCCGGAAATAATCATGTCCTTTTTGCGGTCCATTATATATAAGAATCCATCCGCATCCATTTTGGCCATGTCTCCGGAATACAGCCAACCGTCCTTCAGGGTTTCGGCGGTGGCGTCCGGGCGGTTCCAGTACCCTTTCATCAGATTGGTGCCGGATATCAATACTTCTCCCATCTCTTCGGGGCCCACGTCATTGCCTTCCATGTCCACCACCCGGATTTCATTGTGAAAAAACGGCGGGCCGCAGGAACCGGCTTTTTGGATGGCATTTTCACCGTCAATCACCGTGGCCGGCCCGGTGCATTCGGTCATACCGTAAAGCTGACGAACCTCGATGCCGGAAGCCGCGAAATCTTTGATCAGAGAAACCGGCACGGGCGCGGCATACACCAGTGCCATCTTGACATTGCTCCAGTCAAATTTGGCAAAATCCGGAATCTGGCGCAGAAACATGAGGATCTGAGGAACGGAACCAAACCAGGTGATTTTTTCCGTTTGCAGCAGTTCCAAAAAATTTTTCGGTTCAAAAGCGCGCTGAAACACCATTTTCATGCCGAAATGCACACACATGGGCACTGGTGCCAACGCACCGATATGAAACAGGGGAAGCGGCATAAGCAGGATCTCCCCGATTTCCCCGAATGTGGCTCTCAGGGTCACGGACGTGCCGAAATATCCGTCATGGGTCAATTCCGCACCTTTTGGCTTGCCCGTGGTACCCGAAGTGTAGAGAATGGTCAGGGTGTCACCGCCCCCGCACTTGATCACGGGTTCGGTGGCCGGCGCGTCCGCGGTCAACTGAGTATAAGACATGGCAAATGCCGGCGGAGGGTCCATAATCCCAACAAAATGCGCACAGGGCAAATCAGCATGAATGCTCTCCACCACCTGCGCGAATTCCTTTCCAAACACCAGCACTTTGGCCTGGCAATCATTAATAATATACTGGATTTCCGGACCGGCCAGCCGGTGATTGATGGGCACCATAATGGCGCCGGCTTTTCCCAGTCCGAAATACAGATCAAAATACTCGGGTTCATTCAGGGCCAGAATGGCGACCCGGTCCCCGGCACGAACATTCAACCGCTCTAATGAATTGACAAACCGGTTGCAGCGCCGGTTCATCTGATCAAAGGTAAGCCGCACATCCTGCACCACCAGGGCTTCCTTGCGCGGCGTCAGTTTTGCGCGTTTTGTAAGAAAACTGCCAATATTGAGTTGCATGAATTTTTCCTCCCGTCTGAACATGACTTTATGTTTATAATTCCTGTTTACTATAAATATCAGTGTTTATGAATGCAAGAGAAATCAGTACATTCAAACATCAATCGGAATCAAAACCACTGATAATCGGGTGTTCAGGTCATGGAAATGGTGGGCAAAATAAAATTAAACAACTATGTTTTCAAATACTTAATGAGCTTAAAGGGATCTAAAGTGCCTAAAATTATGGACTGCGCAAAACGCGCGATCATGTTTAACATAAAAATTAAAATCTGCTTATCCGATTAACTCAAGTTAGACGGGTCGGCACGGTGGCCGACCCTGCAAGTCCGGAGATTTCGACCGGTTCGTAGGGCAGGCCACCGTGCCTGCCGAATCAGTCTTCAGCCTTCAGCCTATAGCAGCATGCCGGCCACGGCGCCGGTCATGCAGGTGGCAAGGGTGCCCGCAACAATGGACCGGATCCCGAGGGCCACGATATCGCTGCGGCGGTCTGGTGCGATTCCGGAAAGACCGCCGATCATGATTCCCAGACTGCCAGGATTGGCGAACCCGCACAATGCATAGGACATAATCACCAGACTTTTGGGAGAAAGAGCGCCTGGAGGCAGGTTTCGCATGTCCAGATAGGCGATCAGTTCGTTTAAAATGGTTTTGGTGCCCATCAAAGCCCCGGCAACCGGGGCCTCAGCCCATGGCACACCCATGAACCACACCACCGGCGCCATGATCCAACCGAACATGCGCTGAAGGGTCAGGGGCGCTGAATGAAACAACGGAAACAGGGCGAAGAACTGATTTACCAGATGCACCAGGGCCACCAGCACCACAATCATGGCAATAATATTGAGCAGCAATTCCAGGCCCTGGACAGTGCCCCGGGTAATGGCATCCATGGTGCTGGTGGCGCCGGTTTCCGCTGTCAGGCGGCCGGAGGTGGGGCGGCCGGTTTCCGGGACCATGATTTTGGAAATAACAATGGCTGCCGGCACGCTGACAACGGATGCGGTCAGAATATGACCAATAACATTGGGGACAACCGAATCCAGGATTGAGGCGTAAAGCACCATCACCGTACCGGCAATGGTGGCCATGCCGCTGGTCATCAGGGTAAACAATTCACTGCGGGTCATCCGGCTCACATAGGGCCGTACCAGCAGCGGGGCTTCCACCATGCCCACAAAAATATTGGCAGACACGCCCACGCCTTCGGCACCGCCCAGGTTCATGGTTTTTTCCAGAACCCGGGAAAATCCGGCCACAACTTTTGGCAGAATCTTCCAGTAAAACAATACCGAAGACAGCGCACTGATCACCAGCACCAGGGGCAGGGCCTGAAACGCCAGAATAAATCCGGCCTGGGGATGGGTGATCTCATAGGGGGCCGGACCGCCGCCGATGAATCCGAACACAAAGGCCGTGCCGGCGGTCGTGGATTCCTGAATGGCTGCCACCACATGGTTCAGGCAGGTAAATCCCCGGGTTATGAAGGGAAATTTCAAAAAACAAAACCCGATTCCCAGTTGCAGCAGCACGCCGACAATGGCAATACGCACGGGAAACCGGCGGCGGTTTTCACTCATGAGCCAGGCAAGGGCCATAAAGATAAAAAATCCAAATACACTCTGCACGATGTCTGTTTTCCTGTTTTACGGGGTTACGGGGTTAGGGCCGCAGAAGCATCCAGCTCCAATTGTTTATAGCAAAAACCATGGGTCAATACGACATCCGAAATGTTTTAAACAAAAAAACAAAATTTTAATTAACGTAAACGTCATGTTGTGGTATATAAAATTTTTAAGCCAAATGATTGTTTTGGGCACCGCCATCACAGGAACGCATGAAACATGCCCTTTTGCGGTTGAACCGAAACGGGCGAATGCGATTTGCCCTGCGACATCAATCATCACTTCCCAATACAGGGATCAGAACAAACCGATCAATTACAGGAATTTTATTCATGCCCTGGCAAACTTTTTTCCGCAGCCTGTGCGTTTTAGGCGCAATGCTTTTTTTCGCCCGGCCGGCGCTGGCCTTTGAACAAATCACTGTTTTTGTAAGCATTCCGCCCCAGAAATATTTTGTCCAGGCCATTGGCAAGGATCGGGTCACCATTACCGCTGTGGTAAGTCCGGCGCACAGCCCTGCGGATTATGAACCCTCTCCGGCCCAAATGCGGGAAATGGCAAAAGCAGACATCTATTTTGCCGCGGGCGTGCCGTTTGAAATCACATGGCTTGAAAAATTTGCCGCGGTAAATCCGCGCATGCGCCTGGTGAAGACGGATGCCGGGATTGAGAAAAAACCGGTGAACCGGCATGACACGGCTGCGGGGCTTTCTATCCACGCACTACCCCAAAACCATCATGACGTCCACCATAAAACGGACATGCCAGATCCCCATATCTGGCTGTCGCCGCAACTGGTTAAAATCCAGGCCAACCACATTGCCGCGGGCCTTTCCGCCATTGATCCGGAAAACGACGATTTTTATCAAAAAAATTACCTTGACCTCCTTAACCGGATTGACCGTCTCGATCAGGAGTTAAAATCCCTGTTTACGGAAAAGACCGCACAAAAGGCGTTTCTGGTGTTTCATCCGTCCTGGGGGTATTTTGCCGATGCTTACGGGCTTACGCAGGTATCCATTGAAGTCGAAGGAAAAGCGCCCAAGGCAAGGGAGGTCAAACACCTGATCGATTTTGCACGGCGCCGGAACATCCGGCTGATTTTTGTTCAGCCCCAGTTCTCCACAAAACAGGCAGCCATTATTGCCCGGGAAATCGGCGGCCGTCTGATCCCCGCCGACCCGCTGGCGGAAAACTGGCCGGAAAACCTCCGCAGAGTGGCATTATCCATCAAGGGAGCTGTTGAGTGACAATATGAAACATCCCATTATAGACGTCCGTAATGTGTATTTTTCCTACAATGGATCGCCGATTCTCACGAATATCTGTCTGCAGGTGCCGGAAAAGGAATTTGTGGCCTTTATCGGTCCCAACGGCGGCGGCAAAACCACCCTGGTGAAACTGCTGCTCGGTCTGCTCGCCCCGGACCAGGGCACCATCCGGATCATGGACAAGCCCCCGTCAAAAGTGGCCCACCGCATCGGTTATGCGCCCCAGGACATGAGCATCAACAAGGCATTTCCCATTTCCGTTCTGGATGTGGTCCTCATGGGACGGCTGTCCGCTCACAGCTGGGTCCGGGTATCCCGAAAAGACATCATGGCCGCGGAAAAAGCCCTGGAAAGCTTAGAAATGAAGGAATACAAAGATCGGAAAATTGATGATCTTTCCGGGGGCCAGCGGGAGCGGGTGTTTATTGCCCGGGCCCTGGCCGCGGACCCCGAGATTCTGCTGCTGGACGAACCCACGGCCAATATCGACTCCCATGGCCGCACCTATCTGTATAACCTGCTCAAAGAATTAAACCGGACCAAAACCATTGTGGTGGTGAGCCACGATACCATGGTGCTGTCCAGCTATGTGACGGCGGTGGCCTGCATCAACCGGGATCTCCATTACCATGATGAAGCGGAAATCACCCAGGAAATGATGGATATGGGATATCACTGCCCGGTGGAGCTGATTGCCCATGGTATTCCCCACCGGATTTTAAAAACCCACGGGAGCGGAGAATGATCGAGGCCCTTGAATTTGAATTTATGAGAAACGCTCTGATGGCCGGGCTTTTCGCCAGTCTGATCTGCGGCATGATCGGTTCCTTTGTGGTGGTCAACCGCCTGGTATTTCTGGCCGGCGGCATTGCCCATTCCGCTTTCGGCGGCATCGGCATCGCGTTTTTTTTCGGCATTCCCTATCTTGTGGGCACCCTGGGCGTGGCCCTGGCCGCCGCCATCATCATGACCGGCGTGGTGCTCACCCGGAAATCCCGGGCCGACACCTTTATCGGCATCCTCTGGGCCGTGGGCATGGCTATCGGCATTATTCTGATGGATCTGAGTCCCGGCTACAACGTGAATCTCATGAGTTATCTGTTCGGCAGCATCCTGGCGGTGCCGAAATCCGATATTTACTGGATGGCAGGCCTTAGCGCGGTGATTGTGTTGTCTACGTATTTTTTTTACCGGGACATCCTGGCCATCTCCTATGATGATGAATTCGCAAGACTGCGCGGAGTGCCGGTGAATCTGATCTATTTTCTGTTCATCGCCCTGGTGGCGGTGGGCATTGTACTGATTATCCGCGTGGTGGGCCTGATTCTGATTATTGCGCTGCTTACCATTCCGCCGTATATCGCGGAAAAATACTGCCGGTCCCTGGCCCGGATGATGATTGTTGCCACCCTGCTGTCCATGGCATTCAATCTGAGCGGACTGTGGATCGCCTATTGTTATGATTTAACCTCCGGCGCCACCATCATCCTTGTGGCAGCCGGGGCCTTTTTTATCTCTATGGTGGCAGATATGGTTTTAAAAAAATTAAAAAAACAGGGCAAAGAACCGCCGGTTTCCGTAAACCCGACATGAAAAAGCACTTTTTGCCCGCCCGCGCCGTCGCGCCGGGCCGAATGATCTTATGGATTGCAATCTGCCTGCTGATTTTCGGATGCGCCGGCAGAAACCGGCCGGATGAAGCCGGATACCGGTCCTTGACGGAGCAGGTGATTTGGTTTTACCAGGGACCGCTGGACCACCTGACCGCTGTGCGATACGGGGGATGCCCCATGCATCCGGGCTGTTCAGCATACGGACTCAGCGCCGTCAAAACCCATGGGGCGCTCATGGGCTGGATTATGACCTGCGACCGCCTGATCCGGTGCGGCGGGGATGAAACCCGGCTGTCGCCGGAAGTGCTGGTAAGCTGCCAGTGGAAATATGTGGACACCCTTTCCCAAAATAATTTCTGGTGGTTTTTGCCGGACCCGGAAATGGAACATTTTCACTCAGTAAAGGAGCACAAATGAGACAGGAAAGCCAAATTTACCAAGCCACCCATCCCATTCGCCTGGTGACGGCCACAGCGCTTTTCGATGGTCATGACGCGGCCATCAATATCATCCGCAGAATGCTGCAGGACTCCGGCGCGGAAGTGATTCATCTGGGCCACAACCGGTCCGTGGCGGAAATCGCCAAAGCCGCCATTGAAGAAGACGTTCAGGGCATCGCCATTTCCAGCTACCAGGGCGGGCACATTGAATTTTTCAAATACCTCCATGATATTTTAAAAAAACAAAATGCCGGCAGTATCCGGATTTTCGGTGGCGGCGGCGGCGTCATTGTAGCGGCGGAAATCAGGGAACTGGAAGATTACGGCATCACCAAAATTTATTCCCCGGCAGACGGATCACAAATGGGACTTCAGGGCATGATCAACCACATGCTCCGGAAAATGGACGTTGCACCGGACTTTTCCCCGATTACGGACGCGGCGCAACTTACCCCGGACGACACCGCCCGGGTGGCCCGGCTGATTTCAGCGGCGGAATATGCTGCCGCCGGCAGATATGATAACTTCCCGTCCCGTTCTGCTGCTGTTTTTAAAAATATCGACGCAAAAAAAATTCCGGTAGTCGGTATCACCGGCACGGGCGGGGCCGGAAAATCTTCCCTTACCGATGAACTTGTTATCCGCCTGCTTAACGATCTGCCGGAAATTCGCATCGGTATTATCTCCTGCGATCCTTCCCGACGAAAAACCGGCGGCGCCCTGCTGGGAGACCGAATCCGCATGAACAGCATTGACACGGACCGGGTGTACATGCGGAGCCTGGCGGTCCGGAATTCCGCCTCTGAGCTGCCGGATGTGCTGCCGGAGGCCATCAGCATTCTGAAAGCAGCCGGGTTTGATCTGATCATAGCGGAAACCGCGGGCATTGGCCAGGGGTCGTCCCGGATCACGGAGTTAAGTGACATCTCCATGTACGTGATGACCAGCGATTATGGCGCCGCCACCCAGCTGGAAAAAATCGGCATGCTGGATTACGCCGACATTGTGGTGGTCAATAAATTTGAAAAAGAAGGCAGCCATGACGCGGTTCGGGATGTGCGCAAGCAGGTACAGCGCAATCAGAAAAAATTCCAGACCCGGCCCGAAGACCTGCCGGTGTTCGGCACCATTGCCTCCAAGTTCAACGATGACGGCGTCACTGCCATGTACAATTACCTGATGCACTGTATTACGGAAAAAACCGGTGTGCGGTTAAACGCAAAACTGCCGGAAATAAAAGGACGGACATCCACCTCCCAAACCATCTTCGTGCCGCCGGAACGCCGCCGGTATCTCTCCGAAATCGCGGACACAGTGCGGAATTACCATCAGAAAACCACCCGGCAGGCATTTGCCGTCCGCAAGCTGTGGCATTTTGAAGAAACCGCTGCAGCCCTGGCGGACCGGCAGGAAACCGACGCATCAAATCCGGAAACATCATCGCCGGCATCGGATTCCCCGGTTTCCGAAACCCTGGACCGGCTCAATGCCTTAATTGAGGCGGCATCCGCGGAAGTGGAGGAAGACAGCAACAAACTCCTGGCCCAGTGGAACCAGGTATCTGAAGATTACGTCAAAGACGAGCTGATCTATCAGGTGCGGGACCAGGAAATCCGGCATCCCCTGTATGTCGAATCCCTGTCCCACACCCGGATACCCAAAATCGCCCTGCCCCGGTTCAAAGATCCCGGGGAAATCTATTCCTGGCTGCGCCGGGAAAATGTGCCGGGCCGGTTTCCTTATACGGCCGGTGTCTTTCCCTTAAAACGATCTGACGAAGACCCCACCCGCATGTTTGCCGGTGAAGGCGATCCGGCCCGCACCAACCGCAGGTTCAAGCTGCTTTCTGAAAACTATCCGGCCAACCGCCTGTCCACGGCCTTTGATTCGGTCACCTTATACGGGTTTGACCCGGACACCCGGCCGGACATCTATGGAAAGGTGGGCACTTCCGGCGTCAGCGTGTGCAGCATCGAAGATGTGAAAGTGCTCTACGACGGATTTGACCTGGCCGCTCCCAACACGTCAGTATCCATGACCATCAACGGCCCGGCCCCCATGGTTCTGGCCATGTTTTTAAATACCGCCATTGACCAGCAGGCAGACAAATTTACCGCTGAAAACAACCGTCCGCCCTCAGACGCGGAATACGCCAAGCTCAAGGCCATGGTGCTTTCCTCTGTCCGGGGAACGGTTCAGGCGGACATTCTGAAAGAAGATCAGGGCCAGAACACCTGCATTTTTTCCGTGGATTTTGCGCTTAAAATGATGGGGGATATTCAGGAGTATTTCAACCGGAACAAGGTACGCAATTTTTATTCGGTTTCGGTTTCCGGATACCATATTGCCGAAGCCGGGGCCAATCCCATTTCCCAGGTGGCCTTTACCCTGGCCAACGGGTTCACCTATGTGGAGTATTATCTGTCCCGGGGCATGGACATCGACAGTTTCGCCCCCAATCTGTCATTTTTCTTTTCTTCGGGCATGGACCCGGAATACAGCGTTATCGGCCGGGTGGCCCGGCGCATCTGGGCCATTGCCATGCGGGAAAAATACGGGGCTTCCCCCCGGTCCCAGATGCTCAAATACCATATCCAGACCTCGGGCCGGTCCCTTCACAGCCAGGAAATCCAGTTCAACGACATCCGCACCACCATGCAGGCGCTTTACGCCATTTATGACAACTGCAACAGCCTGCACACCAATGCCTATGACGAAGCCGTGACCACGCCGTCTGAGGAATCCGTGCGCCGGTCTCTCGCCATTCAGCTCATTATCAACCGGGAGCTGGGGCTTGCCAAAAACGAGAACATGAACCAGGGCAGCTTTATCATTGAAACCCTTACCGACCTGGTGGAAACGGCCATTCTGGCGGAATTTGACCGGATTACGGCCCGGGGCGGGGTCAGGGGCGCCATGGAGCGGGGATACCAGCGGAGCAAAATCCAGGATGAATCCCTTTACTATGAAAGCCTGAAGCACTCCGGGGCCCTTCCCATCATCGGGGTCAACACCTTTCTCAATCCGGATGCCGATGACACCGCCCTTTCCAGCCTGACGCTGGCCCGGGCCACGGAAACGGAAAAGCAGTCCCAGCTTGACCGGCGCAATGCGTTTGTTGAGCAGCACAAAGACCTGGCCCCGGCAACCCTTGAACGGCTCAAAGCCGTGGCCCTTGCCGGGGAAAATATTTTTGAAGAAATGATGGAAACCGTGCGGTGCTGCACCCTGGGCCAGATTACCGGAGCCCTCTATGAGGTGGGCGGGAAGTATCGCCGCAACATGTAATTCAATGTCATTAACTTAGGCCATATGCGTAGGGGAGGGGTTTATCCCCTCCCGGCATGGGTCTCCTTTTACGCGGGAGGGGGTAAACCCCTCCTCTACATTGAAACCTCTTAAATTAATGACATTGACATGTAATTTAAAAACAAAGGAAGCCATATGAAAGAAGCAGTTATCGTAAGTGCGGTCAGAACGCCCCTGGGAGCGTTTAACGGCAGTTTGAGCGGCATCGGCGCCACGGATACCGGTGCAATGGTAATCTCGGAAGCCGTCCGGCGGGCCGGTATTGAAAAAGATGCAGTCGATGAAGTCATCATGGGGCAGGTGCTGCCCTGCGGCTACGGTCAGAACCCGGCCAAACAGGCGGCGGTAAAGGCAGGCATGCCCTGGGAGGCGGAATGCCTTACCATTAACAAAGTATGCGGCTCCGCGTTAAAATCCGTAATGCTGGCAGCCCAGGCAATTTGCGCGGGAGACGCGGACATAGTGGTGGCCGGCGGCATGGAAACCATGTCCATGGCCCCCTATTACCTTGAAAAAGCCAGGTTCGGATATCGCATGGGCCCGGGCCAGCTCCAGGATCATATGATTCATGACGGTCTCTGGGACATTGTCAATGATATGCACATGGGCATTTCAAATGAATTGTGTTCGGAAAAATACAATGTTTCCCGGGAAGACCAGGACCGGTATGCCGCGGAATCCTATCGCCGGGCCCTTGACGCCATCCGGGCCGGCCGGTTCAACGATGAAATCCTGCCGATAGAGGTGCCCGGCCGCAAAGGCGCGGTAAAAATTTTTGACACGGATGAAACCCCGGTGGAAACCCCCTATGACGTGCTGGCCAAAATGAAGCCGGCGTTTAAAAAAGACGGCCTGGGGACTGCGGGGAACGCCTCTATTATCAGTGACGGTGCGGCCGCGGTGGTGGTGATGTCCAGAGAACGGGCCAATGCCCTGGGATGCCCGGTGATGGCGCAAATCGGAGCCCAGGCATCCCATGGCATTGATATGAAATACGTGCTGGTGGCCCCCATTCTGGCCATTCCCAAATGTCTGAAAAAAGAAGGCATTAAAAAAGATGCCGTGGATCTTTATGAAATCAACGAGGCTTTCAGCGGTTCCACCGTATCCGTGCTCAAAGAGCTGGCGCTGGATCCAGCCATCGTGAACGTCAACGGCGGAGCCGTGGCCCTGGGCCATCCCATCGGGGCCTCCGGCTGCCGGGTGCTGGTGACCCTGCTCTATGAAATGATCCGTCAGGACAAAAAAACCGGACTGGCCTCCCTGTGCCTGGGCGGGGGGGAAGCCGTGGCAATGGTGATAAACCGGTAATCTGCTGATCCGGTTCGCTCAAATTCGGCCATCGAAATCGGTATCGGTATCGAAATCGCTATCGAATCCGATCCCGATCCCGATTTCGATCCCGATAAAAACACGACAGATTGAGGGAAGCAGATATCCATAACCGGTAAATTATTTTAGGCCGCTGATCCCGACAAAAGCGCCCTTTCCCCAGCCCTCGGTCACATCGGTCCGGGCGTCGGTCCGGGCAGTGCCGGGAACAAGGGTTTGAAAAACCTGGTTTACCGCAAACCCGGATGCCTTAAAAAACCCGAGCACCGCGTTGCTGGAAAAAAAGGCGGCATCCCTGTAATACCGGCTCTGGTATTTTTTTGCCTGATACTGACGTCCCAGTTCGCTTTTGCTGTCAATAAAAGCCGCAACCAGCCGCCCGCCGGGCTTCAAAATCCGGCGGGCTTCGGTAAACGCCAGAGCCACATCATCCATAAAACAAATGGCGGTTACCATCAGGACAACATCAAAGCGGCCATCCGCAAAGGGCAGGTTTTCCGCAACCCCGCGGACCACCTGAATTCCCCGCTTTGAGGCTTTTTGCGCCATTTTTTCGGCAGGTTCCAGGCCCATCCGGACACCCAACGGACCGGCGAACTGTCCCGATCCCACCCCAACCTCCAGACCTGCGGCATGGGACGGGGGCAACAGCCGGCGGACGAGGTCCAGCTCCGCCGCATAGAGGTCCGGGTTTTTATCAAACCATGCGTCATAGGCATCCACAAAGGTTTCAAACGGCCCTGTTTTCGGCACCATCCCTCCTTTTAATTTTCAGGCCGGCGGCAGCAGTTTCCGGATCAGGTCCTCGCACTCATCCAACGTCATAATGCGGGGCACGGGATAATCCGGATGGGCTTCTTTCAGTGCCCGCTTTGCAATCAGGGGAATATCCGTTTCCTTGAGTTCCTGAATATGCATCGGAATCTTCATGTTTTTGTTCATGGTTTTGATTTTTTCAATAAACTGCAAGGACAATTTTTCCGGCCCGTCCCGACGGGTGCCCAGATGTCCGGCAACGGCCAGATCGGCCAGCTTGTTTTCCGCGTCCTTGCGGCAGAATTCCAGTACATGGGGCAGAATAATGGCATTGGCCAGGCCGTGGGGCACTCCGTAAAGGCCGCCCACGGTATGGGCGATGGCATGCACATACCCCACGTAAGCCCGGGTAAAGGCTGATCCGGCGTAAAAGGACGCCAGGGCCATATTGTTTCGCGCTTCCAGATCCGTACCGGTTTTATAGGCTTTTTCAAGATTGTCAAAAATCAGCCGCACGGCATTTTTTGCGTTGTCATCGGTAAAACTGGTGCCGTTGCGCCCGATATAGGCTTCCACGGCATGGGTGAGCGCGTCCATCCCTGTTGTAGACGTAATATGCGGCGGCAAACCCGTCATAAGTTCCGGATCCAGTACCGCGATTTTGGGGATCAGCTTTAAATCATTAATGGCAAATTTCTCATGGGTGGACGGATCGGAAATCACCGCCGCCACCGTGGTTTCAGAGCCTGTGCCCGCGGTTGTGGGAACACAGAAAAATGGCGGAATGGGCATAATCACCCGGAAATAGCCTTTCATCCGGCGGACGGAAAAAAAGGGATTGGCCACCCGGGCCCCGATAATTTTGGCGCAATCCATGGCCGAACCGCCGCCAAACCCGATAATTCCTTCGCAATTGTTTTTCTTGTAAATCTCCCGGCCTTTTTCAACATTCCGGATGGTGGGATTCGGCTGAACATCATCATAAACCGTAAATTTGATGCCATGGTCTTTCAGTGACGCAAGTAAAACGTCCGGAAGCTTGAGTGTCATCAATACCTTGTCCGTTACCACCAGCACATTTTTCACCCCCCTTGCCCGAATATTTTCCGCCAGGCTTTTTATGCTGCCGGCACCGGTGAGCAGCACGGGCACGGGAAACGGCAGCACAGTGGATACCACTTTCATGGTTTTATGCTGGGTCCGGTACAGTCCTTTTTTCAAATTCCAAATCATGTTTTTTGTCTGCTTTTCGCTCATTTCAGTCACCCCTTTTCATTGTCCTTGCGGCGCACCCTTGCCCGGCGCTTCTCCGGCTCATCTCCGGGTGCTGTTAATATAAAAATCTGCTTTCAAGGGCAGGGTCACTGAAAGTCAATTCATACGGAAACGCCGTCAGGTTCCCCACCCCTTACAAATCATAGAGGGCATCGTCTTTTATGGGCGGCTGCTTCCTGTTCTGGTGCCGGCCCACTTTTTTCCCGGGGAGTATAAAAGGATCTTCATCTCCCATCAGATCCCCCATTTCAGCTTCTATTTTTTCCGGATCTTCCCCTTTTTCCATACGGGCCAGGGCCGCTTCCATGGTCGGCCCCAGTTCCATGCCCGTCATATCCGTCAATTTGCGCATCAGTTTCGCCGCCTGGCGCGGATCCTCCTCATTGATATGCTCTGCTTCTCTTGCCATCATGGCCATGGCCTGCTCCATTTTGGATTCATCAATGGGCAGATCATCCATGCTGTTTTCTTCGGCCCGTCCGGTCACGGCAAAAAGCGAAATCTGCCTGCTCAATTTCGGGTTTTTACACCGGGGACATCCGGGAATTTTTGCAGTGTTTACAGTAGGGGAAAAAAAATTAAATACGGTATGGCAGTCTTTGCAGTAAAATTCATAAATCGGCATGCGAATGGTCCTCTTTACGCAACTTCGGAAAGTAACCCAAAAACAAAAGCAGTCACTGAATAAACCGTTATATGACAAAAAAAACCAATGAAGTCAATTGCCATAAATAATTGGTGGAATGTCTAAAATGGATAACCAGATTTTTTTATTGACATCTGTTTCCGAAACCTTTATTTGTTCGTGTACAAAGGATAAAAAATGACAAAACTCCCTGAAGATCTTCCGGACTGCATGGTTTTTCTGCTGGGCAAAGCCTATCAGAAAGCCCACGGCAGTTTTAAAAAAAGACTGAAAAAATACGGCCTCACCAATATGCAGCACCTTGTGCTGGAAGGCCTGTGGTATCAAGAAGGCATGACCGCGGCGGAACTTTGCAAGCTGCTGATTATTGACAAGGCCACCGTATCCGGCATTCTGGAAAGAATGGCGGATACCGGCTGGATTATAAAAAAACAAAATCCGGATGACGGCCGGGTGCAGCAGCTCTATCCGTCGGAAAAAGCCACAGAATTTAAAAACAGGCTGATTATTGAAAGAAAAGAAGCCAACAAAGAAATTTTAAAAAAATTTTCCCTTGAAGAACAGCTGCTTTTGAAACGACTGCTCCGAGATCTCATCTGATTTCATTTTCTATGCGCTGAAACGTTCACTGCCGGATCTCGTTCTTACGTTGGTATTGTCATGCACCGCGACCGGTGCCTGATTTTTCAATTTTCCAATTTTTTAATGGGAAAATCCGATTCTTTGTTCGTATGCCAACAATTCAACCCAAAAACGTCACATCAAAACCCTCAACAAGGAGGAACCCCATGATTCTGCTGAATCCCAAAAAAGAAAAATTTGAACACCTGGATCCCCGATCCCGGGAAATTATGCTGAAAACCATTGAGTATTTTGAGTCCAGAGGCAAAGAAAAACTCAAACATGACAGCCATGAGCGGGTATGGTACAGCGATTTTATTCAATTTATGAAAGACAACCAGGTCATGGCCAATCTGCTGACACCGGAACAATACGCGGACGGTGATCCGAATACCCGGTGGGACACCTTCCGCATCTGTGATTTCAATGAAATCCTTGGATTTTACAATCTGTCCCACTGGTATACCTGGCAGGTTTCCATTCTGGGCCTGGGCCCGATTTTCATGGGTAAAAATGAGGAAGTAAAGAAAAAAACCGCCCAAATGCTCAAAGACGGTGGTATCTTTGCCTTCGGCCTTTCTGAAAAAGCCCACGGCGCGGACCTCTATTCCTCCGAAATGATGCTGACGCCCCTGGGAGACGGCAAATATGTGGCGGACGGCGGCAAATATTATATCGGCAACGGCAACAAGGCGGCCCTGGTTTCCACATTTGCCAAAAATTCCGAAACCGACGAATATGTCTTTTTCGTGGTCGATCCGGAACATCCGAATTATGATCTCGTCAAAAATGTGGTGGACTGGGAAGGCTATGTGGCGGAATACGCTCTGAACGGTTATCCCATCACGGACGACGATATCCTCACCACTGGCAGGGATGCCTGGGACTCATCCCTCAACACCATTAACGTGGGAAAATTTAATCTGGGCTGGGCGTCCATCGGCATTGCCACGCATGCCTTCTATGAAGCCATCAACCACGCCAGCCACCGGAATCTCTTCGGTAAATATGTCACCGAATTCCCCCACATCAAACAGCTTTTCACAGACGCTTACTGCCGTCTGGTGGCCATGAAACTGTTCGCCCAGCGGGCCACCGATTACCTGCGGTCCGCCTCTGAAACCGACCGCCGGTATCTGCTGTTCAACCCCATGGTGAAAATGAAAGTCACCACCCAGGGCGAAGAAGTGATCAACCTGCTGTGGGACGTCATCGCGGCCCGGGGTTTTGAAAAGGACGTGTACTTTGAAATGGCGGTCAAGGATATTCGGGCCCTTCCCAAACTCGAAGGCACGGTTCATGTCAATATGGCACTGATCATCAAATTCATGGCCAATTATTTTTTCAATCCCGGCGAATTTCCGGAAATTCCCCTTCGCACGGACCCGAAAAATGATGATTTCCTTTTTAACCAGGGTCCCACCAAAGGACTGGGGAAAATCCAGTTTCATGATTTCAACAAGGCCTATGGTGATGTGAATCTGAAAAACGTGGCAATATTTAAAGAACAAATCGAGCTGCTCAAAGAATTCCTGATGACCGCCACTCCGAGCGCGGAACAGGCAAAAAACATTGATTTCCTGCTTTCCCTGGGAGAACTTTTCACCCTGGTGGTTTACGGTCAGCTGCTCCTGGAAAAATATAAAATGGAAACCCTTGAGGATGATCTCATGGAACAGATTTTTGATTTCATGATCCGGGATTTTTCCAAATTCGCGCTCCAGATTTATTCAAAACCCTCCAGCACGGACAAGCAGATGGAGTTGTGCCAGAAAATGATCAAAAAACCGGTGGTGGACGATGCGCGTTTTGACCGGTTTGTGGGAAATGTCGTGTATGCGCTCAAAGATACCTATGAAATGAATCCCTGATGCGCGTTTTTAATCCATCACGGGACTGTAAATGACCGTTTCCGGAAATCTGGCGATCTGCTTTGGAGTGGATAACCGGATTTCCGGAATACCCGGTTGAAAAATTGCTATTCCGGCCGCCGGATATTGTATTTTTTCATCCGTTTCCAAATTGTCACCCGGCTGACCCCGAGTTTCCGGGCCGCCGCAGACTGGTTCCATCCCGCCTCACGGAGCACGGCAAGCAATGTTTCGCGCTGGTTTCCGTCACGTTCTGCAAAAATCTGCGCAGATGGCATGCAGTCCGCGCCGGACCGGATTCTAATCGGCAGATGCCCTTCGTTTATTCCCCCTCCCGGACACAGCACATTTGATCTCCTGCTGGTGCCGGATTTCCCGGGTGATATCGGTCAGGGTTTCCACCACGCCGACAATCTCGCCGTCCGCATCTTTCAGCACGGTTCCGCTCTTTAAAAGATGCACGGTTCTTCGGTCTTTATGGGTCAACAAACATTTTTTATCCCGCACCTGGCCTTTTGCGAAAAGTTTACACCAGTCTTTTCCCGGCCCCCTGGCATACACAACACATCCCGTACAGTTAAGCACCCGGCAGTCTTTTTCCTTCAGTTCCGCTTCCGAATATCCGGTCATTCTTTCTGCTGCCGGATTCACCGCGATAATTTTTCCAAATTTGTCTATGATGAGCAGCCCGTCATTCACCGTGTCCATGATGGCTTTCCAGTGGCGCCCAATATCAAGAAACGAATCCGGCATGAAGTCTCTCCTTTTGGATAAAATACCGTTCCACCTGTTAACCAGATTTAACACGTGTTAATTTAATATAAATCAGAACTGAACACAACTTTTGTTTTGCCCTGTTCAAATTTTAACTAAAATATTACTTTTATCGTCATAACCCATCGAAATAAAGAGCAGAAACAGAGCTGGAACCCTTTGGCCGCCACCAGGGTAAATGCTGGCACATCTATTGCAATAAAAAGGGTTTATACTTGCATTGCGCATGAAACAATTTTATAAACTTTACAGGGTGTTCTTTATTAACCGCACTTTTTAACCGGAGGGTCGCATGACAAAAAACACACACGTTTATCAATTGGCCATCTTATGCATGATTGGGGTTTTAACCATTTTAACGGGGACGTCTGCTTCAGCGACGGCCCAGAAATGTCCCAAAGGGTGTGCGGCTCAGAAATGCCAGGAAAACTGCCCGCTTTCGGAACTGCAACAGGAAGTGGGAGCACTTCAGGAAAAAATTAAAAAACTGGAAAAAAAGAGCGACTGGGCGACAGATGATATCGATTACATGAGTGGCAGGCTGGACAAAGCGGAAATGCACACTGCCACAGACAAAATCGCATTCAGCGGTGAACTCCGCACCGAAGCCCACAGCATTCATTATGACAACATCCGCATTGCCAGCCCCGCCATTATGGGCGCTTTTTTCACACCCGCACCCAATGGTTTCAGCGGCGCCACCCTTTCCCAGATCCAGCAGGCCATTGGCCAGATGACCATGGCCGGCATGGTACCCCCGGCCGGTCAGTATGATGCCAACAATGACATCATTTACACCAACCGGCTGCGCCTGGATATAAAATCCGTTATTAATTCCAAACTCAGCGTCCACGGTCGCCTGACGGCCTACAAAGCCTTTGGTGACAGCACCGGTGTGAAGTTCAACCAGGGAAGCCTGGGAGATGTGACCTTTGACGGCAACACCGCCAGCCTGCCCCACGGGGATACCATTCGCATGGAACGGGCGTATTTTGTTTACAGCGACGAGTTTGGCCGTCTTCCGCTTAGCCTTTCCATCGGCCGCCGCCCGTCCACAGACGGCCCACCCCTGGAGTACCGGAACAACAGCCTGGTAGGCGGCTCCCCCATGGCCACCATCATAAACTGGCAGTTTGACGGCGCATCTTTAACCTTTGGCCTTGAAGACATCACCGGCATTCCGGGCGCCTCTTTCAAACTCTGCTACGGTGTGGGCTATGAAGCGGATTGGGGCAATTCCACTTCCCTGAACTATATGCACTCCGATCTTGAAGATGTGCATCTTTTCGGTTTTATCTCAGACTTCTATGATAACGGCAATACCAGCCTGATGTTCAACTATGCCCATGCCTGGGAAATCACCGACGGGTTCACCGGCACATCCGTGATGCCGTTTACCGTGAAAAAGCAGGACACCAACGGCGACGGAGAAATGGAATACGTTTTCGAGCAGAACAGCGGCGGGTTCATCAGCCGGCTGGAACCTATGACCAATATTGGCGACTGGGACGCGGCCTCCCTGCTTCTGAGAACCAATTTTAAAGACAACCTGGCAGACATCGATTTTTTCCTTGCCGGCTCCTGGACCCATACGGACCCTTCCCGGATTTCCAAAAACCCGTTCTATGAAATCATGGGCATGGGGCTTCTCAGCTCAAACGGAAAACTCGAAGAAAGAGACGGATACAGCGTATACGCAGGCGCCCTTTTTCCCATGCCTTTTGACGCACGGCTGGGACTTGAATACAACTGGGGCTCCAAATACTGGTTCAATTTCACAGGCGCGGAAGATTCGCTCATCGGCAGCAAGCTGGCAGTGCGCGGAGATGTATATGAAGCCTATTACATTCAGCCCATTATCAAAAACAACTTTTTTGTGAAACTAGGCACCCAGTTTTATGACTACCGGTACACAGGCAGCGGCAATCCTTTGGGCAAGCCGGTGCGCATTTCACAAACCACTTCCCTGGATACCATCAATCCGGTTGTTGATGAAGTCTGGAATTACTATGTTTCTGCGACCGTGAATTTTTAAAAGGTGACCTGAAACCCATGGGCAGATCTCACGATAGCGGTTTCAGGATCCCTGATGCGGGTTGCGGTATCGGAAGTCTCGCCCCCGGCGAATGAGAGTGTCTGCCGGGTTTTTGCCCGGAAGTTGAGGCAGCCGGCACTGCCGCAATGGGGCAGACTGCTTCCATGGTCCATGGCAAACGGAAAAGATTGAAAGACGATAAACTTTTGTGACAAACCAGTTGTTTTCTGATAGACTAATCCCAAAAAAACAGGCCTGTTCTTTGATTTATAACTATTTTTCAGGAGGAACCCATTCAATGATAAAAAAAACATGTTTTTCTCTGGTAATGATGATCACGATTCTTGGCATTGTTGGCGCGGCGTTTGCGTTTGAACCCGGCAATGAACGGAAAGGAAAGTATTTGTACCGCAGCAACTGCCGCACCTGCCACATTGACGGAGGCACAGCCCCGGCCCTCGGCCCCATGGATAAAACTCAGGCCCAGTGGGAACGGGCCTTTGAAACCTATGAACGCCTGGAATGCGTCGCGGAATGGGAAAAACTCTCTGATGCGGACAGAACCGACATATTGACATACCTTTACAACCACGCGTTTGATTCTCCCTCGCCGGCTACCTGCGAATAGCCAGCAACACCATACCCGGGGTGTCAGGTTGCAGACGCGCATCACTGCCGTCATTTGCAGCCTGACACCCCATGCCGCGCCCCCAACCCCTTTTTCCGGGAGGATTTCATTTGTGAACCCCCTGTTATACAGACAAATTGCCACACTTGCAGCGGCTGTGTTCCTCTTGTCCGTCGCCATTGTCACCGGTGCGCTGGCTGAGGAAAACAGCCTGGCCCCCGGCCGGCAAATGGCGGATCAGGCAACCAAAGGCGTGCCGCACTGGTCCACCAGCGACCACAGTAAATTTGCGGTTCTTGACAAGGAATTTGCCTCGGGCGCGGAAATCACCAAAGCCTGCCTTTCCTGCCACACGGAAGCTGCGGACCAGTTTCACCAGACCATCCACTGGACCTGGCTGTCTCCCTATGATGACGGGGATCTATATGGAAAAGCCGGTTATTCCCTGAACAATTTCTGCGTTTCCGCCAACAAAATGGAAGATACCTCCTGCAACAACTGTCATGTGGGCTGGAACGGTAAAAAAGAGGGCATCAACTGCCTGCTCTGCCACAGCCGGCAGGATATTAAATGGAAGGCGGAATTTGAGGACTACAAATTCTTCAAGGAAATGGGGGACATGGAAATTGCTGCCGATATCCAGAGAACCATTAACAGCGCTGTCAGGGATATCGGATTGCCCGGACGAAAAAACTGCGGCAACTGCCATTTTTACGGCGGCGGCGGCGAAGCAGTCAAGCACGGGGATCTGGATGCGTCTCTGATCAATCCCCAAAAAACATTAGATGTGCATATGGGCATTGACGGCGAGGATTTTACCTGTACCCGGTGCCATACCACCAGTTTTCACCGAATTGCCGGCCGCGTGTATTCCACGCCCGCCGTTACCCACCGAAAAAGCCTTGTGGAATCCGACCTGGTACCAAAAATCATGTGCGAATCCTGCCACACCGCCACACCGCACAAATCCGGACACAAAGCCAATGACCACACAGACAGGGTGGCCTGCCAGAGCTGCCACATTCCCACATTTGCAAGGGCCCATGCCACAAAAATGTGGTGGGACTGGTCCACCGCCGGAAAATTAAAAGACGGCAATCCCTATCAGGAAAAAGGGGAATGGGACCGGCCGGTTTATAAATCCATCAAAGGCGATTTCCGATGGGAGAAAAACGTGGTGCCGGAATATTTCTGGTATAACGGATCGCTGACCACAGTCACGGCAAAAGATGCAATCGATCCCACCGGCGAGGTCTGGATCAGCAAACCCAACGGCACCCGGGAAGATGACAACTCACGCATTTTTCCGTTCAAGGTTCATCGCGGCAAAACCCCTTACGACAAAGTACACAACACCATGCTGACCATGCTCGAATCCGAGGAAGTTAACGGGTTCTGGAAAACCTTTGACTGGCAGGATTCTTTTAAAAAGGGCATGGAAATCATGGATCTGCCCTATTCCGGTGAATACGGATTCGTGGACACAGCTTATGTGTATCCCACCACCCATATGGTGGCGCCCAAAGATCATGTGGTGGCATGCAATGAATGTCATGTCACGACGGACGGGAGGCTTGCGTCACTCACGGAATTTTATATGCCCGGCCGGGACCGCCTTCATCTTCTGGATACCGGCGGATGGTTCCTCGTCCTGGCAGCTCTGGGCGGTGTCTTTCTTCATGCCCTGGGCCGGTTTTTTGCCGGTGTCACCCGAAGAAAGGAGAACTAAATGACTGGTCACATGAAAAAAATATACATTTACACCCGTTATGAACGCTCCTGGCACTGGCTTCAGGTGCTGCTCATCGCCATCCTGCTGGTGACAGGCTTTGAGGTTCACGGATCATTTCATCTGTTGGGATTTGAGCAGGCGGTGACGGTTCACAATTTTGTGGGCATTTCCTGGCTCATCGCGTTTGCGTTTTTCGTGTTCTGGATTTTTACCACCGGCGAATGGAAGCAGTATATTCCCACAACCAAAAAAATTCTTGCCGTGGCCCGGTATTACGGATTCGGCATCTTTAAAGGAGAGCCCCATCCGGTGCCAAAACGCAAAAACGCAAAACACAACCCCCTGCAGCGCCTCACCTATCTGGGAGTTGCGGCACTTCTGCTGCCGGCCCAGATGCTAACCGGCATTCTATACTGGTCCTACAATTCCTGGACCGAATGGGGACTTGATTTTCTCTCTCTT
The DNA here is from genome assembly GCA_011390465.1 of Desulfobacteraceae bacterium. GTDB lineage: Bacteria > Desulfobacterota > Desulfobacteria > Desulfobacterales > Desulfosalsimonadaceae > SURF-3. Next base: position 69,861 of record JAABSH010000009.1, read on the forward strand.
GGCATTCTTGCCATAATCCATCTGGCCATTGCCTTTGCCATTCTCCTTTTTCTGATCATCCACATCTACATGACCACCACCGGCCACACGGTTTTCGCTCACACCAAAGGGATGATTACCGGATGGGAGGAGGTTGAAGAAGGCGATATTGTGGAGGAATGGGAACAAAAGGCAAAATAAAATCGATGAACATCGGCGACTATACCTTTTCAGAATTCAAACAACTGGCAAAAGATTTTCACGGTTATCCCGCGCCCGGGCTGCTGATTGGGGGTTATATGGTGGCGGCGGCCAGGCGAAAGATTCCTGACGGCACGTTGTTTGAAGCCCTGGTGGAAACCCGAAAATGTCTGCCCGACGCGGTTCAGCTGCTCACCCCCTGCAGCACGGGCAACAACTGGATGCGGGTGATCAACCTGGGACGGTATGCGGTGAGCCTGTATGACAAATTCACCTTTGAGGGGTGGCGGGCTGCCATTGATGCTGAAAAAATCAAGCAGTTTCCGGAAATCGCGGCCTGGTTTCTCAAGCTGAAACCCAAAAAAGAACAGGACACGGACCAATTGTTCGCGGAAATTGAAAAGGCAGGCGATCAGTATCTCACCCTCACGCCGGTGCGCATCCGGCCGCGATTCCAAAAAAAATCCCCTTCCAGTCCCATTGCCATCTGCCCGGTCTGCGGGGAAGCCTATCCCCGGAGTACCGGCGCCATCTGCAGGGGATGTCAGGGCGAAACCCCCTATGTAAACGATACAGAATGCTTTTCAGATACCCAGGTTGTCCCGCCCCTGTCTACCGTGGCAGTTGACCAGGCAGTGGGCGAAACCGCGCTGCATGACATGACCCGGATTGTGCCGGGCAATTCCAAAGGCCCGGAATTCAAGGCCGGCCAGAAAATTGAAGCCGGTGACCTCTGCCGGCTTCAGCAAATGGGACGAACGTCTGTTTATGTGGAAGGCAAAACCGCGCCGGATCCGGAAGAGTGGGTGCATGAAAATGATGCGGTTACCGCGTTTGCCCAAAAAATGGCCGGCCCCAATGTATGCTACAACCTCCCGCCTGCTGAAGGTAAAATCAATTTTTGCGCCGCCGTCAACGGGCTTCTGGTGATCGATAAACAGATGCTCCAAAATTTCAACCTGATGCCGGATGTCATGTGCGCCAGCCGCCAGAATAATATTCTGGTGGACAAGGACCGGCCTTTTGCCGGATGCCGGGCCATTCCCCTCTACATTTCCAGAAAACGGTTTTATCGGGCCATGGCCTGTCTGGACAACGGCCCGCTGTTTGATGTCCTGCCCTTAAAACCGGCCCGGGTGGGCATTCTGGTGACCGGCACGGAAGTGTTTTCCGGACTGGTTGAAGATAAATTTGAAGCCGTGATCCGCGGCAAAGTGGAAAATCTCCACTGTACTGTGGCGCATACGGCCATTGTGGCGGACGACGCCCGGCAGATTGCCGCTGCTGTAAAAGAAATCCTGAATCAGCAGGCGGATCTCATTGTTACCACTGCCGGCCTGTCCGTGGACCCGGACGACAAAACCCGGGAAGGTCTTGTCCAGGCGGGCATGGAAAACGCACTGTACGGCGCGCCCGTACTGCCCGGGGCCATGACCCTGATCGGCAAAATCGGCACCGCCACGGTGATCGGCGTGCCGGCCTGCGCCCTGTTTCACAAAACCACCAGCTTTGATCTCCTGCTCCCCCGGATTCTGGCAGGCCAGGAAATCACGCGCTTTGACCTTGCGGGGCTGGCCGAAGGGGCTTTCTGCCTCAACTGCAACACCTGCACCTTTCCCAAATGCCCTTTCGGGAAATAAAAAAAATTCTGGTTATCCATTTGGCTCAAGCTATTCATGTTGTCTTGCCTCATGGTCGTTTGTAGTGTGCCCGTAAGGGCATATAATGTAACGCCTTACGGCGTCACTACGAACCAGAGTACCCGAGCTTGAGCCAAGTGGATAACCAGATTTGTTTATTTGGTTCGCTCAAATTCAGCATTGAAATCGCTATCGATCCCGATCCCGATTTCGATTTCGATCCCGATAGAAACCCGTAACCATAACTTCTATCTTCTGACTTCTGCCTCCTGCCTTTTGACTTCTGACTTCTGACTCCTGACTCCTGACTTCTGTCTTCTGTCTTCTGATTTCTGACTTCTGATTTCTGACTTCTGTCTCCTGACTTCTCCCTCCCGACGCCCCCATCCACCCTGCCCTGAAATTCAATTATTGTTACAATTCAAATTATTTATTCCAAAAAAAACTTTTTTTAAAAAAAACATTTGACAGGCAACATTTTTGCGCATATATTTGCGTACAAGTGTACGGACAATTATTTTTACAATTATAAAAACATATCATTTAACGATTGTAAAACTTATTATTTTTAAAATATGCCTTTTAAAAAAGGAGCGGACAATGAAATACCAAACCAATGTAAAAACAGCGGATTCAAAAAAATTTCCCATCAAAGACATCCCGGGCAGCACCTCTGATAACGCTGCCGGCGAACCGGGCAAAGGCGTTGCCATGAAAAAATGGCAGCCGTTTTCCGATTTTGTTTTAAAAAATCTTGTAAAAGATGCCGAACTCATCAACGGCAACGCCCTTGTTTCCGAAGACGGCCGCCCGGTGGTGGCCATTGCGGCCCACGGGCCTGGATTTGCCTGGATTCCCCTGGCCGCGCTGGTGGGAAAATTCTTCGTTGATAACGGCCACGGTGAGACCATCGGCGGCCTTTTTCCCCACAAAGCCCTGTTTCTGGTGCCCGGCCTTAAAAATTATTACAAAAAAAACCTGGGCGCGCCCACAGACGTTCATACCGTGGATGCGCTGGTGGATTTGCTTAAAAACGGAAAAATCGGCATGACCGGCACTGCCCCGGAAGGCGCGAACTGCATTTTTTCATTTGACGAATACGTGGCCCCGTTCCGCTCCAAAGGCATGATTGCCGCCGCCATCAAATCAGGGGCCGCCATCTGTCTCATGGCCCACCAGGGAGCGGAAAGCTGGAATATCACGTTCAACCTGCCCTTTGGCTGGACCGTCCCTTTGACCAGCGGGCTGAGAGGATTCAACCTTACCCTGCTGCCCTGGAAAAAAATCAGCCGGTATACCGTGCTTTGCAGACAATACCAGCCGTGTGTCACGGCAGCGGAATTGAAAAACAGCACAAAACAACAGGCCCGCCGGCTGCTCAATGTTGAGATTGAAAAAATCCGCGCGGAAATGAACCTGATGACCGATGAAATTAAAGAAACAGCAAAACAAAGCCCCCGTCTGGTGAAAATGAAATCAGCCGGCCGGCGCAAATCATCATCAAAAGCGCTGCGCCCTTTTTCCTTTCCAAAACCCATATTTCCCACAGATGAGGCTTATGGCTTTTAATTTTTTAGTTTAAAGGAGACATACCATGTCCAATTCAGCACTGAAAATGCCGGAAACCCTGCAATATCAACCCACCGTGGCCCATTTGCCCGCGCCGGCAAAAAAAATCCGGATCGTTAAAAACGCGGAAACCCCAAAAACTGCGCCGCCTCCGGTTTCTTCAACGAAGTTGGCCAATACCATCACCGACATATTCAGCCGCCGGACGGAAAACTGGTCTGTTGCCGGACAGAATGCGGATTTTATGAAAAAACAGTCGGTTTTATGGGATTTTCTGCTGGATCACTATTTCCGTCTTGAAATGACCGGATGGGAACATCTTCCGGATCAGGCGTCCATGCTCATCGGGGTTCATTCCGGCACCTGGCTTACCATGGATGCCTGGACCCTTTGCGCCCAGTGGTGGCGGCGATATGAAGGCAGCCGCGTCCTTCACGGCACGGCCCACGACGCCCTCATGGCCATGCCGGGCCTTGGCGGTTATTTTCGCAATGTAGGGGTCATTCCGGCAAAACGAAAATCCGTGGGCGCTGCGTTTGCCGCGGGCCACGACGTGGTCATCTGGCCGGGCGGTGAAGTGGATGCCATGCGATCCTGGTCAAAACGCTATGATGTGGTGCTCGGCGGCCGTACCGGATTCATCCGTCAGGCCATCCGGTCCGGGGTTCCCATTGTGCCGGTAGCAACCGTGGGCGGCCATGACACAGTGTTTGTGATCTCAGAATGCCGGAAACTGGCAAAACTCCTTCGCCTTAAAAAACTGCTGCGAAGCGAGATCGCGCCGCTGGTGCTGGGATTTCCTTTTGGCATTACCCTTGAGGCGTTCCCCATGCATATTCCATATCCCGCCAAAATCCGCACGGAAATTCTGCCGGCCATTGAAATAGATTCCGATCCGGACCGGGCAAATGATACCGCCTATGTAAACCAGAAATACAACGAAGTGGAAACCGCCATCCAGAAAGGCGTTCTCCGGCTGGCAAAACAGCGAAAAGGATTTTTCTTTGGATAACAGCCGATTTTCCCAACCCCATACACAGCCGTGTAAAAGGAGCCCCATGAACCATCGCGCAAAGTCTCTGAACCTGAAATATATCAACAAAGCCTCTGAATTTATCGAAATTGAAGGCGACAACCACAGCTGCCGCCTCCATTACCGGGACGAAGGCACCGGGCCGGTACTGCTGCTGCTTCACGGGATGTGCGCGTCCCTGCATACCTGGGATGCCTGGGTGGATGAGCTGAAACCGTATTACCGCATCATCCGGTTTGATATTCCGGGATTCGGGTTTTCCAGCACCCTTAAAAAAGGCAGATACAATCCGGAAATCGCGGTGGATATCATGGAAACCTTTGCGCAAAAAATGGGCATTAAAAAATTTTTTCTGGCCGGCAATTCCATTGGCGGGTTCATTGCCTGGAAATACGCGCTCAAGTATCCGGAAAGGGTGAAAAAACTGATTCTTATCGATGCGGTGGGGCATAACCAGAAACTGCCCTGGGTGGTAAATTTTGCCAGCAATCCCGTCATCCGGCCGTTTGCCCGGCGCATCATGCCCCGGTTTTTCTTTGAAATGGCGGCCCGCCAGGTTTTCGGGGATCCGGCCCGGCTGACCGATCAAATCCGGGACCGGTATTTTGATTTGTCCACCTCCGGCCAAAACCGGAGTGCCTATGTGGATTTTTTTACGGTCATGCGCAAATTGTGCAATTCCGAAGAACTGCCCAGGGGCCTGGACCAGATAAAACCGCCGATCATGATCATGTGGGGAACCAAAGACCGGTGGGTGCCGCTTAAATATTTTCATTTATGGCGCAAAAATTTCCCAAAAGCGGCATTTAAATCCTATGAAGGCGCGGGACACACCCCGATGGAAGAAATTCCCGTCCAGACCGCAGGCGATGCCCACGCGTTTTTAATGGCGCCGGCCTGATCCGTTGCCGGGTCTGCCAGATGAATATTGTATAAAAAATGAATAAAAGGTATGAGAATTATTTCTACCACCCATAATCCGCCGAACCGTTGAAGGAACATTTCATGGCATCACGCAAGGAATTGAAAAAACAAAAGGAAAAAACCAGCCAGGCCCTAATTGATGCGGCTTTGGAACTTTGCGCAAAAGAAGGATATGCCAGCCTGAGCCTGCGATCCGTTGCCAGAAAAGCCGGTATTGCGCCCACGTCTTTTTACCGGCATTTCCGGGAAATTGATGAAATGGGGGTGGAAATGGCGGCCCAGGCCAAAACCGTGCTGGAAGACTGCCTGACGCGTGCTATTGAAAAAATGGCGTTTTCCGCCCTTAAAAAACCGGATGACCCGGCCCTTCTGATCAAGGCCGTAAATCAAAACACCCGGGCTTTTGCCGAAGCCTTTATCGCCTGTTTCAAAAAAAATCACCTTCTGCTGCATTTCTTTTTCCAGGAACGCACCGGAAACGCCGAATCCGTGCGCACAGCCATTGACGAAGCGTGGAAAGAACTGAGCGGGTTGCTGGTAACCGTCATGGAAAAATTTGCAACGGCCGCACAAACAGAATTTGCCGATGTTTCATCCATTGCCGATGCCCTGCTGTCCGGTTTAAGCGACTGCTGCCGGCAGATACTGGTGCATCCGGAAACAAAACCAGCGGATGTGAGTGCTTTTGCCGCCCACAGATTGAGTTTACTGATCATGGGCGCCATTGCCATGGCCCGACACTCAAAAAATACTTTATAAAAAATGCTCAAGGAGACATAAATGACTGATTCCCCTGATATCCTTCACCGGTTGCTGGAAGCCCATGTCGCCTGGGAGCTGGACCAGTTTAAAAACGATGGCTACAGGCAAACCATTAAACAAGAAGTGAGCGCAATTTTTGAATGGACCCAAAAGATAAAACTCAATGATATTGTCACGGCACCTCAGATTATCGGCCTGATAAAACGCAACGTGGTGGACCTTCCCATTGCCGGCGGGGTCACGGAACTGTCCGGTGAAATGAGTCAAAAGGTGCTGGCATCCCGCCACAACAAAAAAACTCAGCTTCAGGATATCTTCCCGCGAAACCAGTATGACGATATCATCGACAAAGTGGTTTCCCTTGAAAGCGCCCGCAACACCCTCATCCACCGTATCGTCACCAGCACTGCCTATTCCCGGCAGATTTCCGAGCTCCTTTTCAACGGCATCAAGGAATATGTGCTCGAAGAAAATATTATTGCCAGAAAAGTCCCGGGCGTGTCTTCGCTGATCAAAATGGGAAAATTTGCCGTCAGCAAAACCTTGGCACCTTTGGAAAGTTTAATCGAAGAGACGGTGAAAAGCTATATTGAATCCAACCTGGAACTCACGCTGCGGCGCAGTGAAAAATCCCTGGTCGCGTATTTTAATGAAAACCGGATTGTGGATGCGGGTGAACAAATCTGGGACGCGGTTTCGGAAAAACATTTATCCGACTACTTTTCCACGATCGACGCCAATGATATGGAAGATTTTATCATCATCGGCTACGACTTCTGGCAGCATTTTCGGAAAACCAGATATTTTGAAGGCATCTACACGGAACTGGTAAAATACTTTTTTAAAAAATACGGCAACAAAGAACTGGATGTGATTCTGGAAGATGTGGGCGTGAGCGAAAAAATGGTGGTTGAAGAACTTTGCGAAGTGGTGTCCCCGGGCATTGAAACCGCCCTTTCCATGGGGTATCTGGAAGAACGCATTCGGGCGCGGCTCTCATCCTTCTACGGTTCTAAACAGGCAGCAGCAGCGCTGTCGCCGCCGGCTGCAAAACCCGCCCGCAAAAAAACAACGCCGAAAAAATCCACCCCTAAAAAAACTGCTAAAAAATAAAATTTTTGTACCCGTTCACGGGGTCAAAATTTCTAATTTTTTTTGAACCAATGGTCTGTAAGCGTTTGCAGGGTGCTGCAGATGCGAGGCGCCGGGCACGAAGACGTACGCGTCGTACTTCAAGTGCCCGGGAACAAAGCAGATGCGGTGCCCTGTGAACGCTTACAAATTTTTAGCCCAAAAAACCGGGCTTATCCCCCGGAAGCGGCCGCATACATGGCGTCAATCTCCGCTTGGTGCTTTTCCAGGATGATCCGCCGCTTCATCTTCAGTGTGGGGGTGAGTTCTCCGGTTTCCTCGCTGAACGGCGCTTCCACAAGCGTGAATTTTTTTACCTGCTCATATCGGGCCAGGCCCTGGTTTACCTTTGCGATCTGTTCATCAAAAAACCCGATGATTTCCGAATGCCGGACCAGGTCCCTGTGCCCGCCGGCGGCAATGCCTTTTTCCGCTGCGATTTTTTCCACAAGCTCCAGATTCGGGACGATCAGCGCGGTAATATAGTTGCGCCCGTCTCCCACCACACAGGCCTGCTCAATGTACATATTCAAATTCAGCGCCATTTCAATGGGATTCGGAGCGATATTTTTTCCGCCCGAGGTCACAATCAGCTCTTTTTTACGATCCGTGATCTTTAAAAAACCGTCCGGATCAATCTCTCCGATATCTCCGGTTCTGAAAAATCCGTCTTCCGTAAAGACCGCTTCGGTTTTGCCGGGCTGTTTAAAATAGCCGTTGGTCTTGCTGAATATCTGAGGGCCTTTTGCCAGCACTTCCCCGTCATCGGCGATTCTGATTTCCGTGTCCTTGCAAGGCCGGCCCACAAACCCGGGCTTGATGATAAACCGGGGAGAAATCTTTTTGGACACCGCCATCATTTTAAGGGTGCCGCCAAGGCTGCTGAACGGGCTTTTTCCGCTTCCCTGCATGATCACCATGGTATCCACCAGCCAGTCCATGGCTTTTCGGTAAATCCATTTTTCCGGCAAAGGTTCCGTAAACACCGGTGCATTGGACGAAATCGCAGACGCGGTTTCGGTCAGGCCATATCCTTCGATAATCGTGATATTCATGCTGCGGAAAAATTTGGTAATTTCCCTGGAAAGGGCCGCGCCCCCGCTGCCCGCCAGAATGAGCCGGTCAAAGCCGACCATCTGCCGGATTTTGTGATACACCCGGCGGTTGGCAATGGCGAACTGAATCCCCAGGGCCGGCGGCAAAGGTTCCCCGGCAATCATATAATCCGAGGCCTTGTCCCCGACCTTCATGGCCCAGTCAAACCATTTTTTATCTGATCCGGAAAGGGTTTGAGCGTGCCGCGTCACCCCTTCATACACTTTTTCATAGAGCCGGGGCACGGAAAACAGGATATTGGGCCGGACGTCAAGCAGGTCTTGCTGAATGGTTTTCATATTCTCGGAAAAACTAATGGTGGTCCCCATGGCCATCTGCAGATGATAATCCGCCGTCCGTCCCAGAACATGGCAAAGGGGAAGAAAACAAAGGCTTTCCAGGCGCACCTGTCGTTCCAGAATTTTCTGGGGAATGGGCGTGCTGATGAGCGCTTCGGTCTGGGCCTTGAAATTGGCCTGGGTCAGGACCACGCCTTTGGGATTGCCCGTGGTGCCGGAAGTATAAATAATGGCAGCGGCATTGTCCGGCTTGAGCCGGCGTCTCCGGTCGTCAAATTCCGCAAGGCCATCACCCGATCCGGCGCTGGCTTGAATCAGGGTGTCAAAATCAACTACCGCCGCATCAGCAGCCTGGGCAACCGGCGACAGGCAGACGATAAACTTCAGGGAAGGCACCTCCGGCCGAACCCGCAGGGCCTGTTCCAGCAAATCCGCGTCCCCCGCCATCAGGGCTTTTGCCTCACAGTCATTTAAAATAAACGCAAGCTGCTGATCCGTGCTGGTGGGATAAACCGGCACACAGATGGCCCCGGCGCCCTGGATGGCCTGGTCCGCAATCACCCACCGGGGCCGGTTATGGGAAAAAATGGCCACCCGGTCCTTTTCAGCAATCCCCTTTTCAACCAGCCCGGCCCCCAACAAACGAACCTGATCCGCCGCCGCCCGCCATGAAATATCATGCCATTGCTTACAGGGCAGCCCATTTTCATACTTTGCCCGCATAAACACGTCATCTTCAAACTGCTCCGCCTGCCTGAAAAACAACCCGGCCTGGGTATCTTCCTGCTGGTATGCAAATGCCATTGTCCCCTCCGTGATAATGCTATGGTATGCGATGGTAATACTGCTGTGTTTCTGGTGGAATTGCCGGATGATCTCTACACAGATAAAGAGAATAAAGTTTTTCAGGTGATAAAGTCAATTTGTTTCAGCATCCCTGTTCGGCTTTATCCGCTTCACCCGGGGTGAGACACGCCCGCGCTGACGCCACGGTCATGCGCAAAAATAATGTTATCTGCTTATCCGGTTCGCTCAAGCTCAGCCATCGAAATCAATATCGGTATCGAAATCGCTATCGAATCCGATACCGATCCCGATAAAAACACGGCAGCTTGAAGGAAGCAGATAACCATACAATTCAAATTGACATACGGGGATACACTATATATTATATTGGATATCCGATATAATATATTTAAAAATGGAGGTTGTCATGCAGAAAATACTGGTATCCCTGCCGGATGAGCTGGCTGCGCGGATGAAACAGATGATCCCGCCCCGGAAGCGCAGCCGGGTGATTGCCGAAATCCTGGAATCCGAAATCAATCGAAGGGAGCAGGCGTTATACCAATGCGCCCGTGAAGTCGAGGCAGACGATGCTTTGAACAATGAAATGACGGACTGGGAGGTAACGGTGGATGACGGCATTGAATCTGAATCGTGGTAATGTGTTTTGGGTGAACCTTGATCCCACGCAGGGATCTGAAATTGCCAAACTGCGACCCTGCGTGCTGGTCGGCGCCACACCGGTCAGCAACGCCCGCCGCACCATTGTGGTGGTTCCCCTCTTCACAGGCGGAAAACCCCGCCCGCCCCTGGCGGTTCCGGTTCAGTGCCTTGGCAAAAAAGTGATTGCCGTGTGCGACCAAATCCGGGCCATTGATAAAACCCGTCTGGTAAAACCCGCCGGATCGTTATCTTCCGATGATCTGGCTGCGGTAGACAATGGGTTGAGACAGGTGCTTTCATTGTAATGCTTTGCAGGCACTCCGTTCTTTGACAATTAAATAGCAGAAAAAAAACTGCAACGTTGCAATCCTTTATCCGATGGTGCGCGTCTCCTAAAATGATTTTAAAAAAAGGAGGCGCGCATGATCGTATACATCCAACTGACACAGCACGGCCGTTATCTGGGCCGGCTGGCGGCCCCGGAATCCAAAAACGTGTTTCTTCACAAACGCCAGTACCAGCTGCTGGATGATTCCACGTTTTCCCTGAAACTGGCCAAAAGCATTGTCACGGGCAAGCTGGCCAACATGGCCACCCTTCTGCTCCGGGTCAAGCGCAGCCGGACACTGCCGGAAGCCGGTGTCAAAGCCCGTCAGATTCAGGACCTCCTGACGGGCGTGGAAAAAGCAGACACGGTGGACAGTGTCCGGGGCTATGAAGGCCGGGCCTCCGCCATCTATTTCAGCGCCTTTGCCATGGGATTCACGGAACACGTCAGTTTCACAAAGCGGGTGCGGCGGCCCCCCACAGACCCGGTAAACGCGGTGCTGTCCCTGTTGTACACTTTTCTCATGAACCGGGTATATGCGGCTGTCCGCATTGCCGGCCTGGACCCCTACCCCGGATTTCTCCACACCATTGATTACGGCCGTTATTCCCTGGTGCTGGATCTGATGGAAGAATTCCGGTCCATTATAGTGGATACTCTGGTTTTTTCGCTTTTTAATCTCAAAATTCTCCAATCTTCGAATTTTCGCACGGAAACCCCGATAACCGCCGCAGGGCTTGAAAATCCGCCAACCCCTTCCCTGCCGGATGTCACCGCCGACCCCATCGGAATGATGGCGCCGGTGGAAAGTGCAGCTTCCCCCGCCTTTGATCTGCCTGAGCAACCCATAGAAGCAGTTCCGGCTCGTAGTGACGCCGTAAGGCGTTATATTCGTATGCCCTTACGGGCACACTACGAGCCATAATTTTTGGACATGGAGTAAGGTGCAAAAAACACGGGACGGCCAGACTGTTAAAAACCCTGATTACTTTTTAATGTTTTCTCACCGCAAAGGCGCAAAGATCGCAAAGGGTTTTTCCCCGCCTTACGGACAACCCCCTTTTTTTTTGCGAGCAGCGCTATTTTTTTCTTTGCTTCCGTTGCGTCTCAATGTCATTAACATAGGCCATATGCGTAGGGGAGGGATTTATCCACTCCCGGCATGGGTCTCCTTTTTCGCGGGAGGGGGTAAACCCCTCCCCTACATTGAAACCGCTTAAGTTAACGACATTGCGTTGCGTCTTTGCGGTAATTTTGTGCGTTCCCACGGAGGACCGTGGGAACGAGGCAACGAGGCAAATCCTTGATTTCCGCAAGGATTGGTTGAAAAGCGGGTCATTCCGGATCGTAGTGACGCCGTAAGGCGTTATATTCGTATGCCCTTACGGGCACACTACGAGCCATGATTGCCAAATGGGGGGGGCAGCGCACGGAAACAAGTACGCCGCCGGACATGGAAAAAATCTTGTAAAGCACAATCCATTGCCGGCATGCGTCATCCTGTCTTCTGTCTTCTGCCTTCTGTCTCCTGTCTCCTGTCTCCTGCCTTCTGCCTTCTGATTTTTTCTATTTCTTTTCCCCGGTTTTTATGATGGTATTTCAAAACGCCATGCAGAATAACGAAACAGGATACCCTATGGGAAAAAAAGAATCTTTTTCATTTACGGACGCAGAAATCCAGCTAAATGACATTATTGATTTTTTGCCTGACGCAACGTTTGTTGTGGATAAAGACAATCGCCTGATTGCCTGGAACCGCGCAATGGCGGAAATGTCCGGCATTGCCGCCGCTGACATACTGGGCCGGAAAAAAAGTGACTGGCCGAAACCGTTTTACGGACATAAAAGACCGGTGCTGATTGACCTGGTCCGGGAACCGGATGAGGTGATCAAAAAAGTATATCCGGATTTTGTGCGATCACGGGATACTATCAGCGCGGAAATTTTTATTCCGGGATTAAAGGAAAGCGGCATTCATTTATGGGCCTTTGCCAAACCCCTTTATAACGCGGCCGGCGACTTCATCGGCGCCATTGAGTCCCTGCGGGATATTTCCCGGCTGAAAAAAACCGATCACACGGTTCAGCGCCAGCAGCACGAGCTGGAAACCGTAAATCAGGAACTCCTGAGCGCAAACAAAAAGCTGAAGCTTTCCGAAGAAAAATTTTCCAAAGCATTTAATCTCGGCCCCGTTCTCATTACCATCAACAGGGTTTCGGACAGCAAATACGTGGCGGCCAGCAATTATTTTCTCGAAACCACGGGCTACTCCCGGGCGGAAGTGATCGGCCGCACCCCGTTTGAGCTTAACATCTGGAAAAACGATGCAGACAGAAAAAACCTGGTTAATGCCCTGGCGAAAAACGGGGCAGTGCATGAGGTGCCGCTGCTGTTTCAGTCCAGGGATAAAAAAGAATACATGATGCTCTATTCCGCGGAACTGGTCAGCATTGACAATGCGCCGCACATTGTGAGCGTTGCCGTGGACATCACAGACCGCCGGAAAGCCGAAGAAGAGCGGGACCGGCTGAAAAATCAGCTTTATCAGGCCCAGCGGATGGAATCCATCGGCCGGCTGGCCGGGGGCGTGGCCCATGATTTCAACAATCTGCTGACCGCTATCATGGGCAATACCCAAATGCTCATGATGTCTGAAACCGATCCCAAAGTTCGCTCCCAGCTTGAGGTTGTTCTCAAGGCGGCTTCCAGTGCCGCGGACCTGACCCGCCAGCTCCTGGCATTTTCCAGAAAACAGGTAATTGAACCCCGGCTGATGGATCTCAGCACCCATGTTCAGAAAATGATGAAAATGCTGGACCGCCTGATCGGCGAGGACATCCATCTTTCCACGCAGGTTAAAACCCGGGATGCCTATATCAAAGCGGACCCTGGCCAGGTGGAGCAGATTGTGGTCAACCTGGCCGTCAATGCCCGGGATGCAATGCCGGACGGCGGCGCAATTATTATTGAAATCTCCCAGGCCGCACTGGATAATGCTTACTGCCGTCGCCACCCCTATCTTTTGCCGGGACACTATGTGATGCTGGCCGTGAGCGACACCGGCACCGGGATCGAAGAAGCCGTGATAAAAGATATTTTTGACCCGTTTTTTACCACCAAACCCTCTGGCAAAGGCACCGGAATGGGGCTTTCCATGGTGTACGGCGCGGTAAAGCAAAACAGCGGCTGCATTAATGTCTATTCCGTGCCCGGCCAGGGAACATCGTTTAAAATCTATTTTCCAAAAGTTTCAACCGATGGCGCGCCCCTGCCTGCGGAAGACAAAACAGAAACCGCCACCGGCGGGTCTGAAACCATTCTGCTGGTGGAAGACAATAATATGGTGCGGGATCTTACCGTGGAATCCCTTGAGAACCTGGGGTATCAAATTCTTGCGGCAGCCAGCGCGGAAGCGGCCCTTGATATGGCAAAAGCGCATAGGGGCAGGATTCATCTGCTGCTGACGGATGTAATTCTGCCGGGCATAAACGGCAGGACCCTGTCAGAGGAGGTGGCCGCCACCAGGCCGGATACGCCGGTGCTGTTTACCTCCGGCTACACCGGTGACCTGATTGATCATCACGGCATTCTTGATCCGGGCATTGCGTTTATTGAAAAACCCTATACCATTCTTGCCCTTTCCCGAAAAATCCGCGAAACCCTTTTGGGTAGCGGGAAAGAATAATTCAATTTTATTTGTGGAATCGATAAAAAGGATAAAGCAGCATATATGCGGCGTGATCCGCGGCTGCGCGAAGCCCGGAATGGCCCCAGAGCCGATCTGAAAAATGCCGGTGCACCAGGTAAATGGCATCGTCAAAATCCCAGAAAATAATGGTTTTATCCGATGGCTTCAGGGCCAGCAGGCTTTCCAGGTTGCGAAGGTTGGCCACATGGAGCAGAAGATAATCCGCTCCGGCGTCTTCAGCCGCCTGAAACAGGCGGGCCGTGAGCAGATCAAAATGCAGAAAAGTGGACGCAGACAGCCAGAAGATCTGGCCGGTGGGAACGCGGGGGTAGTTGCGGGAGATGTATTTTACCACTTCTTCTGAAATGGAACTGATCATGACATCGTCTGCCCTGCCGCCGGCGTTTAAATCCGCGATGATCGCGTCCGCCAGACGAAAATCCTCGGCATCATCCCCCTGGGATTTGATTTCAATATTTATTTTTTCGCCTTCCAGAACGGCCATCACATCGTCATAGGCCGCGATCTCACCGTCCGTCAGGTCGAACAGATCCTCAAAATCCGTCTTACCCACGGCCCGCAGACTGCCGAACAATCTGAGCAAACGTTTGTCGTGAAAAACAACAATTTTGCCGTCTCTGGTATACTGAACATCAAATTCCACAAACGCGTATCCGGGGTTGTCTGCCGCGGCTTCAAGGGCGGTCAGGGTGTTTTCCGTAAAATTCACGGAATCGCCCCTGTGGGCGCCGGCAGTGCAGCGATACCCGGTGAATTGGTTGCCGTGCCGGCGGATTTCTTTTTGAAGGATCGCGCCCAGGCATTGGGTGGCCGGCGGCAGCGTGCATCCGGTGCCGGATAATGCCAGCAGCAGAAGCAGTATATGACAGCACCCGGTAATGGGGTTTTTATTGAAAACGTTTTTCATGCAAAAGGGAGTCGTGTGTCTGTGGGGGCGCCTGAATTTAAGGCCTTACGGCATCACTGCAAGCCAGAATATCCAGACTTGCGCAACCGGAAAAACCAGATAAGACAATTTGACTGTCATTGCAGCACTTCAACGAATCTTGAAGCCTGGATCAAAGGATCATTTGTGATAATTGGCAGTGAAAGATATCTGGCGTAACAAATTTATCCATTGTCAAATTCTCGGTCTACATGCTCCCAGGTTTGCTTTTTGAATGCTTTCAGATGGGAAAGGTCGATATCATGGCCTTCCAGGATGCCTTCAAGTTTAATAATTTTTTTTGTTTCAATCTTTTTTTTGTGCCGCATAAAATCAATAAAATCAGCAATCGCTTCTAAATCCTGCTCTGAAAAGCCCATCAGGTTATTATAGATTTCATGCTTGGTAATAGCCGCCTTGTTCATTTTTTACTCCATCCCGGGGATTCAAATATATCCCTGTTTTTAAAAATGATTTTCCGAATCATATAGAGTATAGCATGTTTATACTTTTCCTGTAATACCGGCATCAAAAAAAATCGCAAATTTTTATTTCATTCCCGGCAGGCACGGTGGCCTGGTTTTCGTATCCTTGTGCCGGGTTCGCAGCACCAGCCACTGCGGCGACTAAGCTGACTTGACCGAAGCGGATATACAGATTTTATTCAAACGGCAGTTTTGCCTGATCCGGATCATTGCTGATTTTCTTGTATTTTCCGGTTTTCCAATTTTCCAGATCCGACACATACCATTTTGAAAACCGCCGGTCTGAGGGGCCGCCGGCCATATTGGTGTGGATCCGGTCCTCAGCCATATCGCTCACCAGCCGGAGGGACGGCGCAAAAGTGGTCTGGCGGCCGGCGCTTTCAAAAATCTGGCCCTGGTGCACGGTGGCCAGGCTGCCGGGAAGGGTAAGCGGCCCCCGGTCAAACCCCAGAAATTTCGGCAGTTTCCCGTCAAAAAGAATGTTTTTCATCACCACCTGCCGTACCTCGCCCCATTTTCTGGGTGTTGTTTGCAGGGCTTTTTCCGCTGCCTGTTGGTAAAGGGCTTCCCGGGTGTTGCCGCCAAACCACAGGGAATCCCCGGACAGCAGAATCCGGTCAAAATTAAGGTAAAAATCATTAAAAAGACCGGTGTGGGTTTCAATATGATCCACGGCCGCAGACCCAACGCCATGGTTGCCAAAAACATCCTGATACAGTTGTTTGTAAAACCGGTCAAAAAGATACGCAGCTTTGGAATCCGGGCTGTAAGAAAAATCCCAGTTTTTCAGCAGCCGCCCCTGCTCCGTATCCGGCAGCAGCGGGCCGAGAACCGCCATAAACGCCTCGGCCTGGGTGGAATACACATCAAAATGCAGTTTGAACATGGTCTCGCAGGTAATGGCATTTTCATTTTCAAGGCGGCTGCTGATCCGATCGGAACGGTACGGTCCCATGCACACATTGATGGGATTCACCCGGCCCAGATGGTTGAGGTTCTGGTTGCAGGTCACCAGATACCCGCAATCCGGATTGATGGCCCCGGGCAGATCAGCGGGGTCTTCAAATCCCTGCCAGTCGTTTTCCGGAATCCACCCGGGCAGGGGCACAAACCCGCTGACACCGGGCCGGCGCCTGGGCATGAGCCCGGTCATCTGATACCCGATATTGCCGTCCCGGTCCGCCAGCACAAAATTCCAGGAGGTTTCCACCTGGCTGAGAAAATCCATGCCCTGGCGGACGGTTTTGGCGTCCAGCACCTGCAGGATATTGTTGAATGTCACCGCGCCGGAACGTGCCGGGGCCCAGGCGGTACTCAGATAATACCCTTCCGTGTGGGGATCGCCATCGAGCACGCCGTGCACATTTTCATAAAACGTCACCGTAACCGGTGATTTTTTCTTTCGCCGAATCACCTCCTGCCGCCGGGTGAAATCCTCCCATAGATCCGGCTCCCGAAAATATTTTCCGTCCCGGCACTGCTCGATCCAGGAATCCGTGGCATCCATAAACGTGTAAGTGGCGGTCCAGGCCAGATCCGGGGTCCGGCCCACCAGCAGCGCGGGCGCGCCGGGCATGGTGCCGCCCATGGCATAACGGCCCCCGATGTTAAGGGCCATTTCATACCAGACATTGGGCAGGCGGTTGATTTCAAGATGGGGATCATTGGCAATCACCGGTTTTCCGGACGCGGTCTTTTTGCCGGATACGGCCCAGTTGTTGGACGCCATCATCACCGGCGGCGCAATGTTCCACAATGACGGGGGATCCACCAGCCGTTCCTGCAAGCGTATTTTTTTCACCAGATCCATGTCAAGGCCGCCCAGAATGTCGGCAAACAGCTCCGCCAGGCGTGCTTCATCCACCCCGGCCTGGACCATTTCGATAAACAGCCGCTCCATTTCCCCCTGGGACTGGGCCAGGGTCAGGTACCCGACCATCCGGGAGATCAACAGGGAATCCGCCGGCTGCCAGGGTTCGGGCCGGTATCTGAACAGCCGGCATTCCCATGGTATTTTTTCCGCAAATCCCCGATTAATGCCATCGCAATAGGCATCCAGAACCATTTTTGCCTCGGGCGTGAGAAGGGAAAGCTGGTCTTCCATGGCCCCGGACCAGTTCATGCGCCGGAAAAAGGTATCAATGGCCAGCATCTCATCGCTGCTGTCCAGAATTTCGCAGGCCCGGCCCTGCCCCAGAATCCGCATCAGGATAATCTGCATGCCCCGGTCCCGGGCATGGGCATACCCCATGAGCCCAAACGCACCAGCCTTGTCTTTTGCCGCCACATGACAGACTCCGCCTGCGTCCCGCCAGATATTATCGCTTTTACGCATTTCCGTGCCTCCTTTTTAACTGTCTTTTCCCTTCTAAGCTTCGAGCTTTCACCTTTCAGCTTCGAGCTTTCACCTTTCAGCTTCGAGCTTTCACCTTTCAGCTTCGAGCTTTCACCTTTCACCAGGGAAATCATTCATAATAATTTGAAAAATATACAAAAAAAAGTGCCGGGTCAATATGATATTCGGAACAAAGGACGCTCAGGGGTGCTCCGCCTGAGAACCCGGCCATGCTTTACAAAATGCTGGCATCCCGATACCGGATTCTGAGCATGCCCTTTATTTTTATTTTTGACAATGGACAGCGCAAGGAAAGCATGTTCGGCGGGCTGGACAAACATGCGCTCATGATTCAGACGGGCCGGTATCTTTAAGAACGGCCTGAACGAATTTATGGCAAGCTGTTTCAGGATTTTGTTCCTGGTGGAAATATCTTTCGCGCCCTGAATCTGGCCGTATTGCATAGATTGGATGTTCGCGTGGTTGTTGCGGACAACTGTGCCCTGCTTATAGAAACCTCAGCTGGTCTTTTGCCAGGGTAAATTTGTTCTACCCCCAAAGTCTATAACCATAGGTCTTTTGTCATATTGCAGGACGGCACGGTGGCCGCCCCTACGACGCGTGGAGACCTTGACCGGTTCGTAGGGCAGGCCACCGTGCCTGCCTTAAAAAGGGCAGAACAAATTTACCGTGGGTCTTTTGCAAAACCCCTTGAAAACAAGAGCATCAAGATATACAATGACACAAACTGTTCGCCGATTTATCCAAAATAGACATACTCTCAAAGCACAGGATCGTTTAAAAGAAAACTGAGAACTTGAATAAACAATTTTTGAAAAGGAGCGGCAAATGGAAACAATGAACGTCAATGAATTAATGGTCCCGGTGGATGAATTTCCGAGAATCTCCCATTCCGCCACTTTTATGGAGGCCGTCTCCGCGCTGGAAACAGCCCAGGAAAAATTTTTGTCCGGAGAATCGAAACAGAGAATTCTTCTGGTCGTCGACGACCAGAAAAAAGTGATCGGTAAAATTTCACCCATTGATCTTTTTGTGGGGCTTGAAACCAACTATGCCAAAGTTAATTCCGAAGAAACCATCAAACGACATGGTTTGAAGTATATCTGGAAATCCATGCAGGAAGATTACCGCCTTTGGGAAAACCCCTTCAAGGACTTGTGCCGCAAGGCCGCCGACGTTCGAATTCGGGATTTCTACAAAAGCCCTTCGGGCGGACAGATGGTAAAAGCCGATGACCCCCTTGCCAAATGTTTCCACCTTTTTGTGATGCATCGTCACGACAGTTTGTTTGTCACACAGGGGGATGAGATCATCGGCCTGCTTCGGTTTTCAGATGTGTACCAAAGCGTTTCGGACAGCATGAAAGCCTGCGGCATCTAAGGCTTTATTCAAACCTGTCCCAAACGGGCATATTTTTTTCTGCCGGCGGCTCCTTGAGCTGCCGGCTTTTTTCGATCTCCCTATGGAGAGGCACAGAACATGACCCTGACCGTTGACCAGATAATGGTTTTTTCAATTCTTGCGGCTACCCTGGTATTGTTTGTCTGGGGCCGGTGGCGCTATGATATCGTGGCCATGGCGGCCCTTTTGCTCATTTTTATTGCCGGCCTGGTGCCGGCGGATGCCGTATTTCTGGGATTCGGACATCCAGCCGTGATCACCGTGGCCGCCGTGCTGGTTATCAGCAGGGGAATGCTCAATGCCGGGGTGGTGGATTTCCTTTCCCAATATCTGACTGGCGTTGGCAACCGGGCCATGGCCCAGGTGTCGGCCATTACCGGCATCGTCATCCTTTGTTCCGGGTTCATGAACAACGTGGGCGCCCTGGCCCTTCTGATGCCCGTGGCCATCTGGATGTCCCGCGAAAGCGGACGATCCCCTTCTCTTCTGCTCATGCCCCTGGCGTTCGGGTCTCTGGTGGGCGGGCTGATCACCCTTATCGGCACTCCTCCCAACATTATCATTGCCCTGTTTCGGGAGGAAACCGGCAAACCCGCCTTTGGCATGTTTGATTTTACCCCGGTGGGCGCGGGCGTGGCCCTGGCCGGGCTCCTGTTTATTTCCCTGGTCGGCTGGCGCCTGACCCCCCGCCGGGAAAGCCAGAGCGACCCGGATGACCTTTTTGAAATTGAAAATTACATCACTGAAATCGTTATTCCGGAAAGCAGCAAATTTGTCGGCCAGACGCTTTTTCATCTGACATCCGCCATGGAAGAAGAAACCGACGCAAAAGTGGTGGGCATGGTTCGGGAGGAAAATGAAGCCACCATCGTCGGAATGATCCGGGGCGAGCACCTGATCGCGGCTCCTTCCTGGTATGAGGTTCTCGAAGCCGGGGACACCCTTATGGTGGAAGCCGCGTCCGATGATTTGAAATCTCTGGTGGATGAAATGGGACTGGAACTGGCCGGCAGCGGTGAGAACATCCGAAAAACCCTGGATGCCGGCGATGTGCGACTGATGGAGGCGGTGGTCTCCGCGGAATCGCCTTTGCGACGCAAAACCGCTGCTGAACTTTATCTCCGGCGGATTTACGGGGTCAATCTTCTGGCCATTGCCCGCAGGGGCCGGCAACTCAAGCAAAGGATCAGCAAGACCCGGTTTATCATTGGCGACATTCTCCTGCTTCAGGGAACCGACAAAGCCCTCCAGTCAATGCTCAAGGATTTTAAATGCCTTCCCCTGGCGGAGCGGGGACTGCGCATCGGCCAGCCGCCCAAGGTTATCCTGGCGACGGGAATTTTCGGCGCAGCCATGCTGCTGTCCACCTTTGACGTTCTGCCGGTGCAAATTGCCTTTGTGGCCGCGGCCCTGATCATGATCCTGGTGAAACTGGTTCCGCTGGCAGATATCTATGAAAGCATTGACTGGCCCATTATTATTCTGCTGGGGGCTCTGTTTCCCCTGGGCCATGCCCTGGAAAGCACGGGCGGGGCCATGCTGATTGCGGAAAAACTCCTGGCCCTTTCCGCCCATCTCCCGCCCATGGGCACCCTGGCGGTGCTCCTGGTGGGAACCATGCTCCTTTCCAATGTGGTCAACAACGCGGCGGCCGCCGTTCTCATGGCGCCTATTGCCATTACCCTGGCCCAGGGCATGGCGGTTTCCGCGGACCCTTTGCTCATGGCCGTGGCCGTGGGCGCGTCCTGCGCCTTTCTGACGCCGGTGGGCCATCAGTCCAACGCCCTTGTCATGGCGCCGGGCGGATATTCTTTTGGGGATTACTGGCATCTGGGGCTGCCCCTTTCCGTATTGGTAACAGTGGTGGCCGTGCCCCTGATTATGTTTTTCTGGCCCATGGTGCCGGCATGATCGGATGCCCGGGTGAAGGCTTCAGGAAAAACTGATCAACACGATTTTTTATTTCAGTACCGGGTCAAAGGCCCGCACTTTTTTTATAAATTCGGCAAGAACAGCCGTTGAGCGATGGTCCTGATACCGCAACCGGATATAGAGATCCGTGATGTCCCTGACCCGGCGCTCCAGATCCGGACGATTTTGGATCACATATCCGGCATAATCCACAGGGCCCTGATTCGGTTTTCGTGCAATCCCGGCCCGAGATATTTTTCGGCAGAATCTTTCATAATATTTACGGACCGGATCCGGCCGGCGCCGGGGGGACCGCATGGCAAACCAGAAATAAAATGCCACTGCCCCGGCAACCACCACCAGAATCAGGATCATGGCCTGAAGCGCGGCCCGCACCGCGTCCGATGACAGTCCCAGTTTCTCCAGCAAGGCTTTTTGCTCATAATAGGAATATCCTTCAAACCAGGCGCTCCATTGGGTGCTGATCATGTCCCAGCCGAACTGAATCTGTTTTAAAAACCCAAAATACCGGCGGGACAAAAAATCCGGAAGTTCGCCCGCGGAAAGCGCACCGGACAGGCCCCGGGTGACGCGCTCCGGCACCACCACGGCCGTGGGATCCACCCGGACCCAGCCTTTTTCAGGATGCCAGACTTCCACCCATACGTGGGCGTCGGACTGGCGGACAATCAGGTAATTGGCAAAAGGATTGCGCTCGCCGCCCAGATAACCGCCCACAATCCGGGCCGGGATATCCGCAGCCCGCATCATAAAAGCAAACGCGGAGGCAAAATGCTCGCAATACCCGCGTTTGCTGTCGAATAAAAAATCATCCACGGAATTTCTGCCCAACCGGGGCGGCTCAAGGGTATAAAAAAATTTGCCGGACGCGAAAAAATCCAGCACCTGCCGGACTTTTTCTTCTGAAGTCTCCGCGGTTTTGATCAAGGCTGCCACCAAATCCCGGGTTCTGGGATTGTATCCCTGGGGCAGCCGGGTCAGCTGCTCATATTCAAGGATTTTTGTGCCAGGGGTCTGATAGGCAAAAACGGATGTCATGTCATAGCGGACCTGGCGTTTTACAGACCGGCGGGACCGCAGGGTATAGTCTTCGAGCAGCCGGGCCTGGGGGGGAATGACCCCCGGCATTTCAAGCGCAAACAGCCACCGCTGGTCATGGGGCTCCAGGGCCACCGTGTAAACCGCAGGATCATCGCCTTGTACCGGCGCATCAAGGGGCTGCAAATATTTTTCCGCGCGCCACCGGCGGCCGTCAAATTCTGAGAACACAATTCCCCGCCAGTAAAGACGCGATGCCGGCGGGATGGCTCCTTCAAATTCCGCGCGAAACGCCACTTCGTTATTTTCCACAAGACTGGCCACACTGCCCGGGGCCATGCTGTCTGAAAACCCGCTTCTGGCGGAATCGGTCATGGAAAATCCGAACAGGCTGCCCTGAATTCGGGGAAACAGAAAAAACAGGGCCACCATGAGGGGGATGGCCTGAACCATCATCAGGGCGGATAATTTCAAGTGCTGGTTAAATCTTCCCGAAGGATCGTTGATCCGTATCAGCACCGCCGTGGTGATGGTGACAGAGAAAAACATATACAGGGTGATGGCCAGGGTTTCAGATAAAAACAGACTGGTAATCACGATAAAATATGCCAGAAACACTGTAATCATCCGGTCCCGGTGAGATTCCATTTCAAAGGGCTTGAGGGCCGCCATCACCGCCAGCAGGCCAAGAAAAGCATTCTGGCCCAGATACTGCTGATAAGTGAGCATAAGCCCCGCAAATCCAAGAACCGTCAGCACCCGCCGGGGATTTTTTCCGGGCAATGGCCAGCGGTACCTGACCGCAAGCAGCAGATATCCCCACATCCCGGCGCACCACAGGGTGATCCACAGCGGCAGCCGGGTGATGTGCGGAAAAATGGCCACCACCAGGGCGAAGACGATGGGGAGATAGGTGTTGGTTCGGGTCATGGGGTTAGGTGTAAGGTATAAGGTTGAAGGTTGAAGGTTGAAGAGATTAGACTGAAGGTGTCAGGTTTCAGGTTGCAGGTCAATGCGTCATTAACTTAGGCCATATGCGTAGGGGAGGGGTTTATCCCCTCCCGGCATGGGCCGCCATTTTCGCGGGAGGGGGTAAACCCCTCCCCTACATTGAAATCTCTTAAGTTAACGGCATTGGGTTGAAGGTTGCAGGTCAGCTTTGCGGCATCCCCAAAACGCGTATCTTTCACCTTCGTACTTTCCGCTTTGAGCTTTTCCCTTTCACCTTTGAGCTTTTCCCTTTCACCTTTGAGCTTTCCCCTTTCAGCTTTCCCCTTTGAGCTTTTGGCTTTCCCCTTTCAGCTT